>NZ_DAMCPG010000010.1:0-126084 GCF_032106685.1 Massilia sp.
GCCCACCCTACGGGTCACCGCCGCGGGAGTTTCGTAGGGTGGGCACTCCGTGCCCACGCGTTACGTGCGCATCCTTTCGACGTTGGCGGCGACATATCGCTCGCAACATCGAACAAAGCCTCTGCTGCGGTTCAACACGGACTTTGCGGGCGATATCTCGCTGCTCGTGACTACGGGCACGCGCGTAACGCGTGGGCACGGAGTGCCCACCCTACGGGTAGCGCCGCGGGCCGGCGTCGAACTCCCCGCGCATCCGTTTTTCGATCACCACACCCGGCAACGCTTTACCGCCGCCATCGGCTGGCCCGGCTTGCAGTTGAAGGCTTGCTCGAACTGCGGCATGTTGACGACCACGCCATTGACGCGGTACTTGCCCGGCGAGTGGGGATCGGTCGCGGCCGAGACGCGCAGGTTTTCCGGGCGGTCGTTTTCGCAGGCCCATTGCGCATAGCCGACGAAGAAGCGCTGCTCGGGGCTCAAGCCATCACGCAAGGGCTGGGCCTGCTGCGGCATGCTCGCCATCTGGTTCTTCCAGGCCATCCAGCCGAGGATCAGGCCGCCCAGGTCGGCAACGTCCTCGCCCAGGGTCAGCTTGCTGTTGATCTTGATGTCGTCGACCACCGTGTACTTGCCGTACTGTTCGACGATGCACGCGGCGCGCTCCTCGAAGGCCTTGCCGTCCTTCTTCGTCCACCAGTCCTTCAAATTGCCCTTGGCATCGAACTGGCGGCCCTCGTCGTCGAAGGCGTGGGTCAGCTCGTGGCCGATGGTGCCGCCGGTGTTGCCGTAGTTCGGCGCGTCGTCCATCTTCGGGTCGAACAGCGGCGGCTGCAGCACGCCGGCCGGGAAGTTGATGTCGTTCATCTGCGGATTGAAGTAGGCGTTCACCGTCGGCGGCGTCATCAGCCATTCGGCGCGGTCGAGCGGCTTGCCGATCTTGGCCAGCTGGCGACGGTTCTCGAAGGTCTTGCCGCGCACCACGTTGCCGGCGAAATCGTCGGCGCGCACCTCGTACGCCGAATAATCGCGCCAGGTGTCCGGATAGCCGATCTTGTTGGCGATGGCATCGAGCTTCTCCTGCGCGCGCTGCTTGGTGTCGACGCTCATCCACGCCAGCGATTCGATGTCCTTCGCCATCGCCTCCTCGATCTGGCGCGTCATGTGCAGCGCCTTGGCCTTCAGTTCCGGCGAAAAGGCGCGCGCTACGAACTCCTGGCCAAGGGCTTCGCCGAGCTGGCGGTCGACCATCTGCACGCAGCGCTTCCAGCGCGGCTGCTGGCGCTCGACGCCGCGCAGGGTCTGCATGAAGAACGCAAAGTGCGGCTCGTCGAATTGCGGCGACAGCGCCGGCGCCAGCGCTTCGAGCACGTGCCAGCGCAGGTAGGTCTTGATCGCGGCCAGGTCGCTGCGAACGAGTTGCCCGTTGAATGCCTTGAAGAAGGCCGGCTCGGTGACGTTGACGCTGTCCACGCCCGGTTGGCCGAGCGCGGCCAGGTAGGCCTTCCAGTCGAAGCCCGGCGTGGTCTTCTGCAGGGCCTTCAGGTCCATCTTGTGAAACAGTTTATACGGGTCGCGCTTCTCGACGCGGGTCAGCGACGCCTTCGCCAGCGCGGTCTCGATGCGCATCACGGTCGCGGCCGAACGCCTGGCGACCTCCGGAGATTCACCGGCCAGGCCGAACATGGTGGCCAGGTGGGCTTCGTACTTGGCGCGGATGTCTTTCGAGCGGGCATCAAGCTTCAGGTAGTAGTAGCGGTCCGGCAGGCCCAGGCCGCCGCCGCTGGCAAACGCGATCACGCGGGTCGAGTCGCCGAAGTCCTGGTTCGCGCTGAAGCCGAAGAAGAAGTCGTCGTCCGACAAACCCAGTTGCAGCGCGGCCAGCACTGCGGGAAGGTCGCGGGTCGATTTCATCGCGTCGATCCGGTCGAACCAGGGCGCGAGAGGCGCCGCGCCGCGCTTGGCGATCGCGCCCTCGTCCATGCAGGCGCCGAAGTAGTCGCCGATCTTCTGCTGGGTCGCGCTGCGGCCTTCCTTCTGGCTGGCCAGCCCGTCGAGGATGCCCCACAGGTAGCGCTGGTTGTCCTGGGCCAGCTTGCCGTACACCGACCAGCGCGCCTGGTCCGCCGGGATCGGGTTGTTCTTCATCCAGCCGCCGCAGGCGTACTGGTAGAAGTCGACGCAGGGGTCGGCGCTCTTGTCCATCGCGTTGACGTCCAGGCCGGGCGTGTAGGGGAAGGTCGTGGCCGGTCGCTCGGCCTGGGAAGCTGGCGACGTTTGGGCAAAAGCAAGGCGGCGGTGGCGCCGAGCGACACGGCCAGTGCGATGCGATTGAGGTGCAGCATGAGGAGAAATCCCGGAAAAGTGATCGCTCATGCTGACACAGAAAAATTGCCAAAGCAACATTAAAAGATTGCCATAGTGCCAGGACCGCACCATACTCAGGCGCAACCTTGTTCGCCCTTGACCAACTTCGATACCGCAAGATCACAGCCGCCATGAATCCTACCCAAAAGCAAGCATTCGTATCGATGTTACTGGTCGCCGCCTTGACCGGCCCCTTGTATTACCTGATCGCAGTTTTCACGATACCGATCGGCCTCGGATTCCTCATGCTGGTATTCGACAAACCGGTACTGGCCATGTATCCGCTCCTGTTCGCGGGACAGGAATATTCCCGGGACGTCGTCAGGTATGCCCTGGATACCCGCGTGAGTTTCCTGCTGACGCTGCTTCAGTGGGTACTGATCGCGTGGCTGTACAGCCGCAAGGCGCCGGATGTCAGCCGCCCGATGCAGGTGGGCGTGGCCTTGCTCGTGGCCCTGCTCGTCGGCCTCGCCTTCTTCGTCCTTTTTTACGCGACAGGGATCCAGATCGTCTCGCCGATGCGCTGGCATATGTAACGCGTTCGGGCGCCGGCGGCACGAAAACAAAAAGGCCGCTGCCCCGGCAAGGTAGCGGCCTTTCCTTTAGTCAGCTGCTCATGGAAGCCGGGCAGCTGAACATCACGCCAGCGGATCGATCACGAAGGCCGGCATCTTCCCGTCGCCGCGGGCGGCTTCCAGGAACTTGTCGGAGGTGATCAGCGCCTCGTTGATGGTGACGTCCATGTCCAGGTAGCGGTAGGTGCCCAGGCGGCCGACGAAAGTGACGTTGCTTTCGTCCTGGGCCAGCTTGATGTAGCGCTCGAGCTGCTGCTTGTCGCGCGCCATGCGGATCGGATAATAGGGAATGTCGTCCTCGCCGCACTGGCGGCTGTATTCCTTGTAGAGCACGGTGCCTTCGTGCTGTTCCCACGGCGAGAAGTGCTTGTGCTCGGTGATGCGGGTGTAGGGCTGCTCGTTGTCGCAGTAGTTGACGACGGCGTTGCCCTGGTAGTCGCCCTTGTCGCGGAACATCTCGAAGTCCAGGGTGCGGTAAGGCAGGCGGCCTTCGACGTGCTTGAACCAGGCGTCGATCGGGCCGCTGTAGAAGACGTGGTCGTACTGCGATTTCTGGTCAGGGTCGAAGCGGGTGTTCAGGTGGACGGTGACGCCGTCGACCTTCAGGATGTTCTCGACCAGCGCGGTGTAGCCCTCGGCCGGCATGCCCTGGTACTTGTGGTTGAAGTAGTTGTCGTCGTAGTTGAAGCGCACCGGCAGGCGCTTGAGGATGCTCGCCGGCAGTTCCGACGGCTCCATGCCCCACTGCTTGACGGTGTAGGTCTTGAAGAAGGCTTCGTAGAGCTCGCGGCCGACGAAGCGCAGGGCCTGCTCCTCGAAGGTCTGCGGGTTCTCGATCGACTTGTCGCCCAGTTCGGCCAGGAATTCCTGGGCCTCGGCCGGACGCATGGTCTTGCCGAAGAACTGGTTGATGGTGAGCAGGTTGATCGGCAGCGTGAAGACGCGCCCGCCGGTAATGGCCTTGACGCGGTTCACGTAAGGCTTGAACTCGGCGTAGCGGTTGACGAATTCCCAGGCCCGCTCGTTATCGGTGTGGAAGATGTGCGGCCCGTAGACGTGCACCATGACGCCGGTCTCGGCGTCACGTTCGGAATGGCAGTTGCCCGCGATATGCGGACGCGATTCAAATACTTCGACCTTGTGGCCGGCTTGTGCGAGCTGGTTTGCAATGACAGCTCCGGAAAACCCAGCGCCTACAATGGCGATATTCTTTGTCATTTGATCATCCTAACTATTTTAGTAGCCATCTCTTGCGGCGAATTGGTCCAGCGTCCGTCCGTCGCGACGTGTGCATGTCGCGCGGGACGGCACGCGGAACTTACGGGGCAGAGGCGGAGGCGGACGCGGCCGCAAATGGTGTGCGCTGGGCCCGCGAACCGCTTACCCGTAATCGATCCGATTATATGGAGCTGAGCCGTTTTTCGATGTTCGATAGACCACAGAAACACATTTGACCAAAAGGCAACTTTTTGTGTTTTTACACATGCATATGAGCAATATCGCGTTCAAAAACGGGCATACTGGCGGGTGCACGAACAATCCCGTCCGGGCTGCGCGGCGCCTCGTGCGCGGTGCAGCCGTTTTTGCAGTCGCCACGTAAAAAGGAAAGCAATGCTGCCACCCCGTCCCCTGGTCCGTACCGTCCTTGCCGGCCTGCTCGCCGCCGCCCTCGCCGCTCCCGCCTTTGCCGCCGAGCCGGCCTGGGTCACCAAGAGCAACGACAACGCCAAAATCCTGCTGAACGTCCTGGCCAAGTATTCGCCCGAGAGCGCCAGCAACCTGGGCGTGAACGGCTACGACGAACAGATCACCGACCTCTCGCGCGACCAGTTCGAGGCCACCAACAAGGACCTGCGCGCGGCGATCGCCGAGTACCAGAAGCGCCTGAAGGTCGAGACCGACCCGAAGGTGAAGCAGGACCTGGAAATCCTGATCAACAAGGCCAACGACCAGCTGCGTACCGCGGCCCTCGACCGCAAGTACTTCATGCCCTTCATCGACCTGACCGGCATGATGTTCGGCGTGATGCGCTCGACGCTCGACCCGCGCATCCCGAAGGAGCGCCAGCAGGCGCTGCTAGTGCGCCTGGAAAAGTACGCCGGCCTGGCCAAGGGCTACCGCCCGGTCACGGAACTGGCGCACGAGCGCCTGCAGGAGCGCCTGAAGGCCAACAAGAACCTGCTCGGCCCCTACAAGGGCGAGATCGAGCAATCGCTGAACGACGCCCCGACCCTGCTCAAGGGCATGCGCGAGCTGCTGGCCAAGAGCGGCCTGCAAGGCTGGGAAAAGAGCTTCGACACGCTGGAGAAGCAGCTGCTCGCGTATAACGCGCGCCTGAAGACGGAACTGCTGCCGCGCGCGCGTACGGACCACCGCCTGCCGGCCGAGGTGTACGCCAACAACCTGCGCGAGTTCGGCGTCGACATCAGCCCGCAGGAGCTGATCGCCAAGTCGCTGACCTCGTTCGCCGAGATCCGCAACCAGATGCAGATCACGGCCAAGCTGATCGCCAGGGAACGCGGCTTCAAGGACGCCGACTACCGCGCCGTCATGCTCGAACTGAAGAAGGACCAGATCCCGCTGGACAAGGTGATGCCGATCTATGCCGAACGCCTGGCCGCGCTCGAGCAGGCCACGCGCCAGAACCGCATCGTCACCCTGCCCGAGCGCAAGGCCGTGATCCGCCTGGCGACGATGGCCGAGAACGCCCAGCAGCCGGCGCCGCACATGAGCCCGCCGCGCCTGATCGGCAACACCGGCGAATACGGCGAATTCGTGCTGACCACCGGCATGCCGCCGGACGCGTCGGGCAAGCGCATGGTGTTCGACGACTTCACCCACGAAGCCGGCACCTGGTCGATCACGGCGCACGAGGCCCGCCCCGGCCACGAACTGCAGTTCGCCAAGATGATCGAGACCGGCGTCTCGACCGCGCGCGCGGTGTTCGCCTTCAACAGCGTCAACGTCGAAGGCTGGGCCCTGTACGCCGAAGCCGAGGTGCAGCCCTACGAGCCGCTCGACGGCCAGCTGTTCGCCCTGCAGGCACGCGCCATGCGCGCCGCGCGCGCCTTCCTCGACCCGATGGTCAACCTGGGCGAGATCACGCCGGACGGCGTGAAGCAGTTCCTGATGCAGGACGTCGGCCTGTCCGAAGGCATGGCGACCCAGGAAGTGCAGCGCTACACCTTCCGCGCGCCGGGCCAGGCGACGTCCTACTTCTACGGCTACCAGCGCCTGATGGAAACCCGCCAGGCCGCCGAGGTCGCGCTGCGCGACAAGTTCGATCGCCAGAAATTCAACGACTTCGTGCTGGCCCAGGGCCTGGTGCCGCCGACGCTGCTGCGCAAGGCGGTGATGGAGGAGTTCGTGCCGGCGATGCGCAAGTGATGCGCAAGTAAGCGCCGAGACGGTGTAGATCGAATGGTCGGGATGCCTGCGCGTTCCGGCCGTTTTTCGTAGGGTGGGCACTTGTGCCCACGCGGGGATGGTGATCGGTGCCGGAACCGGGCGCGATGACGAAGCCGCAGACGATCCCCGCGTGGGCACCGCGTGCCCACCCTACGAGATGCGCGAGCAACAATAAAGGCCGGGGTGCGCGAGCAGCCCGGCCTTTGCCGTCAACGCAATGAAAATCAGCCGCGCACTGCTACCGGCCTGGCGGTCCCGTTCTTCAGCGACTCCTGGATCACGCCGCGCGTGACGCGTTCGGCGTTGCGCTGCTCCTGTTCCATCTTCTTGCCCAGGTCTTCCATCTTCTTGCCGGCCGCCTCCATCGGCTTGCCGGCCGCTTCCATCTGCTTGCCGAACGCTTCCATCTTTTCTTCGTTGAAGGTGACGGCTGCCAGCGCCATCTTGGCGCCGAGCGCCCCCATGGAGGCGCCATGGCGGCCCATCTCCGCGCCCTGCCCGCCCATCTGGGCGCCGATCGCCTCCATCGGGGCCCAGGCGTCGCCGACGCGCTTCAGGGCGGCCGGATCCTGCACGACGTACTCCTTGCCGCCCTCGCGGAACCAGAGGAAGTCGCCCTTCACGCTGCGCTTGAGTTCCTTGACGCGCTTGCTCGCGGCGGCGTCGCCGGTGATCGCGCTATCCGCGCCGCGTACCAGCGCGAACGGTTCGCCGCCGTCGGCGGCCTGGATGGTGCGGTTGATGGTGATGCCCTCTCCGGCCTGCGCCGGCAGCAGCGGCAATGCACAGGCAGCGGCCAGGGCGGCCAGCAGCAATGGGCGTTTCAGCGAGCGGGATACAGATGGGGAGGCAAAGCGGGTGTCCTGCATGATCTTCTCCATGGGCGGTTTGTCGATGGAGAAAGAATAGGACAGGCGGCTGGCGCCCGCCCGCGCCGTGCGACGAACGGCACGATTCGCGGGACAGGCGACAAAATCGACGGCTGAATCAGTAGACCACGACCGAGCGGATCGACTCGCCCGACTTCATCAAATCGAAACCTTCGTTGATGCGGTCCAGCGGCAGGTGGTGGGTGATCAGGTCGTCGATGTTGATCTTGTTTTCCATGTACCAGTCGACGATCTTCGGCACGTCGGTACGGCCGCGCGCGCCGCCGAACGCCGAACCCTTCCACTCGCGGCCGGTCACCAGCTGGAACGGACGGGTCGAGATTTCCGCGCCGGCCTCGGCCACACCGATGATGATCGACTGGCCCCAGCCCTTGTGGCAGCACTCCAGGGCCTGGCGCATGGTGTTGACGTTGCCGATGCACTCGAACGAGTAATCCGCGCCGCCATCGGTGAGCTGCACGATGGCGTCGACCACGTTGCCGACTTCCTTCGGATTGACGAAGTGGGTCATGCCGAACTTGCGCGCCATTTCCTCACGCGCCGGGTTGAGGTCGACACCGATGATCTTGTCGGCGCCGACCATCCTGGCTGCCTGGATCACGTTCAGGCCGATGCCGCCCAGGCCGAACACGACGACATTCGCTCCGGCTTCCACTTTCGCCGTGAAGATCACGGCGCCGATGCCGGTGGTGACGCCGCAGCCGATGTAGCAGATCTTGTCGAAGGGTGCGTCCGAGCGCACCTTGGCCAGCGCGATCTCGGGAACGACGATGTAGTTCGAGAAGGTCGAGGTGCCCATGTAATGGAACAGCGGCTGGCCGTCGAGCGAGAACCGGGACGTCGCGTCGGGCATCAGGCCGCGGCCTTGCGTGGAACGGATCGCCTGGCACAGGTTGGTCTTTTGCGAGAGGCAGAATTTGCACTGGCGGCACTCGGGGGTGTACAGCGGGATGACGTGGTCATCCTTTTTGACGCTGGTGACGCCCGGGCCGACGTCGACCACCACGCCCGCGCCCTCGTGGCCGAGAATGGCCGGGAACAGGCCTTCCGGATCGGCGCCCGACAGGGTGTAGTAATCGGTGTGACAAATGCCGGTGGCCTTGACTTCGACCAGCACTTCGCCGGCGCGCGGGCCTTCGAGGTCGACTTCTTCGATCGTCAGCGGCTGACCCGCCTTCCATGCAATCGCTGCCTTGGTTTTCATGTGGTGTCCTCTACATGAGATGGGTGAATTTGCCATCATACCAAGGCCGGACGATCCTTGCCGTCCGCTGCCCTTCGGAATTGCTGCGAGTGCACATCGGTGAGGGCCAAAAATATAGCATCGTTTTTCGGTTTATACGGTTTTCAATTGTGCCCTGACGCAACGTTGCAACAGGGCTTGCGCACGCTTGCGCTGACAATTGCCACATGCATACATCTGTGCCTACACTGGCTGAACCGTGTTTACGGTAATCAACGTTTGTACCAAACGTGCACGCGACCATAGAGATCGCGGCATTCCTATAGGCTTTCATACGGAGAAGTCACATGGTTCAACGATTCACCCGCGCGTCAACCACCTTCAGTCTGTGCATGCTTGCGGCCGCCGCCGGGATGCTCTGCAATTCCGCCAGCGCAGCCCCCGCCGACACCACCCGCGTCATCGTCGCCTTCAAACCGGGCGCGAAAGCGGCCGTGAAAGGCGTCGTCGCCACCGCTAAAGGTGCAGTGAAACACGAGATCTTCGGCGCCAACGCGATGGCCATCGAAGTGCCGGTTGCCGCCCTGAATGGCCTGCAGAACAACCCGAACGTCGAGTACGTCGAGGAAGATGCGAAGCGCTATCCGCTGGCCCTGACCAGCCCGTCGACCGGCACGCCGTATGCCACCGGCCAGCTGGTCCCGTACGGCATCAAGATGGTCCAGGCCGACCAGTTGAGCGACTCCGCCGCAGCCAACCGCAAGGTCTGCATCATCGACTCCGGCTACGACAACAGCCACGAAGACCTGTCGGGCAACACCGTCACCGGCGAATACGACAGCGGCACCGGCTGGTGGTACACCGACGAGAACCACCACGGCACCCACGTCGCCGGCACCATTGCCGCGATCAACAACAGCGGCACCGGCGTGGTCGGCGTCAACGCCAACAAGCAGCTCAAGCTGCACATCGTGAAGGTCTTCGGCAAGGATGCCTGGGCCTACTCGTCGACCCTGTCCTCGGCGGCCAACAAGTGCAAGGCCGCGGGCGCCAACGTCATCTCGATGTCGCTGGGCGGCTCGATGTCGAACAACACCGAGAAGAACACCTTCGCCTCGCTGGAAGCGGCCGGCATCCTGAACATCGCCGCCGCCGGCAACGACGGCAACACCCGCGCCTCCTACCCGGCCGGCTACGCCAGCGTGGTCTCGGTCGCCGCGGTCGACGAGAACAAGCAGTGGGCCACCTTCTCGCAGTACAACAGCAAGGTCGAGCTGGCAGGCCCCGGCGTCGGCGTGCTGTCGACCGTTCCGATGGGCGCCGGCCAGGAAGCCGTCCTGACGGTCGGCTCGACCACCTACGCGCCGGGCGCGATGGAAGGCTCGCCGGTCAAGACCGCGACCGCACCGCTGGCCGACTTCGGCATCGGCGACAAGGTCAACACCGCCGTCTCGGGCAAGGTCTGCCTGATCCAGCGCGGCACGGTCGACTTCGCGGTCAAGGTCTCGAACTGCCAGAACAGCGGCGGCGTCGGCGCCGTGGTGTACAACAACGTGGCAGGCGCCTTCGGCGGCACGCTGGGCACCACCGTGACCAACATCCCGTCGGTCACCGCCACCGATACCGAAGGCGCGGCGATGAAGGCCCAGCTCGGCCAGAGCGCCACTGTCGGCATCCGGGCCTCGAACTACGCCTACTACGACGGCACCTCGATGGCCACGCCGCACGTGTCGGCCGTCGCGGCACTGGTCTGGAGCTACTTCCCGACCTGTACCGCCGTCCAGATCCGCTCCTCGCTGGGCAAGAGCGCGCTCGACCTGGGCACCGCCGGCCGCGACACCAAGTACGGCTTCGGCCTGGTGCAGGCGAAGGCCGCCTACGACCGCATCAAGTCGCTGGGCTGCGGTAGCTAAGCTGACCGCTTGAAACGGGATGCCGCCCGGCGCGAGCCGGGCGGCATTTTTCATTTATGCGGCTGCATCGTGAGGCCGATCAGGCGCGCCACCACCGCCGCCAGGTACATGACGCCGACGAACATCTCGATGCTGGTCAGGGCGCGCGCATGCACGGTGAGCGGAATCACGTCGCCGATCCCGGTGCTCGACAGCAGCGCGAAGCTGAGGTAATTCAGTTCGCTCCAGCTGCGCGGCAGCTCGGGGTTGACCGCGGCGGCGAACGAGCCCGGCACCAGCGCCTGCACCACGATGTACAGGTGGGTGAAGCCCCAGGCCAGCAGGGTAAAAGTGGCGCCGGCGGCGAACAGTTCGTCGCGCGTGACCTTGCGGTCTTCCAGCATGTAGGCGATCAGGCTGCCGGCCGCGTAGAAATAGAAAAGCGATTCCAGGGCCGAGGACCAGGGCTGCAGGTAAGCCAGCCCGAACAGCATCTGCGCCGACAGCAGCGCGATGATCGGCAGGGCCATCGTGACGCTGATCCAGGTATGGCCCGGCGTGCGGCGCACCATGTTGGTGGCGAAGGTGAGGATGACGATACCGAAGGCATTGAAGGCGACGTGCCCGAACTGGGTCTTTTCCAGGAAGGGATACAGCAGCATGCCCAGCAACTGCGCCATCAGCAGGATGGCGGACGGGTGGCGCCGGGTGTGGACGAGCAGGCGTAACAGGCGCATCGGCTTCTCTTCGTGAGCATGGAGACGCGCCTATTGTATGCAAACCGCCGTGCCGGCCGGGCACGATGCGCAGGACAAGAAAAAACCCGCCCTTGCGGGCGGGTTCGGATGAACGGAATCGGGACCGGGGTTCAGCACTCGTCCGCGGCGATGACCGGTTCCCTGCGCGCCGCGGCGGCCCGCGGCCGGGCAGTCCCGAGCACGGCGGCTGCCGGCTCGATGCGCGCCGCCCCATGGCCCCGCGGCGCGGGCGCCGGCGCCTGGGCGCCCTGCCCCTCGCCCAGGCGGAACACCGCCACCAGCGCGTTCAGGCGCGCGGCCTGGTCCTGCATGGCCTCGGCCGCGGCCGCGGCTTCCTCGACCAGGGCCGAGTTCTGCTGGGTCACCTGGTCCATTTGCGCGATCGCGCCGTTGACCTGCTCGATGCCTTCGCCCTGCTCGGAGGTGGCGGCGCTGATCTCGGCCACCACGTCGCTCACGCGGCGCACGCTCTCGACCACTTCCTGCATCGTCGCACCGGCCTGAGCGACCAGGGCGCTGCCGGCGTCGACCCGCGCGACCGAGTCGCCGATCAGGCCCTTGATCTCCTTGGCCGCGGCGGCCGAACGCTGGGCCAGGCTGCGCACTTCGGAGGCCACGACCGCGAAGCCGCGCCCCTGCTCGCCGGCGCGCGCCGCCTCGACCGCCGCGTTCAGCGCCAGGATATTCGTCTGGAAGGCGATGCCGTCGATGACGCCGATGATGTCGACCACGCGGCGCGAGGAATCGTTGATTGCGCCCATGGTCTCGACCACCTGGGCCACGACCTCGCCGCCGCGCACGGCCACGCTCGACGCGGCCGCCGTCAAGGCGTTCGCCTGGCGCGCATTGTCGGCGTTCTGGCGCACGGCCGAGGTCAGCTCCTCCATCGACGAGGCGGTTTCCTCGAGCGACGAGGCCTGCTGTTCGGTGCGGTGCGACAGGTCTTGGTTGCCGGCGTTGATCTCGCTGGAGGCAAGGGCGATGGCGTCGGTGCCGCTGCGCACCTGGCCGACGATGGCGGCGAGGCTGTCGCGCATGCCGCGGATCGCGTACAGCAGGCTGGTGCGGTCGCCGGCACGCGTCTCGATCGCGACCGCCAGGTTGCCGGCCGCGATTTCGCCCGCAACCTGCGCCGCATAGGCCGGCTCGCCGCCGAGCTGGCGCAGCAGGGTGCGCGTGATCAGCGTCGCCGCCGCCGCGCCGCCCAGCAGCGCCAGCGCGCCGAGCGCCAGCATCGCGTTGCGCGCGGCGCCGTAGGTTGCTTCCGCTGCTTCGTAGGTGGCCTGCATGGTGCCGCCCTGGTGCTCGATCACTTCGTTGGAAGCGATGAAGACGGCGCTTTGCAGCTTGCGCGCCGGGCCCAGGAGCAGCGCGACCGCCGCCTCGCGCTCGCCGGCGGCATGCAGCCTGAGGACCTCGTCGATGGCGCCGATGTACTGCGCATAGGCGGCCCGGTAGGCGCGCAGGTTCTTCACGCCGCTCTCGGAAACGATCAGCTTGTCGAGCTGGGCGAACATCTCGTCGGCTTCCTTGCGGCTGGTGGCCAGCGCGGCCAGGTTCTTCTTGTTGGCCTCGGGCTCGTCCAGCAGCAGCAGGTCGCGCACGGTGCGCGCGGTGCGGTTGACGCGGTCGGCCAGGTTCTGCGCCATCACCACCTTGGGATAGGCGTCGCGCGCCATCACCTCGGTGCCGTCGTTGAGCGCGCCCAGCTTCGCGATGCCCAGCACGATCACGGCCAAGAGCATGACGAGCACCAGCGCGAAACCCAGCGCGAGGCGGGTTCCCACCTTCAGTTGTTTCATCGGCTCCCCCTTGCGGCGCGCGTCAGGCGGCGATGCTGTCGATGACGCCCATCTCGTCGGCCGACATCAGGCGGTCGATGTCGACCAGGATGATCATCCGCTCGTCCACGGTGCCCAGGCCGATCAGGTAGTCGGTGTTCAGGGCGCCGCCCATGTCCGGCGCCGGCTTGATCTGCTCGGCGGTGAGCGAGATCACGTCCGAGACCGAGTCGACCACCATGCCGACCACGCGGTCCTGGATGTTCAGGATGATCACGACGGTGAACTGGTTGTAGGTCGGCGTGCCGAGGTTGAACTTGATGCGCATGTCGACGATCGGCACGATGGTGCCGCGCAGGTTGACCACGCCCTTGACGTGTTCCGGCGCGCTGGCGATGCGCGTCACCGATTCGTAGCCGCGGATCTCCTGCACTTTCAAGATCTTGATGCCGTATTCTTCGTTGCCAAGCTTGAAGGCCAGTGCTTCGAGCACGCCATCGCTCATCAAGGTAGTGTCCATGTGCGGTCCAGTCAGAGTAAGTAGAAAGTTCCGCGCATTATATATTTTTGCCTTGCGGCAATAAACCAGCAATACGGAACGCGGTCATTCCCTGTCTCGCTGCTGCAACTAAGCGTGGCCGGGGCGACGGCTAACGCCTGGCCAACGCGTAAGCGATCCCAGAGGCGTTCATGCCCGGTCCATCGCGAACAGCGCCCCGAAACGCCGCGCCGCGCTTTCCGGATCGACCTCGCCGTACACGCTCGTGATCGCCGCCACCATGTGCGCGCCGCGCGCCACCAGCGGCGCCGCGTTCGCGGGCGTCATGCCGCCGATGACGACGATCGGCAGCGCCAGCTCGGCGCGCGCCTGGTCGAGCAGCGCCGGCTCGGTGACGAAATCGTATTTCTTGACAAGCGAGGGATAGAAGCCGCCGAAGGCCGCGTAGCTGGCGCCGGCCAGCTCGGCCGCGCGCGCCAGCGCCAGCTGGCCGTAGCAGGAGGCGCCGACGATCTTGTCCGGCCCGAGCAGGCGCCGCGCGTGCTCGACGCCGAGGTCGGTGCCGCCCAGGTGCACGCCGTCGGCATCGATCTCCATGCACAGGTCCAGGTGATCGTTGATGACGAGCGCACGCCCATGGCGGCGGCACAGCGCCAGCAGCGCGCCCGCCTGCTCCAGGCGCAGGGCGGCGTCGGCCTCCTTGTGGCGGTACTGCACGAGCGATGCGTCGCCGCGCAGCGCCGCTTCCGTGCTGGCGAGCAGGCGCTCGGTGTCGTTCCAGTTTGGGGTGACGAGATACAGGCCTCGCATGGTCTTCCTTCAGGGTTGGGGATGAAAAATGCGGCGCGGGATGCGCTGGCCCGGCGCAATCGCGAACGCGCGCGCCAGCGTGTCGTGGCAGTAGGCCTGGGCCGCGCCCAGCGCCCCCTCCATGGGTTCGCCGAGGGCCAGGCGGCCGGCCAGGCTGGCCGCCAGGGTGCAGCCGCTGCCGTGGAAGCCCCCGGGCAGGCGCGGCCAGCGCCAGCGCCGCACCAGGCGCCCGTGGCGGCTCCAGCGGTTCTCGACGAAGCGCCGTTCGCCGTGGCCGCCGGTAAGCAGCAGGTGCTCGCAGGGGAAGTCGCCGATGGCGCAGGCCTCCGGCTCGTTCGGCAAGGCGATGGTGGCCAGCGCCAGCAGCTCGCCGACGATCTCCAGCGGATCGTCCTCGGCCAGCGCATCGCCGTGGCCGCTGGCCAGCACCGGGTCGAGCACGACCGGCAGGCCGGGGTCGCGCACACGCAGTTCGCGCAGCAGGCCGGCGATGGCGCGCGCGTTGGCGCGGCTGCCCGGAATGCCGAGTTTTACCGCCCGGACGTCGACCGTGTCGACCAGCGCCCGCGCCTGGGCCAGCACGAAGCCGGCGTCGACCGGCTGCACGGCGTGCACGCGGTTGTTGTCCTGCACGGTCAGCGCGGTCGCCACCGGCAGCGCGTGCGCGCCCTGGGCGGCGATGGCCAGCACGTCGGCGGCGAGGCCGGCCCCGCCGCCGGGGTCGAGCCCGGCGAAGACCAGCACCGCCGGCACTGCGGCAGGGCTCAGGTGATGCGTCCGCTCTTGCGTCACGTGATGCGCCCTTCGCGCGGCGAGGACGGCGAAGCAGCAAAGCGTTTCGGCATGCGTCCGGCCAGGTAGGCTTCGCGCCCGGCCCGCACCGCCAGCTTCATCGCGCGCGCCATGCGCACCGGCTCGCGGGCGGCGGCGATCGCGGTGTTCATCAAGACGCCGTCGCAGCCCAGCTCCATCGCGATCGCCGCGTCGGAGGCCGTGCCGACGCCGGCGTCGACCAGCACCGGCACCGTTGCCTGCTCGATGATCAGCGACAGGTTCCAGGGATTGAGGATGCCCATGCCCGAGCCGATCAGCGAGGCCAGCGGCATCACGGCCACGCAACCGATCTCCTGCAGGATCTTCGCCTGCACCGGGTCGTCGCTGCAGTAGACCATGACGTCGAAACCGTCGCGCACCAGAGTCTCGGCGGCCCTCAATGTTTCCGGCATGTGCGGGAACAGGGTCTGTTCGTCGCCCAGCACTTCGAGCTTGACCAGCTTGTGCCCATTCAAGAGCTCGCGCGCCATCTGCAGGGTATAGACCGCATCCTTCGCGTTGTAGCAGCCGGCCGTATTCGGCAGGATCGTGTACTGCGACGGCGGCAATACATCGAGCAGGCTGGGCGCGTTCGGGTCCTGGCCGATGTTCACGCGGCGGATCGCCACGGTCACGATCTCGGCTTCGGCCGCCAGCGTGGCCTCGCGGGTTTCGTCGAGGTCGCGGTACTTGCCGCTGCCGACCAGCAGGCGCGAGCAGTATTGCTTGCCCGCGATGGTGAGAAAGTCTTCGTTCATGTATTGTCCTTATCCGCCGCCGATGGCGCGCACGATGTCCACTTTGTCCCGCTGCGCCAGCAGGCGTTCGTTCCACTGCTGGCGCGGCACCACCTGGCGGTTGACGGCCAATGCCACCGCCTGGTTGGCGATGCCCAGCTCGCGCACCAGTGCATCGAGCGACAGGCCGGCCGGCACCTGATGGGGTTCTCCGTTCAGTTCGATCTCGAGCATGCTCACACCTCGCGGTACAGCTTTGCGCCGCCGCGCACGAACTCGATCGCCTTTTCCTGCATCCCCTTGGCCAGGGCCTGGTCGTCGCCGACGCCCTTGGCCGCGGCGTACTCGCGCACCTCTTGCGTGATCTTCATCGAGCAGAAATGCGGGCCGCACATCGAGCAGAAGTGGGCGACCTTGCTCGACTCCTTCGGCAGGGTCTCGTCGTGGAAGGCGCGCGCCTTGTCCGGGTCGAGGCCGAGGTTGAACTGGTCTTCCCAGCGGAACTCGAAGCGTGCCTTCGACAAGGCGTTGTCGCGGACCTGGGCGCCCGGGTGGCCCTTGGCCAGGTCGGCGGCGTGGGCCGCGATCTTGTAGGTGATGATGCCGTCCTTGACGTCCTCCTTGTCGGGCAGGCCCAGGTGTTCTTTCGGCGTGACGTAGCACAGCATGGCGGTGCCGTACCAGCCGATGTGGGCGGCGCCGATGCTTGATGTGATGTGGTCGTAGCCGGGCGCGATGTCGGTGGTGAGCGGTCCCAGCGTGTAGAACGGCGCCTCGTGGCACTGTTCCAGTTGCAGCGTCATGTTCTCGCGAATCATGTGCAGCGGCACGTGGCCCGGGCCCTCGATCATCACCTGGACGTCGTGCTTCCAGGCGATCTGCGTGAGTTCGCCGAGCGTCTTCAGTTCGGCAAGCTGGGCTTCGTCGTTGGCGTCGTAGATCGAGCCGGGGCGCAGGCCGTCGCCCAGGCTGAAGGCGACGTCGTACTGCTTCATGATGGCGCAAATCTCTTCGAAATGCGTGTAGAGGAAGGATTCCCGGTGATGGGCCAGGCACCATTTGGCCATGATCGAGCCGCCGCGCGAGACGATCCCCGTCAGGCGCTTGGCCGTCATCGGCACGAAGGCCAGGCGCACGCCGGCGTGGATGGTGAAGTAGTCGACGCCCTGCTCGGCCTGTTCGATCAGGGTGTCGCGGTAGATCTCCCAGGTCAGGTCCTCGGCCTTGCCGTTGACCTTTTCCAGCGCCTGGTAGATCGGCACGGTGCCGATCGGGACCGGGCTGTTGCGGATGATCCATTCGCGCGTCTCGTGGATGTGCTTGCCGGTCGAGAGGTCCATCACGTTGTCGGCGCCCCAGCGAATCGCCCAGGTCATCTTCTCGACTTCCTCGCCGATCGAGGACGTGACGGCCGAGTTGCCGATGTTGGCGTTGATCTTGATCAGGAAATTGCGGCCGATGATCATCGGCTCGCTCTCAGGGTGGTTGATGTTCGCCGGGATGATGGCGCGTCCGCGCGCCACTTCCTCGCGCACGAATTCCGGCGTGATTTCAGGCGGAATGGACGCGCCGAAGGACTGGCCCGGATGCTGGCGCCCGAGCAGTTCGGCAGTGCGCTTGCCCATCGGGCCGGATGCTTCCAGCGAAGCCAGGTACTCCTTGCGGCGCAGGTTCTCGCGCAGGGCGATGAATTCCATCTCGGGTGTGACGATGCCTTGGCGCGCGTAGTGCATCTGGGTGACGTTCGCGCCCGCTTTCGCGCGGCGCGGCTTGCGCGTCAGCTCGAAGCGCAGCGCGTCCAGGCCGCGGTCTTCCAGGCGCTCCTGGCCGTAGCGCGAGCTCGGTCCCGGCAGTTCCTCGGTGTCGCCGCGCTCCTCGATCCAGGCGCGGCGCAGGGCCGGCAGGCCGCGCCGGATGTCGATGCTGGCCGCCGGGTCGGTGTAGGGACCGGAGGTGTCGTAGACGAAGACCGGCGGATTGGTCTCGCCGCCGAAGCTGGCCGGGGTATCGCTTTGCGCGACGGCGCGCATCGGCACGCGGATGTCGGGGCGGCTGCCCTCGATGTAGACCTTAGTCGACTTCGGGAAGGGTGCGATGGCGGCGCTGTCCACCCGGGCGGTGGTGGCGTCGAATTTGAATGGGGCGTTCATGTGGCTCCTTTGCGTGAGGAGCCAGCAAAGGAGGCGGAGAGTGGTGCAGGCGCGTGCAGGCGCACGACCGCGGCATCTCGGAAGCTTCCCTTCGCTGGCATTATCCAGATCAGGTTCAGAGGGTATTTCTCACCCGCGCATCGTTTCGATGGCAGGACCCCTAGCGTTGCTGCCTTGTGGCAGCGGGCGGATTATAGCCCGTGTTGTGGCGTTGGCAAGAAAAATTTGCGGGATATGCGGGATGGGTGGGCGTGGGGTTGTGGCGCTGTTGCGTGTGCCGGTATTGGTGTGTTGCGTCCGCGTGGGCACGGGTGCCTAGCGCGGCCCGGCCCACCCTACGGTCACCGCAAACGGCGAGTTCATACGAAACCCGGATACGCAGCGTGTCCCGTAGGGTGGGCACCTGTGCCCACGCGGACGCCGCGAGACCATTACATCACACGCAACAGCGCCACGATCCCGACCGAAAATCCCGTCACGGCCCACGCGCAGCCCCGCCCTCCTCCTCTATAATGACCCTTTTCGCCAATCAAAACGCCATCAAATCATGGAATTAGCCAAGTCTTTCGAGCCAGCCGACATCGAACAATACTGGCGCACCGAGTGGGAGCAGCGCGGTTACTTCGCCGCCACCCTCGATGCCGACAAGCCGTCGTTCAGCATCCAGCTGCCGCCGCCGAACGTGACGGGCACGCTGCACATGGGCCACGCGTTCAACCAGACCGTGATGGATGGCCTGACGCGCTACTACCGCATGCGCGGCTATAACACCGCCTGGGTGCCGGGCACCGACCACGCCGGCATCGCCACCCAGATCGTCGTCGAGCGCCAGCTCGACGCCCAGAAGATCTCGCGCCACGACCTCGGCCGCGACGAATTCATCAAGAAGGTCTGGGAGTGGAAGGAAAAGTCGGGCAACACCATCACCGGCCAGATGCGCCGCATGGGCGCCTCCGCCGACTGGCAGCGCGAATACTTCACCATGGACGAGACCCGTTCGAAGGTCGTCGCCGAAGTCTTCGTGCGCCTGTACGAGCAGGGCCTGATCTACCGCGGCAAGCGCCTGGTCAACTGGGACCCGAAACTGGGCACGGCCGTGTCCGACCTCGAAGTGGTGTCGGAAGAGGAAGACGGCTCGATGTGGTACATCAAGTACCCGCTGGCCGACGGCTCGGGCGAGCTGACGGTCGCCACCACCCGTCCCGAGACCATGCTGGGCGACGTCGCCGTGGCCGTCGATCCGACCGACGAGCGCTACGCCCACCTGCACGGCAAGCTCCTCAAACTCCCGCTGACCGGCCGCGAAGTGCCGATCATCGCCGACAGCTACGTCGACAAGGAATTCGGCACCGGCTGCGTGAAGATCACCCCGGCCCACGACTTCAACGACTACGCCGTCGGCCAGCGCGCCGGCCTGGAGCCGATCAACATCTTCACGCTGGACGCGAAGATCAACGAGAACGCACCTGGCCAGTACCAGGGCCTGGACCGCTTCGCCGCGCGCAAGCAGATCGTCGCCGACCTGGAAGCGCAGGGCTTCCTCGAGCAGGTCAAGCCGCACAAGCTGATGGTGCCGCGCGGCGACCGCACCGGCGTCGTCATTGAGCCGATGCTGACCGACCAGTGGTTCGTCGCCATGACGAAACCGGCGCCGGAAGGCACCTTCAATCCGGGCAAGTCGATCACCGAAGTGGCGCTGGAAAAGGTCGCCAGCGGCGAGATCAAGTTCGTGCCGGAGAACTGGACCACGACCTACAACCAGTGGCTGGGCAACATCCAGGACTGGTGCATCTCGCGCCAGCTGTGGTGGGGCCACCGCATCCCGGCCTGGTACGGCGAGAACGGCGAGATCGTCGTTGCCCGTACCGAGGAAGAAGCGAAGGCCAAGGCCGCGGCGCAGGGCGTCACGGGCGAGCTGCGCCGCGACGACGACGTGCTCGATACCTGGTTCTCGTCGGCCCTGGTGCCCTTCTCGACCATGGGCTGGCCGGAAGAGACGCCGGACATGAAGATGTTCCTGCCGTCCTCCGTCCTGGTGACCGGCTTCGACATCATCTTCTTCTGGGTCGCGCGCATGGTCATGATGACCGCGCACTTCACGGGCAAGGTGCCGTTCGAGACCGTCTACGTGCACGGCCTGGTGCGCGACTCGCAGGGCCAGAAGATGTCGAAGTCGAAGGGCAACACCCTCGATCCGATCGACCTGATCGACGGCATCGACGTCGAGACCCTGGTTGCCAAGCGCACCACCGGCCTGATGAACCCGCGCGACGCCGAGAAGATCGCCAAGGCCACCCGCAAGGAATTCCCGACCGGGATTCCGGCCTTCGGCACCGACGCCGTGCGCTTCACGATGGCGAGCTACGCTTCGCTGGGCCGCAACATCAACTTCGACCTCGGCCGCGCCGAAGGCTACCGCAACTTCTGCAACAAGCTGTGGAATGCGACGCGCTTCGTGATGATGAACACCGAAGGCAAGGACTGCGGTGCGCCGGATGCGGCCGATTTGTCGCAGGCCGATAAGTGGATCATCTCGCTGATGAACCGCGCCGAGCAGGAAGTGGCGAAAGGCTTCGAGGACTACCGCTTCGACAACATCGCCAGCGCCATCTACAAGTTCGTCTGGGACGAGTACTGCGACTGGTACCTGGAAGTGGCCAAGGTCCAGGTCCAGCAGGGCACCGAGGCGCAGCAGCGCGCCACCCGCCACACCCTGCTGCGCGTGCTGGAAGTGATCCTGCGCCTGGCGCATCCGGTGATCCCGTTCGTGACCGAGGCGCTGTGGCAGGCGGTCGCGCCACTGGCCGGCAAGACCGGTGACAGCATCATGCTGCAGCCCTACCCGGTCGCCAACCCGGATGCGATCAGTGAGGACGCCGAAGCCTGGATGGCCCAGCTGAAGGACCTGACCAACGCGACGCGCAACCTGCGTGGCGAGATGAAGATCGCGCCGTCGGTGCGCGTGCCGCTGATCGTCGAGCCGGGCAACGAGGGCGACCGCGCCAACATGGCCCTGTTCGCGCCCTACATCGCTTCGCTGGGCAAGCTGGCCGAGGTGCAAATCGTCGACGCGCTGCCGGAATCGCCGGCCGCGGTGTCGATCGTCGGCACCACCAAGCTGATGCTGAAGGTCGAGATCGACGTCAAGGCCGAGCGCGAGCGCCTGTCGAAGGAGATCGCGCGCGTCGAGGGCGAGATCGCGAAGGCCAGCGGCAAGCTGTCGAGCGAAAGTTTTGTTGCGCGCGCGCCGGCCGCCGTGGTGGCGCAGGAGAAGGAACGCCTGGCCAACTTCAGCGCGACGCTCGACAAGATGTGCGAACAGCTGGCCAAGCTGCCGGCCTGATCCGGCCAGGCCGATCGTTCGGAACGCGGCCTCGGGCCGCGTTTTTTCATCGGTCCTGCAGCATGCCGGGGACGGCAATTGGAATATTTCCTCACAATTCGCTTTCCCCGTCGAGAAGACTGTTTGCTACACTCTGCGCTATCAATAATGAATCCAGGAGACACCAGATGCGTAAATTGATGCAGGCAAGCCTGATTGCCATGATGTTCGCGATGCCCGCCGCGTGGGCGCAGACCGCTTCGCCGATCGGGCTGTGGAAAACGATCGACGACGAAACCGGCAAGCCGAAGGCGCTGGTGCGCATCACCGAGCAAAACGGCGCGCTGGAAGGCAAGATCGAAAAGCTGTTCCGCGAGCCGAACGAGGAGCAGAACCCGAAATGCGTGGCCTGCACCGATTCGCGCAAGAACCAGCCGATCGTCGGCATGACCATCGTGTCGGGCCTCAAGAAGGACGGCAACGAGTACACCGGCGGCGAGATCCTCGATCCTGCCAAGGGCAAGGTCTACAAGAGCAAGGCGACGCTGCGCGACGGCGGCCAGAAGCTCGAGGTGCGCGGCTACATCGGCGCGCCGATGTTCGGCCGTTCGCAGATCTGGCACCGCGAGCAGCAATAAGCCCGCGACTTTCCACCGAAGCGGCCTGCGGGCCGCTTTTTTATTCGCAATGCCCATGACCCTGACCCAGAGCTACCTCTTCCTCGCCCTCGCCATCGTCGTCGAGGTGATCGGCACCACGGCGCTGAAAGCCACCGAGAATTTCACCCGGCTATGGCCCAGCCTGCTGACCGTCGTCTGCTATGCGGCATCCTTCTACCTGCTGACCTTCAGCCTGAAGGTGCTGCCGACCGGGATCGCCTACGCGATCTGGTCGGGGGTCGGGATCGTGCTGATCTCGATCGTCAGCTGGATCGTCTACAAGCAGAGCCTGGACCTGCCGGCCCTGCTCGGCCTGGGACTGATCATTGCGGGGGTGCTGGTGATTAACCTGTTTTCGAAGAGCGTGAGCCACTAAGGCGACGCGGCGCCCGCTTGCGCGGCGCCAGCAAGCCGGGCCGCGGGGACGGCCTCATTTCTTCTCGGCGCGCAGGATGGACAGCACCACCAGGCCGAACATGGCGCTCACCACGGCGGTGGCTTCGCGTCCCATGCCGGCGGCGATGCCGACGGCCGAGGTCAGCCAGACGCTGGCGGCCGTGGTCAATCCCCGGATGTCGTTCTTCTCGGTCTGCTTCAGGATGGCGCCGGCCCCGAGGAAGCCGATGCCGGCGGTAATGCCCTGCAGCACGCGCGACAGGTCCTCGATCTTCATGCCGGCTTGCAGCGGGATCAGCACGAACAGGGCCGAACCGAGCGACACCAGCATGTGGGTGCGCAGGCCGGCCGAGGCGCCGACCGACTCGCGCTCGTAGCCGAGCACGGCGCCGAGGGCCAGGGCCACCATCAGGCGCACCACGATGCGCGTGATGTCGTCCGGATTACCCAGGTCGGAAAATTCCTGTTGTATCGTCAGCCAGCTTTGTTCCCACCACGCCATTGTCGCCCTCCAAATCGTTCCGACGAATAATGCCATCTAAGCAAGATGCATGGCGCATCGCTCGGCGGTTTGCAGGAAAAGAGGGCGTCTTGGAGCGCCTGAGAAAGTCCCCAGGGCAAGGGATACGGCCATCCGGCGCATTGTCGAAGACAGTACGAGCGTACAGCGAGACAATGCAACGCCGCCATGGGGTCTTTATCAGGCGCTCCTACAGCCAGCCGGCGTCGCGTGCGAGACGGTAGGCCTCGACCCGGTTGCCAGCGTTCAGCTTGCTGATCGCCTCCGACAGGTAGTTGCGCACCGTTCCCTCCGACAGGTGGATCTGGCGCGCGATGTCGGCGCTGCTGGCGCCCTCGCCCGCCAGGCGCAGCACTTGCCGTTCGCGTTCCGTGAGCGGATCCTGGGCGCCGCTCCAGCTTTCCAGGGCCAGCTCGGGCGCGATCGCGCGCCCGCCGCCATGCACGGTGCGGATCGCCGCCGCCAGGGCGTCGGCCGGCGCATCCTTCAGCAGGAAGCCGCGCACGCCGGCCGCCAGCGCGCGCCGCAGGTAGCCGCTGCGCCCGAAGGTGGTGACGATCATGACCTTGCCCGGTGCGCCGCGCGCCGCCAGTTGCGCGGCCAGTTCCAGCCCGGTCATGCGCGGCATCTCGATGTCGGTCAGGACGATGTCGGGTGCATGCTGCTCGCACAGCGCCAGCGCCTCGACGCCGTCGGCGGCGGTGGCGACCACCGCCAGGTCGGGTTCCAGCCCCAGCAGCGCCGCCAGGGCGCCGCGCACCAGGCCCTGGTCCTCGGCCAGCAGGATGCGGATCATGCGCCCGCTCCCGCCGGCACGCGCAGCTCCAGCGCCAGCCCGGCGCCGACCGCCAGGGCCAGCCGACCGCCCAGCGCGGCCGCCCGCTCCTGCATGCCGCTCAGGCCGTTCCCATGGCGCAGCGCGCTCGCGCTGCGCAGGCGCTCGCCATCGTCGCTGACGCGCAGCACCGCCTCGTTCTCCTCCAGGGCCAGCGACAGCGTGCAGCGGCGCGCGCCGGCATGGCGCACCACGTTGGTGACGGCCTCGCGCAGGGCCAGCGCCACCACGTGCTCCGCGGCCGGCGCCAGTTCGACCCGCTCGACCCGCTCGCACAGTTCCACGTCGGCCGCCGCCAGGCTGGCGCGCGCGCTGGCCAGGGCATGGGCCAGGCCGCTCTCGCGGTAGCCGGTCACCGCCGTGCGCACCTCGGCCAGCGCCTGGCGGGCCGCCGCTTCGATGTCGGCGATCTCGCGCCGGCAGGCGGCGCGGGTGCTTTCCGTATCGCGTTCGGCCAGCTTGCCCGCCAGTTCGGCCTTCAGGGCGATCAGCGACAGCGAGTGGCCCAGCAAATCGTGCAGGTCGCGCGAGATGCGTTCGCGTTCGGCGATGGTGGCCATGTGCTCGACCTCTTCCTGCTTGCGCAGCAACTCCTGGCGCGAACGGCGCAGGCGCGCATCCATGATGGAGCCCAGGCCCACCGGCAGGCTGATGGTGAGGATCGGCATCAGGAACAGGAAGCGCATCTGCCCCCCTTCGACTAGCAGCGAGGCCAGCAGGCCGAGCAGGATCACCCCGACCATCGCCAGCATGGCGCGCCGCATGCTGGTAAAGCCGGCGGCCATGGCGCAGGCGAAGATGAAGAAGGTGGCCGCGCCGATGTTCCAGCGCACCCAGGCGACGCCGATCAGGCAGCCCGCCAGCATGCAGGTGCCCACCTGCCAGCCGCGCGCCCAGAAGCTGGCGCAGTACAGCGGAATGAAAACCGCGAGGGTCAACGCCAGCAGCGCCGCCTCGAGGGCGCCCGGCGTCACATAGGCGTACTTCCAGAACATGTAGCCGAGGCTGAGCAGCCAGAAGTACGGCATCCTGCCCTGCTCGGGCGGCACCCACGGTCCCGCCCAGAGTCTCTTCCATCCTTGCCTGATCGTGTTCATCGCTCTTGTGCCGATTATGGTTATTGGGCCAGCAGGCGCACGTCGGCGAGCTCGAAGCGGTAGTCGCCCGGCTGCGGACCGGCGTTGAATCCTAACATGGTGACGTTGGCCGGATCGATGCCTTTGAGCTCGCTAAAAGGAACGGTCACTTCGGTCCACTCCGGTCCCGCGGTGAAGGACTTCGCGCCCGGGATCTGCACGCCCTGCGACATCGCGATCATCTGGTAGGTCTTGCCGTCGCCGCGCACCTTGAAGCGCACCGCCTTGACGGCGCTGAGGTCGACCGACTGCATCGGCTGCGCGCCCGGCATGAAAGCCACGCCGGACCAGGCGTAGGGCAGGCCCGGCGCCACCTTGGCGCTGATCGCGAGCGGCACCTGGCCGTCGGCCAGCGCCGCGCCGGTCGCCAGCGCGACGGTCGATTTGCCGCCGATGAAGCTGTCGGTCGACGGCCCCCAGCCCATGCCGAAGGGGCTGGCCAGCGCCTTGTCGCTGAAGCGGCTGATGCGGCCGTCGGGCGGCAGGGCGGGCCCCTTGCTCTTCTCCTGCGCCGCCTTGACGATGGCCTGGCGCTGGCCCTCGCGCAGGCCGTTCGCGCTTTCGCCGTCCTTCCAGACCTCGACGATCCGGCGCGTGGCCAGGATGTCGGCCGCCGGATTGCCGTCCACCAGCAGCAGGTCGGCCTTGTAGCCTTTCTCGATGCGGCCGCGCCGGCCCAGCTTGAAGACGCGCGCGGGTTCGCTGGTCGCCGCCGCCAGCGCCTGCACTGGCGTGAGGCCCGCTTCCACCAGCGCCTTCAGTTCGCGGTGCATGCTGATGCCGTACTGGGTGCCGGGGTTGCCGGCGTCGGTTCCGGCCAGCACCGGCACGCCGGCCTTGACCAGCGCCGCCGTCACCTGCTTCGGCGCCACCAGCATCGCCGCGCGCTCCTTGTTGCCGTAGCGTGCCTTCAGCGGCGCCTGGGCATCCTTGTCGAGCAGGCCGGCCAGGCTGGCGTCGGCAAGCAGGTCGTCGCCGCGCCAGCCGGCCATGCTCTCCAGTACCGTGAAGGTCGGGATCACGAAGGCGCCGCGGCTGGCGGCCAGGCGCGCCAGGCCCTCGGCGTCGCCGGACTCCCCTGGATACAGGTGCACCAGGCCGTCGGCGCCCGCTTCCAGCACCGCCCGCGCATCCTTCTCGTTGCCGATGTGGACGACGGCCAGCTTGCCGCGCTTGTGGGCGGCGTCGATCACCGCCCTGGCGGTGGCCAGGTCGAGCGAGGGAAAACCGTAGCCGCTTTCCATCACGACCTTGATGAAGTCCGAGCCTTCGGCGATGCGGGCATCCACGAAGTCCTGCGCCTGTTCCGGCCCGGTGATGGTGGGGATGGCGAGGCCGAACTGGGTGCCGTGGCCACGCGGCGCGGTGACCAGCGTCCCGGCCGAGAACAGGTCGGCGTGATCATGCCGGCTGCCCTGCGCCATTTCCTGCTTGGCCTGTTTCATCAGCTTGAGGTCGGTGAACATGTCGACCTGGGTCGTCACGCCGAACAGCACCGGCAATTCCTGCCAGCGGAAGACGTGGGTGTGGGCGTCGATCAGGCCCGGCAGCAGCGTGCGTCCGGCGCCGGCGACGACGCGCGCGCCCTGCGGCGCCGGGCCGCGGAAATCGGCGTCGGCGATGACGCCGTTCTCGAACAGCACCGAGCGGCGCTCATGGACGGCCTTGCCGTCGAATACGCGCACGTCCTGGACCAGGGTGGCGCCAGCGAGCGCGGCGGGGCTGGCGCCGATGGCGGCGCACAGCAGCAGGAGTTTCAGGGTAGTCGGTTTCATCTCGGTCTCTCCAGGTGGTTGGATGAGCCGAGTATGGAAGAGCGGCGGCTGCGTCGCCAGACGCAAGTGCCACCACTTTCAGGTGACAAATGTCATGCGCGCGGACGCTGGCGGGCCAGGTGCCGGTCGAGGGCGTTGGCAAAGTTCTGGCGGTCGGCCTGGCTGAAGGCGGACGGGCCGCCGGTGTCGACGCCGCTGCTGCGCAGCTCTTCCATGAAGGCGCGCATGGTCAGTTGCTGGGCGATCGTGTCCTTGGTGTAGAACTCGCCGCGCGGGTTCAGGGCGTAACCGCCCTTCTCCAGCACTTGCGCCGCGAGCGGAATGTCGCCGGTCACGACCAGGTCGCCCGGCTGCAGGCGCGCGACGATCTCCGCATCGGCGACGTCGAAGCCGCCCGGCACCTGCAGTGCGCGGATGAACTTCGAGCCGGGCACGCGCAGCAGCTGGTTGGCCACCAGCGTCACGGGGATCTGCGTGCGCTCGGCCACCCGGAACAGGATGTCCTTGATGACGCCGGGGCAGGCGTCGGCGTCGACCCAGATCTGCATCGGGGGCGTTGTCACCGCAGATTGTCCCAGAGGTCGCCGGTGGGGCTGATGCGCGGCGCGGCGACGCCGAAGTGCTGGTAGGCGGCGGGCGTGGCGATGCGCCCGCGCGGCGTGCGCTGCAGGTAGCCCTGCTGGATCAGGTAGGGTTCGAGCACGTCCTCGATGGTGTCGGCCGCCTCGCCGATCGCCGCGGCCAGGTTGCCGATGCCGACCGGGCCGCCATTGAACTTGAACAGCACCGCTTCCAGCAGTTTGCGGTCCATGACGTCGAAGCCGACCGAGTCGACGTCGAGCATCTTCAGGGCGCGGTCGGCCATGTCCTTGGTGATCTCGCCCGTGCCCTTCACTTCCGCGTAGTCGCGCACGCGGCGCAGCAGGCGGTTGGCGATACGCGGCGTGCCGCGCGCGCGCATCGCCACTTCGCGCGCGCCTTCCTCGTTGATCGGCGCTTCCAGCAGGTGGGCGCTGCGGGTGACGATCTTGGTCAGCTCGTCGACGTTGTAGAACTCGAGGCGCGCGACGATGCCGAAACGGTCGCGCAAGGGGTTCGTCAACATGCCCGCGCGGGTGGTGGCGCCGACCAGGGTGAAGGGCTGCAGGTCGAGCTTCACGGAACGCGCGGCCGGGCCCTCGCCGATCACGATGTCGATCTGGTAGTCCTCCAGCGCCGGGTACAGGATCTCCTCGACCACCGGCGACAAGCGGTGGATCTCGTCGATGAACAGCACGTCGTTCGGCTCGAGGTTGGTAAGAATGGCCGCCAGGTCGCCCGGACGCTCCAGCACCGGGCCGGAGGTCTGGCGCAGGTTGACGCCCATTTCGCGCGCGATGATGTGGGCCAGCGTGGTTTTACCGAGGCCCGGCGGGCCGAACAGCAGGGTGTGGTCGAGCGCCTCGCGGCGCTTCCTCGCTGCGGAGATGAAGATTTCGAGCTGGTCGCGGATCTTGGCCTGGCCGACGTATTCGTCCAGCTGTTTCGGGCGCAAGGCGCGTTCGATCGCCTCCTCGTTGGGCGAGGCCGGCGCCGCGTCGATGACCCGCTGCTCGGTGAAGTTGTCGGTCTGGATGCTCATTGCTTGAATCTCGAGTTAGGGCGGCTCAGTCCTTAAGCCTTGGACAAGGCCTTCAGGGCGAACTTGATGCCGTCGGACACGCTGGCGCCTTCCGGCAGGTTCTTGGTCGCGACCAGCGCTTCCTTGTCAGAATACCCCAATGCCAGCAGTGCGTTCATCACGTCGGCCTGGGTATCGTCGCGCGGCGCGCCGCCGCCGACCACGCCGATGTCGGCGCCGAGCTTGCCCTTCAGTTCCAGCAGCAGGCGCTCGGCGGTCTTCTTGCCGATGCCCGGAATCTTGACCAGGCGGCCCGGCTCCTGCAGCGTCACGGCCTGGGCCAGGTCGTTCACCGACATGCCCGACAGGATGCCCAGCGCGGTGCGCGCGCCGACGCCGGTAATCTTGATCAACTGGCGGAACAGCGCGCGCTCGCTGGCCGTGCCGAAGCCGAACAGCAGGTGGGCATCCTCGCGGATCGCCTGGTGCGTGAACAGCACGACGCGCTCGCCCGTGTGCGGCAGGTTGTAATAGGTGCTCATCGGCACGTCGATTTCATAGCCGACGCCGTTGCAGTCCACCAGCAGTTGCGGCGGAGTCTTTTCCAGCAGGATTCCGGAGATGCGACCAATCATGGTTGACCTTTGTTCTTACGGTGTTCTTGGTTAGACGAGGCGGCCGCGTTTCATGCGCAGGCCGGCCAGTTGCGGGCCGAGCGAACCGATCAGCGCCAGCGTATCGTGGCTGTTCGCGTGGCAAATGGCAACCCCGAGCGCGTCGGCGGCGTCCGAGCCCGGCAGGCCGGGCAGCGTCAGCAGGCGCGAGACCATGTCCTGCACCTGCGGCTTGGCGGCCTTGCCGGTGCCGACCACGGCCTGCTTGATCTGGGTCGGCGAGTATTCCGCCACCTCCAGGTCGGCGCCGACCAGGGCGCTGATCGCCGCGCCCCTGGCCTGGCCCAGCAGCAGGGTCGATTGCGGATTGACGTTGACGAAGACCTTCTCGATGGCGGCGCAGCTCGGCTGGTAGGTGGCGACGATCTCGCGCACGCCATTCAGGATGATCTTCAGGCGCGGCGGCAATGCCCCTTCAAGACCGGTCTTGATGGTGCCCGAGGCGATGTAGCGCAATTTGCTGCCCTGCTTTTCGATGACGCCAAAGCCGGTCGTGCGCAAGCCAGGGTCGATGCCGAGAATAATCATTATCGAATGTTATACCGGCCAGCAAGGTTCGTGGGAAAAATACTGTAGAAAAACACAGTGGGGTGGGGTTATCGAGGCTGGGGGCCTCAATAACGAAGTGCCCACGCGGAACGTTGAATAGTGGCAGCAGGGCAACAAAAAATCCAGGACGTCACCAGCAGGATGCCACATAAACGCCGCTTCGTGGCCAGCGCTGGAGCGCCAGCGCGCGCCGGTTTATCGCGCCAGCGGCGCTGCCCTCACCGGAAACACGCGATCGTACGCGATGTTGAAAAGGAAGCCATACACCAGGTAGAAAATCACGATGGCGATATCCATCAGCAGCGCTGCCCATAGGCCGATGCCGAGATACCAGGCGATCATCGGGATCAGCATGACCACCAGTCCCGCTTCGAACAGGAAGGTATGGGCGACCCGGATCGCCATCGTTTTCTGGACGCTGCCGCGCAGGCGCAGCATGGCGCGGTCGAACATGACGTTGAATACGAAGTTCCAGAGCGTGGCGATTGTCGCTGATACGACGCCGATCACGCCCATGTGCTGCATCGGCTGGTTGAAGACCAGGGCGGAACCGGGAATGAAGATGGCCAGGGCCACGGCCTCGAACAGGAGCGCATGGCAAACGCGCTCGCGGAATGTACGCATGTAACTTTTCTTTCTTGTAGCTGTGCGGGTGCGTGCCACCCGTTTGACGTTTCGCCGGCATGATCCCATACTTCATAAATCTATGCATATAGGCAAAATCGAGACAGTATGCTTCAAATATGAAACACCTGAATTGGGATGACCTGCGCTTGCTGCTGCTCATCGCGCAGGAAGGAACCCTGCGGCGCGCGGCCAGGAAGGCGGGCGTCAGCCCGGCGACGCTGTCGCGCCGGCTCGACGAGCTCGAAAACGCGGTCGGGCACAAGCTCGTCGAGCGTTTCCAGGGCGGTTGTATGCCGACGGCCTTCGGTAGCGATGTCATCGCGCTGGCCGACCAGATGAGCGAGATTGCGTTGGACGTCGAGCGCAGCCGGGATCGCCAGGATGCGCATGCCGCATCGGGCCTGGTGCGGATCAATACCGACGAGTGGCTTTCGTATTTCCTGACGACCCGGTTTGCGCGCTTTCATGACGCCTACCCCAACATCGAGGTGGAAATCATTACCTCGCACCGGCCTTACAACCTGACGCGCCGGGAAGCGGACATCGCGATCCGGCCTTACCGCCCTGAACAGCTCGACCTCGTCACCCGCCGGATCGGTACCCTGGCCTTCGGGCTGTATTGCAGTCGGGATGTGGCGCAGCGCCATGCGGCTGCCCTGGCGAACCGGGACTGGGCCAAGCTGCCCTTCGTGGGGTTCGACGAGCCGCGCGCCGAGTTCCAGTCCGACCGCTGGCTGCGCGCCCTGCCCGGCGCGCCGGCGCCGTGGATGAAGTGCAGCTACGGACTCGGGATCCTCGATGGCGTCAGCCACGGCGCCGGCCTGGGTGTGCTGGCGACCTTTCTTGCAGGCGACGCACAGGATCTGCACGCCGTGCTTCCCCATATTCCGGAACTGGATCAGGAGATCTGGCTGTCGATGCATGGCGGCCTGCGTACGAGCGCGCGCGTCCGGGCCGTGGTGGATTTCATGGAACAGGTGTTCAGCGCCTACCGGGAAACCGGGCATTGACCGGCGCGCCGGCACTGCCGCGTGTCGGCAGTGGGCGCCCGGCTATTTCCGCGGCCGGCAGCGGCGGTCCGCCGCCGGCCACGCACTCACGCCGGCGACATGTGCAGTCGCCGGCATGGAGACAGTCGGATCAGTGACGGAAGTGACGGGTACCGGTGTACAGCATCACCACGCCACGCTCGTCCGCCGCGTCGATCACTTCCTGGTCGCGCATCGAGCCGCCCGGGTGGATGACACAGGTCGCGCCGGCATCCACGACGACGTCCAGGCCGTCGCGGAACGGGAAGAAGGCGTCCGAGGCCACCGCCGAACCGCTAAGGGACAGGCCGGCGTTCTGCGCCTTGATCGAGGCGATGCGGGCCGAATCGATGCGGCTCATCTGGCCGGCGCCGACGCCCAGGGTCATGCCGTTGCCGCAGAAGACGATGGCGTTCGACTTGACGAACTTGGCGACGCGCCAGGCGAACATCAGGTCCTGCAATTGCTGCTGGGTCGGCTGCTTCTTGGTGACCACGCGCAGTTCGCCGAGGCCGACGTTCTTCGCGTCCGGCGACTGCACCAGCAGGCCGCCGCCGACGCGTTTCACGTCGTAGGCGTTCTGGCCCGCGCCCAGCGGGATTTCCAGCAGGCGCACGTTCTGCTTGGCCGACATGATCCGGCGCGCTTCTTCCGTAAAGGATGGTGCGATCAGCACTTCGACGAACAGCTTGGCCAGCGCCTCGGCCGCGCGGCCGTCGACTTCGACGTTGAAGGCGATGATGCCGCCGAAGGCCGAGGTCGGGTCGGTCTGCAGCGCGCGGGTGTAGGCGTCGAGCGCGTCGGCGCCGATCGCCACGCCGCACGGATTGGCGTGCTTGACGATGACGCAACCGGCCGGCTGCTCGAAGCCGCCCAGCGACTTCACGCACTCCCAGGCCGCGTCGGCGTCGGCGATGTTGTTGTAAGACAGTTCTTTGCCCTGCAGCTGGCGGTAGTTCGCCAGCGCGCCCTCGACAGCGACGATGTCGCGGTAGAAGGCGGCGCCCTGGTGCGGGTTCTCGCCGTAGCGCATGTCCTGGACCTTCTCGAAGGACATGTTGATCGTCTGCGGGTAGGACGAACGGGTCGCGTGCGCCTTGTCTTCGCCCAGGCTGGTCAGGTAGTTGGTGATGGCGCCGTCGTATTGGGCGGTATGCGCGAAGACTTTCTTGGCCAGGCGGAACTTGGTGTCGTAGCCGACCGCGCCGGCCGCGGCGCCGGTGCCTTTCATTTCCGCCAGCACCACACCGTAGTCGGCCGGGTCGACGATCACGACCACGTCCTTGTGGTTCTTCGCGGCCGAACGCAGCATGGTCGGGCCGCCGATGTCGATGTTCTCGATCGCGTCTTCCAGCGAGCAGTCATCCTTGGCGACGGTCTGCTGGAAGGGATACAGGTTGACCACGACCATGTCGATCTGCGGAATGCCGTACTCTTCGAGCTTGGACACGTGCTCCGGGAAATCGCGGCGCGCGAGGATGCCGCCGTGGACCTTCGGGTGCAGCGTCTTGACGCGGCCGTCGAGCATTTCCGGGAAACCGGTGTAGTCGGCAACTTCCGTCACCGGCACGCCATTGTCTTGCAGCAGTTTGGCGGTGCCGCCGGTGGACAGGATGTTCACGCCGAGCGCGGAAAGCGCACGGGCGAAATCGAGCACGCCGGTCTTGTCGGAGACGGAAATAAGGGCTTGTTTGATCATGGGAGTGGCCGTTGTTGATGGAAATTCTGTGCGGAATTCGGGCACGCCGTATTGGCCGCGCCCGCGCACGGCCACGTGTGCCGGCAAGCGTTAGAGCAGTCCGTGCTCTTGCAGTTTCTTGCGCAAGGTATTGCGGTTGATGCCCAACATCTGGGCCGCGTGCGACTGGTTGCCGTCGGCGCGCGTCATGACCACTTCGAGGATCGGCTTCTCCACGGTCATCACCATCATGTCGTAGATATTCGTCGGCTTTTGCTCGCCCAGGTCATTGAAATAGTCCTCGAGGCTCTTCTGGACAACTTCCTGGATACTCTCTTTGCTCATGTCTGCTGCTTCATCCTGGTTAGTGTTTTGCTCCGCCGGCGGTAACCGGCGGCGTCCCCATCGTTCTTCTTGTTTTGCTACTGTAGAGTGCTTGGCAAAGCCCCCAGGGCAAGGCGCATCGTCGAAGACAGTACGCTAGTACGGCGAGACGAATGCAACGCCGCCATGGGGGTTTTGACAGGCACTCTCTTTATGCTGCGATTGGCTCTGGGGCCAACGCGGGCCGGTATTGTAACCGTTCGCCATACTGCAGTTGTGCTTGGAAAAAATTATCCACGGCGGCCAATTGCTCGGCCGTGGACTCCAAGCGGTTCATGTGCTGGCGGAACTCTTCGCCGCCAGGCAAATCCTCGACGTACCAGCCGATGTGCTTGCGCGCCGTGCGCACGCCGACGTACTCGCCGTAGAAGGCATAGTGGGCCGGCAGGTGTTCGTTCATCAGCGCCCTCACCTCGTCCACCATCGGCGGCGGCAGCAGTTCGCCGGTGCGCAGGTAGTGATCGATCTCGCGGCAGATCCAGGGCCGGCCCTGGGCCGCGCGGCCGATCATGACCGCGTCCGCGCCCGTGTAGTCGAGCACGAATTTCGCCTTTTCCGGGCTGGTGATGTCGCCATTCGCGACCACCGGGATCTTCACTTCCGCCTTCACCGCGCGGATGGTGTCGTACTCGGCGTCGCCCTTGTAGCCGTCGGCGCGGGTGCGGCCATGCAGGGTCAGCATCTGGATGCCGGCCTGCTCGGCCATGCGCGCGATGCGCAGGGCATTCTTGTTCTGGCGGTCCCAGCCCGTGCGGAACTTCAGGGTCACCGGTACGTCGACCGCTTCCACCACCGCATTCAGGATGCGCTCGACGAGGTCCTCGTGCTGCAGGAGGGCCGAACCGCACCAGCTGTTGCACACCTTTTTCACCGGGCAACCCATGTTGATGTCGATGATCTGGGCGCCGCGCTCGACGTTGTGACGCGCGCAATCGGCCAGGTCCTGGGGATCGGCGCCGGCGATCTGCACCGCCTTCGGCTCCATCTCGCCCGCGTGGTCGGTACGGCGGCTGGTCTTTTCGCTGGCCCACAGGCGCGGGTTGGACGCCGCCATTTCCGACACCGCATAGCCGGCCCCGAGCTGCTTGCACAGCTGGCGGAACGGACGGTCGGTCACACCCGCCATGGGCGCGACGAAGACATTATTGCGAAGTTGGTAAGGACCGATTTGCACAGAGGGAATAGAAGAAGAATTCTCGGGAACCTGCTATTTTACCCCAAGCGCTGCTCAAATTATCGGCAAAATTTTTGCCGGATTGTAGCGAACGGGACAATTGGGTGTGGACAGAGGGAAAAAAATTGGTTAGCCGCGGCGAGCCGCGGGCAGGCTTTGCAGTAAGACCAAACAGATGAGCAAGATTCTGGTGGTGTGAGCGTAGGAAGCACTACTTCGGTCGCCTCGACTGGGCGAATCTGCGCCGCCCTTGAAATGGCTGAGAAAACCGCCAGATGCGTTGCCATAAGGACAAATTCATTCATGACAATCAAGGGTCGGACCAGCGTGCGTGTCATATGGGCTTGTTTGCCCGTGAGCGGCTAGCCATCCGATACACGACAGCACGCAAACGAAAGTGATCCTCCACGTGGATGACGAAAAAACAGAGCCTTCCTCGAGCACGATTCCGCAGCCGAGGCCTTGGAAAGAGCGATATCGCTGGCTTGGCGTGCTGTTGGTGGCTGCGTTTGCAGGTCTGGGGCCGGCACCACCACCGAAACCACCACGAGAAATATCTGAATATTCGCAGATTGCCGAGGATCCAGATGGACTGAAGCTGGATCCTGAACTCCACTTTTTGCAAGAAACGCTTGATAAGGAATGAATCAAGCGTAGTCGCCTAGTGATTGCACGTCGGGAAATAGACCCGCGATGCCAGATATCCGCAAACCGGCATCCGAATGGCAGCTTCGGGGCTCGCCGCCTGCGACTGACTGGTCGTGTCCTGTTAGCCGACGTCGTCCAGCACCGCTGCCTGCAAATGCGCCACCTCGCCCCAGCTCTCCAGCTGCAGCTTGCCGTCCTGCACGATAAACCGGTTGATGCTGGCGTTGTGCACCTTGAAGTCGCGCGGGGTGTCGAGCGGGAGACCAAGGGCGGCGCGGTAGGCGCATTCGAGCACGCCGCCATGGGCGACCAGGGCCAGCGACTTGCCGGGATTGTCCTCGGCCCAGCCAAGGATGGCCGGGACCACGCGGTCGTAGAACTGGCGGAAGGTCTCGGCGCAATTCTCGCCCGGCGGCAAGGGCGCATCGACGTCGCGGCCCTGCCAGGCGGCAAACTCCTGGGGATAGCGGTCGGCGATCTCGGCATACAGCAAGCCCTCGAAGCCGCCGTAGCAGCGCTCGCGCAGGCGCCCATCTATATAGAGAGGCAGGTCCTGCACCTCGGCGACGGCTTTCGCGGTCTGGGCGGCGCGCGCCAGGTCGCTCGAGACGAGCACGTCGAAGCGTTCGTGCGCCAGGGCGGCGGCGAGGGCGCGCGCCTGGCGTACGCCGGTGGTATTCAGGTCGATGTCGAGGTGGCCCTGCAGGCGGCGTTCGGCGTTCCAGGCGGTTTCGCCATGGCGGATCAGGACGATCCGGGTCGTGGTGTCGTTTTGCATTAGGAAATGAAAAGCGCCCGTGCCAGGGCACGGGCGCGGGGATTACTTGGACAGCGTCGGTGCGATCGCCGGATTGAGCGAATAGACGCCGAAGATCTGGGCTTCGTCGAGGATGTGCCCGCGCATGGCCAGGCGCGCTTCCTGGCCGGTGAAGCGCCCTTCCAGCGGCAGGCGGGCGATGTCGAGCGCGTAGATGGTAAACACGTAGGTGTGGACGCGTTCGTCGTTCCACGGCGGGCAGGGACCGTCGTAGCCGTAGTACTCGCCGGCCATGTCGGGGTCCTGCGCGAACCAGCCGGTGTAGTCGTTGACGCCCTGGCGCAGCTGGTGCTCGGTGCCGTTCTTGATGAGGAAAGGCAGCTCCGGACCGGACTTGCCGCCCGGCGTGACCATGTCGGAAAAGCGGCCTTCGGCCAGTTCCTTCAGGCTGGGCGGAATGTCGATCAGGGTCCAGTGGTAGAAGTCGGCGCGTTTCAGGCTGTCGGGAACGGCCCGGCCTTCCTTGTTGACGTCGGTGCCATCGGTCGGCGCGTCGCCGTCGTGGCACAGCAGCACCAGCGACTGGGTGCCGGCAGGCACGTCGTCCCAGGCGAGGTGGGGATTGCGGTTGTTCGACAGGCGCACGTGGGTGGCCGGGTCGATGACCGCGAACGCGCATTCGGGCGGGATCGGCTCGCCCTCGGTAAACGAATCGCTCCAGATTTTCATTTTGCTCACTCCCAGGGCCTCCTTGTATTGACCGCGTCGATGCGGTGCGGGTTTCAGCGCTTGACGTCGACCGGATCAACGCGCAGCCAGATCGTCACCGGCCCGTCGTTGATCAGCGCCACTTTCATGTCGGCGCCAAATTGTCCGGTTTCAACTTTGCCATGCCGCTCGCATGCCCGGCGCACGAAATAATCGAACAGGCGGCGTCCGTCGTCGGGGTTGGCGGCCGGCGAGAACGAGGGCCGGGTGCCGGAGCGGGTATCGGCGGCCAGCGTGAACTGCGGCACCAGCAGCAGCGCGCCGCCGATGTCGGTGACGCTGCGGTTCATCTTGCCGGCCTCGTCGGAAAAGACGCGGTAGCCGAGCAGCTTGGCGAGTAAAGCGTCGGCCTCGCGCTCGGTGTCGCCCTTCTCGGCGCAGACCAGCACCATCAGGCCCGTCTCGATCGCGCCGACGGTGGCGCCGTCGACGACCACGCTGGCCTGGCTGACGCGTTGCAGCAGGCCGATCATGCCGAGAAGGTCACGCGCGCGAACTTGCGCTTGCCCACCTGCATGACGAACGTGCCGGCCTCCACCTGCAGGCCCTTGTCGCTGACCACGCCGCCGTCGATGCGCACGCCGCCCTGGTCGATCATGCGCATCGCTTCCGAGGTCGAGGCGCACAGGCCGGCCGCCTTCAGCAGCTGGGCCACGCCGAGCGGCGCGCCGCTGACAGCCACTTCCGGCACGTCGTCCGGGATGCCGCCCTTCGAGCGGTTGACGAAGTCGGCCAGCGCGTCGTCGGCCGCCTGGGCCGAGTGGAAGCGGGTCACGATTTCCTTGGCCAGCGCGACCTTGGCGTCGCGCGGGTTGGCGCCGCCTTCGGTGGCGGCCTTCACGGCGGCGATGTCCTCGATCGAGCGGAACGACAGCAGGTCGTAGTACCGCCACATCATGGTGTCGGAAATACTCATCAGCTTGCCGAACATGGTGTTCGGCGCCTCGGTGATGCCGATGTAGTTGTTCTTCGACTTCGACATCTTGTCGACGCCGTCCAGGCCTTCGAGCAATGGCATGGTGAGGATGCACTGCGGCTCCTGGCCGTAGTCTTTCTGCAACTCGCGGCCCACCAGCAGGTTGAATTTCTGATCCGTTCCACCTAGCTCAAGATCTGCTTTCAAAGCGACCGAATCGTAGCCTTGCATCAACGGATACAGGAACTCATGAATAGCGATCGGAGTCCCACTCTTGTAGCGCTTGGTGAAGTCGTCGCGTTCCATCATGCGCGCCACGGTGTAGCGCGAGGCCAGCTGGATCATGCCGCGCGCGCCCAGCGGGTCGCACCACTCGGAGTTGTAGCGCATCTCGGTGCGTTCGGCATCGAGGATCAGGGCGACCTGGCGGAAATAGGTCTGGGCATTTTCCTCGATCTGCTCGCGGGTGAGCGGCGGGCGGGTGGCGTTGCGGCCCGACGGGTCGCCAATCATCGAGGTGAAATCGCCGATCAGGAAGATGACCTTGTGGCCGAGGTCCTGCAGTTGGCGCAGCTTGTTGAGCACCACGGTATGGCCGAGGTGGAGGTCGGGAGCGGTCGGGTCGGCGCCGAGCTTGATGCGCAGCGGTACGCCGCTCTGCTCGGAACGGGCCAGCTTCTGTGCAAATTCGCTTTCGATCAGCAGTTCGTCGACGCCGCGCTTCGCGATCGCAAGCGCCTCCTGCACCTTGTCCGACAGCGGCAAAGCGGTGGCGGTTGCTAAATTGCTATTACCTGAAGACGCGGGGGAAGTCATAAAATTCTTGTAGGAAAAGTGCTAAAACGGTTGTAGGAGCAAGGAGTTTGGTATAATGCTCGATCCCATCAATCTTGCCTTGAGAAAACTTTTCAAAACAACAAGAAAAATGGCGTGGAAGTTCAAGCGGCAAATTTTAACTGATTGCATGAACCCTATACATAAAATCACTGGCAAACGCTGGTTAAGCCTGAAGGATGCGAGTCGCAAGACCCGCATCGTCGGCGCCGGCGCGCTGGCCCTGGCACTGTGCGCATTCGGCGCAGTCGCGGTGGCCCCGATCGCCCCCGACCCCGCCGACGTGCCGGTCAAGTCGGTCGCCGAAAACCTCGCGCTGCCGAACCTGGCCGACCAGATCGCCGCCCTGCAACAGGACGAGCAGCAATTCATCCACGAAGAGCGCATCCGCTCGGGCGACTCGATCGGCTCCACCCTGAGCCGCATGGGTGTGGATGATGCGCAAGCACAAAAGTTCATCCGCTCCGACAAGCTGGCCCGCCGCCTGATCTCCCTGAAAAACGGCAAGCGCCTGCAAGCCGAGACCGACGAGAACGGCCTGCTGCTCTCCCTGCGCGCCACCATCACCGACAAGAACAGCACCCCGGTCGTCCTGACGATCGCCCGCAAGGGTGACGGCTTCGTCGCCAGCGAGGCCCCGGCCAAGCTCGAGCGCCGCGTCGAGATGCGTTCGCGCGAGATCACCACCTCGCTCTACTCGGCCACCGACGCCAACGTCGACGGCGGCTCGATCCCCGATTCCGTGGTCGGCGAAATCATCCAGATGTTCTCGACCAACATCGACTTCCGCTCCGACCTGAAGCGCGGCGACCGTTTCAACGTCGTCTACGAAACCTTCTGGCTGGACGGCGAAATGGTCAAGACCGGCCGCATCCTGGCCGGCGAGTTCATCAACCGCGGCGTCAGCTACCAGGCCGTCTGGTTCGAAGACCCGGTCACCCGCCAGGGCGGCTACTACAGCCTGGACGGCAAGTCGCTGAAAAAAGCCTTCCTCAAGTCGCCGCTGGCCTTCTCGCGCGTCTCCTCGGGCTTCTCGAACCGCATCCACCCGATCTCGGGCAAGTGGAAAGCGCACAAGGGCATCGACTACGCCGCCCCGACCGGCACCCCGATCCGCGCCGCGGGCGATGGCACCGTCGATTTCGCCGGCGTGAACAGCGGCTACGGCAACATGGTCGTGCTCAAGCACTGGAACAACTACAGCACCGCCTACGCCCACATGAGCCGCATCGGCAACGGCGTGCGTAAGGGCGCCAAGGTCAGCCAGGGCGACGTCATCGGCTACGTCGGCTCGACCGGCTGGTCGACCGGCGCCCACCTGCACTACGAATTCCGCGTGGCGAATGTCGCGCGCGACCCGGCAACGCTGAAGGGCCTGACCCAGGCGCCGCTGACGGCCGCCGAAATGACCCGCTTTAAGATGGCCGCCGCCGAGATGAACCACCGCTTCTCGCTGCTGACCCCAGGCGGCAACGCCATGGCTGCACGCTAAGCGTCGCAATACGCTGTACTGGAACGCCTTCCCTGCATGCAGATGCACGGAAGGCGTTTTTACGTGTGCTTCCAACACAGGGAGTCCTAGAACCGTCGCGAGCGAATAGAGCGCCGCGGCAAAACAGGTCCGGTTCGACGCATTGAGGTTGATCGGGCTCCCCTTGCTTTATGATGGGCAAATGATTATGACCACTTCTACCCTGTATATCGGCCTGATGTCGGGCACCAGCATGGACGGCGTCGACGGCGTGCTGGCCGACTTCGACGGCGGCGCCATCCGCACCCTCGAAGCCAGCTTCGTTCCCTTCCCTCCGGCCCTGCGCGCCGAACTGATGGCGCTGCAAGCCGCGGTCGAGAACGAGATCGAGCGCGAAGCCCTGGCCGCGAACGGCCTGGCGCAGTGTTATGCGGCCTGCGTGCAGGCGCTGCTGCCGCATGCGCCCGGGCCGGTGGCGGCCTTGGCGGTGCACGGCCAGACGATCCGCCATCGCCCCGAACTCGGCTTCACGCGCCAGACCAACAACCCTGCCCTGCTGGCCGAACTGACCGGGATCGACGTCGTCGCCGACTTCCGCAGCCGCGACATCGCCGCCGGCGGCCAGGGGGCGCCCCTGGTGCCGGCCTTCCATGCGGCGGCCTTCGGCAAGCCAGGCACGGCGCGCGTGGTGGTCAACATCGGCGGCATCGGCAACATCAGCGTGCTGCATGCGGACGGACGCGTGACCGGCTTCGACACCGGGCCGGGCAATGTCCTCCTCGACGGCTGGATCGGTCGCCACCAGGGCAAGGAATACGACGCCGACGGCGCCTGGGGCGCCAGCGGACAAGTGGATGCCGCCTTGCTGGCGGCGTTGCTGGAGGAACCCTATTTCCACCAGCCGGCGCCGAAGAGCACGGGACGCGACCTGTTCCACATGGCCTGGCTGGACGCGCAGCTGGCGCGCTTCCCGGGCCTGGCGCCGGCCGACGTCCAGGCCACGCTGACGCAACTGACCGCGCGCACGATCGCCGACGCGATCCATCAGGAAAGCGCCGAGGTCGATGCGGTCTACGTATGCGGCGGCGGCGCCTACAACGGCACGCTGCTGCGCATGCTGGCCGGCGCGCTTGGCGAACAGGTGGCGGTGGAATCGACGGCGGCGCTGGGCGTAGCGCCGAACCGGGTCGAGGCGCTGGCCTTTGCCTGGCTGGGGTATCGCTTCATGGAGCGCGCGCCGGGGAACATGCCGGCGGTGACGGGGGCGAAGGGGCCGCGCATTTTGGGGGCGCTGTATCCGGCGTAAACGTGGTTTTCGTAGGGTGGGCTCTCGAGCCCACGCGGTCTCACAATACGAGCTCCCTGCGGCCTTATTTCCTCAGAGTGCAGACGCTAGTCGACCACGCGACGCCGTGTTGACGCATGCCGTGAGACCGCGTGGGCACAAGTGCCCACCCTACAAAACCACGGTACGAATAACAGAAGTTCGGGCAGCGCCGGATCAGATAACGCGGCGCCCCAAAAAAACAAATCCGGGCAATGCCCGGATCTGGAAGCGGCGCCCGGCAAGCCGGGCTGTAAGCGTGCTTTACGCCGAGAACGACGAACCGCAGCCGCAGGTGCTGGTCGCGTTCGGGTTCTTGATGACGAACTGGGCGCCTTCGAGGTCGTCCTTGTAGTCGATTTCCGCGCCGACCAGGTACTGGTAGCTCATCGAGTCGATCAGCAATTGAACGCCGTTCTTTTCCATCGTGGTGTCGTCGTCGTTGACGATTTCGTCGAAGGTAAAGCCGTACTGGAAGCCCGAGCAGCCGCCGCCCTGCACGAAGACGCGCAGTTTCAGGTCGGGATTGCCCTCTTCTTCGATCAGCTGGGCCACTTTTTCAGCGGCGCTGTCGGTGAAGACGATCGGGGTCGGGATGGTGTCAAAGTCTTGCACTTCGGCCACTGCAGTCATGGGATAAACTCCTGATTGGATTCGGATTTATGCCATTATAGACGGTTCGCGCCGGTCATGCTTCGGCCCTCTCCGCTTCCGCCAGATGGAAAACCGGCTCGCCCGCCGGCTGGTGCGTCAGCTTGCCGGTGACCAGGGCGCCGCCATGCATTTCGAGCAGCTTGTAATGGACATCCCCATGTATGCGGCCTTTCGGCTGCAATTCAAGCAGTTCGGTCGAATAGACCGAACCGGCGATGTAGCCGTTCACCACCAGGCTGGCGCAGCGCACCTCGCCCTCGATGCGGGCATGCTCGGAAACGATCAGGACGCTGTCCGGCCCCTCGCTGGCGATCACGTTGCCGTGCACCTCGCCGTCGATGCGCAGGCCGCCGCTGAAACACAGGTCGCCTTCGATCCGGGCGGCTATGCCGATCAGGCTGTCAATTTCGCTTTTCGCGTTGCGACCGAACATGGTGGCACCCCTGTAGATAGATGGACATTGCGACTTATAAGCTGATCAGTGCGCGATCAGTGCACCAATCAATTTACCGTCCTCAACAGTTACCACCTTGATCTAGCTCTGGTCGGGCAATGCCTGTAGGAATCGCCCGACTGGGGTAGCCCCTTTATTACGGCAGCAGGGCGATCTGTTGGAGGCCCGTCGTTTCCTCGAAGCCAAACATCAGGTTCATGCACTGCACGGCCTGGCCGGAGGCGCCCTTCACCAGGTTGTCCTGCACCACCAGGATCACGACGGTGTTGCCGCCGTCCGGACGGTGCACTGCCAGGCGCAGCATGTTCGAGCCGCGGGTCGAGCGCGTTTCCGGGTGCGAGCCGAACGGCATCACGTCGACGAACGGCGAATCCTTGTATTCGGCCTCGAACAGGGCCTGCAGGGCGGCGTCGTCGATCTCTTTCGTCAGGCGCGCGTACAGGGTCGAATGCATGCCGCGGATCATCGGCACCAGGTGCGGGGTGAAGATCAGGCCGACTTTCTGGTCGGTGAAGCGCTGCAGCTGGGCCGAGGTTTCCGGCGTGTGGCGGTGGCCGGCCACGCCATAGGCCTTGAAGTTGTCGCTCGCTTCCGAGAACAGGGTGCCGATCTCGGCCTTGCGGCCGGCGCCGGAGACGCCCGACTTGCTATCGGCGATCAGGTTCGAGGCATCGATCAGGCCGGCCTTCAAGAGCGGCACGAAGCCCAGCTGCATGGTGGTCGGGTAGCAGCCCGGATTGGCGATCAGGCGCGCCCCCTTGATGTCCTCGCGGTTCAGTTCCGGCAGGCCGTACACGGCTTCCTCGATCAGCTCGGGCGCCGTGTGTTCCATCTTGTACCATTTTTCGAAGGCGGCGCGGTCCTTCAGGCGGAAGTCCGCCGCCAGGTCGATCACCTTCACGCCGGCCGCCAGCAGGGCCGGCGCCTGGGCCATGGCCACGCCGTGCGGGGTGGCGAAGAACACCACGTCGCACTGGGTCAGGTCGGCCTTGTCCGGCGCCGAGAACGCCAGGTTCACGCGGCCGCGCAGCGAGGGGAACATGTCGGCCACCGGCAGGCCGTCTTCCTTGCGGGAGGTGATCGCGGTCAGCTCCACGCCCGGATGCGCGGCCAGCAGCCGCAGCAATTCCACGCCCGTGTATCCGGTTCCGCCAACGATGCCAACTTTGATCATGTTCTTTCCTTCAGAAAAATAAATAGCCCTGCGTGGGACGAGGCTGCAATTTTAACAGCGCGTGACCCGGGGTGCCGGATATGGCGCCGTACTCGGCCGTGCAAATACTGTTTGCATCCGCGGCCAAAATGGCAAATTTTGCACGGCGGGCGCCTTGCCGCGCTGGTTCAGGCGGCGGCATCCGTCATCCGTTCCGGCTCGTACACCGGCACCGGATCGAGCGTGGAACGCACGCCGATCTGGTCGAAGTGCGCGTCGAGCCAGCGCTGCGCCGTCGCGATCCCGAGGTCGCGCAGGTGCAGCAGGAAGGCCCACTCGGTATTGTATTTGGTCGACAGGTCGAGCCGCTGCAGTTCGTCGTTCCCGCTGATCATGTGCAGGCGCACCGCGGCCGGGCGCACGGCGTCGCTCTCTTCGGCATCGACCAGGGCGCCCAGGTGCTGGATCGCGCTGACCTCGCGCACGAAGCCGATGTTGAAGGCGATCTCGCTGGCGCGGCCGTGGATGTCGCTCAGGCTCATCGGCAGGCCGCCGCGCGCAACCGGGTTGTTCTGGACGATCACGATGTCGCGCGCCCCCAGGTCGACCAGCGGCGAGAGCGATGGGTTGCCGACGAAACTGCCGTCCCAATAGGCTTCGCCATCGATGACGACCGGCGCGAACACGTGCGGCAGGCAGGCCGAGGCGGCGATCGCGCGCGCGTCCAGCTGCGCGCGGCTGAAGATGCGGCCGCGCCCGGTGCGCACGTTGGTGACCGGCACGAACAGCGCGATCTCGCGGCACTGGCGCACGCGCTCGAAGTCGATGAGTCCCGCCAGCAGCGGCAACATCGGGTTCATGCTCATCGGCGAACTGGGCGGCGCCAGCACGCCGCCGACCAGCTGCATCAGCTGGTAGCCGGGAGAATTGCGCAGGGTCCAGTCGCCGCTGGCGTAGTCGAGCGGCGTGCGCTTGACCGGACTGAACAGCGAAGCCGCGCTCAAGCCCTGCCAGAAGCGCAGCAGGGCCGCGCGCGCGCCCTCGCGCCCGCCACCCAAGGCATAGCCGTCCGCCAGCGCCGCCGCGTTTACCGAACCGGCGCTGGTGCCGCTGATCGCGGCGATTTCGATGCGCTCGTCGGCCAGCAGGCGATCGAGCACGCCCCAGCCGAAGGCGCCAAGGGCGCCGCCGCCCTGTAGTCCAAGACTGATTTTTTTCGTGGACACGTGGTTCTCCTGCGAATTGCCGACTATGCAGGCTAGCAGCCGCAAGGAGGCCCGGCCGTGCGCTGGCGAACGCTCGCGGCCGCCTGGCCCCTGTTGCCGTCGATGCCGACTGCGTATAATTTTCGTATGGACAATAAAACAATGCGCGCGGCCCCGGCCGCAAGGGGACAGCGCACATGCTGAGCATCGGCGAACTGTCGCGCCAGACCGGCGCCAGCGTGCGCTCGCTGCGCCATTACGAGCAGTGCGGCCTGCTGCTGGCGCGGCGCCGCGACAACGGTTACCGCTATTTCGAGCCGGCCGCCGTCGAATTCGTGCAGCGCATCCGCATCCTGCTGCGCAACGGCTTCACGGTCGAGGAGATCCGGCCGGTGGTGTCGATGCTGACGCCGCAGCCCAGCCTGCGCGAAGTGTGCGCCGACGTGATCGCGCTCTACGGCAGCAAGCTCGGCGAGCTCGACGAGCGCATCGCGGCCCTGCAGGCGATCCGCACCAGCGCCGCCGAGCGCCTCGCCTTCCTCGAGGAACAGCGCCGCCTGGGCGGCCCGGCCGAGGCGGCGCGCTCCTGACCCTTATTTGGCACCGAGCGCGGCCGGGATCGGATGCGCGGCCGTCTCGGCATCCCAGGTGAGCGACAGGATGCACCAGCGCTGGCCATCGTTCAGCAATTGCAGGGCGTTGACGCCACGAACGCGCACCGGGCCGTCGGGCTGGTCGCGCGTCTCGTAGGTGCTCCAGGCGTGGGCGATGTGGCCGAAGGACTCGATCCGTTGCGCCACCTCGCGCTCGTAGAAATTGCGCTGGCCCAGCAGGCGCTCGTTCAGCGCGGCGAACTGGGCGGGCGTCTGCGGGTCGGCCAGGAAGGCGCCGCCGCGGTGCGTGGTGGTGGTGACGATGGCGCCCGGCGCGAACAGGTTCGCCATGCGCGCCCAGTCCTTCTTCGCCCCCGCCGCGCCGGTCACGACCTCGTACAGGGCGCGCACCAGGGTCTCCGGCGCGCGGCTGGCGCTGTCCGGTTCGCCCATGCCGCAGGCGGCGTTGGCGCCGAGCGGATTGTCCTGGACCGCGACGGCGTAGGAAACGGGAACGGATGCGGGCTCGGCGGCGGATGCGCCGTGGGCGAGGTTCAGCGCCAGCAGGCTGGCGGCGGCGATGGCGGTAAGCGAATTCTTCATTGTCATGTCGATCTCCTGATGTGGGCGCCCTTGAAACGGCGCGATATCGACATGCTGAAGGCTGACACCGGTGGCAGAGTCAAGCGCCCTGCTTCAAAAAAGTGTCGAAAATAAAAAAGCCGCCCGAAGGCGGCTTCTTGTCCAGCAGTACAGCCAGAAGGCTGCGAAGCGATTAACGCTTCGAGAACTGCTTGGCGCGACGTGCTTTACGCAGGCCGACTTTCTTACGCTCGACTTCACGGGCGTCACGGGTGACGAAACCGGCACGTGCCAGGTCGCCCTTCAGGCCTGCGTCGTAGTCGATCAGTGCGCGGGTGATGCCGTGACGAACCGCGCCTGCCTGGCCCGATTCACCACCGCCGTGCACGTTGACCTTGATGTCGAAACGCTCGACGTTGCCGGTCAGTTCCAGCGGCTGACGGATGACCATCAGGCCGGTTTCGCGCGAGAAGTATTCGGCGGCCGGCTTGCCGTTCACGATGATCTGGCCGGTGCCAGCTTTGATGAACACGCGAGCGACTGCACTCTTGCGACGGCCAGTGCCGTAGTTGTAGTTACCGATCATGTCAGTTCCTTAGAGGGTCAGTGCTTGGGGTTGCTGTGCTGCGTGCGGGTGGGTGCCTTCCGCGTACACTTTCAGCTTCTTGATCATTGCATAGCCCAGCGGGCCCTTCGGCAGCATGCCTTTGACAGCCTTTTCCAGGGCACGGCCCGGGAAGCGCTGTTGCATTTTCAGGAAGTTGGTTTCGTAGATACCGCCCGGGTAGCCCGAGTGACGGTAGTAGGTCTTGGCGGTGGCCTTGGTGCCGGTCACGCGCAGCTTGCCTGCGTTGATGACGACGATGTAGTCACCGGTATCGACGTGCGGAGTGAATTCCGGCTTGTGTTTGCCGCGCAGTCGGAGTGCCACTTCGCTGGCAACACGTCCGAGGACCAAGTCCGTCGCGTCAATCACAAACCAGTCGCGCTGGACTTCATGGCCCTTAGCGGAAAAAGTTTTCATGTTGACTTCCTAATAGGTAAATTGCTCAAATGGTGGTTCCGCAAGGGTTACTGCGGACTCTGCCTTATTGTCTTTTCCAGAGCAAATGGAAAGCCGACGATCATACCGTGCTTTATACGGCAGCGTCAAGGCGGCCTTGTTTCGCTGTCGCATCCATGCCCATCAAGGCACCACCATGGTGAGCTTGCGCAAGCTCATATTCCTCATGACAACTAGACTCGACGAGGATGTATGCATGCAAAAGTGTTCTTAAATGAAACTTTTGGGTTGACCGTCGAATTGATGCCAAATTAGTATGGATCAATTGTCTGAGGAGCTGAAGTGAAGATTCGATCCAAACTGAAAGTGCGATCCATCCTGCTACCCCTGTGTGCGCTGCTCCTGTCCAGCGCGACCCAGGCCGCGCCGGCCGCCGCGAAAGCGGCCACGCGCAACTGCCACCTGCCCGGCACCGAGGATACGCTGCGTTGCGCGGCAATTCCCGTCCCGCTCGATTACGCCAAGCCGGACGGCCCCGGCACCAGGATCCACGTGACGGTGGCGCCGGCCTTCCGCGAGGCTGCGCGCAACGATCCGTTGTTCGTGCTGGCCGGCGGCCCCGGCCAGGCCGGCAGCGAAGTGCTGCCCCTGCTCTCGGCCGCCTTCAAGCGCGTGCGCGCCACCCGCGACATCGTCTTCATCGACCAGCGCGGGACCGGCCTGTCCGGCAAGCTCGATTGCGAAAGCCGTCCCGAACACGAGACCATGAGCGACGCCGAGCTCGAGGCCGAGGTCCGCGCCTGCATCGCAAAGAGCCGCGCCCCCTTCGGCGCCTACACCACGCTTGCAGCCGCGCGCGACCTGGAACAGGTGCGCAAGGCGCTCGGCTACGGCAAGGTCAACGTCTGGGGCGGCTCCTACGGCACCCGCCTCGGCCAGGCCTATGCGCGCGCCTTCCCCGACAGCGTGCGCACGCTGGTGCTGGACGGCGTCGCCGCGCCCGACCAGGTGATTCCCGCGGGCGGGCGCGACGGCAACGCCGCGCTCGACAAGCTGTTCGCCCAATGCGCCAGGGATGCCGCCTGCAACAAGGCGTATCCGAACCTGCGCGCCGAATTCGACGCACTGGTGAAACGCACCGAAGCCGGCATCAAGCTCTCGATCGCCGACCCGCGCACCGCGGCGCCGGTCACCTTCACCATGACCGGCCAGCGCTTCCTCGGCACGGTCCACAACATCCTGTATTCGCCGGCCGACGCGCGCCGCCTGCCCTTCCTGCTGCACAGCGCCTACAACGGTCGCTGGGAGCCCTTCGTCGCGCGCCACAACATCGCCGGCGATTTCGCCAGCGACGGCTCGAGCGCGATGCTGCTGCACCTGGCCGTGGTCTGCGCCGAGGACGTGCCGCGCATGACGCCGGAACTGATCGAGGAAGACAATGCCCTGCTCACGCGTCCGATGGCCGAACGCATTCCGCACCTGTGCAAGGACATGAAGGTTCCGGCCGTTCCCTACGCGGCGCCGAGCAGGATCGCCGCGCCGGCCCTGCTGCTGTCGGGGGCGCTCGACCCGGTCACGCCGCCGCGACGTGCGGAACGTGCCGCCGAGTTCATGAGCAACGCGCGCCACCTGGTGGTGGAGAACGCCGGCCACGGCGTCTCGCAGCTCGGCTGCGCGCCGCGCCTGCTGCGCGAATTCCTCGACAAGCCCACCTCGAAGCTCGACGCCAGCTGCCTGGCCGAGATTCCGGCCCCGACCTTCCAGCTCGGCAGCGCCGGGCCGCAACCCTGAATCGAGTTCTCCATGATCGAAGTACAAGACGTACGCAAACAGTTCGGCGAGGTGCAGGCGCTCGGCGGCGTGAGCTTTTCGGCGCGCGACGGCCAGATCACCGCCCTCCTCGGGCCCAACGGCGCCGGCAAGACCACCCTGCTGCGCACCCTGATCGGCCTGCTCGAGCGCGACCACGGCAGCATCGCGATCGACGGCGTCGATCCGCAACAAGACCCGCTGGCGGTGCGCCGCAACATCGGCTTCCTGACCGACCAGTTCGGGCTCTACGAGCGCCTGTCCACGCGCGAGTACCTGGCCTATTTCGGCGAGCTGAACGGCATGGGCGGCACCGCCCTGCGCGAGCGCATCGACGAAGTCTCCGAACTGCTGGCGATGGACGACATCCTCGAACGCCGCGCCAAGGGCTTTTCGCAAGGCCAGCGCATCAAGGTGGCGCTGGCGCGCACCCTGCTGCACCGGCCGCGCCACCTGCTGCTCGACGAACCGAGCCGCGGGCTGGACGTGATGGCCACGCGCGCGCTGCGCCACGCGCTCACCGCGCTGCGCAAGGATGGCTGCTGCGTGATCATGGCCACCCACGTGATGCAGGAAGTGACCCACCTGTGCGACGACGTGATCGTCATCGCCAAGGGCCATACCGTGGCCCAGGGCTCGCCCGAAGAACTGTGCCGGCGCACCGGCATCGCCAGCCTGGAAGACGCCTTCGTCAGCCTGGTCGGCACCGAGGAAGGAATCGCCGCATGAAGCCGACGAATGTCAAGCCGACGAATCTAAAGCCAAAGTTCCTGGTTGTCCTGATCAAGGAGATGCGCGAGACCCTGCGCGACAAGCGCACCCTGGGCCTGCTCGCGCTGTTCACCTTCATGTACCCGCTGATGCTGGGCTTCCTGCTGCACAAGACGATCGACCGCGCCACCAAGCCGGAGCGCGACGGCGTCAAGGTCGCCGTGATCGGCGCCAACATGGCGCCGACCCTGATGGCCCAGCTCAAGCAGCGCAACGTCACCGTCGTCGATACCAAGCCGCTCGACGAAGAGGCGATCGGCGAGCTGCTGCGCTCGGAGAAGTATCCGGTGGTGCTGCGCCTGTCCGAGAAGTTCACCGAGAACTACGCCGCGATGCGCCCGGCGCGGGTCGAGCTGTGGTTCGACTCGGCCGACGAAAACTACACGCAGCGGCGCGAGGTCGAGGAAGTACTCGAGGCGTATGGCGCCAACGTCGCCGGCGCGCGCCTGCTGGCGCACGGCGTGTCGCCGGCGACGCTGGCGCCGATCCAGGTGCAGCGCTTCGACACCGGCACCAACGCCTCGCGCTCGGCCGGCTTCATCGGCAGCATCCTCGGCATCCTGTTCCTGCCCGCCTTCATCTGCGGGATGTCGACCGCGGTCGACATCACCGCCGGCGAGCGCGAACGGCGTTCGATGGAGGTGCTGATGGCGCAACCGGCGCGCGCCTGGGAACTGGTGACCGGCAAGTGGCTCACCGCCGGCGTGCTGGCCATTGCCGGCGTCACGCTGGAACTGGCGCTGGCGCATGCCATCCTGTCCTGGATGCCGCTGGAAGAAATCGGCATGTCCTGGGCCCTGACCTGGGGCCACCTGGCGCTGGTGTGCTTCGCCTCGATCCCGCTGTGCCTGTTCGCGGCCGGCCTGCAGATCGCGCTGGCGATGAACGCGAAATCGTTCAAGGAAGCGCAGAGCGTGCTGAGCATCGCGATGCTGGTGCCGCTGGTGCCCGGGGTCGTCATCTCGATGATGGAACTGAAGACGGCCGACTGGATGTACATGGTGCCGATGCTGTCGAACCAGACACTGCTGCGCGAGATGGCCAAGGGCGGCGAGATCGGCCTGTGGCCGGTGGCGATGACCTTCCTGTCCTCGGCGCTGGCGGCGGCGATCGCCGTGGCCTTCGCCAGCTGGCGCATGAAGAGCGAGCGTTACGTGCTGTCGGTGTAAGACCGTTGGCGATGGCGCAATGAAAACAGCCCGCCCCGGCATGCCGCGGCGGGCTGTCTTACAATGTGGTCAGCATAAACAGCGGAGATACGCACATGGAAGTCAAAGTCAGCTGGAACGGCCCGTCGGGCATGAGTTTTCGCGCCGAGACCGGCTCGGGCCACACCGTGGCGATGGACGGCGCGCCGGAAGCCGGCGGCCACAACACGGCGGCGCGGCCGATGGAACTGGTCCTGGCCGGCACCGGCGGCTGCACCGCGTTCGACGTGGTCCTGATCCTCAAGCGCAGCCGCGAGGACGTCCAGGGCTGCGACGTCACCCTGCAGGCCGAACGCGCCGACACCGACCCGAAGGTGTTCACCAAGATCAACTTCCACTTCGTCGTCAGCGGGCGCAACCTGAAGCCGGCCGCGGTCGAGCGCGCGGTGAAACTGTCGCACGAGAAGTACTGCTCGGCCTCGATCATGCTGGCCAAGACGGCCGAGATCACGCATTCGTTCGAGATCGTCGAAGCGGCTTGAAATAACGCGCTGCGCCGTTGACCTTGTAGGGTGGGCTCTTGAGCCCACGCGGTCGTACTCGTGAACACCCGAGAGTGTAATCCTGCCGACCAAGCCCGATGAATTGCGTACTACGCGGATCTCACGGATGCCGCAACATTTGCAACGGCCGTACCGCGTGGGCACGAGTGCCCACCCTACGAAAACCGCCTGCTGACGATTACACGTAATATGCGGTGGTCGTCATCACCTTCGCAAACGCCTTCATCGCCAGCTTGACCGGCACCGGCATCTCGGCCGCGCCGAGGTTCTGGGCCGCGGCGCCGTGGGCGATCTCGTCGACGCGCATCTGGTCGACGATGGCGCGCGACTTGGCGTCCTGCGGCGGCAGCATGTCGAGGTGGCTGTTCAGGTGGGCCTCGACCTGGCGCTCGGTCTCGACGACGAAGCCGAGGCTGTTGGCGTCGCCCAGCTTGGCCGCCACCGTGCCCATCGCGTAGGCGCCGGCATACCACAGCGGATTCAGTACGCTCGGCTGCGAGCCCAGCTCCGACAGGCGCTGCGCGGTCCAGGCCAGGTGGTCTTCCTCTTCGCGCCCTGCCTGCTCGAACTGCATGCGCATCGCCGGCGATTGCGCGTAACGCGCCTGCGAGTCGTACAGCGCCTGGGCGCAGACTTCGCCGACGTGGTTCACGCGCATCAGGCCAGCGCTGTGGCGCTGTTCGCGCTCGTCGAGTTCGCAGTCGACGGCGTGCGCCGCCGGGTTCGGACGCGAGGCCGACGCCACGCCGCCGACCACGCGCAGCGCCTTGTCGAAGCCGACGATCAGCTGGTCGAGGGGACTGATAAAACGGTTCGCTAACATAGTATTCGATTTATTCGCGGGAAAACGCCATTATATGCCCGCCGCGGCCGCCCTTGCCGCGCGCCCTGCCCCCGCCTTTTTGCACTCTAGCCCACCCAGCGCGCCGTGCGTCGCATCGGCACGCCCGACTCGGCCGTAATTGACTACAATGCAGGCGTCAAAAAGGCTTGGCGGAAATAAAAATGAACGCCATGCAAAGCCCACCCTGGAGTCCGCATGGAATTACGCATCCGCAATCTGTCCAAGACCTACGCCAACGGCGTGGTGGCCCTGGACAAGGTCACGCTGAACATTCCGCAAGGCATGTTCGGCCTGCTGGGGCCGAACGGCGCCGGCAAGTCGACCCTGATGCGCATCCTCGCCACGCTGCAGGAATGCGACAGCGGCTCGGTCTTCCTCGACGACATCGACGTGCTCGACGAAAAGGACGAGGTGCGCCGCATGCTCGGCTACCTGCCCCAGGACTTCGGCGTCTACCCGAAGGTCACCGCCTACGAACTGCTCGACCACTTCGCCCAGCTGAAGGGCCTGGCGAACCGGCAGCGCCGGCGCGAGGTCGTCGACGGCCTGCTGCAGCAAACCAACCTGTTCGAGGTGCGCCACCAGAAGCTGGGCACCTTCTCGGGCGGCATGCGCCAGCGTTTCGGCGTGGCCCAGGCGCTGATCGGCGACCCGCAACTGATCATCGTCGACGAGCCCACCGCCGGCCTCGATCCGCAGGAGCGGGTGCGTTTCCACAACCTGCTGTCGGACATCGGCGCCGACAAGACGGTGCTGCTGTCGACCCACATCGTGTCCGACGTGGCCGACCTGTGCTCGAACATGGCGATCATCCACAAGGGCCACGTGCTGCTGTGCGGCGAGCCGGCGCGCCTGATCGAGGAGATCGAGGAGCGCATCTGGGCGCGCTTCGTCGACAAGCAGGACCTGCCGCTGTTCCAGAAGCAGCACAGCGTGATCTCGACCCGCCTGCGCGCCGGCCGCACCCTGATCCACGTGTATGACGAGCGCGACCCCGGCATGGGCTTCGAGCCGGCCCACGCCAGCCTGGAAGACGTCTATTTCGCCACCATCGCCGGCCGCCACGACAGCGCGACGGGGAACTGCTGATCCATGGCCGCGCTGTTCGCGATCGCCCGCTTCGAGATACGCCAGCGCCTGCGCCAGCTGGCGACCTGGGTCTATTTCGGCCTGTTCGTCGCCCTGGCCCTGCTGTGGACGGCGGCGGCCGGCGGCGTGTTCAAGGACGCGGTGGTCGCCTTCGGCTCGCGCGTGCTGATCGACGCCCCGCGCCAGGTGGCGCTCACCACGGCCTTCCTCGGCTGCCTGGGCGTGATCGTGATGGCTGCGGTGATGGGGCGCGCGGTGCAGCAGGACTTCGAGCACGAGATGCACCATTTCTTCTTCAGCGCGCCGATCCGGAAATACGCCTACGTGTTCGGGCGCTTCCTCGGCGCCTGGGTCGTGCTGGCCCTGATCTTCGCCGGCATCCTGCTCGGCGCCTGGCTCGGCACCCTGGTGCCCGGCATCGACCCCGACCGCCTGGGCGGAGGCAGCTTCGGCGCCTACCTGCTGCCCTGGCTGTTCACGCTGCTGCCCAACCTGTTCATCTTCGGCGCGATCTTCTTCGTGCTGGCGGCGCTCACCCGGCGCATGCTGCCGGTGTACGTGGCCGGCATCGTGCTGCTGGTCGGTTACACGGTGGCGCCCTCGCTGGCACGCGACTTCGACTACAAGACCGCGGCCGCCCTGATCGATCCCTTCGCCACCACCGCGCTGATCACGCTCACCGAATACTGGCCGATCGCCGAGCGCAACGCGCGCCACGTGACGCTGGAAGGCGTCTACCTGGCGAACCGCCTGATCTGGTGCGGCTTCGGCCTGGTCGTGCTCCTGCTCGGCTACTGGCGCCTGCAACTGAGCGCCCTGGCGGAAGTGCGCGGCGGCGAGCCGCGCGCCATGCCCGAGCCCGCGCCGCAGCTGACGCAGGCGGCGGTCAACACGCGCGAACGCCCGGACTTCGCGCGCCGCAGCCTCGGCCTGCTGCTGGCGAAGCAGACCTGGCTGCAGTGGCGCCAGTCGGTCGCGACGCTTCCCTTCGTCCTGATCGCCCTGGCCGGCATGGGCATGCTGGTGCTGGGCAGCTTCGACCTCGGCATGCTGCACGGCGCGAGTACCTATCCCGTCACCTGGCAGATGCTGGAACTGATCCGCGACACCAATTCGCTGTTCATCCTGGTCATCACCACCTTCTACGCGGCGCAGCTGGTCTGGCGCGAGCGCGACGCCCGCACCGCGCAGCTGTTCGACGCCCTGCCCCTGCCCGGCTGGCTGGCGCCGGTCTCGAAAGTCCTGGCGCTGGTCGGCATGCAGGCGCTGTTGCTGGCGCTGACGATGCTGACCGCGATGCTGAACCAGCTGCTGCGTGGCTACTTCGCGCTCGAGACCGGCCTCTACCTGCGCACCCTGTTCACCGTCCTGCTGCCGCAGTACGCGCTGCTGGCGGTGCTGGCGGTGGCGGTGCAGGCGCTGTGCGGGCGCAAGGTCCTCGGCTATGCGGTGCTCGTGGTGCTGTACGTGGCCATGATCGCCTGCCAGGGCCTGGGCCTGGACCACCCGCTGCTGCTGTTCACCGCGCTGCCCGAGCTGCCCTGGTCGACCATGAACGGCTACGGCCACCTGCTGCTGCGCGAGCGCGCGCTGCAAGCCTACGGCGGCGGCTTCGCGCTGATGCTGCTGGCCGCGACAGTGGTGCTGTGGCCGCGCGGCGTCAACGGGGAATGGTCCAGCCGCCTGCGCCTGGCGCGCCAGAACCTGACGCCGCGCGTGCTGGCGGCCTTCGGCGCCGGCCTGCTGCTGTTCGGCGCCAGCGGCGCCCTGCTCTGGTACGAGCTGGACGTGGCCGGCAACTACCGCATGACGCGCAGCGCCGAAGCCCTGCGCGCCGAGTACGAACTGCGTTACCGGCGCTTCCAGGACCTGCCCCAGCCGCGCCTGGCCGCGGTGAATCTGCGGGCCGACCTGTATCCGCAGGCGCGCCTGCTGGCCGTCGAGGGCAAGTACCAGCTGGAGAACCGCGGCGGCGCGCCGGTCAGCGACCTGATCGTCTACCAGCAGCCCGGCTTCGACCTGGCGGCGCGCCTGTCGCAGCCGGCGCGCCTGGTGACGGCCGACCGCGCGCGCGGCTTCTACCGCTTCCGCCTGGCCACGCCGCTCGCGCCTGGCGCGCGCATCGCCTTCGACTTCCAGTTGAGCGCGGCGCCGGGCGGCCTGCTCGGCCTGGGCACCGACACCCCGGTCGCGGCCAACGGCAGCTGGTTCACCAACGAGGCCCTGCCGCGCATCGGCTACCAGGAGGCGGTCGAGCTGCGCGACGAACGCGACCGCCGCCGCCACGGCCTGGCGCCGCGCGCGCGGGACCGGCGCACGGACGCCGCCGGCACCGAGTCCGCCCGCATCCGCTTCGAGGCGCTGGTCACGACCAGCGTGGACCAGATCGCTGTCGCGCCGGGCGCGCTCGAACGCGAGTGGATCGCGCAGGAACGCCGCCACTTCCGCTACCGCGCCGAGCAGCCCATCCTCGACCGCTACGCGATCGCCTCGGCGCGCTACGCCGTGCGCCACGAGCGCTGGCAGGACGTCGCCATCGACGCCTTCTACCGGCCCGGCCACGAGGACAACGTCGACCGCCTGGTGCGCGGCGCCGCCGCCGCCCTCGCCTACGGCAGCCGTGCTTTCGGTCCCTACGGCCTGCACGACCTGCGCCTGGTCGAGACGCCGCGCGGCGCGGGCGCGGCGCAGTCCTTCCCCGGCATGGCCGGCCTGCCCGAGACCGAGGCCTTCATCGCGCGCGTCGAGCCGAACTCGCGCAGCGAGATCGATTACCCGTTCTACACCGGCGCCTACAGCACCGCGCGCCAGTGGTGGGGCCAGCAGCTGGCCGCCTCGAACAAGCCCGGCGGCGCCCTGCTAGCCGACGGCCTGGCCGAATACACGGCGCTGATGACCGTGCGCCGCAGCCTGGGATCGACCGCGATGCGGCGCTACCTGCGCCAGGACCTGCACGCCTACCTGATGGGCCGCGCCACCGCGACCGGCCGCGAACTGCCGCTGCTGCGGACGGGCGACGAAGCCTGGCTGGCGCAGCGCAAGGGGGGCCTGGCGCTCTACCTGCTGCAGGACCAGCTGGGCGAGGAGCGCGTCAACGCGGTGCTGCGCGACTTCCTGCGCCGTCACGGCGGCCAGGACACGGCTCCGGATGCCGCCGCGCTGGTCGAGGCGCTGCGCACGGTGGCGCCGCCCGACAAGGCCTACCTGGTGCACGACCTGTTCGAGGCCATCGTGCTGTACGAGAACCGGGCCGACAGCGCCAGCGCGCGGCGCCGACCGGACGGCAAGTACGAAGTGACGCTGCGCGCCAGCGCGGCCAAGGTGCGCGCGGGCGGGCCCGCGGAGCAGGAGCTGGCGCTGGCCGACAGCATCGAGTTCGGCGTCGACGACAGCGACGGCAGGCCGCTGGCGCGCGAGCGGCGCCTGGTGCGCGGGCGCGCGCAGGTTGTCACCTTCGTGGTCGATGCGCTACCGGCACGCGCCGGCATCAACCCCGATTACAAGCTGATAGACAAGAAACCCACAGATAACATGGTTCCAGTCGACAATCGGTAAGACTCGATATATCATCGGCTAAAACTATTAGTGAGGGTGAGCAATGTCGAGCATGGTCGCCGAAATCCGCGAAAAAATTCAGATGCTGAGCGCCGACGAAAAGCACGAGCTGCTGCGTACGCTGCTGAAGGACGTCGATGGCGCCGACGAGGACGCCGACGAAGCCTGGCGCATGGAAGTGGTGCGCCGCGTGAAGGCGATCCGCAACGGCGAAGCGGCGATCCGCGCGCTGCAGGACTGGCAGGAATAATTCGCCGCCGCACATATCTGAAGCACAGGACATAAAAAAACCGCGATCTGCCGATCGCGGTTTTTTTATGTCTGCCGGCATTTCGTTACCGTCAACGCGAGGGACGTAGGGTGGGCGCTCCGCGCCCACGCGGTGATCGATATTGGCAAGATCATCGCGCTCGATAACGGAACCGATACCGATCACCGCGTGGGCACAAGTGCCCACCCTACGCACTCCATCACTTCTTCGCCGCCACCCGCTTGGCCGCCGGCTTCTTCGCCGCGACGGTCTTGGCCGCGGCCTTGGCGGCCGGCTTCTTGGTGACCTTGGTCTCGACGGCTTCGCCATCGACACCCGCCGAGTCGTCGTTGGCCGCGGCCTTGCCCTTGGCGGCCGGCTTGGCCTTGCGCTCCTCGAACTCGAAGCTGATCTTGCCGTCCTTGCCGCGCACCAGGAAAGCCTTGAACGGACGGCGCGTGCGCTGCGAGATGAAGCCCGGCAGCAGGTCGGTCTTGCCGTCGTTCAGCAGCTTGGCCATCTGCTCGGGCAGGATTTCCTGCTGCAGGATGATCCGGCCGCTGCGGAAGTCACAGGTCTTGGGCTTGGCGACCTGGTGTTCGCACACATAGGCCAGGCCCATCTCGTAGACGCCGCCGTTGCACTTCGGGCAGGGGCCGAGCGGGGTCTGGCCGGTGAAGTCGACGCCTTCTCCCTCTTCGCCCTCGGCCTGGTCCTGGCCGAAGTCGAACTCCAGCTTGAAGTTGTTGATGTCCTCGTCGCGCACGATGCGCAGGATCGCCGCGAACGGACGGCCCATCTTCGAGCGGAAGCCCTGCAGCGGACCGATGGTGCGGTTCTTCAGCAGCTCCTCGACCTCGTTGATCTCGAACTGGCGGCTGCCCGGCGTCTTGCTCATCGAGAAGTCGCACTTGGTGCAGGCGAAGCGGCGGTAGTTTTCCTTGACCACGCCGCCGCAGTTCGGGCAAGGCGTCTGCAGGGTCGCGTACTCGCCCGGAATCGTATCGTTGTCGTATTCCTTGGCGCGCTTGACGATGATCTGGGTCATCTGCGCGATCTCGCGCATGAACTCGTCGCGCGAGATCTTGCCCTTCTCCATCTGCGACAGCTTGTATTCCCATTCGCCGGTCAGTTCCGGCGCCGTCAGTTCGTTCACGCCCAGGCCGCGCAGCAAGGTCATCAGCTGCGACGCCTTCGCCGTCGGGATCAGCTCGCGCCCTTCGCGCACCAGGTATTTTTCGGTGAGCAGGCCTTCGATGATCGCCGCGCGCGTGGCCGGGGTGCCAAGACCCTTGCCGGCCATGGCGTCGCGCAGTTCGTCGGAGTCGACCAGTTTGCCGGCGCCTTCCATCGCCGACAGCAGCGTCGCTTCGGTGTAGCGTGCGGGCGGCTTGGTCACCAGGCCGTTCGGGGTCACCTTGTCGGCCAGGACCTTCTCGCCCTTCTGCACCGGCACCAGGGTGGCGCCGTCCTTGTCGTCGCCGGTCGTGTCCTTGCCGTAGATGGCCAGCCAACCCGGGTTGGTCATGACCTTGCCCTCGGTCTTGAACTGGTGGCCCGAGACTTCGGTGAAGCGGGTCGTGACCAGGAACTCGGCCGGCGGGAAGAACACGGCCATGAAGCGGCGCGTGACCAGGTCGTAGAGCTTCTGTTCCGGCTCGGACAGGTTCTTCGGCGCGACACCGGTCGGGATGATCGCGAAGTGGTCCGAGATCTTGGTGTTGTCGAAGATGCGCTTGTTCGGCTTGACCCAGCCGTTCTTGGTGATCTGCTTGGCGAACTGGTGGTAATTGTTGTTCTCGGCCAGCGACTCCATCGTCGATTTCACCGTGGCGATGTAGTCTTCCGGCAGGTGGCGCGAATCGGTACGCGGGTAGGTCAGGACCTTGTGCTTCTCGTACAGGGCCTGGGCCAGGCCGAGGGTGTTCTTGGCCGAGAAGCCGAAGCGGCCGTTGGCCTCGCGCTGCAGCGAGGTCAGGTCGAACAGGGCCGGCGCCATCGAGGTGGTCGGCTTCGATTCCTCGGTGACGACGCCCTGCTTGCCGCGGCAGGCGGCGACGATCGATTCGGCGGCGGCGCGGCTCCACAGGCGCTCGGCGCGCTTTTCCGGATCGTTCTCGTCCTTCTTGAATTTCTGGTCGAGCCAGCGCCCTTCGTAGATGCCGGCCGCGCAGACGAACTCGGCGCGCACTTCCCAGTAGTCGCGCGGGACGAACTTCTTGATCTTCTCTTCGCGCTCGACCACGATCGACAGGGTCGGGGTCTGGACCCGGCCCACGGTGGTCAGGTAGAAGCCGCCCTCCTTCGAGTTGAAGGCGGTCATGGCGCGAGTGCCGTTGATGCCGATCAGCCAGTCCGCTTCCGAGCGGCAGCGCGCGGCGTCGGCCAGCGGACGCATCTCTTCGTCGCTGCGCAGCTGGCGGAAGCCTTCGCGGATCGCGGTGGGGGTCATCGACTGCAGCCACAGGCGCTTGACCGGCTGCTTCGCCTTCGCGTTCTGCGCGATCAGGCGGAAGATCAGTTCACCTTCGCGGCCCGCGTCGCATGCGTTGATCAGGGTCGAGACATCCTTGCGCTTGATCAGCTTGTTCAGCACCTTGAGGCGCGACTCGGTCTTGGCGATCGGGTTCAGCGCGAAGTATGGCGGAATCACCGGCAGGTGCTGGAAGCTCCACTTGCCGCGCTTGACGTCGTACTCTTCCGGCACCGCGATCTCGAGCAGGTGGCCGACGGCGGACGAGAGGATGTATTCGTCGGATTCGAAATACTCATCGTGCTTGGTGAAGCCGCCCAGCGTCTTGGCGATGTCATTCGCGACGGAGGGCTTCTCGGCGATGATGAGGGTTTTGGTCATAAAGTTTCTCGTCTTACTTATTTATTAGAGGTTTGGCTCGCGCATCATACATGCTTGGCGGCGGGACCGCTGCGCGGCTAGTGTCTTAGTGGTAACAGTCTGGAATGAGCGGCCAATGATAAGCGCGTTATCGCGCTGGCCGCAAGTGGACTCTGCACCTCTGTTGTGCAAGCTTGCGCGGCACTGCGCCGAAAACGCGCGGCCCTTTCCCGGCGTTGACAATGCGGCCAAGAATGCCTTCTTCCATGAAAGTGGGCGCTTTCCTACATGGGATCGGACACCATTCCGATAGGACTGGCGCGGCCGTGCGCGCAAGATCACCTTGTTGGCGGCCGTGACGCCGCCGTTTGATGGGAGGAAATGACCATGAGCGACAACCAGAAAGGCATGGTGAACGAACACGGACGCAGTGTCTCGCGCGAGAAGATGGTGCCGGTGGCCGAGGGCAGCCAGCAAGGCAAGCCGCCCGGCGCGGTGGCATCGTCGGCGCCGAATTCGCAATCCTGGACACCGAACGACGACCAGCGTCCTGCGGGCAACATGCAGTCGGAGAATCTGGACGCCGGCCAGGCTTCGGTAGGCGGCCATCCGGACCGCGGACGTGGCGGCGGGGCCGCCCAACAAGGCGGCTGGAGCGCGCGCCAGAAGGGCCAGCGCATGCAGGAGCGCGCCGAGGAAGACCGGCTCGGCATGTCGCAGCAGTCCGGTTACGGCGGCCTCGAGCAGGACCAGCGCGCCGGCGCGCAGGAGTCGCCCAGCGGGCCGCCGGGATCGCGGCAATCGGGCGCGGGCGGCGCGCGGCAAGGCGGCCAGCCGGACCAGCCGGCGTCGGATGTCGGCAAGGGCAAGCCGGGCGGCGGATCGGGTCATCGCTAAGCCGCCCGATTGGCAGGCTCGCAGCGATACAAAAGGAAACGGCCTGCCGGATACCGGCAGGCCGTTCAGTGGATTCCGAAAAGCTTAGTGCAGCAGGCGCGGCGCCTGCTCGTCGTCGGCGCCGAACAGGTCGTCGAACATCAGCGCGTCCGGCTCCTTGCCCTGGCTCCACATGAGCATGAGGACGATGATCTTCAGCTTGCTCAGCGTAACCGGCGACTCGTCGACCGCGAGCGCGCGTTCGATGATGATCTCGCGCTGCACCGGCGTGATGAGCCTGGCGCTTTCGAGGAACTGGATGAAGCCGATCGCGGCGCTGCCGAGCTCGTTGTACTCCTCGTCCACGTAGTAACGGGTGCCGGTGGAGGCGACCACGTCGGCCAGCTCTTCGGCGGCCATTTCATTCAGACCCGTGAGCCAATCGATGGCTTCGCAGATCTCGAAGTCGTCGAAGCCGACGGCGGAGAGCTTGCGCGCCAATGCAGCCGGCTCGGGGCAGGCTTCGGGACGATAGTACGTCTCGTAGAGGTAGACCAGGATGTCGAACATAGTGGCGCTACTGTAGCAGCTAAGCTCGTATGGGCACAAGCTTGCTACGTACATGAGCATTCGCAATGCGTAATTCGTCGTTTTTCGGCCTTATCGGTTCATATACGCATGTAAGTAATTATCTGTGCGGCTTCTGCATCGAACAACGCCGACATGGCAATCACTGCGTTGCAATCAACGATACGCGTTGCACCTTCCCCCCCGGCAGCCGCTCGAGCATGCCGGCCATTTCCAGCGCCAGCAAGCCCAGGCTCAACTCGCCGATGCTGCCGCCGCTGCGCAGCAGCAGCGTATCGATGTCGACCGGCTCGTGGCCCAGCTGCTCGAGCAATCCGAGACACTCCGTCTCGCTTGGCGGCGCGCTGGCGACGTCCGGCGCAAGCGGCGAGACGCGCATCGCCTCGAGAATTTCGCCGACGGTTTCGACCAGGCGCGCACCGTCGCGGATCAGGGCGTGACAACCCTTGGCCAGCGGCGCATGGATCGAGCCGGGCAAGGCGAACACCTCGCGGCCCTGCTCGTTCGCCACGCGCGCCGTGATGAGCGAACCGGACTGCGCCGCCGCTTCGACCACCAGCACGCCGGCCGACAAGCCGCTGATGATGCGATTGCGTCGTGGGAAGTTGCCCGGTGTCGGCGGCGTGCCCAGCGGATACTCGCTGACGATGCAGCCATCGCGCGCGATGCGTTCGCCCAGCGCCCGGTTGCGGCTCGGGTAGAACAAATCGGCGCCGGTGCCGACCACGGCGATCGTCGCGCCCATCCCTTCCAGTGCGCCTTCGTGCGCGGCGGCATCGATGCCCAGCGCCAGCCCGGACACGACGCACACGCCGGCGCGCGACAGGCTGGCCGCGAAATGCCTGGCGTTCGCCTGGCCCTGGCTGGTGGCGTTGCGGCTGCCGACGATGGCCAGCGCCGGACGCGTCAGCAATTCGCTGCGTCCATGTATATAGAGCAGCAGCGGCGGATCGGGGATGTTGGCGAGGCTGGCCGGATAGCCGGGCTCGCCCAGCGCCAGCAGCGCGTGCGCGGGATCGTCGAGCCAGGCGAGCAGCGCGTCGTGCAGGCGCAAAGTGGCGGAGGACGGCGGCGCGCACAGGGCGCGCGCGGTGGCGGCAGGTACGTGGGCCGCGAGCGCCGCATGACCGGCCTCGAAGATGGCGCGCGGCGAACCGAAGGTGCGCAGCAGCTGCTGCGCGGTGCGGCACCCGACCCCGCTTGCCCCTTCGAGGCGCAGCCAGTCAAGGAGTTGCTCAATGCGTTGATCAACGCGTCGATTGTTGCGAACTACGCTGCCGCTGGCGGGGTTGGGGGCCGTGTCCTGCACGGTGGGTTTACTCCGGTGATTTCGCCACGTCGCCGACTTCCACCGGCGCCGTCACTTGCATGATCAGGCCATAGGAAACGCGCCCGAACACTCGGAAGATGAACAGGGTGCCATACTGCTCATCGGGAAGCTTGATCGTCGACCGGCCGAAACCGAGGAAGCCCCTGCGGCCTTCCGGGTCCGGCACCGTCTTCCCGAAATGATAGAGCTGCAGCACGGAGCCGACATCGAGCCCGTCAAGCGCGCCCCGATTGACAGTGACGACCTGGCTCTGTCCGGCATAGGTCACGCCGGAATAGATCGACATCACGCGCGCGTCGATCGCCTGCAGCGGCGCATGCGGCACGTAGTTGCGCACGGCCGGCGGCGGGCTGGGGACCAGGCGGTCGCCGACGCCCATCTCGCGCACCGAGCTCGACACCGTGAAGGTGTGCACGTCGACGCCGGGCGCGGCCGCTTTCGTCAGCGTGACGGTGCCGACGTAGCTGGCTTCGTGCGCCAGCACGGCGCCGGTCTGCGGATCGACCAGCGGGCCGCCCGGACGGAACACCTGGAAGCTGCTTGCGCCCTGCAGGTCGCCGCGCACGTAGACGCGGTCGCCCACGCCCAGGTAGACGTGGTTTTCCTCGGACGCCGCGATGCGCGGCGCGCTGGCCAACTGGTCCTGCTCGATCACCAGCGGCTGGGTCAGGTAGGGCTCGATGACGCCCGAGGGAATCGACTGCACCGCGTCGTTCTCCAGGCCGCTGCTTCTCACCTGGGGCGACAGGCGCAGCAGGGGCGGCTCGCCGCGGCCGTCGCCGCTGACCGGCTTGCTCAGGGACAGGCGGCCGCGCGCGCGGTCGAAATACACGATCTGGCCGGGATAGATCCAGTGCGGGTTGCGGATCTCGTCGCGGTTCATGCCCCAGACCTGGGGCCAGCACCAGGGGTGCTGGAGGAAGGCGCCGGAGATATCCCACAAGGTGTCACCCTTGACGACACGATGCTGGTCGGGAGCGTTCGGCTTGAAGGCGCATTCGGCGGCCTGGACGGGGCCGGCTACGACACACGCGACGAGGGCCGCCGCAGCAGCGCGGGTCACGACTGTGCTAAAATTTTTCATTGAAGACGTCCGTAAAGTGCGGCATTGACACGGAAATTGCAGGCTGCGCCGGTCACCTTGGCCAGCCGGGGCGCAAGAGACAGCACGAATCGACGTCCCCTGACCGCGAGGCGGATCGCAAAGAGTTGCCGAATTGAATCAAATTCTGCACACAAATCCTTGAACTAGCAAGACAAACCGCGTCCTGCAGCCGGGGCGTCGTGTTGCATTCCTGCTCGTGCGCCCCCACCTGTTGTCGTACTCCCACCAATCCTTATTGAACTGTTACTGAATTAGCTGATATGGCCCTCCTGAAGATCCTGCGCTATCCCGACCCTCGCCTGCACAAGGTTGCCAAGCCGGTGACCGAATTCGGCGAGCGCCTCGCCAAGCTGGTGGCCGACATGGCCGAGACCATGTACGACGCGCCAGGCGTCGGGCTGGCCGCGACCCAGGTCGACGTGCACGAGCGCGTGGTCGTGATCGACGTCACCGAATCGCACGACGAGCTGCGCGTCTTCGTCAACCCGGAAATCACCTGGGCCAGCGAGGAAAAGCAGGTCTACGACGAAGGCTGCCTGTCGGTGCCGGGCATCTACGACGGCGTCGAGCGTCCGGCGCGCGTGAAAGTGCGCGCCCAGGATGCCAAGGGCGAGTTCTTCGAGCTCGAGTGCGACGGCCTGCTGGCCGTGTGCATCCAGCACGAGATGGACCACCTGATGGGCAAGGTGTTCGTCGAATACCTGTCGCCGCTGAAGCGCAACCGCATCAAGGCCAAGCTGCAGAAGGAAGAACGCGGCATGGAACGCGAAGCGGCGCTGAAGGCCGCCGGCCGCCGTTACTAAGGCGCCGCGCATGAAGGTCGTTTTCGCCGGCACGCCGGAGTTTGCCGCTGTCGCCCTGCGCGAGCTGGTCGAGGCTGGATTCGAGATTCCCCTGGTGCTGACCCAGCCCGACCGCCCGGCCGGGCGCGGCATGCAATTGCAGGCCTCGCCGGTCAAGCAGCTGGCCCTGGAGCATGGCATCGAGGTGCTGCAGCCGCTGTCGCTGCGCATGGACAGCAAGGACCCGCAGCGCGCCGAGGAAGCACGCGCCGCCCATGAGCGCTTGACGGCGCTCCACTACGACGTGATGGTGGTGGCGGCCTACGGCCTGATCCTGCCGCGCAGCACCCTCGACATCGCGCCCTGCATCAACATCCACGGTTCGCTGCTGCCGCGCTGGCGCGGCGCCGCCCCGATCCACCGCGCGATCGAAAGCGGCGACGTCGAGACCGGCGTGACCATCATGGGCATGGAAGAAGGCCTGGACACCGGCCCGATGATGCTGATCGAACGCGTGGCGATCGAGGACAGCGACACCACCGGCAGCCTGCACGACAAGCTGGCGGCGCTGGGCGGGAGCATGATCGTCGAGGCGCTGCGCCGCATGGAACGCGGCGAATTGACGTCCACCCCGCAGCCCGAGGAAGGCGTGACCTACGCCGCCAAGATCAGCAAGGACGAAGCCAAGCTCGACTTCGCCCTGACGGCCGTCGCGCTGTGGCGCAAGGTGCGCGCCTTCAATCCCTTCCCCGCCGCCCAAGGCATGGTGAACGGGACGGCGGTCAAGATCTGGAAGGCCGAACTGGCCGACTACGCAGGCAAGGCGGCGCCGGGCACGGTGCTGTCGAGCGATGCGCAAGGCATCGTCGTCGCCTGCGGCGAAGGCGCGCTGCGTTTGCTGGAGTTGCAGAAGCCGGGCGGCAAGCGCCTGGCGGCGGCGGAGTTCCTGAAGGGCTTCCCGCTCGAGGGCAAGACATTCTCGTAGGGTGGGCGGATTCTCCGCCCACGCGGGGCTTGTTATCGGCGAGATCATCGTAGTCGGCGAGGCGTCGCCAACCATCCCCAAATAAAAAACGCGCCCTTCGGCGCGTTCGATGACAATTTAATTGCCGGCTGCTTCCGCAGCACGCTGCGCGTCCATGTGTTCGCGCAGAACCTGGTTGATGCGGGTCTGGTAGCCCGGACCGGCCGCCTTGAACCATTCCAGCATATCGACGTCGAGGCGGATCGTCACGATCTGCTTCACGCCAGCCGGCTGCTGTTTCGCTACTGGCGCCACGTGATTCTGCACCACCGCCTGGTCCCAATCGGGTTCGTACTCTTTGTTCATGCAATCATCCCGTCTCTTTAAAACGTGCCACATTCCTCGTGGCATTTATTTATTGTCGTCGCTGTATGTATCCGCAAAATTGCTAAACGGGTGGGTTTTGTAACATCATGTAACAATGATGCGCATAAACACATAACGATACAATCTGCCTCCCCAGCCCGCCGTGGCTGAAGTGCGCGACGGCGATGACGTATAATTTCAGGTCGTCCAAACCGTGCCGATGCTTGCGCACGCCTACCGAAAGCTCATCATGACCGCCCCAAAGACCGCCCTCTCCCCGATCGACACCCAGCTGCGCGAGATCCTGTCGCGCCGCATCATGATCCTGGATGGCGCGATGGGCACCATCATCCAGCAATACAAGCTCGACGAAGCGGCCTACCGCGGCGAACGGTTTGCCGGCTTCGCCGCGCCCGAGGGCGCCGGCAACCGCGAACTTTTCGTCAAGGGCAACAATGAGCTGCTCACGCTCACCCAGCCGCGGGTGATCCAGGAGATCCACGAGCGCTACCTCGCGGCCGGCGCCGACCTGATCGAAACCAATACCTTCGGCGCGACCAGCGTTGCCCAGGACGACTACCACATGGGCCACCTGGCCTACGAGATGAACGTCGAGGCCGCGAAGCTCGCGCGCGCCGCCTGCGACAAGTACTCGACGCCGGACAAGCCGCGTTTCGTTGCCGGCGCCCTCGGCCCGACCCCGAAGACGGCCTCGATCTCGCCCGACGTGAACGACCCGGCGGCGCGCAACATCACCTTCGACCAGCTCGTCGCGAGCTACCACGAGCAGGTGCGCGGCCTGGTCGACGGCGGCGTCGACGTGCTGCTGGTCGAAACCATCTTCGACACCCTGAACTGCAAGGCGGCGCTGTTCGCCATCGACCAGTACTTCGACGAGCATCCGGATACCCTGCGCAAGCCGATCATGATCTCGGGCACGGTCACCGATGCCTCGGGCCGCATCCTGTCGGGCCAGACCGTCGAGGCCTTCTGGAATTCGGTGCGCCACGCCAAGCCCCTGACCATCGGCCTGAACTGCGCGCTGGGCGCGGCGCTGATGCGCCCGTATGCCGAGGAGCTGTCGCAGATCGCCGATACCTTCGTCTGCATCTACCCGAACGCCGGCCTGCCCAACCCGATGAGCGACACCGGCTTCGACGAGCTGCCGGCCGACACCTCGGCGCTGCTGCGCGAATTCGCCGACGCCGGCTTCGTCAACATCGCCGGCGGCTGCTGCGGCACCACGCCGGAACACATCAAGGCGATCGCCGAACTGCTCTCGACCGCCACCCCGCGCGCGCTGCCGCAAGTGCCGGTCGCGATGCGCCTGGCGGGCCTGGAGCCGTTCACGGTGGACGACTCGTCGCTGTTCGTGAACGTCGGCGAGCGCACCAACGTGACCGGCTCGAAAGCCTTTGCGCGCATGATCCTGAACGAGCAGTTCGACGAGGCGCTGTCGGTGGCGCGCCAGCAGGTCGAGAACGGCGCCCAGGTCATCGACATCAACATGGACGAGGCGATGCTCGATTCGCAGGCGGCGATGACGCGCTTCCTGAACCTGATCGCCTCCGAGCCGGACATCTCGCGCGTGCCGATCATGATCGACTCCTCGAAATGGAGCGTGATCGAGGCCGGCCTGAAGTGCGTGCAGGGCAAGGCCATCGTCAACTCGATCTCGATGAAGGAAGGCGAGGAGGAATTCCTGCGCCAGGCCAAGCTGTGCCGCCGCTACGGCGCGGCCGTGATCGTGATGGCCTTCGACGAGATGGGCCAGGCCGACACCTTCGAGCGCAAGATCGAGATCTGCAAGCGCGCCTACGACACCCTGGTGCAGAAGGTGGGCTTCCCGCCCGAGGACATCATCTTCGATCCGAACATCTTCGCGATCGCCACCGGCATCGAGGAACACAACAACTACGCGAACGACTTCATCAACGCCACGCGCTGGATCCGCGAGCACCTGCCGCATGCGAAGGTGTCGGGCGGCGTCTCGAACGTGTCGTTCTCGTTCCGCGGCAACGACCCGGCGCGCGAAGCGATCCACACCGTCTTCCTGTACCACGCGATCAAGGCCGGCATGACCATGGGTATCGTGAACGCCGGCATGATCGGCGTCTACGACGAACTGCCCGCCGAGCTGCGCGAGCGCGTCGAGGACGTGGTGCTGAACCGCCGCGAGGACGCCACCGAGCGCATGATCGAATTCGCCGGCACGCTCAAGGCCGGCGGCGGCAAGCAGGAACAGAACCTGGAGTGGAGGAGCGGCCCGGTCGAGAAGCGCCTGGCGCACGCGCTGGTGCACGGCATCACCCAGTGGATCGTCGAGGACACCGAGGAAGCGCGCCAGGCCGTGCTTGCTGCCGGCGGGCGTCCGATCAACGTCATCGAAGGCCCGCTGATGGCCGGCATGGACATCGTCGGCGACCTCTTCGGCCAGGGCAAGATGTTCCTGCCGCAGGTGGTGAAGTCCGCCCGCGTGATGAAGCAGGCCGTGGCCCACCTCGTGCCCTTCATCGAAGAGGAAAAGGCGCAGGAAGAAGCGCGCACCGGCATCGTCGCCAAGCCGAAGGGCAAGATCGTGATCGCCACCGTGAAGGGCGACGTGCACGACATCGGCAAGAACATCGTCTCGGTGGTCCTGCAATGTAATAACTTCGAGATCGTAAACATGGGCGTGATGGTGCCCTGCTCCGACATCCTGGCGAAAGCCAAGAAAGAGAACGCGGACATCGTCGGCCTGTCCGGCCTGATCACGCCTTCGCTGGAAGAGATGGCCCACGTCGCGCGCGAGATGCAGCGCGACCCGTGGTTCCGCGAGCGCCGCATCCCGCTCTTGATCGGCGGCGCCACCACCAGCCGCGCCCACACGGCCGTCAAGATCGCGCCGCACTACGACGGCCCGGTGGTCTACGTGCCGGACGCCTCGCGTTCGGTGTCGGTCGGCCAGTCGCTGCTGACCGAGGAAACGCGCGAGCAGTACATGGCCGAGATCAAGGCCGACTACGAGCGTATCCGCGTGCAGCACGCCGGCAAGAAGGCGCTGCCGATGGTCACGCTGGAACAGGCGCGCGCCAACAAGGCAAAACTGGACTTTGCGCCGCTCAAGCCGAAGTTCATCGGGCGCCGCGTATTTAAAAATGTCGACCTCGGCACGCTGGCGCGCTACATCGACTGGGGCCCGTTCTTCCAGACCTGGGACCTGGCCGGTCCCTTCCCCGCCATCCTCACCGACGAGGTCGTGGGCGAAGCCGCGACCAAGGTTTTCGAGGAAGGCCAGGCCATGCTCAAGAAGATTATCGAAGGCCGCTGGCTGACCGCGAACGGCGCGATCGCCCTGCTGCCGGCCAACAGCGTGCGCGACGACGACATCGAGATCTATACCGACGAATCGCGTTCGCAGGTCGCCTTCACCTGGCACGGCCTGCGCCAGCAGGGCGTGAAACCCGTGGTCGACGGCGTCCAGCGTCCGAACCAATGCCTGGCCGACTTCATCGCGCCGAAGGAATCGGGCGTGGCCGACTACATCGGCATGTTCGCGGTGACGGCGGGCCTGGGCATCGAGAAGCACGAGCAGCGCTTCGAGGACGCGCATGACGACTACTCGTCGATCATGCTGAAGGCCCTGGCCGACCGCCTGGCCGAAGCCTTCGCCGAATACCTGCACGAGCGCGTGCGTACCGACCTGTGGGGCTACGCGGCGGGCGAAGACCTGGACAACAAGGCGCTGATCGCCGAGGAATACCTCGGCATCCGCCCGGCGCCGGGCTACCCGGCCTGCCCCGAGCACACGGTCAAGAAGGAACTGTTCGAGACCCTGCAGGCCGAGGAAATCGGCATGCAGCTGACCGAGTCCTACGCGATGTATCCGGGCGCGGCCGTGTCGGGCTTCTATTTCGCCCACCCGGAGTCGAAGTACTTCGTGGTCGGCAAGATCGGCGACGACCAGGTCGAGGACATGGCGCAGCGCCGCGGCATGGACAAGGCCGAGGTCGAGCGTCACCTGGCGCCGAATCTGTCTTAATCGTCCGTTGGCGCCGGCACGGTTGCAGTGATTCAGCCGGTAACGATCGACGCGTGGACGGGGAACCCGTCCACGCTACAGCCTATGCAAGGGACGTAGGGTGGACGGCTCTGCCGTCCACGCGTCGATAGTTATCCTGAAAGATGCCTCGCCAGCCCCGCCATTCACCGTGGAACTTTCTTTAACCTGTATTGCCTAACTCCTCGGGGACCTCGGTCCCGCTTCGAGGAGCGCATCATGGCAATGCATCTTCCCATCCGGCGCTGGCAGGACCAGGCGATCCTGCTGCTGGGCCTCTGGCTGTTCGTTTCGCCCTGGGTGATGGGCTACCCGAGCGATTCGACACCGGCGGTCAACGCCTACATGGCGGGCGCCCTCATGGTGGCGCTGGCTGCCTTCGACCTGTATAAAACCTATATCTGGGCCGTGATCGTGAACATCGTGGTCGGCGCCTGGGTGGCGGTGTCGCCCTGGCTGGTGGGCGTCGTCGGCGACCGGGCGATGAGCGCCAGCATGCTGGTCGTCGGGTTGGCGGCGGTCGGGCTGGGATTATGGGAAATGCGGACCGATCCGGACCTGCATCAGCAGTGGGTGGGGACGTGATGGGCTGACTTCGAAGCAACCCGGCTGTGCAGGCGCTTGTCGAACGCGTGGGCGGGAAGACCCGCCCACCCTAGGGCTCAGTGCCCGCTTTCCGACGCTGCCGCAAGCAAGCGGTACGTTTACAACGCGTGGCGCACCACCTTGTCGCTCCACTCGAAGGCGGCCATCTCCAGTTCGACCAGTTCGTCGCCGCTGTCGGCCAGTTCGCCCAGCACCGGCAGCAGCGCGTCGCCCTCCTCCATCTGTTCGAGCGACTCGGCCAGGCGCAGCAGTTCGCCGAAGAAGCCGCTGCGTTTCACCAGCGCGGCTGCCACCTCGTCGCTCACCGGAATCTGTTCGACCAGGTCGGCCATCGGCACCGAGAACAACGCGTCCATCAGCGACATGATGCCGACCGTGAAGGCGACATCGGCCACCTGGCGCTGGCCCGGGCGCAGCCGCTGGGCCAGCAGTTCCATCAGGCGCGCGCGGGTGCTGGCGAGCATCAGGAGCGGCGTCATCGCGTGGCCGCGCGTGCCGGGCTCGGCGTAGAGCATGATCTGCAGCCAGCGCTGCAACTGGCGCCGGCCAAGCACGAGCAGGGCCTGGCTGAGCGAATCGATGCGCTGGCCGAGGCTGGCCGCCGGCGTGTTCACGATGCGCAGGAGGTTGACCGAGAGCGGCACGTCGCGCTTGATGGCGCGCTCGATCTCGATGTTGTCGGCGTCCGAATCCACCAGGTGCATCAACTCGACCAGCGCCTGCTGCGAGGGCGACAGCTTGCGTCCGGCCAGCACCGAGGGCTTGGCGAAATAATAGCCCTGGAAGTAATCGAAGCCGAGGTCGAGGCAGGTGCGGTAATCGGTCTGGCTTTCGACCTTTTCGGCCACCAGCCGCTTGCCGGTGCCGCGCAGGCGCGGCACCAGGGACAGCATCGCCACCACGGGCGTGGCGCGCAGGTCGACCTTGACGTAGTCGAGCAGCGGCAGCAGCCGTCCCAGGCGCGCGCCGTGGCTGGATGCCTCGGCGGCAAAGCGGAAGCCGTGCCCGGCCAGCTCGGCCAGGCGCCACAGCACCGCGTCGCTTGCCTCCACCGAGGCGCCCAGCTCGAGCACGGTGCGCTCGCGCGGCAGGAAGGCGAAGATATCGCTCATCAACACGTCGGTGTCGACGTTCAGGAAGGCGAGCGCATCGCCGATCGCGCGCGGCAGGCCGAGCTGGGCCGCATGGGCCAGCACGCCGCTGGTGGCGGCGAGCGCCGAATCGATCTCGGCGCCACCCTCCTGGCGGCTGCGGAACAGCAGTTCGTAGCCGAACAGGGCCTGGTTACGGTCGAGCAGCGGCTGGCGCGCCAGGTAGAAATTGCGTAGTTGCAGAGGCTGGGATGCCTGGTCGAGGCTGGCGGTATCGGTCATCGCGGTCCCGTGGTCGGTTCAAGCTGCTCACTCTACCCGATTCTCGGCAGTTAGTGGCTTTTTGGCATCTCCATGAAGCAAAAAAAGATGCCGGAATGCTAAATTGGCGCCGCCTGCGGCGCGCCGTCGACGAACAATTTCAATTCGCCCGGCGCGAAATGCGTCCAGGTCTCGTTGGTGGTCAGCGGCTCGGTGACGATGATCGCGACTCGGTCGTTGGGCGTGGTTACCTGCGAGAAATCGACGGACAGGTCTTCGTCGGACAGGCAGGCCGAGGCGAACGGATACTTGCGCACGACGTAGCACAGCTTGGTCGAGCAGTGCGCGAACAGGGCGGTGCCGTCGGAGAGCATCATGTTGAAGGTGCCGTAGGCGGCGATGCCGCGCACCAGTTCTTCCAGGGCCGCATGCAGCGCGCCGCGCTCGGGCGCGGTGTCGCCGAAGCGGCGCCGCAATTCCTGCAGCAGGAAGCAGAAGGCCAGCTCGCTGTCGGTGCTGCCGACCGGCCGGAAGGCGCCGTCGAGCGCGGGCACGAATGCCTTCAGGTCGCCGTTGTGGGCGAACACCCAGTAGCGGCCCCACAGTTCGCGCACGAAGGGATGGCAGTTCTCGAGCGCCACCTCGCCTTGCGTGGCTTTGCGGATGTGGGCGATGACGTTGGTCGACTTGATCGGGTAACGCTTGATCAGTTCGGCAATCGGGGAAGCGATCGCGGCCTGGTGGTCGACGAAATGGCGTACGCCGGCGCCCTCGAAGAAGGCGATGCCCCAGCCGTCGTGGTGGGTATCGGTGCGGCCGCCGCGGTGGGCGAAGCCGGTAAAGGAAAACACAATGTCCGTTGGAACATTGCAGTTCATTGCGAGAAGTTGGCACATGGCGCGCAGCTTACCATGGCGCAGCAGGGAGAAGAGTACGGGGTTCTTCACGATGCCGCACAGTGCGCGCACTGTGCGGCACGATGATGGAACGGGTTAGTGCAGCACGACCGGTTGGCTCATCAGGGTATCGTAGGAGCCCAGGAAATCGTCGATTTCCTCCATGGTCGGCTCGCTGGCGATCAGGTTGTTGACGTCGCGCCGGAACGATTGCGCCAGTTTGCCGCCGATGAACGCTTCGCGACGGCCGGCCTTGTCGACGATCTCGTAACCGCCGAAGCGCAGGGCTTCGAGGTCGCGATCGACGCCAAATTCGACCACGCTGTACTGTTCGCTGTTATAGATCATGTTCATGATGACTCCTTCTCTCGATCAGAGTGTTGGACCAGCCGCGCGGCGGCGGGCGGCTGGCTTTCGACTTCAGTGAAGAGGTGGGGCTGCGCGAACCGATTTCAAGAGTGCCGGTCCGGCGTCAGTTTCAACAGCTGATCGTATGGTGCGCTGCTTAACCATGATCGCAACTGACCCAGGTGCTCGCCGCTGGCCACGCCGACCAGGAGACGCGTCGGACGTTGGCGCAGGAGACGATTCAATGTAACACGCATCACCAGATTGCCGGCGCAGCATAGGCAACCTGGGGCAATGCGGGCGATCAAGAGCGAGTCGGAAGCGTCGAGAACGGGGCTGCCGTCGGGCAGTCCTTCGAGGATGATGGCGGACACACCGTGTTGATGCGGAGTTGACTCGGCCAGGGCGGCGGCGATCGCCGCCTCGCGCCGGCTGGCGCTGGCACCGGTGACGAGGGTGGTGGGGATGGGGGCGGCGAGCCCCTTCATCCCCCGCGCTTGCCGAGCTTGCCCGGCTCGACGCCAAGCTGCTTGAGCTTGCGGTACAGGTGGGTGCGCTCCAGGCCGGTCTTCTCGGCCACGCGCGTCATGCTGCCGCCCTCGCGCCCCAGGTGGTGCTCGAAGTACATGCGCTCGAAGGCGTCGCGGGCCTCGCGCAGCGGCAGGTCGAAGGACAGCGTGTAGCCCTGGGTTTCGCCATGGCCGACCACGCCGACGCGCGCGCCGTTGAGCGGCGCCGGCATCGGCGGCGGCGCGTACATCGGCGCGCTGGCCGGCATGCTTTCCACGATCGGCGGCGGCATGACCGGGCGCGGCGGCGGGCTTGGTGCGCGCGCCACTTCCTGGGCGCGGGTCAGGCCCTGCTGCACGGCCTTCAGCAGCTTCTGCAGGGCGATCGGCTTTTCGAGGAAGTTCAGGGCGCCGATACGGGTGGCCTCGACCGCCGTGTCGATGGTTGCGTGGCCGGACATCATGATGACCGGCATGGTCAGCAGGCCGTCGCGCTGCCACTCCTTGAGCAGGGTGACGCCGTCGGTGTCCGGCATCCAGATATCGAGCAGGACCAGGTCGGGCGCACCGGCCGCGCGCGCCTCGCGCGCCTGCTGCGCGTTTTCCGCCAGCGTGATTGCGTGGCCTTCGTCTCCCAGGATTTCCGAGAGCAGCTCGCGGATGCCCATTTCATCATCAACTACGAGTATGTTCGCCATCTTTTCGCCTTCCTGTCTCCACCCGTTGAGCGTGTGAAAAAATCGCCATGGCTGCGTTGCATCGTCTCGCCGTACCTTCGTACTGTCTTCGCGGTCCGCCGCTGCGGCCATGCGTCGGGCGGCATTCCTTGCCCTGACGGTTTTTTCGCACGCTCCTTGCCAGTCGTGATTTTCCAGCCGTGATTTTATGCCCGATTGTCGCTTTCGGCCAAGTTCGCCTCTTGTGCTAACTTTAACAGCAAAATGAATACCGACGCGCCACTTCCGTCCGGACGGTTCTGGATATCGATCCGTCCGCCGTGTTCGTCGATGATCTTCTTCACCATCGGCAGGCCCAGGCCGGTGCCGCGCGCCTTCGAGGTGACGTAGGGTTCGAAGGCGCGCGCCAGGATCTTCGGCGCGAATCCCGGGCCGTTGTCCATGATCGCCAGGCGCACCGCGAGGCCGGCCGCGCCGTCGGCGCCGGTGTAGTGGATGATCTCGGTGGCGACGTCGATGCGCGGCGCGGGCGCGTCCGGACCGCGGTCGACCAGGGCGTCCTGGGCGTTCTGCAGCAGGTTGTGGATCACCTGGCGCAGCTGGGTCGGGTCGCCCATCACGCGCGGCAGCTGCGGCGCCAGCGCGGCATGGATGATGTCGGACGCGTCCTCGGCCAGGTAGAGGCTGAGGATCTCCTCGATCAGCGCGTTCAGGTCGAGCGGCTCGAGCACCGCCGGCGGCGTGCGCGCATAGTCGCGGAAGTCGTCGACCATGCGCTTCATCGCGTCGACCTGGTTGACGATGGTGGTGGTGGCGCGCGCCAGCAGCGCGGCATCGGGCGCTTCCAGCTTGTCCTCCAGCTTCATCTGCAATCGTTCGGCCGAGAGCTGGATCGGCGTCAGCGGATTCTTGATCTCGTGCGCCAGGCGCCGCGCGACCTCGCCCCAGGCCACCGAGCGCTGGGCCGAGATCACGTCGGAAATGTCGTCGAACACCACGATGAAGCCGCTGCCCACGCCCACCGGCAGGCGCGAGCCGCGCGCCAGCAGGGTCGTGTCGTGGTCTTCGCCCGGACGCGGGATCTCGATCTGCTGCTGCCAGTGGGTGCGCTGGCGCGTGCTGCCGGCGGCCGACTGCGCGCTCTGCGCCGAGAAGGCGCGCGTGACCGCATTGGCGAAGGTGGCCAGGCCCTCGATCCGGTTCAGCGGACCGGTCAGGTGGCAGTGCTCCATCTGCAGGATGCGGCAGGCGGCGTCGTTCGAGTTCACGACCAGGCCTTCGGCGTCGAGCACCAGCACGCCGGCCGACATGTTGGCCAGCACCGATTCCAGGTGGGCCTTGGCGCTTTGCAGCGCGGCGCGGTTGCGCTCGACGGCGCTCCTGGCCTCGAACAGCTGGCCGGTCATGGCGTTGAAGGACTGGGTCAGCGTGCCCAGCTCGTCGTCGGTCTCGACGATCGGGCGCGGCGACAAATCGCCCTCGGCCACCGCCTGCGTGCCTTCGGCCAGCACCAGCAGCGGCTGGGCCAGGTTCCCCGCGATCAGCACCGCGCTGCCGATGGCGCCGAAGATCGCCAGCAGCAAGGTGAGCGTGAGCGTGTTGATGTACATCTGGCGCAAGCCTTCGCGCGCCACCGAGCGCTGGCGGTATTCGCTGAAGGCGCTCCTGAGCACCTCGGCATTCGTCGCCAGGTTGACCGGCACCGCCTGCATCATCTGCAGGTAGCGCGGCGCGGCGCCGGGCGGCTCGGGCACCGCCAGCACCACGCGCAGGCGCAGGCCGGTGGCGGCGTCGAGCGCGTTCGGCTCTTCGCCGCCTTCGTCGCGGAAATCGAGTTCGATGCCGCCCTCGGGCCGCGCATACCCGCCCGGCATGGCGGCCTGGCGCAGCATCTGCGGGCTCGGCAGGTCGGGCGTGAGGTCGGCGCGCCGGTCGGCGCTGGCGCTGGCGACCAGCCTGCCGTCAGCATCGATCAGCATCGCGCTCTGCATGCCGTTGCTGTCGGTGATGGTCTGCGACAGCACCAGCTGCGCGCCCATGTCGGGCTGGCCGGACAGCGTGGCGGCCACGGTCTGGGCGTTGGCGACCAGACCGGCCTGCGCTTCGTCGAGAGCGGCGCGGCCCAGGTTCAGGCCGGACGAGAGCGCGGCTTCGATCTTGACGTCGAACCAGGATTCGATCGAGTGCGAGACGAACTGCACCGACACCATGAAGATGATCAGGCCCGGCAGGATGCCGATGCCGGCGAACAGCAGCACCAGCCGCGCCATCAGGCGCGAGCCGAAGCGCTTGGCTTTATAGCGCGAATACAGGCGGCCGAGCGCCACCACCACCAGGATCAGCAGCAGGAACGCGATGGTGGCGTTCAGGCCCAGCAGCCAGGCGTAGTAGCGGTCGAAGAAGCCGGAGTTGTTCGAGGCCGAGGCGAGCAGGAACAAGAGGATCGAGACGACCGCCCCGCCGACCACCAGCGCGTAGCGCATGGCCTGGTTCACGCCTTACTCCGCACGGTAATTGAAGGTCTTCCTGTTCGAGGCGAGACGCCAGTCGGAGTTGGAGAAGGCGCTCACCTGCAAGGGCTTTTGCAGGTAGTCGCGGTCCATGAACATGCGCAGGCTGACCTCGTAGGTCTCGCCATGCTTGAGCGCGTTCCTGGGCGCGATCAGCCAGCGTCCCGGACGCCGGATCTGGAACATCGCCTCGTCCAGGGTCTGGAAGGTCTGCTGCACGCTGCCGACCGCCGCCACGTAGTACTGGCGCAGCAGGACGTCGTAGGAAATGCTCACGGTGCGCCGGGCGAACACGGCGCGGTCGTCGCGCCACCACCAGCGCGGGCGCACCAGCTCGATTTCGGTCGTGAAGTACAGCTTGATGCCGTGCTGCAGGGCGTCCTCGAGGTCGCGGCTCAGCTCGAAGGAATAGTTGGCGGCGAGGCGATAGCCGTCATCGGAGGCCTCGATTTTCGCCATCGTGATGTCGATCCCGTCGGCCGCCTGCGCCGTTGCGCACGCGAAGACCAGCAGCAACTGGCAGGCGAGGAGGCGGAAAAATCGTAAAGTCACAGGTGGGCCGGAACCTAAATTAATCGAGCTTGTTATGGATGTCTCACGCCCCCTTCTTGTGGAAAAGGGCATAGAACAGACCGTCATGATCCAGCCCGGCGCCGCTCGATGGAGGCAGCTGGCCCGGCGCTTCGAGGCGGGTGGCATCAATGTGGCGCGCCGCAAACGCGGCCGCCTGCGCCTCCGATTCCTGGGGCCAGAGCGAACATGTCACAAACAGCAATTTACCATCGGGCCGCAGCATCTGCCAAAGATTGTCGAGTATCTGCGCGGAAAGTGTTGTAAGTTGGCGCGTGTCGGTCTTGCGGCGCAGCCAGCGGATGTCCGGATGGCGCCGCACGATGCCCGAGGCGGTGCAAGGCACGTCGGCCAGGATGCGGTCGTATTGACGGCCATCCCACCACTCTTTCGTCTGCGCTTCGGCCGCGATCAGCGTGGCCTGCAGCCCCAGCCGGCCGAGGTTGTCGCCCACGCGCGCCAGGCGCTGCGGGTCGGCGTCGACCGAGGTCAGCGCGACGTCCGCCAGTTCCAGGATGTGGCCGCTCTTGCCGCCCGGCGCGGCGCAGGCGTCGAGCACGCGCATGCCGTCGGCCAGGTCGAGCAGCGGCGCGGCCAGCTGGGCGCCGGCGTCCTGGACCGAGGCCAGGCCGTCGTGGAAGCCCGGGATCTGGGCCACGTTCACGGCCTGCCGCAGGCGCAGGGCCTGGGGGCCGACCTGGTCGGCCTGCAGCCCGGCCTCGTCCAGCAGGCGCACGTACGCCTCGACCGAGGTCTTGCGGGTATTCACGCGCAGGGTCAGCGGCGGATGGGTGTTGCCGGCCGCGAGGATCGCCTGCCAGTCGCGCGGGTAAGCCGCTTTGGTCGCGTCGATCCACCATTGCGGGTAATTCCATTCGGCCAGCGGCTCGGCCAGTGCGGCCTCGACCAGCTTGTCCCGTTCGCGCAGGAAGCGGCGCAGCACCGCGTTCACCATCGCCTTGGCATGGGCGAAATCCGGGTGGCTGGCCGCCGCCGTCACCGCCTGGTCGACCACCGTGAAGGCCTCGTAGGGCGCCGCCTGCCCTTCCGGCGGATCGAGCAGGGCCAGCGCGCAGCACAGCAGGCCGGCCAGCTGCGGCGCGTCCGGCGCCTTGGTCGTCATCAGGCCCAGCAGGGTTTCGCTGCGGCCCATCTGGCGCATGCTGCGGTAGGACAGGTCCTGGATCGCGCCGCGCGTCTGCGGCGTGGCGCCCCAGGCCTGGAACACGTGGGCCAGTGCCTGCGGCAGCGCGGTGCCGGCGCCGACCTGGGCGATCGCGTTGGCCGCGCCCAGCAGGGCCAGCGCCAGCGAATCGCTTGGGAGGTCAGGGCGATAGTCGGACTGGAAGTGCGGCTTGACCTCGTAGCTCGGGCGCGCCTGCGGGGCCGGGCGCGACGGCGCGGCCGGGCGTCTTGCCTCGGCCGGGGCGCTCGCGCGTGCTTCAGGACGCGGCGCCGGCCTGCCCTGCCCCGTTTCGCGGCCCTGCGCGGCCTGGGCCGGCGGCTTGCCGGCGGGCTTTGCGAACTGGGCCGCGGGGTTGCCCACCTTCTTCGGCGCCGGCTTGGCGGCGCTGCCGGACTTGGGTTTGATGGTGAGCGTGGGGCGCTTGTCGGTCATGGTGACGGGTCGATACGAAAAGGCGACATTGTACCGGTTCAGCCTTTGGCCGCGCTTAAATACTCAGCACCTTGCTCGGTACCTGCGCCGGCCGCGGGCGTATTCGCTGTTGCGGCAAACCAGTATAATGAATCCCTGTTTGCCGTGGCCGCGCCACCGCTCCATTCGAATTCTCGGACCATTCACTGCGTATCATTTATGCTCGCCCAACAAAAACAAGAAATCGTTGCCCTGTTCCAGGCCGCCCTTGCGCCGATCGTCGCCGGCACCGATTTGACCCCTAACATCGTCCTGGAACGCCCGCGCGATCCCAGCCACGGCGACATCGCCTGCAACATCGCCATGCAGCTGGCCAAGCCCTTGAAGACCAATCCGCGCGAACTGGCCACGCGCCTGGTCGCCGCCCTGCTGGCCGAACCGAAGGCCGCCGGCCTGGTCGAATCGGCCGACGTCGCCGGTCCCGGCTTCATCAACCTGCGCGTGGCCGCCAGCGCCAAGCAGTCGGTGGTGCGCAGCATCCTGGAAGCCGGCGCCGCCTTCGGGCGCGGCAGCTCGGGCGCCGGCCACCATGCGATCATCGAATTCGTCTCGGCCAACCCGACCGGCCCGCTGCACGTCGGCCACGGCCGCCAGGCCGCGCTGGGCGACGCCCTGTCGGCGCTGTTCGAATCGCAGGGCCACGAGGTGACCCGCGAGTTCTACTACAACGACGCCGGCGTGCAGATCGCCACCCTGGCCAACTCGGTCCAGGCGCGCGCGCGCGGCTTCAAGCCGGGCGACGCCGAGTGGCCCGAGTCGGCCTACAACGGCGACTACATCCAGGACATCGCCGACGACTTCCTGGCGAAGAAAACGGTTTCGGCCAGCGACGGCGAGCCGGCCACCGCCAGCGGTGACGTGAACGACATCGAATCGATCCGCCGCTTCGCGGTCACCTACCTGCGCAACGAGCAGGACCGCGACCTGCAGGCCTTCGGCGTCAAGTTCGACAACTACTACCTCGAGTCCTCGCTGTACGGCGACGGCAAGGTCGAAGCGGCCGTCCAGGCCCTGGTCGACGCCGGCGTCACCTACGAGCAGGACGGCGCCCTGTGGCTGAAGACCACCGACTACGGCGACGACAAGGACCGCGTGATGCGCAAGTCCGACGGCACCTATACCTATTTCGTGCCGGACGTGGCCTACCACATCCAGAAATTCCGCCGCGGCTTCGACCAGGCCATCAACATCCAGGGCAGCGACCACCACGGCACCATCGCGCGCGTGCGCGCCGGCCTGCAGGCGGTGAACATCGGCATCCCGCAGGGCTACCCGGACTACGTGCTGCACAAGATGGTCACCGTGATGAAGAACGGCGAAGAGGTCAAGATCTCGAAGCGCGCCGGCTCCTACGTCACCGTGCGCGACCTGATCGAATGGTCGGGCAACGGCGACATCACGCGCGGCCGCGACGCCGTGCGCTTCTTCCTCATCTCGCGCAAGGCCGACACCGAATTCGTGTTCGACGTCGACGTCGCCCTGAAGACCTCGGACGAGAACCCGGTCTATTACGTGCAGTACGCCCACGCGCGCATCTGCTCGGTGCTGGCCCAGTGGGGCGGCGACGAGAGCACGCTGTCGAAGGTCGACCTGGCGCCGCTGACCGCGCCGCGCGAAGCGACCCTGCTGAGCACGCTGTCGGCCTACCCGGAAATGCTGGAGCGCGCGAAGGCCGAGCTCGGCCCGCACCAGGTCGCCTTCTACCTGCGCGAGCTGGCCGGCGAGCTGCACAGCTACTACAACGCCGAGCGCGTGCTGGTCGACGACGAAGCCGTCAAGATGGCCCGCCTGGCCCTGATGGCCGCCACCCGCCAGGTGCTGCGCAACGGCCTGGCCCTGATCGGCGTCTCGGCCCCGGCCAAGATGGAACGCAACACCACCGAACCACAAGAGTAAGCACGCAACATGACCGCCACCATCCGACCTCCTTCCCTCCTGCGCCAGCGCGGCAGCACCCTGACCGGCATCATCATCGGCCTGATCATCGGGCTGGGTATCGCGGTGGCGGTCGCGCTGATGATCACCAAGGGCAATTCGCCCTTCACCGACCGCTCGAACAAGATGGGCCGTCCGGCCGACCTCGATCCGAGCCAGGCGAACGATCCGAACAAGCCGATGTACGGCAACCGCGACGCCGCGCGCGAAGCGAACAAGCAGCTGGCCGAGCGCGAAGCCGCCCGGGCGGCCGCACCGGCGCCGGCGCCTGCCGCGGCGGCGCGCCCCGCCGATACCGAGGCCGACCCGCTGGGCGAAGCGATCGCCGGCATGAGTGCGGCCGCCGATCCGAAACCGGCCGCCAGCCCGGCCGCGCGCGCGCCGGCGGCAGCCCCGGCCGGTGCTCCCACGGCTGCGGCGGACAGCGCCGGCGGCGACGACAAGTACGTCTACTACCTGCAGGCCGGCGCCTTCCGTGAGATGTCCGACGCCGAGAACACCCGCGCCAAGCTGGCCCTGCTCGGCTTCGAGGCCGCGATCAGCGACCGCACCAGCGACAGCGGCGTGCTGCACCGCGTGCGCCTGGGCCCGTTCAACCAGGTCGAAGCCGTCAACAAGGCCCGCGCCAAGCTGCTCGACAGTGGCATCGACGTGGCCATCGTCCGCAACCAGAAATAATCCTGCAAGGAGAATTCGATGCAAATGCTTCGCCGCCTGCTGTGCAGCGCCATTGTGATGGGAATTGCCGGTATTGCCGCCGCCGCGCCGCTCGCGCCCAAGGAAGGCGTGCAGTACCAGGTCCTGCCGCAGAAGCAGGAAACCCCGGCCGGCAAGCAGGTCGAAGTCGTCGAGTTCTTCGCTTACTACTGCCCGCACTGCAACGCCTTCGAACCGCTGCTCCAGGAGTGGGTCAGGAAGCAGGGCGACAACATCGTCTTCAAGCGCGTGCACGTGGGCGCCGGCCCGCGCATCGTGCCGCAACAACGCCTGTTCTACACGCTCGAGGCGCTCGGCCTGCTCGGCCAGTACCACGAGAAGGCGTTCGCCGCGATCCACCGGCAGGGCCTGCGTCTCCAGGACGACGAGGAAGTGATCGAGTGGGCGGCCAGGTCCGGCATCGACCGCGCGCGCTTCGTCGACGCCTACCGCTCCTTCGGCGTGCAGGGCAAGCTGCGCCACGCAGCCGCCATGATGGACGCCTACAAGGTCGACCACTGGCCGTTCGTGGCGATCGACGGCCGCTTCGTCACCTCGCCTTCGATGGCGAACCAGGGCGGCTCGACCGCCCGCACCGAGACCGAGCAGCAGCAGGTGGCGCTGCAGGTGATGGACGCACTGGTCGCGAAAGCCCAAGCGGACAAGAAATGACCTTGGCGGCCCGCCCGGACCGCGTCTTCATCACCGGCGCCTCGAGCGGCATCGGCGCGGCCCTGGCGCGCGAATATGCCGCACGCGGCGCCACCCTCGGCCTGCTGGGCCGGCGCGCCGACGCCCTTGCCGCGCTGCGCGCCGCGCTTCCCGATCCCGGCCGCCACCACTGCTACGCCGTCGACGTCTGCGACCACGCGGCGCTGGCCCGGGCCGCGCAGGACTTCCTGCGCGCCTGCGGCGGCGCCGACATCGTGATCGCCAGCGCCGGCATCTCCCACGGCACGCTCACCGAGCGGCCTGAAGACCTGCCGGTGTTCGAATCCGTGTTCGCGACCAACGTGAACGCCATGGTCGCCACCTTCGCCCCTTTTGTCGCGCCGATGAAGGCGCAGGGCACGCCCTGCCGCCTGGTCGCCATCGGCAGCGTGGCGGGCATTCGCGGCATGCGCGGCGCGGGCGCCTACTGCGCCTCGAAGGCCGCCGTGCACAGCTATGCCGAATCGCTGCGCCTCGAACTGAAATCCACCGCCGTCCGGGTCGTGACCATCGCGCCCGGCTACATCGATACACCCATGACACGCAATAACCGTTTTCCCATGCCTTTCCTGATGCCGGCCGGGCGTTTCGCGGCAAGCGCCGCCGATGCGATCGCGCGCGGCGACAGCTACCGCGTGCTGCCCTGGCAGATGGGCGTCGCCGCCAGGCTGCTGCGCGCCCTGCCGAATCCCCTGTTCGACCTGGTCTTCTCGCGCGCCCCGCAAAAACACCGCAAGGAGGCCGCATGAACGCCGTCGAGATTGCCGCCCGTTCGAGCGCGAACGTGGCCGTCGAGGTGGTCGAGGAGACCGGCTCGACCAACGCCGACCTGCTGGCGCGCGCTTCCTCGCTGGAAGCACCGCTGCTGCTGGTGGCCCGCAACCAGACCGCCGGCCGTGGCCGCGCCGGCCGCAGCTGGCTGTCCTCGAGCGAAGGCTCGCTCACCTTCTCGCTGGCCTGGCGTTTCGAAGGCGGCGTCAACCGGCTGGCCGGGCTGCCGCTGGCGGTCGGCGTGGCGCTGGCCGAGACCCTCGGCCGCCTCGGCGTGCAGGTCGGATTGAAATGGCCGAACGACGTGCTGCGCGACGGCGACAAGCTGGCCGGCATCCTGATCGAGACCCAGTCCGCGAAGGATGGCGGCGTGTGGGCGGTGCTCGGCATCGGCCTGAACCTCCTGATGCCGGACGAAGCCGAAGCGCTGCTCGGCCGCAGCATCGCTTCCCTGCCCTGGCTGGCGCGCATGGACCGCAACGAGCTGCTGGCCGCCCTGCTCGACGGCCTGGCTGGCGCGCTGCGCGAATTCGAGCGCGCCGGCTTCAGTGCCTTCGCCGCGCGCTGGAACCTGCGCCATGCCTGGCAGGGCGAGACCGTCACCATCCTCGACCGCGGCGCGGTGCTGCACGAAGGCGCCGCCGCCGGTGTCGACGATGCCGGCCGCCTGCTGCTCGACACCCTTGATGGCCGCATCGCGATCATGGCGGGCGACGTCTCGCTGCGCGTGAAGGGCGCCTGAGATGCTGCTCCTGGTCGACGCCGGCAATACGCGGGTCAAGTGGGCGCTCGCTCACCCGGATGCGCAGCCGGGCACGTGGGTCGCCACCGGCGCCGCGCTGCACGAGGGACTCGATGCGCTGGGCGCCGGATGGCAGGGCGCGGGCGTGACGCGCGCCATCGTCTCGAACGTCGCGGGTGACGGACTGCGGGGGCGCCTGGCCGCCCTGCTCGGCCCGATCGCGGTCGAGTGGTTCGCATCGAGCGCCGAGCGCGCCGGCCTGGTCAACGGCTACCGCGAGCCGCAACGCCTGGGGTGCGACCGCTTCGCCGCGGCGATCGGCGCGCGTGCGCTGGCCCCTGGCCGCGACCTGGTCGTCGCCACCTGCGGCACCGCGACCACGGTCGACGCGGTCACCGCCGGCGGCCGCTTCGCGGGCGGCATGATCCTGCCCGGCCTGGCCTTGATGGCGGGCGCACTGGCGCGCAACACGGCCCAGCTGCCGCAAGCCACGCCGGGCGCCGCCCCGCCGCCCCTGTTCGCGGACAACACCAACGACGCGATCGTGTCCGGCTGCCTGTCGGCCCAGGCCGGCGCCATCGAGCGCGCGGTCGGCGGCCATGGCGGCGCGCTCTGCGTCCTGTCGGGCGGCGCGGCGCCGTATATCGCGCCCGCGCTCAAGGTCGCGCACAAGCTGGTCGATAATATCGTGCTGGTCGGTCTGCACGCGGTGGCGCTGGCGGATGCGGCGAAAGGAGACTGAGGCGTGCTGAAATTCGTATTCTGGGCTTTGCTGGCGGCAAACGCGCTGCTGTTCGCCTACGGCCGCGGCCTGCTGGGCAACGTCGACGCCGAAGTGCACGAGCCCGCGCGGCTGCGCAACCAGGTGGCGCCCGACAAGCTAACGCTGCTGACCGGCGAACAGGCGCAGGCGCTGGCCGCCGCCAAGGACGCGGAACCCGAACCCGAAGCCGAAGCCGTCGTCCCGGCCGCGGCCGAACCGCCGGCGCCGGCCGCTCCCCCGGCGGCGCCCGCTTTTGCCTGCCTCGAAACCGAGGCCTTCGCCGCGGGCGACGCGCGGCGCTACGAGACGCGCCTGGCCCGCCTCGATCTCGGCGCGCGCCAGGCCCGCCTGGCCATCCCCTTCCAGGAAGTGACCAGCCACCTGGTCTACCTGCCCCCGCAAGGCGGCAAGGAAGGGGCCGACCGCCGCGTAGCCGACCTGCGCGAACGCGGCGTGACCAATTTCTTCATCATGCAGGGCGATTCGCCGCTGCGCTGGGCGGTGTCGCTGGGCGTATTCAAGACCGAGGCCGGGGCGCGCACGCTGGCGGCGGAGCTGGCGAAACGGGGCGTGCAGGGCGTGCGCATCCTGCCGCGGGGGCCGCAGACCAACCGCTTCGCCTACCGCTTCCGCGACATCGATGCGCCGACGCGCACGCGGATCGTCGAGGCCGGGCGGGGGTTTCCGGCGGCGGTGCTGCACGTTTGCAAATGATTTAGCGTTGGCGCGCGGCGCTGGCGGTGTGCATGAGCACCATACCGCGTGGGTTCAAGAACCCACCCTACGAACCCGGAGTGGTAGGGTGGGTTCTTGAACCCACGCGGTCGTACGGATGAAAACCACCAAGGCCACCGTGAAACCACGCGGCCGCGAACGATTTAACGCCGCACCACGATCGGCTTGATCCCCAGGCCCGACGGCAATCCCCTGGCCGCTTCCTGCGCCGCCGCGCGCGTCTCGAACGGCCCGCCGTACAAACGGTTCACCGACCCGCTCGGCACGACTTCGATGGTGCCGACCTCGAGACCCGCGTCCGCCAGTTTCCGGCTCATCTCCTGCGCCTTCTCGGCCCGGCTGTAGGAACCCAGCTGCACATAGAACTGCCTGCCCGCCGCTTTCGATTCGGCCGCCGGCAGCGCCTGGGCCACGGCGGCGCTGTCGGTCTGGACACGGTCTTCCAGCATCAGCGCGGCGATTTCCGGCGGCGCCTCGGCCGATTGCGCCTGCGAGGTGGCGGCGCGGCGCTCGGCAGCGAGACGCACCTCGTCGCCGGGGAACAGGCGCTCGAGCTCGACCTCGTGGCTGCCCTTGCCCAGCAGGCCCAGCTTCAGGGCAGCGGTGTAGGACACGTCGACGATGCGGCTGGCGTGGAAGGGGCCGCGGTCGTTGATGCGCACCACGACCGACTTGCCGCTCTCGACGCTGGTGATGCGGGCATACGACGGGATCGGCAGCGTCGGATGCGCCGCCGTCATCTTGTACATGTCGTAGGGTTCGCCCGAGGAGGTCTTCTGGCCGTGGAATTTCACGCCGTACCAGCTGGCCACGCCACGCTGCACGAAGGGTTCCTCGTGCAGGATCGGGGTATAGGTCTGGCCGAAGACCGAGTACGGGCGGTTCGCCCACCTGGCGTAGGGTTCGGCCTTGACCACGGCGTCGGGCGTGAATTCAAGCCCGTCCGGGATATCGGTGCCGGGGCCGTCGTCCTTGTAGTAGCCGCCACGGCCGGAGTTGGCCGGCGGCAGCTTGGGCGACAGCGGAGGATGCTTGCCGGTGATTTTGTGTTTCCACGGCAGCGGGATCAGGGTCTTGTTGTCCCCTGTCGTCCCGCAGCCGGTCATCAACGCTGCCAACGCGATGACCACTGGGAGCGTTCTCGAAGCGGTCATGCGCGTCTTTCTCCTTCAGGTCTGCACCAGCTTGCGGTGCCTTTGAATGCTCATCAATATACCAGCGCCGAGCCCAAGCGTAATGAACGCGGTTCCGCCATAGCTCATGAAAGGCAGCGGAACTCCGACCACAGGAAGGATCCCGCTCACCATGCCCATGTTGACAAAGGCATAAGTAAAGAAAATCATCGTGATCGCCCCGGCCAGCAACCGGGAGAACATATTCGGGGCGTTGGCCGCAATCATCATGCCGCGGCCGATCAGCAGCAGGTAAATTACCAAAAGAAATAGGTTTCCGACAAGCCCAAATTCTTCCGAATAGACCGAAAACACGAAGTCGGTGGTCTGTTCCGGCACGAATTCGAGCTGGACCTGGGTGCCCTGGTGGTAACCCTTGCCGCTCAGGCCGCCCGAGCCGATCGCGATCACGGACTGGATGATGTGGAATCCCTTGCCCAGCGGATCGGAGGTCGGATCGATCAGCGTCATCACCCGTTCGCGCTGGTAGTCGTGCAGCATCGACCAGGCCACCGGCAGGCAGGCCGCGCCGGCAACGGCCAGGGCGATCAACACCCGCCACGACAGGCCGGCCAGGAAGATGACGTAGAAGCCCGAGGCGCCCACCAGCAGGGCGGTGCCGAGGTCGGGCTGCTTGGCGATCAGCGTGAACGGGATGACCAGCAGGATGGCCGCGACAATGTAGCTTTTCCATTCCCCCACCCTGCCGCGCTGCTGGAAGTACCAGGCGATCATCAGCGGTGTCGCGATCTTCATGATCTCCGAAGGCTGGATGTCGACGCCCACGTGCAGCCAGCGCCGCGCACCCTTCTTGATGATGCCGAACATCGCCACCGCGATGAGCAGGGTCACGCCGAAGGTATACACCGGCACCGCGAGGCGCATCAGCGTCTGCGGCGGCACCAGGGCGGCCATCCACATGATGCCGAAGGCCAGGATGAAGTTGCGCATCTGCGCCTCCACCCGGCCCGGGAACTCGTGGCCGGCCGAGGACATGGTGATCATGCTGGTCGTGAGCAGCATGAACAGCACCATCGCCAGCGGCCAGTCGAATACGGTGAAATACGGCTTCAGGCGGCGGCTGAGCGAGCGCCGCTCCGGATAATAGGCCATCTGCTTACTCCTTGGTGGTGGCGGGCGGCGCGGCGGCGATGACCTGGGAAGCGACGGCCCCGTTCCCGGACGGCCGGGCGCCGGCCGGAACGGTGGCGGCGGTTTTCTTCGCGGCCGGGGCGGCGCCGGCTTCCGGCTTCGGCGGCGGCGGGCGCTTGCCGAGCAGGTAATAGTCGAGCGCCTTGCGCGCGATCGGCGCGGCGTGCGCGGCGCCGAAGCCGACGTTCTCGACGATCAGGGCGATCGCGATGCGCGGCTTGTCGGCCGGCGCGAACGCCGTATACAAGGCGTTGTCGCGGTGGCGCTCGTCGATCGCGTGGGCATTGTACTTCTGGCCTTTCAGGCCGATCACCTGGGCGGTGCCGGTCTTGCCCGCCGAGATATAGCCGGCATTGGCGAACACGCGGTAACCCGTGCCGTAGGTTTCCTGGGTCACGCCCACCATCGCGCGCTTGATGAAGTCGACGTTTTCCTGCTTCAGCGGGATGCGGCGGCTTTCCTTCGGCACGGTCAGGGTGCGCTCGCGCGTGGCGCCGTCCTCGATCAGCTTGACCAGGTGCGGTTTCATCACCACGCCGTCGTTGGCCAGGTTGGCCACCGCGTGCGCCAGCTGGATGATCGTGTAGTTGTTGAAGCCCTGGCCGATACTGATCGAGATGGTGTCGCCGCCGACCCACTTCTGGGCCGCGCGGTTGCGCTTGAAGCGGTTGGCCTTCCACTCCTTCGAGGGCAGCACGCCGGATTTCTCGTGCTCGAGGTCGATCCCGGTCGGCGAGCCGAAGCCGAACTGGCCCATGAAGCGCGAGATGTTATCGATCCCCATCTCGTTGCCGAGCTGGTAGTAATAGGTGTCGCAGGACTCGACGATCGACTTGTACATGTCAACGTAGCCGTGGCCGCCCGGCTTGTCGTCGTTGAAGCGGTGCCCGCCCAGCATGTAGAAGCCGGGGTCGCGGATGCCCTGCTCGGGCCGGCGGAAGCCCATCTCGAGCGCCGCCAGCGACATGAAGGGCTTGAAGGTCGAACCGGGCGGATAGGTGCCCGACAGCGGACGGTTCATCAGCGGCCGGTCGAGCGAGGTGTTCAGCTCGTTCCAGCTCTGGGTATCGATGCCGTCGACGAACAGGTTGGGGTCGAAGCCGGGGCGCGAGACGTAGGCCAGCACGTCGCCGGTGGCCGGATCGATCGCGACAAAGGCGCCGCGCCGGTCGCCGAAGGCTTCCTCGACGATCTTCTGCAGCTCGATGTCGATCGACAGGATCAGGTTGCTGCCCGGGACCGGCGGGCGGCGCGACAGCGTGCGGATCGCGCGGCCGCCGGCCGAGCGCTCGACCTCCTCGTAGCCGGTGGTGCCGTGCAGGTAGCGCTCGTACTTCTTCTCCAGGCCTTCCTTGCCGATGTGGTCGGTGCCGTTGTAGTTGGCGGCGTCGTCGCTGTCCTCGATGGCCGCGGCTTCGCGGGCATTGATGCGGCCGATGTAGCCGACCACGTGCGAGGCGACCTCGCCCAGCGGGTACTGGCGAAACAGGCGCGCCTGCACTTCGACGCCGGGGAAGCGGAAGCGCTGGGCCGTGAAGCGGGCCACCTCGTCGTCGGTCAGGCGGGTGCGCAACGGCACGCTGGCGAAGCTGCGCGACTCTTCCATCAGGCGCTTGAAGCGCTTGCGGTCGCGCGGCTCGATCGTCACCAGCTTGGCCAGTTCGTCGATCACCGAGTCCAGGCTCGCCTGCAGCTTCGAGGGCGTGATCTCGAGCGTGTAGGCCGAGAAGTTCTGCGCCAGGACGACGCCGTTGCGGTCGACGATCAGGCCGCGGTTCGGCACGATCGGCACCAGCGCGATGCGGTTGTCCTCGGCCTGCGCATGGTATTTCTCGTGCTGGACCACCTGCAGCCAGACGAAACGGGCCACCAGGATGCCGAAGCAGACGAACACCAGCACCGCGAGCGCGGTCATGCGCAGGCGGAACTGGTGGATCTCGCGGTCGCTATCTTTAATCTCGGTCATTTACTGCGTCAGTCATCTACGGCGTCGGTCATTTACTGCGTCGGTCGTTCGAACGCTCAGATCGGGCGGGTATGGTCCCGGTCGACGGCGCGGCGCTGCGGCGCCAGCAGCAGCCAGGTGATCGCCGGCCACAGGGCGACGGCGACCGCGCTCTCGACGAAATGCAGCCAGCCGGCGAAGCGGCCGGTGGCGAACAGGTGCACCAGCACCTGGATCGCCTGGGCCAGCAGCAGCAGCGGGAACACGTGCATGGCCTGGGTCAGCACCGGGAACCACAGCACGCGGCGGTGGATCATGATCGCGACATAGGACAGCAGCGTGTAGGCCAGCGCGTTCTCGCCCAGCAGGGTGGCGTCGTGCACGTCCATCAACAGGCCCATGCAGAAAGCGACGCCGATGCCGACCTTGCGCGGCTGGTGGATGCCCCAGAACACCAGCACCAGCGCGACGAAGTCCGGCGCGCCGATCCAGCGGCCCCAGGGCAGCAGGTTGAGCATGAAGGCGCAGGTCAGGCTGAAGGCGATGAACAGCGGGCTGACCGGCAGCAGGATGTAATGGGGGCGATGTCCGGGCATTTACGCGCCCTCCTTCCGAGTGGCCGGGCGGGCCGGCTGGGTTGCCGCTGTGCCGGGGCGCGGTGCGCCTTGCGTGGCGGGCGGGTTCGCGGGACGCTGGCCGGCCGGGGCGGTGCCCGCCGGTGCCGTGGCCGCAGGTGCAGTGGCGCCGGCAGGCGTACCCACGCCCGCGGTCCCACCCTGGTTGGCGGCCGGCGGCACCTGCGCCGGCAACGGCGTGGCCGGCAGCGGCGGCGGCGGCACCGGCGCCATCTTCGGCAGGTTGCGGCGGCCGCCCTGGGCCGGCGCAGCTGGCACGTCGGCCGGACGCGGTTCGCGCGCGGCCTGCGACATGACGATCAGGAGCTGGCGGTTGCGGTCGATGCCGGCCAGCGGCTGGCACACCACGCGCCCGAAGGCGCCGGCGGCGACGCTCTCGACCTGCACCACCTTGGCCACGGCCAGGCCGGCCGGGTACATGCCGTCCAGGCCGGACGTGATCAGGATGTCGCCGACCTGGATGTCGGCGTTCGGCGCGACGAAGCGCAGGTCGAGCAGGCCCGAGCGCCCGCGGCCATAGGCCACGCTGCGCAGGCCCGAGCGCAGCACCTGCACCGGAATGGCCTGGTCCTTGTCGGTCAGGAGCGTCACTTCCGAGGTGAAGGGGAAGACGCGGGTGACCTGGCCGACCACCCCGAGGTTGTCGATCACCGGCAGGCCGAGCTGCACGCCGTTGCGCGAACCGCGGTCGAGCACGATGCGGCGGGTCGAGGGATCGCGCGCGTCGTACAGGATCTCGCCCATCATCGACTTCACCGGCAGGTGGTCGCGCGCATCGAGCAGGCGGCGCAGGTGGGCGTTCTCCGCCATCTGGAGCTGGGCCTGCTGCATCGCCTGGGCCTGGGCCACCTGCTGGTTCTTCAGCTCGGCGACTTCCTTCTGCAGGCTAGAGAGCGAGGAAAAGTAGTCGCCCATGCTGTAGACGGCGTCGCGCGGCATCAGCGCCGCCATCTGCAGCGGGTAGAGCACGGTGGCGGCCACCTGGCGCACGGCGCCGAGCAGGTGCATGCGCGCGTCGACCACCAGCAGCACGATCGACACCAGCGCGAACACGGTCACCTTTACCCGCGCCGGGGCGCCCTGTTTGAAAAGCGGCGGAGGACTGTATTCCATGACTTTCGATGATGACGGGTCCGGGCCCGACAGATACGCAAATGGGCAGGAACACGGCTTAGAGCGCCTGGCAAAACCTCCATGGCTGCGTTGCATCGTCTCGCCGTACGCTCGTACTGTCTTCGACGACGCGCCTTGCCCTGAAGGTTTTACCAGGCGCTTTTATGCCGCTCGCCTGCCCACGCTATGGTCTAACGATTAACGACCGGTGCCAGTGCTTACTCGTACGAGAAGATCGAGCCCAGCTTGTCGTTGTGCTCCAGCGCCATGCCCGAGCCGCGCACCACGCAGGTCAGCGGGTCTTCGGCCACCAGCACCGGCAGGCCGGTTTCTTCCATAAGCAGGCGGTCCAGGTCGCGCAGCAGCGCGCCGCCGCCGGTCAGCATCATGCCCTTCTCGGCGATGTCGGCGCCCAGTTCCGGCGGCGTCTGCTCGAGCGCGTTCTTGACCGCCGAGACGATATTATTCAGCGGATCGGTCAGGGCTTCCAGGATCTCGTTCGACGAGATCGTGAACGCACGCGGGATGCCTTCGGACAGGTTGCGGCCCTTGACTTCCATTTCCTTCACTTCCGACCCCGGGAAGGCCGAACCGATCGCCTTCTTGATCGCTTCCGCGGTCTGCTCGCCGATCAGCATGCCGTAGTTGCGGCGGATGTAGTTGACGATGGCGTCGTCGAAGCGGTCGCCGCCCACGCGCACCGAACCCTTGTAGACCATGCCGCCCAGCGAGATGATGCCGACCTCGGTCGTGCCGCCGCCGATGTCGACCACCATCGAGCCGGTCGCGTCCGACACCGGCAGGCCGGCGCCTATTGCGGCCGCCATCGGCTCCTCGATCAGGAACACCTGGGAGGCGCCGGCGCCCAGCGCCGATTCGCGGATCGCGCGGCGCTCGACCTGGGTCGAACCGCAAGGCACGCAGATGATGATGCGCGGCGACGGGCGGAAGAACTTCGAGTCGTGCACCATGCGGATGAACTGCTTGAGCATTTCTTCGGTGACGGTGAAGTCGGCGATCACGCCGTCCTTCATCGGGCGGATCGCTTCGATGTTGCCAGGCACCTTGCCCAGCATCTGCTTGGCCTTCTTGCCGACCGCCTGGATGGTCTTCTTGCCGTTCGGGCCGCCCTGCTGGCGGATCGCCACGACCGAAGGTTCATCCAGCACGATGCCCTGGCCGCGCACATAGATCAGCGTATTGGCGGTACCCAGGTCGATGGCCAGGTCGTTCGAGAAATAACTGCGTAAAGAACCAAACATGTATGTCCTGATGCGCGCTAGCCGCGCCTAAACTATTGATCGGGAATCCTCGCCGCCCTGGCCTGCTGCTGCACCCTGCGGTCTTGTTGAAGCTGCCGTGGCGGCGCTCGTTCGGCGCCAACCACGCATTAGCCCGCCATTCTACCTTATAATTTACCGATTAAACGCTGAAAACAGGTGGTTTTAGCCCCCAGTTCCTCAAGCGAGATCGACGGGATTAGCAAGGTTTTATCGGCTGTAGCAAGGCGTTCAACAAAGGGCGCCGCGATCCCGTCATGCGCCCAACCCCATTTTGAACGCGGCACCGCGCCGCGCCTTTTGCCATGTCCCTGACTCTTTCAGACGTAAAACGGATCGCCAATCTGGCCCAGCTCGATATGGACGACGCCCACGCCGAGACCGCGCTGTCCGAGCTGAACGGCATTTTCGCCCTGGCCGAACAGATGCAGGCGGTCGACACCACCGATGTTGCGCCATTGTCGCACCCGCTGGCCGCGATCCTGGCGCTGCCGCTGCGCCTGCGCGAAGACGTGGTCACGGAAGAAAACCGCCGCGACGCCTACCAGGCGCCGGCGCCGAAAGCCCAGGACGGCCTGTACCTGGTGCCGAAGGTGATCGAGTAACCAGCATCCACGAACGGAACACGCATATGCACAACAAGACTATCAAAGAGCTGTCCGCGCTGCTGCACTCGAAACAAGTCTCGAGCACGGAACTGACCCGCCATTACCTGTCCCGCATCGACGCGAGCGGCCACAACGCCTTCCTGCACGTCGATCCGGAACTGTCGCTGGCCCAGGCCGCCGCCGCCGACGCGCGCATCGCCGAAGGCACGGCCGGCCCGCTGACCGGCGTCCCGATCGCCCACAAGGATATCTTCGTCACGCGCGGCTGGCGCACGACTGCCGGCTCGAAGATGCTGGCCAACTACGTCAGCCCTTTTGATGCCACCGTGGTCGAGAAATTCGGCGCCGCCGGCATGGTCACGCTGGGCAAGGTGAACCTCGACGAATTCGCGATGGGCTCGTCGAACGAGAACTCGGCTTTCTCCCCGGTGAAGAACCCTTGGGATCCGCTGGCGGTGCCGGGCGGCTCCTCGGGCGGCTCGGCCGCCGCGATCGCCGCGCGCCTGGCGCCGGCCGCGACCGCGACCGACACCGGCGGCTCGATCCGCCAGCCGGCCGCCTTCTGCGGCGTCACCGGCATCAAGCCGACCTACGGCCGCGTCTCGCGCTTCGGCATGATCGCCTTCGCCTCCTCGCTCGACCAGGGCGGCCCGATCGCCCAGACCGCCGAGGACTGCGCCCTGCTGCTGAACGAAATGATCGGCCACGACGAGCGCGACTCGACCAGCCTCACGCCCGAGCAGGGCAACCTGCACGAGGATTTCGCGCGCGACCTGAACAAGCCCCTGACCGGCCTGCGCATCGGCGTGCCGAGCGAATACTTCGGCGAGGGTCTGGCCGCCGACGTCGAGCAGGCCGTGCGCGCCGCGCTCGAGCAGTTCGTGAAGCTGGGCGCGACCCTGGTCGACATTTCGCTCCCCAAAACAGCGCTGTCGATCCCGACCTACTACATCATCGCCCCGGCCGAAGCCTCGTCGAACCTGTCGCGCTTCGACGGCGTGCGCTACGGCCACCGCGCAGCCGAGTACAAGGATCTGCAGGACATGTACAAGAAAACCCGCGCCGAAGGCTTCGGCCGCGAGGTCCAGCGCCGCATCATGGTCGGCACCTACGTGCTCTGCCATGGCTACTACGACGCCTACTACGTCCAGGCGCAGAAGATCCGCCGCCTGATCGCCGACGACTTCCAGGCCGCCTTTGCCGACAAGTGCGACGTGATCATGGGTCCGGTGGCGCCAACGGTGGCCTGGGATCTCGGTTCGAAGGCGAACGACCCGGTCGCCAACTACCTGGCCGACATCTTCACCTTGTCGACCAGCCTGGCCGGCCTGCCGGGCATGTCGATCCCGGTCGGCTTCGGCCAGGGCGAAAAGAACGCCAAGCGCCCGGTCGGCCTGCAAATCATCGGCAACTACTTCGCCGAAGCCAAGCTGCTGAACATCGCGCACCAGTACCAGCAGGTCACCGACTGGCACCAGCGCGCACCCGAAGGCATCTAAAGCATCAGGAATCGGACACCGTAGGGTGGGCACCCCGTGCCCACGCGTGACATAAGAGCAACCTGCGGCCCGAACCGAACAGAAAAGAGAGAACACCATGCAATGGGAAGTCGTCATCGGTCTTGAGAACCACGTCCAGCTCACGACCAACTCGAAAATCTTCAGCGGCAGCTCGATCCAGTTCGGCGCCGAGCCGAACACGCAGGCCAGCCCCGTGGACCTGGCCTTGCCGGGCGTGCTGCCCGTGATGAACAAGGGCGCCGTCGAGCGCGCGATCCGCTTCGGCCTGGCGGTCGGGGCGAAGATCGCGCCGCAGTCGGTCTTCGCGCGCAAGAACTACTTCTACCCCGACCTGCCGAAGGGCTACCAGATCAGCCAGTTCGAGGACCCGGTGGTCCAGGGCGGCACCATCACCTTCGGTTACGAGAAGGACGGCAAGCTCGAGACCAAGACCGTCAACCTGACCCGGGCTCACCTGGAAGAAGACGCCGGCAAATCGCTGCACGAGGACTATGCCGGCATGACCGGCATCGACCTGAACCGCGCCGGCACGCCGCTGCTCGAGATCGTCTCGGAGCCGGAAATGCGCAGCGCCGCCGAAGCGGTCGCCTACGCGAAGGCTCTGCACTCGCTGGTGATGTGGCTGGGCGTCTGCGACGGCAACATGCAGGAAGGCTCGTTCCGCTGCGACGTCAACGTCTCGGTGCGCCCGCTGGGCCAGAAGGAATTCGGCACTCGCTGCGAGATCAAGAACCTGAACTCCTTCCGCTTCATGGAAGAAGCGATCCACTACGAAGTGCGGCGCCAGATCGAGCTGATCGAAGACGGCGGCAAGGTCCAGCAGGCCACCCGCCTGTGGGACCCGGATCGCAAGGAAACCCGCGCCATGCGCTCGAAGGAGGACGCGCAGGACTACCGCTACTTCCCGGACCCGGACCTGCCGCCATTGATGATTTCGGAAGACTGGATCGAGCGCGTGAAGGCCGACATGCCGGAACTGCCGGGCGCAATGCGCGCGCGCTTCACCGGCGACTACGGCCTGCCCGAGTATGACGCCCTGATCCTGACCTCGTCGCAGGGCATGGCGACCTACTACGAAGCCGTGGTGGCGAAAGCCGGCAAGGAAAACGCGAAGACCATCGCCAACTGGATGATGGGCGACGTCTCCTCGACCCTGAACCGCGAAGGCGTGGACATCACCGAGTCGCCGGTCGAGGCCTCGCAGCTGGCGCTGCTGGTGAAGCGCATCGCCGACGGCACGATCTCGAACAAGGCCGCGAAGGAAGTGTTCGCGGCCATGTGGGAAGCGAAGTCGACGGACGAAAACCTCGCCGACGTCGTCATCGAGCAGAAGGGCCTGAAGCAGATCTCGGACACCGGCGCGCTGGAAGCCATCGTCGACGAGGTGCTGGCGGCGAACGCCAAGTCGGTCGAGCAGTACCGCGCCGGCAAGGAAGCGGCGATCAACGCGCTGATCGGCCAGACCATGAAGGCGTCCAAGGGCAAGGCGAATCCGGCCCAGGTGACGGAGCTGCTGAAGCAGAAGCTGGCAGGCTGATCGGCCCGGCAGTAGAAAAACGAAGCATAAAAAAACCGGAGCATGTTCCGGTTTTTTTACGTCCGCAGCGTTTGCGGAAGGACGTAGGGTGGGCGGCTACACGCTTCTGCGTGCGTTCACGCGGCAGGAACGCCGCCCACGCGTTCAAGCGGCGCCTGCAATACCGTTCCCTCGTTTCAACCGTGCGTCGAACGCGTGGGCGGGGACCCCGCCCACCCTACACGCCGTAACGCGTACGGTAGGCCGCCACCGCTTCCTTGTGCTGGCCCAGCTCGGCGCCCGCTCCCTCACCCGACAGGTAGGTGAACAGGTCGTCCAGGTTGGCGATCGAGATCACGGGAATACCGAATTCCTTGGCCACCTGCTGCACCGCCGAGCCTTCCGACAGCGCGTCGTCCTTGCCCGAGCGCTCCATGCGGTCGAGCGCGATCAGGACGGCGGCCGGCTCGGCGCCGGCGGCGCGGATCATGTCGACCGATTCGCGCACCGAGGTGCCGGCCGAGATCACGTCGTCGACGATGACGACCTTGCCGGCAAGCTTGGCGCCGACGATGGTGCCGCCTTCGCCGTGGTCCTTGGCTTCCTTGCGGTTGTAGGCGAACGAGGTGTTGCGGCCCTCGGCGGCAAGCGCTACCGCGGTCGCGCTGGCCAGGGTGATGCCCTTGTAGGCCGGGCCGAACAGCATGTCGAACTCGACGCCGGAGGCGAGCAGGGTCTGGGCGTAGAACTGCGCCAGGCGGCCGAGGGTGGCGCCGTCGTGGAACAGGCCGGCGTTGAAGAAGTAAGGCGAGAGGCGCCCGGCCTTGGTCGTGAATTGACCGAATCGTAAGACTTCGGTCTCGACCGAAAACGCAATAAACTCCTGGCGCAGATTGCTCACGCTGTTCTCCTGAAATTCGAAAACGGGTATTGTAATCCGCGCCGCCGCGCCTGCGCCGGCCGACCCTGCTTTTAGGGTAGCGCCAGCGCCAGGCGCGCGACCTGGTCCGGGCCGATCGGCTTGACCAGGTGCTGCTCGAAACCGGCTTCCTTGCTGCGCTGGCGGTCCGCCGCCTGGCCATAGCCGGACAGCGCGACCAGGCGGCACGGGTGCGTGCCCAGCAGCGCGCGCAGGCTGCGCGCCAGCTGGCAGCCGTCCATGCCCGGCAGGCCGATGTCGAGCACCGCGATGTCGGGCTGCACCCGCGTCACCGCGGACAAGGCCTGCAGCGGATCGTTGAACACCTCGACCTGGTGGCCATGCGCCTTCAACAGCAGGCCCAGGGTCTCGGCGGCATCGGCGTTGTCGTCGACCACCATGATGCGCCTGTGCGGCGCCGCCGGCGCCGGCGCGGCCGTCACGACCTCTGCCCCGCAGCCTGCGCCCGTGCTGCGCAGCGGCAGGCGGACCACGAACTGGCTGCCCTGCCCCGGTCCGGCGCTGCTCGCCTCGACCTTCCCGCCGTGCAGCTCGACGATGTTCTTCACCAGCGCCAGGCCGATGCCCAGGCCGCCCTCGCTGCGGTCGACGCTGCGTTTGCCCTGGAAGAACAGGCCGAACACCTGGGTCAGCATCTCCGGCGCCAGCCCGATGCCGTTGTCGCTCACGCCGATGCGCAGCCAGCCGGGGCCGTCGCGCCCGGCGCGCAGGGCTACCTCGCCGCCGGGCTCGGTGTAGCGCGCGGCATTCGTCAGCAGGTTCGACACCACCTGCGCCAGGCGCATCGGATCGCCCTCCCAGCGCAGGCCGGGCTCGACCTCGACCGACAGGCGGTGGCCACGCTGCTCCAAGAGCGGACTGGCCATCTCCACCGCCTTGGCCAGCGGCGCGCCGAGGTCGACCTGCTCGAACTTGAGTTCGACCTGGCCGCGCGTGGCGCGCGCCACGTCCAGCAGGTCGTCGACCAGGCGCACCAGGTGCTCGACCTGGCGCTCGATGATCTCGCGCTCGCGCAATGCGCCGCCCTCGCCGCGCATGCGCATCAGCTGCAGCGCGGTGACGATCGGCGACAGCGGGTTGCGCAGCTCGTGGCCGAGCATGGCGAGGAATTCGTCCTTGGTGCGGTTGGCGGCGGTGAGTTCTTCCAGCAGCTGCTCGCGCTCGGCATGGGCGCGCTCCAGGCTGCGGCGGCTGCGCACCTGTTCGGTGACGTCGATCGCAACCAGGATCACGCCCTGCTCCTCGCCCGGCGTGTCGGCCAGGGGCTCGAGGCTGAACTTCAGGAAGCGCTCCTCGAGGCCGCCGCCGGGGCGCGCCAGTTCGACGCGCAGTTCCTCGACCGAGACCGGCGCCCCGTTGCGGTAGACCTGCTCCAGCAGGCGCATCATCTCGCTGCCCCGCCACTCGGGGAAGGCCGCGGCGAAGGCCTGGGTCTCGAGCGCATCGCGCCCGACCAGCTCGCAATAGCGGCGGTTGGCAAGGCGGAAGCGCAGCTCCGGGCCCATCAGCAAGGCAGCCGCGACCGGTGCGTTGAGCAGCATGCGGTCGCGCTGGGCCAGCGCGGCGTCGCGCTGGTGGCGCTCGGTGGCGTCGCGCGTGAAGCAGCGCGTGTAGCGCAGTTGGCCGTCGTCGAAATAGCCGTTCGAATGGATCACCACGTGGCGGATCGAGCCGTCCTTGCAGCGCAGGCGCGCCGGCTGGTCGTACAAGGTCTCGCCCGAGGACAGCTTGACCAGGATGCTGTCGATGACCGGGGCGTCGACGTGGAAGTCGGCGATGTGGCGGCCCACATATTCTTCCCAGGTATAGCCCAGCATCTGCAGCTCGGCGCGGTTGGCCCACAGGATGGTGCCGTCGCCGGCGACCCGGTGCAGGCCTTCGGCGGCGTTCTCGACGAAGTCGGCGAATTCCTTTTCGCGCCGGCGCAGGGTCTGCTCGGCCGCCTTGCGGCGCGCGATCTCGGCTTCGAGCTGGGAAGTGCGCTGGTCGTGCTCGCCGCGCACGGACACGGCGCCCTCCTGCCGCGGCCCCGGCTTGTGCGCAAAGGCGGCCGGCGCGCCGCTCTCGGCCAGGGCTTGCGTGGGACAGGCATGGAACAGCGAGAAGCGCAATTCGTCGCCGAGCGCATCCCAGAGCTGTTCGAGGCGCACGCCGGCCTCGTACTGGCCGCGCGCGCACAGCAGCGCCACCATCTCGGCGAAGACATGCACCGCGCCGCCGCCGGCACAGGCGGCCGCCAGGGGGGCGCCGACGCTGTCGCGGAAGCGCTGCGGATCGGGCTGGCCGTCGACCATGAAGGCGTCCAGGGTGTCCTCGGCGTCGAGGACGAGCAGGCGCCCCGGGAACCAGCAGGCGCCGCCGGTCGAGCTGCCGAAGCCGGCCAGGCGGCGGCGCAGCTGCGTCACGTGCGGCGGGGTGGCGATCACGACCCCGGTGCCGCCGGCGCGCAATGCGACGTCGATGAAATCGGCCGCTTCGTCGAGCAGGACGGCGTCGGTGTCGAAGAACCGGATGGACGGCGCGGCCGCGTGTGCGGCAGGCACCGGCATGTCGGATGCCGGCGCAACTGTCGAGAGAGGGTGAAGCGTCTTGTTACTTCGCATGCACAGCAGTTTAACAGATTGCCTCCCTGCATTTCCGCACCCGGAAAAACGCGCTACACTAGCGACCCGCATGCCGTTGCGGCCGCGTCCCATTGCGCCGCCATTCTTTATTTTTCTACCAATGCCACGAATCATTTCCGCGAACCTGAACGGGATCCGTTCCGCCCACAAGAAGGGCTTTTTCAACTGGCTGGCCAAGCAGGACGCCGACTACATCTGCGTGCAGGAACTGAAGTGCCAGGAAGCCGACATGACCGAGGAGCTGCTGGGGCCGCATGGCTACCACGGCCACTTCCACTACGCGGAAAAGAAGGGCTATTCGGGCACCGGCGTGTATAGCCGCACCGCCCCGGACAACAAGCGCATCGGCTTCGGCTGCACGGAATTCGACGCCGAAGGCCGCTACACCCGCTGCGACTTCGGCAACCTGACCGTGATCTCGCTGTACGCCCCGTCGGGTTCCTCCTCCCCGGAGCGCCAGCTGGCCAAGTTCCGTTTCATGGAAGTGTTCCTGCCCCACCTCGAGCAACTGAAGGCGGAAGGACGCGAGGTCGTGATCTGCGGCGACTGGAACATCGCGCACAAGGAAATCGACCTGAAGAACTGGAAGAGCAACCAGAAGAACTCGGGCTTCCTGCCGGAAGAACGCGCCTGGATGACGCGCATCTTCGACGAGGTCGGCCTGGTGGACGTGCACCGCGTGGTGGCGCCGGAAGCCGCCGACTACACCTGGTGGAGCAACCGCGGCCAGGCCTGGGCCAACAACGTCGGTTGGCGCATCGACTACCACGTCGCAACGCCTGGCATCGCCGCCACGGCGCATGCGGTGTCGGTCTACAAGGACGAGCGCTTCTCGGATCACGCGCCGTTGATCATCGATTACAGGCTGTGATGCATGTGGGTGCTTCCGGCAAGATCATCCCGCACGAAGCAGTCACCGCAAACGATCACCGCGTGGGCACAGGGGCGCCCACCCTACGTATCAAGCGTATCGGTCTTCGATAATGTAGGGTGGGCGCCCCGTGCCCACCGATCACCTACGCCGGCCAGTCGAGCGTGCGTTCGCTGTGGAAGCTGCGCTGCTCGCCCGTGAGCGGATCCTCGAAACTGATCGAGCGCGCCAGCAACTGCAGCGGTGCGCTGAAATCGTCGCCCTTGCAGGGCAGCGCCACCGGATAGAAGGCGTCGTTCAGGATCGGCGCCCCTAGCGACGCCAGGTGCAGGCGCAGCTGGTGCTTGCGCCCGGTGTGCGGATGCAGGCGGTAGCGCACCACGTCGCCGCGGCGCTCGATCATCTCCACCACGGTTTCCGAATTCGGCTCGCCCGGCACCTCTTCGCTGACGAAGAACTGCGCCGCGTCCTGCATGCGGCTGCGGTAGGTGAAGGGGAACTCCCGCCCTTCGATCGGGCCCGCCAGGGCCTCGTACACCTTCTTCACCACGCGCTTCTGGAACATCGACTGGTACTTGCCGCGCGTCTCGATGTTGTGCGAGAAGATCACCACGCCGGCGGTCTCGCGGTCCAGGCGGTGGATCGGCACCAGGTGCGGCAGTTCGAGCTGGGCCTTCAGGCGCACCAGCAAGGTCTCGTGCAGGAAGCGCCCGGTCGGGATCATTGGTAAAAAATGCGGCTTGTCGACGATTAGCAGGTGTTCGTCCTGGAACAGGATGCGTTCCCTGAATGGAATCGGGGTCTCGGCTTGATCCAGCTCGCGGTAGTACCAGATGCGCATGCCCTTGCGGACATGGCTGTCCGCTTGCAGCGGCTTGCCCACGGCGTCGACCACTTCGCCGCGCTGCAGGCGCGCGGCCCAGGAGTCGCGCGAGACGTCGGGAAAACGCTCGGCCAGGAAGCGCAGCATGCCGCCGGCCAGCGTCTCGGTCAGCCACAGGTAGCTGGGCGCGACGCCGTTGCGGACCGGCAGGGGGACGTAGGCGTTGGCTTCTGCCTGGCGACCCATTCTTACTTCAGCGCGACGTTGGTGCGGTAGGGCGGCAGCTTGTTCACGGTCGTGCCTTTCGCGCGCGCGTACAGCGGCAGCAGCACGTTCATGTGCCGTTCCATGTCGCCGATGCGGGTCTCGCCGCCCGGGTGGGTCGACATGAACTCGGGCGGCGCCGCCTTGTTCAGCGCGCCCATCTTGCGCCACAGGGCGACGCCGGCGCGCGGATCGTAGCCGGCGCGGGCGGCGATGTCGAGGCCCACCAGGTCGGCCTCGCGCTCCTCGTCGCGCGAGAATTTCAGGACGACGCCCTGCCCCACCAGGCCGGTGACGGTATTGGTGATGTTCGGATCGATGCCGAAGATGGCGGCGCCCAGCGCCCCGGCCCCGCGCGCGACCATCGAGGTGATGCCCGACTTGGCGGTACGCTCGCGGCCGTGTTCGCGCAGCGCGTGCGCGATCTCGTGGCCCATGATGGCGGCCATCTCGTCGTCGGTCAGTTTCAGCTGGTCGATGATGCCGGTGAAGAAGCCGATGCGGCCGCCCGGCATGCAGAAGGCGTTGACCTGGGGCGCGTCGAACAGGTTGACTTCCCACTGCCAGTTCTTGGCCGACTGGTTCCAGCGCGGCGTGTGCGGGATGATGCGCTGGGCCACGCCGCGCAGGCGCTGTACCTGCGGCGAGCTGGCGGGCACCAGCGCGCCCTTCTGCTGCGCTTCCGACAGCATTTCCCGGTACTGCTGGGCAGCGGCTTCGTTCATCTGTTCTTCCGGAACGAGCACGCGTACCCGCGACAGCGGCTTGACGGCGATACCGTCCTGGACCACCTGGTCCTGGGCGTAGGCGGTGCCGATGCTGGCAAGCATCGTCAGGCTGAGAGCGAGGTGTTTTAGTTTCTTCATGGTATCGATGAGCGTGCTGTTTTTGATAACAACATCGTCGCAGAAATACGTGGATGGGGTACGCACGATAAACGGCGCCATCATGGCGCAAGCTGAGATCACATGCAACTACCCGTAGGGTGGGCGCGGCCGGCGTAGGCACTCTGTGCCCACGCGGAAGCCGGCAAGTGGTGGCTGCGTTTCGACGTTATCGGTCGATCAGGGCACACTGTAACAAAATGCGGGCTACGCGACTCCGACATGCCAACGCGACGCACACATCCGCGTGGGCACGGGGCGCCCACCCTACGATTACGCGGGCTTCGCCTTCTTGCGCAACCTGAACACCGCCAGGCTGCCGCGCAGGTTCGGCAAGAAGCTGACCGGCTTGCCCTCGGCCAGGGCCACGTAGTCCAGCACTTCCAGCCCGCACTCCTCGGCCAGTTCCTTGAAGTCGACGATCGTGGCGTAGCGCACGTTCGGCGTATCGAACCACTGGTAAGGCAGGGTGCGCGAGACCGGCATGCGGCCCTTCAGCAGCGCCACGCGGTGCGGCCAGTAGGCGAAGTTCGGGAAGGAGACGATCGCCTCGGTGCCGACGCGCACGATGTCGCGCAGGCGCGCCTCGACGTGCAGCATCATCTGCAGCGAGGACAGGCACAGCACCGTGTCGAAGGAATTCTCGCCGAACAGGTCCAGGCCCTGCTCCATGTCGTGCTGGATCACGCTGATGCCGCGCCGGGTGCTCTCGAGCACCTTGTCGTCGGCGATCTCGACGCCGTAGCCGGTGCACTTCTTGCCGGTTTCCAGGTAGCGCAGCATGGCGCCGTCGCCGCAGCCGACGTCGAGCACGTGGGCGCGCTCGGGCACCCAGTCGGCGATGAAGGCCAGGTCGGGGCGCAGCGTGTTCAGGTTGTCGAATTTCATGCCGCCTCCCGGCTCGTCGTTTGTTCCCAGATGCGGTCGTAGTAGGCCCGCACCACGCCCATGTAGCGCGCGTCTTCCAGCAGGAAGGCGTCGTGCCCGTGCGGCGCGTCGATCTCGGCATAGGTCACCTTGCGCCGGTTCGAGATCAAGGCTTCGACGATCTCGCGGCTGCGCTCCGGCGAGAAGCGCCAGTCGGTGGTGAAGGACGCGACCAGGAACTGGGCGCGGGTCGACGCCAGGGCTTTCGTCAGGTCGCCGCCGTGCTCGCGCGCCGGATCGAAGTAGTCGAGGGCCTTGGTGATCAGGAGGTAGGTATTCGCGTCGAAGTATTCCGAGAACTTGTCGCCCTGGTAGCGCAGGTAGGACTCGATCTCGAAGTCGATGCCGAAGTCGAATTTGTAGTCGTTGCGGCCCGCGCTAGGGGTCTCGGCGGCGTTGCGCAATTTACGGCCGAATTTTTCGGCCATGTCGTCGTTCGACAGGTAGGTGATGTGGCCGACCATGCGCGCGACCTTGAGGCCGTTCTTCGGCACCACGCCGTGTTCGTAGAAGTCGCCGCCGCGGTAGTCCGGGTCGGTCAGGATGGCCTGGCGCGCGACGTCGTTGAAGGCGATGTTCTGGGCCGACAGTTTCGGCGTGGAGGCGATCACGATGCAGTGGCGCAGGCGCTCGGGGAACATGATGCTCCAGGAAAGCGCCTGCATGCCGCCGAGCGAGCCGCCCATCACGGCAGCAAAACAGTCGATGCCGAGGCGGTCGGCCAGCCGCGCCTGCGCCGCCACCCAATCCTCGACCGTCAGCAGCGGAAACGCCGCGCCATAGGGCTTGCCGGTGGCGGGGTTGGTGTGCATCGGGCCGGTCGAGCCGAAGCAGGAACCGAGGTTGTTGACGCCGATGACGAAGAAGCGGTCGGTGTCGACCGGCTTGCCCGGCCCGACCATGTTGTCCCACCAGCCGGCGCTCTTTGGCTGGTCGGCATAGGTGCCGGCCACGTGGTGCGAGGCGTTCAGGGCGTGGCAGATCAGCACCGCGTTCGAGCGGTCGGCATTCAAGGTGCCGTAGGTTTCATACATGAGCGTGTAGTCGCCGAGGCTGGCGCCGCTTTGCAGGCGCAGCGGTTCGGCGAAATGCATCGCTTGCGGTGAGACGATTCCAATGGATCCCATGAGACTTTCTTTGACTTTACTTGCGAGAGCGGCGGCTGCGGAGGCCGCCCTTGGATTACATGAGCTGCAGCTGTTCGACCGCGTCCTGGATCTCGCCCGGTTCCATCGAGCGCATGATGCGGCGCATTCGGGGAGCGATCTGCGCCAGGTCGGCGCCGAGGATTTCCTGCTTCACCGCCAGCAGCTGGGCCGGGTGCATCGAGAATTCGCGCAGGCCCATGCCCAGCAACAGGCGCGTCAGCTTGATGTCGCCCGCCATCTCGCCGCAGACGGCGACGTCGATGCCGGCCTTCTGCCCGGCCGCGATGGTCATGCCGATCAGTTGCAGCACCGCCGGGTGCAGCGGGTTGTACAGGTGCGCGACCTCGTAGTCGACGCGGTCGATGGCCAGCGTGTACTGGATCAGGTCGTTGGTGCCGATCGACAGGAAATTCATGCGCTTGACGAACATCGGCAGCGCCAGCGCGGCCGCCGGGATCTCGATCATGGCGCCGACCTCGATCGCCGGGTCGTACTTGATGTTCTGTTCGCGCAGCTGGAACTTGGCCTGCTCGATCATGTTCAGGGTCTGGTCGATCTCGAAGGCATGCGCCAGCATCGGGATCAGGATGCGCACCTTGCCGAAGCTTGATGCGCGCAGGATGGCGCGCAGCTGAGTCAGGAACAGCTGCGGCTCGGCCAGGCAGTAGCGGATCGCGCGCAGGCCCAACGCCGGGTTCAGGGCGGTGTGCTCGCTCGGGTCGAGCGGCTTGTCGGCGCCGACGTCGAGCGTGCGGATCGTCACCGGCCGGCCCTTCATCGCGACCACGGCCTTGCGGTACTGCTCGAACTGCTCGTCCTCGCTTGGGATGCGCAGGCCATGGGCGCCGCGGCCCATGAACAGGAATTCGGAACGGAACAGGCCGACGCCGGTCGCGCCGGCTTCCAGCGCATGCGGGCAGTCGTCGGGCAGCTCGATGTTGGCCAGCAGGCGGATCGCGGTGCCGTCCTTCGTCACCGCCGGCGTCTTCTTGAGCTTGAGCAGGCGCTTCCTGGCCTTGATCAGGGTGGCCTGGCGCGCACGGTACTGTTCCAGCACCAGCTGGCTCGGATTGCAGATCACCACGCCGGCGTCGCCGTCGATGATGACCCAGTCATCCTGCTCGATCAGGCGCGAGGCCTGGCTCATGCCGACCGCCGCCGGGATGTCGAGCGAGCGAGCGACGATGGCCGTGTGCGAGTTCTGGCCGCCGACGTCGGTGACGAAGCCGATGAAGGAACGCGGTGCGCCGCCGCGATCGCGGAAGGCCAGCATGTCGGCCGGCGAGATGTCGTGGGCGACCACGATCATCTGCGGGTGGTAGTCGTCGTCGCCGGCCAGCACCGGCGGCACCGACAGCGCGGTGCCCATCAGGACCTTCAGCACGCGCTCGGCGACCTGCTGGATGTCCTGCTTGCGCTCGCGCAGGTACTCGTCCTCGATCTCGTCGAACTGGGCCGAGAGCTCGTCGATCTGGGTCACCAGCGCCCACTCGGCGTTGTAGTGGCGCATGCGGATGATGTCGAGCGGCGCCTCCGAGATCATCGGATCGGACAGGATCAGGGCGTGGACGTCGATGAAGGCGCCCAGTTCGGTCGGGGCGTCCTTCGGCAGGTCGGTCCACAGCTCCTGCAGGTTGCGGTGCACCTCGGCGATCGCGTCCTGCAGGCGTTTCACTTCGGCTTCGACCTGCTCCTCGGGCACCAGGTAGTGCTTGACGTCCAGCGCCGCCGGCGTGAGCAGGTGCGCGCGGCCGATCGAAATGCCGCGCGAAACCGGAATGCCGTGGAGGGTGAACGAAGCCATCGAGGGTCCCGAGCGATAGCGGCCGGCGTCGGGCATTACTCGCCTTCGCCGAACTTGTCGTTGACCAGGGCGCTCAGCGCGCTGACCGCATCCTGTTCGTCGGCGCCGTCGGCCTCCAGGGTCACTTTCGCGCCCTTGCCGGCGGCCAGCATCATCACGCCCATGATCGACTTGGCGTTGATCCGGCGGCCATTGCGGGTGAGCCAGACGTCGCTCTTGTACTTGGCGGCGAGCTGGGTGAATTTGGCGGATGCGCGGGCGTGCAGGCCCAGTTTGTTGATGATCTCGAGCTCTTGTTGAATCATGTTGTCGTTGTCTTCTTCGTCTTCAGAACCGCGCTACGCCAAAAGGACGCACAGCGCCCTCGCTACTGCTTCGTGCTGCCACTTCCAATCATCAGGAACCGACGCGGATGCGGTTATCGACCCGCACCGCGCCGTTCTGGGCGCCGGCCAGCGCCATTTCCACCACCACGTCGAGCGTGTCGCGGCGATAGGTGATCGCGCGCAGCAGCATCGGCAGGCTGATCCCGGCGATCACCTCCACATGGCCGGCGTCGGCCAGCGAATTGCAGCAATTCGAGGGCGTGCCGCCCTTGATGTCGGTGATGACCAGCACGCCGTCGCCGTCGTCCAGGCGTGCGATCGCTTCCTTGGCCTTGCAGTTGACGTCGACCAGGTCCTGGTCGGCCGCCACGTCGATGGCCTCGAAGCGTTCGGTCGGTCCGCGAAACACATGCGCGACCGCCGCGATGAATGCCTGTCCCAATGGTGCGTGGGTCAGGAGCAATATCCCTACCATGATGTCGTATGTTCCTGATTTATTTGCCCGCTTATTTACCCACGACCTGCTGTTCGACCGCGTCGATGAACATCGCCGCCACGTCGAAACCGGTCTGGTCGGTGATCTCCTGGAAGCAGGTCGGGCTGGTGACGTTCACCTCGGTCAGGAAATCGCCGATCACATCTAATCCTACCAGCAACAGCCCACGCTCGGCCAGCATGGGGCCGATGGCTTCGGCGATCTGGCGGTCGCGCTCGGTGATCGGCTGGGCCACGCCGATGCCGCCGGCAGCCAGGTTGCCGCGCACTTCGGTGCCCTGTGGAATGCGCGCCAGCGCGAACGGCACCGGCTTGCCGCCGATGACAAGGATGCGCTTGTCGCCCTTGACGATGTCCGGAATGTAGCGCTGCACCATAATGGTGCGTTTTCCGTTGTCGGTGAGCGTTTCGATGATCGCGCCCAGGTTCATGGCGTCGTGCTTGACGCGGAAGATGCCGGTGCCGCCCATGCCGTCGAGCGGCTTGAAGATCACGTCGCCATGCTTGGCGTGGAAGGCGCGCAGGCGTTGCTCGGACGACGAGACCAGGGTCGGCGAAGTGAATTCGCTGAACTGGCCGATCGCCAGCTTTTCGTTGTGGTCGCGGATCGCCGACGGCTTGTTGAACACGCGCGCGCCCTGCTTTTCCGCCAATTCCAGCAGATAGGTGCCGTAGACGTATTCCATGTCGAACGGCGGGTCCTTGCGCTCGATGATCGCGTCGAAGCTCGACAGGCGGATGTCGTGCGCCTCGTCGGCGCGGTACCAGGGATCCTGCTCGCCGGTCAGGTGGATGCGCGCGACCTCGGCGGTGACGACGCCGTCTTCCAGCGCCATGTCGCGCTGCTGGAAGGCATGGACTTCGTGGCCGCGCCGCGCCGCCTCGCGCATCATGGCGAAGGTCGAGTCCTTGTAGATCTTGAAACCGGATAAGGGATCGGCGAGGAAAGCGATTTTCATGGGTGTGTCCATCGAAGGTAATGCCCACGATTTTAGCTGGAAACCCGAAACCGCGCGGCCGAGCGGCCCGGCCGGCATCTGCCGCGCAGGCGAACTGTTCAGATAAGCAAGGCACGGGGATCGCGCGCACGCCTGAGCGTGCGCAAATCCTTTTCGATTAGCTGCGCAAGGATGGCGGCATGGACGTTCAACTCGACCAGCAGGCCGAACAGGAACGCATCGCGCGCGCGTACCGCGGTTGGCACGGCAGCGCCGCGCTGGCGCGCCATGCCTGGCACCGGCCCGACGTCGTGCGCCAGCAAGCCATGCGGGCACGCGTGCTCTCGCGCATGCTGGTCTCCACCGTCGGCACCGATCTCACCCGTGTGCGCGTGGTGGACGTCGGCTGCGGCACCGGCGCCTTCCTGCGCCAGCTGATCGACTGGGGGGCCACGCCCGCCAACCTCACCGGCACCGAATTCCAGCAGGACCGGCTCGACATCGCCGCCACGCGCACCGCACCCGGCGTGGGCTGGCATTGCGGTGCGCTGTCGGCGCTACCAGCCGGCAACAGCGACCTGGTCGCCGCGCAAACCGTGTTCTCGTCCTACCTCGATCCCGGCATGCGCCAGCAGCTCGCGGCCGACATGTGGCGCCTGCTCAAGCCCGGCGGCTGGTGCATGGTGTTCGACTTCCGCTACAACAACCCGAAGAACCCGCACGTGCGGCGCGTCACCCGCGATGAGCTCGACGGCTTCTGGCCCGGCGAGCGCCAGCAATACCAGACCCTGCTGCTGGTCCCGCCCGTCGGCCGCGCCCTGGCCGGCCTGCCCGCCCTGGTGACCGAGATCCTGGCGAGCGTGGCGCCGCCGCTGCGCTCGCAGTTCATCTACATGTGCAGGAAAAAGACGTAGGGTGGGCACGCCGTGCCCACGCGTTACGTGCACATCCTTTTCACGTTGGCCGAACGTATCGCCTGCTAACCTCGCCTCTGCCCGATTTGCGTCCATCGCACATTTTGCGGGCGACACATCGCCGCATGGGACTAGCGGTCACGTGCGTAACGCGTGGGCACGGGGTGCCCACCCTACAGGTCCCATGAAAAAGGGACCGTCGAGGTCCCTTTCCGCTCAATACACTTCGGGATTCGGATCCGTGCGCTCCATCTCGAGCGAGGCCGCCAGCAGGCCCAGGCGCGCCACCACGCCGTAGACGTAGAAGCGGTTCGGCGCGGCGGTGCCGGGTTTTGCCTTCAGGTCCGGCACCGCGTGCTGCTGGGCAAAAGCCAGCGGCACGAACTGCGAGCCCGGGGCGTTCAGGTTCTGGTCGACGCCGCGCTCGGCGTGCACGCGGTAGAAGCCGCCCACCACGTAGCGGTCGATCATGTAGACCACCGGCTCGGCCACGGCGTCGTCGATGCTTTCAAACGTCGGCACGCCTTCCTGCACGATCAGGTCGGTCACGGCCACGCCGTCCTTGATCACGGACATCCTGGCACGCTGCTTGAGCGAGAGATCGCGCACTTCGCTGGCATCCTTGATGGTCGTCACGCCCATGCCGTAGGTGCCGGCGTCCGGTTTCACGATCACGAAGGGCTTCTGTTCCTTCATGCCGTATTCCTTGTACTTCTTCTTGATCTTCGATAGCAGCGAGGAAACGGCGTCGGCCAGCGCCTCGGTGCCCTGGTCGTGCTCGAGGTCGACTTCGCTGACTTTCGCGTGCAGCGGGTTGACCATCCACGGGTCGATGTCGATCAGCTTGCCGAACTTCTTGGCCACTTCGTCGAGCGCCTTCAGGTGGTTGCTCTTGCGGCGCAGCGCCCAGCCCGCATGCAGCGGCGGCAACAGCGACTGCTCGTGGACGTTTTCCAGGATCGAAGGAATACCCGCCGACAAATCATTGTTGAGCAGGATCGTGCAGGGATCGAAGTCGGCCAGGCCCAGGCGGCGCCCGTTGGCCGAACGCACCAGCGGCTCGACCACCAGCATGTTCCCGTCCGGCAGCGCCAGCGGCGTCGGCTGGGTCACTTCCGGCGACAGCGAGCCAAGGCGCACGTGCAGGCCGGTCTGGCGGAAGATCTGCATCAGGCGCGCGACGTTCTGCAGGTATTGCGGGTTGCGCGTATGGGTTTCCGGCACCAGCAGCAGGTTGCGCGCGTCCGGGCAATACTTGTCGATGGCCGCCATTGCCGCCTGCACGGTAAGGGGCAGCATTTCGGTGGCCAGGTGATGGAAGCCGCCCGGGAACAGGTTGGTGTCGACCGGCGCCAGCTTGTAGCCGGCATTGCGCAGGTCGACCGAGCAATAAAACGGCGGCGTATGCTCCTGCCATTCGAGGCGGAACCAGCGCTCGATGGCCGGCGTGGCATCGAGAATCTTCTTTTCCAGGTCGAGCAGCGGGCCGGTCAAGGCGGTGGCGAGGTGCGGAACCATGTGGGTGTCCTTAATTGGCTTCTTGGCAATGAGTGCCCTCATCTGGGGGCAATGCAGCCATTTTAAAGGCCGCCGGGCCCGCACGCAAAAAAGGCGTCCCGCAGGACGCCCTTTCGCTACCGGCTCGCGGCTATCAGGAATGGTACGCCCTTTCGCCGTGGCTGGTAAGGTCCAGGCCCTCGCGTTCCTGCTCTTCGGTCACGCGCAGGCCGATCGCCAGGTCGACCAGCTTGAAGGCGACATAGGCAACCACGGCCGACCAGATGATCGTCACGCCGACCGCTTCGAGCTGCACCCACAGCTGGTGGGCGATCGAGTACGGCTCGCTCGAGGCCTTGTTGGCGACGTAGTCCCAGACGCCCTGGCCGCCCAGTTCGGGAGAAGCGAACACGCCGGTCAGCAGGGCGCCGACGATGCCGCCGACACCATGCACGCCGAACACGTCGAGCGAATCGTCGACGCGCAGCATGCGCTTCAGGCCGTTCACGCCCCACAGGCAGACCAGGCCGCCGACCAGGCCGATGACCAGCGCGCCCATCGGGCCGACGAAACCGGCGGCCGGGGTGATCGCCACCAGGCCCGAGACCGCGCCCGAGGCGCCGCCCAGCATCGAGGGCTTGCCCTTGGTGGCCCACTCGCCGAAGGTCCAGGCGACGGTGGCGGCGGCGGTGGCCAGCAGGGTATTGATGAAGGCCAGGGCGGCGACGTCGCCCGCTTCCAGCGCCGAGCCGGCGTTGAAGCCGAACCAGCCGACCCACAGCAGCGAGGCGCCGATCATGGTCATGGTCATCGAGTGCGGGGCCATCGATTCGCGGCCGTAGCCGACGCGCTTGCCGATCACGTAGGCGCCGACCAGGCCGGCCACCGCCGCGTTGATGTGGACCACGGTGCCGCCGGCGAAGTCGAGCGCGCCCTGCTGCCACAGCCAGCCGGCGTCCGCCGTGACGCTGGCCAGCGAGGCGGCGTCGGTGATGGCGTCGGGACCGGCCCAGAACCAGACCATGTGCGCGATCGGCAGGTAGCCGAAGGTGAACCAGATCACGACGAACAGCAGCACCGCGGCAAAGCGCGCGCGCTCGGCAAAGGCGCCGACGATCAGGCCGCAGGTGATGGCGGCAAAGGTGCCCTGAAAGGCGACGAAGATGAATTCGGGGATCATCGTCTCCTTGCTGAAGGTCGCCGCCATGCTGAACACGCCGCTGGCCGGATCGTAGATGCCGTTCAGGAAGGCGCGGTCGAAGCCGCCGATGAAGGGGCTGCCGCTGGTAAAGGCCAGCGAGTAGCCGTACAGGCACCACAGCACGATGATCAGCGAGAAGATCATGAACACCTGCAGCAGCACCGACAGCATGTTCTTGGCGCGCACCAGGCCGCCGTAGAACAGCGCCAGGCCCGGGATCGACATCATGATCACCAAGAGCGTGGCGACGAACATCCAGGCGGTGTCGCCCTTGTTGATGGAGGGCGCGGCCATGGCCGGCAGGGCCAGGCCCAGTCCCAGCGCGGCGCCGAGGATTTTGCTCGTTATTGATTTCATGGGGATCCCCTCAGAGTGCGTCGTTGCCGGTCTCGCCGGTACGGATACGGATGACCTGGTTCAGGTCGGAAACGAAGATCTTGCCGTCGCCGATCTTGCCGGTGCGGGCGGCCCCCTGGATGGCGTCGATCACCTGGTCGATCACGGCATCGTCGACGGCCGCTTCGATCTTGATTTTCGGCAGGAAGTCGACCACGTACTCGGCGCCGCGGTAGAGCTCGGTGTGGCCCTTCTGGCGGCCGAAGCCTTTCACTTCGGTCACCGTCATGCCCTGCACGTTGATCTCGGACAGGGCCTCGCGCACTTCGTCGAGCTTGAAGGGCTTGATGATGGCGGTAATGAGTTTCATGGTGTTGCCTCTTTCAGAAAGTTTTTGATACGGAAAACACGGCCGCCGATTTGCCGAGGTTCTTGCCGCGCGGGCTCAGGTAGGCGTCGGTGTTCGCCTTGACCCAGGCCAGCGAGGCGGTGGCGACGCCGAAGTCGTAGCTCAGGCCCACCTTGTAGTCGTTGTACGAGTAAGCGCCGTTGTTCTTCACCCGCTGGCGACCCGCGTGCAGGTTCAGCACCAGCTTGTCGGCGACTTCGACGTTGGCGCCGATGTCGAGGTAGCCGCTGCCCTTGCTGTCGGCGGTGCCGAACAGGTTGCTGGTCGCGTGCGAGTACTTGACGTAGGCCGGGCCGTAGCCGAGCTGGCCGTAGAGCTCGAAGGTGTTGGCGTTGGTCGGCAGGCCGTTCGACGGATACACGTAGTACAGGCCGCCGACGTCGTAGCTGATGGCGTCGGTGAGCTGGCCGCGCTTGCCGGCATACAGGTCGACCTCGACGTTCGCATCGCCGCCGGCATCGTCGATCCACTTGATGGTCGAGAGCCAGGTGCCTGCGTAGAAACCGCTCGGCGTGTGGGTGTAGTCGGCGCCGCCCTGCAGGGCCGGCTCGAAGCGCGTCTGCGCCAGGCCGCGGTAGCGGTATTCGCTGGTGAGCGCCGCGTTGTAGCTCACCTGGTGCTCGGGCGCCGGCGCTTCCTGGGCCCGGGCCAGGCTGCTGCCTGCTGCCATCAGCGTGAACGCCGCCGCGCTTGCTGCCATCCTGCTTTTCATGACGATTCCCCTGTTATTGGAACAATGAGTTCGATGCGGTTTACAATCTGTGCGTCATTCGGCTTACCTTTCCTTTAGCAGAATGCGTGCCAGCTTAAGATGACACCCGTGTGCTTGATTTTTCATACAGGTGCCACACTTTGGTTGAATAAGAGCCTGTCTCAGTAGACGGGGGGAAGCTCATGGCGATTGCATGGCAAACGTGGGCAAGGCGCGAGGAGGCCGCGTGGCGAGCCACGCAACGACGAACAACGCCGCCCACGCTTGCCAGGCGCGTCAGGAGCGACTCCTGACTACTGGGATAGGCTCTAAGTACAAACCGGTGCGTGCCCGTCGCAGCCGCGTCATGGCGCACCAAAGCAGGCCAGCGCACATCATTTCGCACCAGCGTGGTGCAACGGCCGGAACACTAGGACAGATGGACATGAACAACTTCTTCAACGACTTGCAGGGCAAAATTAACCAGGCAATCGAAAGCTCGCCCGCCAAGGACATCGAACGCAACGTCAAGGCGATGATGACCCAGGGCTTTTCCAAGCTCGACCTGGTGACGCGCGAGGAATTCGATATCCAGGCCCAGGTGCTGGCCAAGACCCGCGCCAAGCTCGAGGCGCTCGAACTGCGCGTGGCCGAGCTGGAGGCGCGCCTGACGGGGCAGCCCGCGGCGGCGGCAACGTCGGCGGCCAAGGCGGCTCCGGCAGCCGACGCCCCGCTCGCCGGCGCCACCGACCCGGCCGCGCCGCACGTCATCATCGACAAGCCGTAAAGCCGGCGGCGGCATTCGGGCACGGGAGACGCGGACCATGAATGCAGCCGACCAGTTATCGACAGCGCTCCCGCCGCAGGAAGTCTCGCTCGACGTCCTGCGCGAGAAATATGCGAAAGGCGACGAGACCTCGATCGCCGACGTGCGCCGGCGCGTGGCCACGGCGCTGGCCGCGCTGGAAGCGCCCGAGCGGCGCGCCGGATTCGCCGAGCGCTTCCTGTGGGCCCAGGAACAGGGCTTCATTCCCGGCGGACGCATCAACTCCGCCGCCGGCCTGGACATCAAGGCCACCCTCATCAACTGTTTCGTGCAGCCGGTCGGCGACTCGGTCACGGGGTTCGAGGACGGCCTGCCCGGCATCTATACCGCGCTGGCGGAAGCGGCCGAGACCATGCGGCGCGGCGGCGGCGTCGGCTACGACTTCAGCGCGATCCGTCCCTTCGGCAGCCTGGTGCGCGGCACCCGCTCGCGGGCGTCGGGGCCGGTGTCGTACATGGAACTGTTCGACGCCTCCTGCAGGACGGTGGAGTCGGCCGGCGCCCGGCGCGGCGCCCAGATGGGCGTGCTGCGCATCGACCATCCCGACATCGAACGCTTCATCGCCGCCAAGGACCTGGGCGGCCTGTCGAACTTCAACATCTCGGTCGGCGTGAGCGACGCCTTCATGCGCGCGCTCGAAGCCGATGCGCCGTTCGCGCTGGTGCACCGCGCCGAGCCCGGCGAGGATGCCGTCGCGCGCGGCGCGTACCGGCGCGAGGATGGCCTGTGGGTGTACCGGGAAGTGCCGGCGCGCGCGCTGTGGGAAAAGATCATGTTGTCCACCTACGACCACGCCGAGCCGGGCGTGCTGTTCGTCGACCGCATGAACGAGGAAAACAATCTCTGGTATGCCGAGGAACTGCGCGCCACCAATCCCTGCGGCGAGCAACCCCTGCCCGCCTACGGCTGCTGCGACCTGGGTTCGCTGAACCTCACCTGCTTCGTCGAGGATGCGTTCGAACCCACGGCCCGTTTCGACTTCGAGCGCATGCGCGAGGTCGCCGCGGTGGCGGTGCGCATGCTCGACCTGGTGCTCGACGCCACCGAGTGGCCGCTGCCGCAGCAGGCCGCCGAGGCGCGCGCCAAGCGCCGCATCGGCCTGGGCTTCCTGGGCCTGGGCAGCGCGCTGGTCATGCTCGGCCTGCGCTACGACACCCACGAGGGCCGGGCCCTGGCCGCGCGCATCGCCGAAGCACTGCGCGACGCCGCCTATGCCGCCTCCTGCGAACTGGCGCGCGAAAAAGGCGCCTTCCCGCTGTTCGAGGCCACGCGCTACCTCGAAGGCCGCTTCGTTGCGCGCCTGCCCGCAGCGCTGCGCGACGCAATCCGTGTGCACGGCATCCGCAACTCGCACCTGCTGTCGATCGCTCCCACCGGCACCATCGCGCTGGCCTTCGCCGACAACGCCTCGAACGGCATCGAGCCGCCCTATTCCTGGACCTACCAGCGCAAGAAGCGCATGCCCGACAACAGCATGCGCAGCTACCAGGTCGAGGACCACGCCTGGCGCCTGTACCGGCGCCGCCAGCCCGATCCTGACGCCGCGCTGCCGCCGCAGTTCGTCACCGCGCTGGAGATGAGCGCCGACGACCACCTGCGCATGCTCGAAGCGGTGCAGCCTTTCGTCGACACCGCGATCTCGAAGACGGTCAACGTGCCGGCCGATTATCCCTACGAGGACTTTCGCGACCTGTACAGCGAAGCCTGGCGCGCCGGCCTGAAGGGGCTGGCCACCTACCGGCCCAACACGGTGGTCGGCCAGGTGCTGGGCGCGGCGCCGCAGGCGGAAGCCTCGTTGCCCGACGAGGACCCGCTGCGCAAGCGCTTCGAAAACCGCCCGCTCGGCGAACTCGAATCGGTCACCTCGAAAGTCGACTATTCGACCCAGGAAGGCCGCAAGACCTTCTACCTGACGGTGAGTTTCATCCGCGTCGAGGGCGTGAACGAGGGCCGGCCGGTCGTCATCGAGCGCCCCTTCGAATTCTTCATGCCGGCCGGCCAGCGCACCGACGGCCAACAGTGGATCACTTCCTCGATGCGCCTGCTGTCGATGCTGGCGCGCGCCGGCGGTCCGATCGCCAAGGCGCTGGCCGACATGCGCGACGTGGTCTGGGAAAAAGGCCCGGTACGCTGCGGCACGCTGACGCGCGAGGACGGCGTCGAGGTACCGGTGTTCCACGACTCGGAAGCGGCGGCGGTCGGCTTCATGCTGCAGCGTCTGTTGGTCCGCCGCGGCTTCCTGGACGCCCAGGGCAACCAGGTGCCGGTGGCGCAGCTGGCGCGCCAGCTGGCGGCGCGCGGCGAGGCGCCGGTCTCCGCGGCGCCGGCGGCATCGGCGGCCGCGCCGTCGTTCTCGGCCTCGGCCGGCAAATGCCCGGAATGCGGCGCGCGCGCCCTGCGCAAGCTCGACGGCTGCACCCGTTGCGACAACTGCCAGTATGTGGGGGAATGTGGCTGAGATACCGGGATAACGTTCAGACAAGCCCTTGCAGTGATACCATCATGCAATCGGCAGCCCACCTGAACGACTGAATGACGATCGAGCGAATTTCCTGCGCACCTGGCGACAGCAACAACGAAGATCTCGTGGCCGTGTTCGAGACCGACGGCCTGCTCGACCTGCTCGTGGTCGACGGCGCAACCTCGGTGGCCGACCGCGATTACGCCGACGCGGACAACGGCGACGTCGCCTGGTTCGTCCAGTCCTTTGCCGCCGAACTCGGCAAGACCATCGACGCGGCGCGCGCCCAGGGCGACAGCCTGCGCCTGGCCATCGATGCCGTGCGCCGCGCGTATGCCGAGCGGACGGCCGGCCACGAGGTGCCGCTATATGCGCAACCACTGGCCGCGCTGACCTGGATCCGTATCCGCCACCGGCCGGAGGCGCTCGACCTTTCCCTGTACTGCCTGGGCGACTGCAAGGCCCTGGCGATCGATGGCGCGGGCGTCGTCACCGACCTCGACCCTTACGAGAATCCTTTCGAGACGGTGGTGCAGGACGCCGTCACCCAGCTCGCCGCGCAAGGCGTGCTCGACCCCGGTCAACGGTTCCAGCGCCTGCTGCCGCTGCTGCGCGAGCGGCGCGAGGTCCAGCACGCGGCCCCGGCGCCCGCCGCCCTGTGCCTGGCGCCGCAAGGCGAATTCAGCGCCCGCGAAATCGCCCTGCGGCTGGCGCCGGACAGCGCCGTGCTGGCGATGAGCGATGGTTTCTACCGGCTGGTCGATCCCTACGGTTTGATGAGCTGGGACGAACTGGCGAGACGCTGCCGGGTCGAAGGGCTGGCAAGCCTGATGCGCGAATTGCGCGCCTTCGAAACGGCGCGCGCGGGCGCCGCCGCTCCGGCGGTGAAGAATGCGGACGACGCCTCCGCCATCCTGTGGACGCCCCCGTCGTCCAGGCACGACCAGCGCGGCCCGACGGCGCCGACAGCAGAGGACCAACCGTGAACGCACCCCTGAAACACTTCGCCACCGGCTGCCTGTGCCTGGCCCTGGCCGGCCTGGCTGCCCCGCTGGCGGCGCAGGAAACCCGGCGCGAACCGCGCATCGTCGTCGTCAACGTCGAGCGCCTGTTGACCGAATCGGCGCATGCCAAGGCCATCGCGGCGCACATCGAGGCGGACTTCGCGCCGCGCAGGCAGCGGATCCAGCTCGACGTGCGGCGCCTGCGCGAGCTGTCCGACAAGCTCCAGCACGACGCATCGGCGCTGAACGAGCGCGAACACCTCATGCGTGCGCGCGAAGTCGGCGAACTCGAACGCAGCGTCAGGCGCGAACAGGCGAAGCTGAAGGAAGACCTGCTCGAGCGCAGGATGAAGGAACATAAACGGATGGCGGCGCGCATCAACGAGGTCATCGCGACGGTCCGCGAGCAGCAAGGCGCCGAGCTGGTGCTGACCAGGACCGTCTGGCACCGGTCAGCCATCGATATCACGGACAAGGTCGCGAGTATGCTCGACCGATAATTTTACCCGGGCTTTATTGCATTGCGCTTTTTATCCGGGTAATATCCATGGCATGCGCGTAGCCGCGCGCTTCTTTCATGGATCGGAAAAAATCATGCTGCCTGACCATTGCATCGCATTCGCCGGCACCACGCTGCTGGCCAAGGGGCCCTTGCTCGACGTCGTACGCGCCGTGAAGCGGGCGCTGGACAGCGGGATCGACCAATCGATCGCGGTCCTCGACCTCGCGTCGAGCCGCCCGGTCGAGATCAATTTCATCGGCACCGAGGAAGAGGTGCTGCAGCGCATCCCGCGTGCGCAGCCGCGCGCGGCCGGGCGTCCGAAGCTGGGCGTGGTGGCGCGCGAAGTGACGCTGCTGCCGCGCCACTGGGAATGGCTGTCGGCGCAGCCGGGCGGCGCCTCGGTCGCGCTGAGGAAACTGGTGGAGCTGGCTTCGCGCGATGCGCGCCAGGCCGACGCGATGCGCGAAGCGCGCGATGCGGCCTACCGCTTCATGCACGAGCTGGCCGGCGATGCGCCGGGCTTCGAGGAAGCCTCGCGTGCGCTGTTCGCCGGCGACGCCGCGCGCCTGGAACAGATCGTGGCGGACTGGCCGGCGGACGTGCGCGCGCACCTGCTCGCGCTGGCGCAGCCGGCCTTCGCGCCGGCGGGCGAGGCGCAAGGCTGAGCTTCGTTCCTGTCGACATACCCGAAGGCGGCGTCATCGACGTGGAAACATTGTCCTGACGCCGCCCCTGATGCCCCAAAGCCGCGCCGTCTTTGCACGAAGCGGCGATAATCGTCGTACACTCACGCGCTTTACTCACACGGGCACCTAGCTTCCATGACCGATTTCGACAGCATTCCGCTGGAATTCTTTCAGGATTACCCTGAACCGGGCGTCAATTTCATCGATGTCGGCTGCATTTTCGACAACCCGGAGCATTGGCGCATCGCCATCGACACCTTGCACGCGCAGACCGACGATTTGCACTTCGACTTCATCCTGGCCATGGATGCGCGTGGGTTCATGATCGCCGGCGCCCTCGCCCTCGAGCACAAGGTCGGCTTCGCCATGGCGCGCAAGGCGGGCAAACTGCCCGGCGAGGCCATCAGCATCGACTACAAGCGCGAATACGGGAGCGCAACCATCGAGATCCAGCCGCAACGCATCAAGGGCCAGCGCGTGCTGATCGTCGACGATGTGCTGGCCACCGGCGGCACCATCGAGGCGGCGGCGGCCCTGCTGCGCCGGCTCGGAAAAGAAGTGGTCGGCGCGGCGGCGCTGTTCGATATCGCGTTTTTCAAGGACAAGCGCGTCCTGACCATGCCTGTGGTGACCCTGCGCGACGTCTGAGTCGACCTTCAGGCACGGCACACAGCAAGGCTTGGGTGCGCTCAACAAGCGATTTTCCAAGCGGTGCGACCATCCTGCGAGTCCTCACTCGCCAGGAATCCCATGAGCCTTGCCGTCTTACGCAGCCGCGCCCTTGCCGGCATGGAAGCGCTGCCCGTCAGCGTCGAAGTGCACCTGGCGAACGGCCTCCCCAGTTTCACCATCGTCGGCCTGCCGGACGCCGAAGTGCGCGAAGCCAAGGACCGGGTGCGCGCGGCCTTGCAGAACGTCGGCTTCGATATCCCCGCGCGGCGCATCACGATCAACCTGGCGCCGGCCGACCTGCCGAAAGAATCGGGGCGTTTCGATTTGCCGATGGCCTTGGGCATCCTGGCCGCGTCCGGCCAGATCCCGTCGAAGGAACTCGACAAGTATGAATTCGCCGGCGAATTGTCGCTGTCGGGCCAGCTGCGGCCAGTGCGCGGCGCGCTCGCCATGACCTTCGCGATTCAACGCAGCGGCGCCGGCGGCGGGCGCGCCTTCATCCTCCCGCAGGCCAATGCCGACGAGGCCGCGCTCGTCACCGATGCCCGCGTCTACCCCGCCGACACGCTGCTGCAGGTGTGCGCCCACTTCGCGGCCAGCGAAGAGAATGCGCGGCTGCCGCGCTACAGCAGGGAGGCGCCGGTACAGGCGCCGCGCTATCCCGACTTTTCCGACGTCAAGGGACAACTGCACGTGAAGCGGGCGCTCGAGATCGCCGCCGCCGGCAGCCATTCGCTCCTGCTGGTCGGCCCGCCGGGCGCCGGCAAGAGCATGCTGGCCTCGCGCTTTCCCGGCCTGCTGCCGCCGATGACGGACGAGGAGGCGCTGGAAGCGGCGGCGGTGCATTCGCTGACTGGCCGCTTTTCCGCCGAGCAGTGGCGTGCCCGGCCGTTTCGCAGCCCGCACCACACCAGCTCGGGCGTGGCCCTGGTTGGCGGCGGCAACGTGCCGCGTCCCGGCGAGGTCTCGCTGGCGCACTGCGGCGTTTTATTTTTGGACGAACTACCCGAATTCGACCGCAAGGTACTGGAAGTGCTGCGCCAGCCGCTGGAATCCGGCCGCATCACCATCTCCCGCGCCGCGCACCAGGCCGACTTCCCGGCGCGCTTCCAGCTGGTGGCGGCAATGAATCCCTGCCCCTGCGGCTGGCATGGCCATCCGTCCGGCAAGTGCCATTGCACGAACGAAGCGGCGCAGCGCTACCAGGACCGTATTTCCGGCCCGCTGCTCGACCGCATCGACATGCAGATCGAGGTCAGCGCCATGGCGCCGGAAGCGATGAGCGCCCAGGCCGACGGCGAAAGCACGGCGGACATCGCCGCGCGCGTGGCCGGCGCGCATGCGCTCCAGATCGAACGCCAGGGCAAGCCGAACCAGCGCCTGACAACCCACGAGATCGACCGCTACTGCGCGCTCGACCGGGCCGGCGAGCGCACGCTGCGCGCCGCGATGGCGCACATGCACTGGTCGGCGCGGGCCTATCATCGGGTACTGAAGGTGGCGCGCACGATCGCCGACCTGGCGGCGTCCCCGGCCATCGGGCCGACGCACATGGCCGAGGCCGTCCAGTACCGGCGCGGGCTGCGCGAAAGATAATTTCGCCGGTAGCCCTGGCAGCGCCGCTTTGCTACCATCGGGACATGCGAAAAATTAAACTTACCGCAACACTCGTACTCGCCGCGGCGCTGCTGGGCGGCTGCAACCCGACCTACAACTGGCGCGACTACCGCAGCCCGGACGCGCCCTACCAGGTCATGTTCCCGGCCAAGCCGGCGACCCATACCCGCAGCGTCGACCTGAACGGCATGAAGGTCGAGATGACCATGACGGCCGCCGAGGTCGAAGGCGTGATGTTCGCGGTGGGCACGGGCGTGGCGCCGGATGCGGCGCAGGCGCAGGCAGCGGTCGACGCGATGCGTACCGCGATGCTGCGCAATATCGGCGCGACCGTGGAGCGCGAAAGTGCCAGCGCCGCCAGCAGCGGCTCGCCCGACAGCGCGCGCAAGAGCGTCGACGTCGACGCGACCGGCACCGGCAATGGCGGGCCGATGAAGCTGAGCGGCCATTTCGAGTCGCGCGGCAAGCGCTTCTATCAAGTCATCGTGCTGGGCAAGGAAAAGGACGTGGCGCCCGAGCAGTCCGAGCAGTTCATGAAGTCGTTCACGCTGCTGTGATGCCGAACGCGCCCGCCCTCGTCCTGAGCAAGCTTTATAAAGCCTTCGGCCGCCCCGCCGTCGATGGCCTGGACCTGTCGGTACGGCGCGGTGAGCTCTACGCCCTGCTCGGCCCGAATGGCGCCGGCAAAACCACGACGCTGCGCCTGGTGGCGGGACTGCTGGCGCCGGATGCCGGCCGCATCGCGGTGAACGGGATCGACCTGGCGCGCGACCCGGCCGGGGCGAAGCGCACCATGGCCTATTTGCCCGACGACCCGATGTTGTACGGGAAATTGAAGCCTACCGAATACCTGGAATTCGTCGCCGGCCTGTGGGGTGTCGCCGCCGCCGCCGCCGAGCCGCGCGCACGCCGCCTGCTTGACTGGCTGGATCTCACCCAGCACGCGCATGAACTGACCGAAGGTTTTTCGCGCGGGATGAAGCAGAAGCTCGCGCTGGCCGGCGCACTGATCCATGACCCGCAATTGCTGATCCTGGACGAGCCGCTGACCGGGCTGGACGCCGGCGCGGCGCGCCAGGTCAAGGACTTGCTGCAATCGCATGTCGCCGGTGGCGGCACGGTGATCCTGACCACCCATATCCTCGAAGTGGCCGAGCGCATGGCCCAACGCATCGGGATCATCCAGCACGGCCGCCTGATCGCCGAAGGCACGCTCGACGAATTGCGCGAGCGCACGACCGCCCAGACGCTCGAGGACATGTTCCTGCAATTGACGGGGCAGGCGTGAACCTGCGTCCCGGCAGCGCGCCGTGGCTGCTGCGGCACGAGCTGCGCCTGTTCTGGTACGCGGCGCTGTCTTCCCCCAAGCCAGGGGAGCCGCGTGGTTTCCATTGGAAGCTGGTAGCGGTGCTCCTGGTGTTGTGGCTGCTCCTGCACCTGGGCGCCTATGTCGTCCTGAAACGCGTGGCGCCGGGCGCGGGTCCGGTACCGCAGGAACTGGTGGTTGCCGCCAGCGCGATCCTGATAGCAACCTTTCTCTTCATGCTGTCGAGCGCGCTCAAGTCCAGCGTCCAGGTCCTGTTCGACCGCGGCGACATGGACCTGCTGCTGTCGTCGCCCCTGCCCTCGCGCAGCATCTTCACGGCCCGCCTCGCCGGCATCGTGCTCGGCGTTTCCGCCATTTACCTCTTCTTCCTGACGCCGCTGGCCCATGCGGGCGTCCTGCTCGGGCAATGGCGCTGGCTGGCGGCCTATCCGGTCCTGCTGGGCATGGCCACGCTGGCGGCGTCGGCCGCCATGCTGCTGACGCTGGGACTGGTGCGCTGGCTGGGCGCCCGCCGTACGCGGGTAGTGGCGCAGGTGCTTGGCGCGCTCGCTGGCGCCTTGCTGTTCATCTTGTCGCAGTTGCCGAACATGCTGGGCATGGGCAGGTCGGAGCAGGACCGCAGTTTTGCGCGCATTCTCGCTTCAAGAGGCGGGATCGACGCGGAGAGCCCGCTATGGCTACCCGGACGGGCGGCGCTGGGCGACCCGCTGGCCGTTGCCCTCATGGCCTTGCTGGCGCTGCTGGCCTTCGGCGCCACGGTCGCCCTGACGCACCGCAGCTTCACGCGCGGCCTGCAATTGGCCGCCGGCAGCGCCCGCACGCCGCGGCGGCCGGCCGGCGCACTGCGCTTTCGATTCGGGAGCAGCCTGTTCGCCGTTGTGCTCAGGAAGGAGTGGCGGCTCATCTTGCGCGACCCGCAGCTGATTTCCCAGGTATTGCTGAATCTGCTCTACCTGCTGCCGATCTGTTTTCTCGTCTTCAAGGACGATGGCGCGCGGCCGAGCGCGATTGGCGCCGGCCTGACGATGCTGTCGGGCTCCCTCTGCGCGGCATTGGCATGGATCGTCCTGCAGGCCGAGGATGCGCCCGACTTGCTCCAGTCCGCTCCCGCGTCGGCGGACACGGTGCGCAATGCCAAACTGTTCGCGGCGATCGCACCGGTACTGGCCCTGGTGGGCTTGCCCGTGCTGTGGCTCGCGTGGAGCCGGCCGCTCGCCGGCGGCCTGGCCGCGTTCACGATCTGCGGCATCAGCCTGGGAACGGCGTTGATCGTGATGTGGGCGGGCAAGCCCGGCAACCGCGACAAGTTCAGTTCGCGCGGCCAGCGCAACGGCATGGCCATCGTCCTCGAACTGAGCCATTTGCTGGGATGGGGTGCGCTCGCCTTTCTCTTGCCGCTGGCGGCCGGCATGGCGCAAGTGCGCGCCAGCATGATGCTGGGAATTGCCGCCGCCGCGACGATCGCGCTGGCCATGCCCGGCCTGGCCTACGTGCTCCGGCATCGTGCGCGCTAGCGGACGCACGCGGGATGACCCATAATGGGCACTCGTGTTATCGTTTAGTCACGACACACACAATACGAGTAGACCTATGTTAATCACTTTCAAAAGCAAAGCGTACCCTGAAGTCATGATGTATCAGGAGCATGCCAAGCGCATCCTCGACCTGCTCAACAAGGAGCCGGAGATGGGTGTCATCACCTCCGAGGAAGCCGGTCGCGCCGTCCAGTTGCTGGAACACGAAATCGACGAAAGCCGCAAGCATCCTTCCAGCGACGAAGTGGAGCAGGATATCAAGGCCCATAGCGGTGACGAGGAAGATCCGGATCACGAGCAGAAGGAAGTCGTCAGCTTCGCTACCCGCGCCTATCCGATGCTGGAAATGCTGCGCGCGGCACGCGACCAGCACTGCGATATCCTCTGGGGCGTTTAAACCTGTCGAACCGCCGACAACTTCGGCAAGGACGATTGCCCGAGCGTTCCGGGTTCCGGCGGCTAACGGCCGCCACCGCGTCAGTCATCACTCATGTCCATGCGTATATCTGAAAAGCCGCTCTTCGTAACGAGCGGCTTTTTGTCGAGGTACCTGGCCAGCAGTGCTGGCATAAATGCTGCTGGAACCAGGGCCGGAACACGGACTCAGCGAAGCTCATCCTCTTTAACGATGGTGATACCGGCAGTAACGCAAGCGGCCGTTGCCAGGCACCCCGGCACAATGAATGGCGGAATGGTCACGGCTTTATACCAAGCGCTCTGTCCTATGCTTTGGAAAGCATCCATACTCCAGCCAATAAACGGATCATGTAATTCCGCGAGGTGCTTTAAAGGCGGAAATCCATTCGCCAGTTGAAAATACCAGCACTGATCGCCTGTCGGACAGCCCGCACCAGCGACGCCAACCAGGGAGTCCGGGTTACCGTATGCGTCCAGGATCAGTGTACCGGTATAGGCTAGACCTGCGCCTTTGAGCCCCGTAAGCAAGGCCTGTCCGACATTCTGCCCCTGGATCAGGCCGGAATTGAATCCGCCGAACCCGGCTGCGAAAGCAGCGTGTTCCGCCGTACCGGAAACGAGACCGATATATTCGCCGATGCCGCCGCCGATGATGGTCCACCCCACCGTGATCCCAACCATCACCAATTTTTCGTACCACGAGTCCGGGCGCACCGGGATTTCGAACAGCGAACCAACAGCGGTGGGATCAGTGGGTTCCGAGAATATCGTGATATCGAGAGTTGCATACCCTCCTGGCGAGGCAAAGGTAAGAGGCCCGGTACCGCAAGACCAATTCGGAGGATTACATCCTTTCAGCCTGTCGATACTATTGTAGAAAAGATTCTGTGTGTCCTGGTGAAGCTGGAAGTTATAGTCCGGTTGGGTGACATCGGAAATCCGGACCATATAGTCATAAAATTCATTCAACTGCGCCTGCGTATAGGCGTGAAGCGGGTAATTCTTATAGTACGGATAGCGGACGTCGTAACGTACCTCTGCGGTCAACGGCGTAATGCCGCCAAAAGTCGCACTGTTAATACTATCCAGCCTGGTGTCGTACCAGGCGACATACTGAGGAATATTGTTGCCATCTCGAAAAACGATCATCGCCGTATCGGGACGTGCCTGGCTGTCGATCGTAGCGCTGAAGTTGCACACCCCTTTGAAACCCAAGCCGCTCGAGGCGGCGAACAACAACACGCTTTTTTTCCACTGCTCCCAACGCGGACCTGTCTGTTTGCCACATTTCCATGAAGGATCCAGCAAGGTACTCCAATCCGCAGTACCCGATCCGGGCAGCGTGCTGGACGGTACGATAACGTTTCCCGCACCGGGAAGAAAGCTGCCGTTTGCGTATGCTGCCTCGGGAGCTGAGGTACTTGAAGAGGTCACGCCAGGCGCGGGATCAGCCAAGGCTGGTTCTGCCTTTGCCGAAGCTGCGGCATTACTTAGTAAAACAAATCCTGTAATAAACGAGAGAAAAAAACGATTTATTGCGGTGGAGCATTTTCCGATTGTTTCCACAACGTCCTCCCCTGGATTGATGATTTGTTTGTAAAGCAGCTGCTTACAATACACAGGTTTGAACTCATCAACAACGATGGGACGAATTATATGCAAGCCGCGTATTTGTCCGTTTTACTAACCACCGCCGAACCTGATATCTTGAAAACGAAACATCCTCGATAACGTAGATATGCCTTTCCCATAATTTTTGGCAAAGGAACCGAAGGACGAATCAGCAGGAGGGAGCCGGCGCGACAAAAGAATTCCGGCGTAATGCGAGGTTCAAGAGACTATGCACGGTCCATGGTTGACGGGCCTGGCTGGTGCGTCGCCAGCGTGCAGTCTGCATGCCCCTAGGCAGGATGACCTCACCCGGGCTCACCGGTCGAGCCGCCGCGGCCTGAAGAGTATGGAGAAGCGACGAAAACGAACACCTGAAACGCAAAAAACCCCGCAGAGATCACTCTGCGGGGTTTTGCTTATAACT
>NZ_DAMCPG010000011.1:0-125470 GCF_032106685.1 Massilia sp.
GTGAACTTCATTCGAGGGATTGGAGGACTCTTGATTACACAAACGGAATCCTAAAAGGCTATCAAGCTGCTCTCTCTGCAGGTACATTTTCCGCCTATCAACGCGGACTAGCCCCTAGCACAGCAAATGGGCGAGCTCAAGAAGCATGCAACTTTCTCGATTGGGCTTACATCCGGGGATTCAGACAAGAGTTTAGGGTTATCACAAAGACTGTGCCTCGTAACTCCTCGAATCCAGAATTATCTCATGGTCACCGGCGAGAATTGATTGAGGTTAGGGTAGGTGCTGTGCGCCCGAAACCTCAGTCTCTCCATATGCCATCAAAATCCGACGTGAGTAGATGGCTTGAAAGCGTAGGCATAGAAAAAGGATACACAAAATGTTTAATGACTGAGCTAATCTTAAGAGCAGCCATACGACGCGAGGAGGCAGTTCAGTGGCGTACGTTCACGTTACCCGAACCAGAAGATTGGATTGTTAAGGGAGGTGAAATTCCCGTTTTAATTGAATATGGAACCAAAGGCCCAAAACGTAGAAATGAGCGCGGTGACATTGTGGGACCACACCGCACAATCATGGTTCCGGTCGATTTAGCAAAGAAATTGCATGAATATCGGGAAACCAAACGTCTCAAGTTCTTCTCAATTTACGTCAAATCTGCAAAAACATCGCAGGAACGAGACGCCAGGCTCCAAAATAAACCCGAACAGCTTTTTCTTTCTGACTATACCGGACGGCCAATATCAGCCCAAACCTTATACGATGCCTGGACTGAAGCATCTAGACTGCCTTACGACGGGTGGTCTCCGCATCTGGGACGACATTACTGGGCATGTAACGAACTTCTAATAGAAGCTAAAAAACATTTGGACTTTCTGTCCAAGTATGACCGTTCACAAATTCCGCTGGATTGGATACGAGGGAATGTATGTGATGTGATAACTCTGCGCATACAGCCTCAACTTGGACACCTCGACAAAAAAACAACCGAAATGTATATCGCTTGGGCTGTGCAGCAGTATCGCACAGGCAGTATCGACGATGCTTTTGAACAAGCACTTGAACAATAGTAGACGAAATTAAGCTGAAAACACTATGGCAGAGCCATCACGCAAAAAAATTAAGGGGTTTGCCTCTCGCGCACCGACCTTACAGCTCGTACCTAATACCCGCACGGCGCCATCGTTGGTTTTGCATACGGACCACGTTAAGGGGTCTGTCGTTATCGATTTAACTGAGTTTGCTGAAGGCACAATAGATGCGTCGCGTCATCCTTTAATTCAGAACCGGTTCACTGGACGCCCTGAGCTCATTAAAGAGCTTGCCCCACATATCCACACAGTTATCGTTGACAAGCCTCCTAAGACTGCGTTAAATATCATTCCAATTTTACGCAAATGGTGGACTTTCTTTGATATATGGGAGAGTGAGCATACTGTTCGTATAGTTTCGAACATTGATGACTTTATTGGATTTAAGCAGTACCACGAAAAAGAATTAAGAGGAAATTACCGAACCGATTTTCTACGAGTAGTGAATCTTGCTCGCGACTCCATGGGGCTACCTGTACTCTACTGGCCAAGTGCTGATGAAGGCGGTGAACACAGGGAGTTGCCTCCATTTGAAGATATAAAGCTTATTTATCACGAGCTAAAACAAAACATGAAGAGCGTTGTTGCGAGGTGGGGCCATGCAGATTCGCTTGCGCGCATGGGCACGGATTGGTCTGGTGGGCTGGAGAAACGGCATAGCAAAATTCACGGCTATTGGTCTCCGGCAGAAACGCACGCCACATACCGCGGTGCCATTTCTCGACTCGGCTGTCCGTCGCCGGACAGAGTGCAGATGTGCGAGCTTCTGAAGCGCCCGGCTGCCCAAGCAGTTTTGCAAATGGTTGATGCGCTAGAAGGCCTTTATCCTCGGCAGAGAGATGCGCAGTATATTCTATATCTCTTTTTACTTCGAACTGGATGGAATGCCACTACGGCATTAGAAATAGATGTATCCACTTGCATTGCCTCCCACCCTACTTCGGAGGCTCATCATGTAGTCCGTTCAGTCAAAAACCGGGGCGTCACTGAACAGGTAGCAATCGGTCTTAATAAGTCGCAGCTCTCGCCGGGCAACATTCTTCGCTTATTAATAGACCGTACAAAACCGCTACGTGACTTTCTTGAAGTACAGCTCTCAGACGCCGAAGCAGCGTACCGGCTCAGCGGGAGCGAGTTGCTTCTTGCCGAGGTTAGGGAACTTCGCCAAATGGTCAAGACTCCCTGGCTCTACGTAACGCGTCAGGGTGAGATTCGCCGGCTCACAGACGCGAACTATCTAACTGTAACGGAAGGTAGTGTGAAAGGCTCTGGTCTACAACTCATAATTGCGAAGGCTAATCAATCACGCAAGGATAGCAAACTCATTGATGAAGAGATGACGGTAGGTGACTTCCGAGACGCGTACATCTCTTTCGCCTATGAGACTAGCGGGTATTCCTGGCTGGTTGCCAAGCTTGCTGCCGGACACAGCAGCATTGAGAGTTTGCGCTCTTACTTGGGAAAACGCCACTGGAAGGCGCACGGTGAGAAAATGGTCCACGCATGGGGCGAAGCGTTTTGGAGCGAAATCAAAATCCACCGTACTGTCGACCCGGCCATTCTCTTCGCTCGAGTGCAGCGCGGCGAAATTTCAGATGAGGAACGTGCACGTTGGGTCAAGCGCACGCATGTAGGCACTGGATGTGAAGACTCTAAGCGTCCACCCAAGTACATCGCACCCGAACATCAAGAGGATACCGACTGCCGGGTTCAGCGGTGTACGCTTTGTCACCACGCTATCCTGTTCGACCAAAGTTACGACCTGCTCGCGCGGCGCCAGGTCGAACTGGAGCACCTGCATACCTCCATTCCCCTGTTAGCATGGATGCAGTCGTCGTTCCCAATCGAGATGGAAAACATCGTCCGGGCACTGGAGCAGTATGATTCGGCAAAGGTGGCAGAACGTAAGCGATTCTGGGAAGAAGAGATTAAAGCTGGTCGCTACATTCCGGTGACCTTTGAAGGAACCTACTGATGCAAACAACGTTTAAGGAAAAAAGTGAAGCCAATCGTTCGTAGCCTGCTTGAAACCGATTTGTACAAGTTCACAATGTGGCAGGCTCTGTTGCACAGCCATCCAGGCGCCCAGGCAACGTACTTCTTTGTGTGCCGCTCCAAACCAAGCTTTCCCTTGGCCGACTTGGCTGAAGAAGTCAACCGTGAACTTGACCATTTGTGTACCTTGCGATTCACTGAAGATGAGCTTGAGTACCTGCGCAGTCTTCGCTTCATGAAGAGTGACTTTGTCGACTTCCTAACAATTTTCCAGTTTCAGCGCAAGTTCATCCAAGTGAGCACAGATGGCGAGAAGCTCGTCATCGAAGCGACGGGGCCTCAAGTTCACGTTATGGGGTTCGAAATTTTCACCTTGTACATCGTGAACGAGCTGTACTTCCGTCGCTATGACCATGACCAGTGTCATGCAGAAGGCCGAGTGAGGCTAGCGAACAAAATCCGGTTTATCAAGCGCGAGGTCGCGTCCATGACCGGCCGGCATCCGTTCGCCTTTTCAGATTTTGGAGTTCGGCGCCGATTCTCGGCAGAGCTTCACGATGAGGTCGTCGAAACCCTGATTCGCGAACTTCCGGAAAATTTTAAAGGCACCTCCAACGTCTATCTTGCAAAGCAGTACGGTATCCGACCGATTGGAACGATGGCACATGAATACCTTCAATCGTACCAGGCCTTTGGTGTTCGCCTTCGAGACTTCCAGCGGGCTGCTCTCGAAGGATGGGTACATGAGTTCCGGGGCGAACTAGGCACTGCACTGACCGATGTTGTCGGAATCGACGCATTTCTGGCTGATTTCGACCGCTACTTTGGCCTGCTCTACGATGGTTTGAGGGTGGATAGCGGGGACCCCATCGTCGTAGGGGAGAAAATTCTGGACCATTATGCGAAGTTGCGAATTGACCCGCACACGAAACGAATCACCTTCTCAGACGGACTGAACTTCGAGAAGGCTATCGAAATTCACAAACACTTCTGCGACCGCGTCCAGCCAGTCTTTGGCATTGGAACGAACTTGACGAACGATACGGGTGTCCCAGCACTTAACATCGTGATGAAGCTAGTCTCGTGCAACGGACAAGCGGTTGCGAAGATATCTGATACACCTGGAAAAGTATTGAACGTCGATGAAACGTTCCTGCGCTATCTCAGTCAAGTTTTCGGAAAGCCGCTGCAATAAATGAAAGTCGAAAGTCAGTCGGGAAAAGCGGCTCCTTCCCCTCAAGAGGTGGCTCTGATGAAAGCACGCGCACGTGTTTTCAAGGATGTCGGATTACGCGCGATACACACTATGGAGAAGGTGGAACTGCTTAAACTGCAGAACCAGCTGGGCCTTGGCTCTGAGTGGGGTTTCCTCCTGTTTCCTGAAGACTGGATGCCGAACGGGAGCCTCAAACAACCGTCTGCTCGGCGCATCGACTTGCGACGTCAGTTCAAAGGCCTAAACGTTAGCGCAGCAGACTTTGACTTAGCAGTCCGGACAGTGACTGCGGGAATACTTCTCTGTATAGCTGTCGAGTCCTGTTTGATCGTAAACGCGTTTAACGAATAATTCTGGCCGTTTTTGCTGCCATTCCTTGAGCGCCAAGATGGGCGTCTTTGCGTCGAGTGCACGCTGCGGAATGTGGTGGTTGTACAGCTTCAGATAGTTCATCAATGTGGCCTGCAGGTCGGCACGGCTGTCGAAGCGGGTCTGCTGCAACAGTTCGTTGATGCGGCCGTTGAAGCGTTCAACCATGCCGTTCGTCTGCGGGTGCCGCGGTGGCGCCAGGCGGTGCTCGGCAGGTAGTGCGGCGCAAGCTACGTCGAAGGCGTGCTGGCCGCTTGGCTTTTTGTCTTTGGTGGCGAAACGATCGGTAAATTGCGAGCCGTTGTCGGTCAGGATCTTGCTGATCTTGATCGGCGAGGCCAGCTTCAAGCGGCGCAGAAAATCGACGCTGCTCTTGTCGGTCATGTCGCCGTAGATGTGCATGAAGACCCAGCGCGTGGCGCGGTCGATGGCGACAAACAGGTAGCGGCGCGAGGTCTCGTCTGGCATCTGCGGCAGGTACTTGATGTCGATATGGATGAAGCCTGGCTCGTAGTCCTTGAAGGTCTTCTTGGGCGTGATGGTTTCCCCTTCGGCCTTTGGGATCACGTCCTCAAGACGCGACATACCTTCGCGCTTGAGCAGACGGGCGATGCCTGACCGGGAGACGTCTGGATTGATGTGCTGTCGCGTGACGAACAGCAGGTCGTCAAGGGGAAGATAGAGCGACTGGCGCAGTGCCAGGACGATGGCTTCCTGGGCTGCGCTCAAGGTCGTAGGCAGCGTATGGGCACGGTGCGAGCGGTCTTGCACGTCGTCCCGCTTGAGCCACTTCGCGGCAGTGGCGCGCGTGATGCCGAAAACCTTTGCTGCCTCGCGATCAGACAGGCCTGAATCCTTGATCTCCTGGCGGATTTTGGGGGTGGTGCGGGCTTGCGGGTGAATGCGTGAACTCATGCTGCCAACTGCTCCTGGTGCGATTGAATGCCGGGACTGCTGAACCCAGCAATCAAGTCGCCCAGCATAGCTTTTGCACGGAACAAAGGCCAGCTACGACGAGGAATATGATCGCACGAAACTAAACAGTTAGACGCTCTTAGTCTTCCATGCTTCGGTAGGTGCCTCGGATACGACCACTTAGCCACCCAAATGGGAACCGATGCATCTCTAGGCGAATCCGTTGTTCTTCGTCGAGGATAGCTATCTGGTACTTATAAACTTTCTCAGTTTGACTGAACATTTTCTGTGTTAGGAAAGCCCTGACCTGCTTCATGTTCATTCCCCGATGCCGGAGTAACTCGGCGGCCAGTTCCGCTGACACTCCTTCACGACCGTAGAAGCGTGAGATCGCGTTCGATATTTCCAATTCCATTAACTGGTCATCTGATCCTTTTAGGCGTCCCGGCAACCTCTGCGGAAGCAGCGTTTGCATGGCACTTTTTTGGCCTGCTAGCGAAGCAGCCGCGACTTGCTCAATGTCGTCAATGTCGTTTAGTTCGTAGAAGCCGCGAGTTCCGGTGCGCGCTCCCGCCACGAGGACGCGGACCGTGCTGAGCGTATCGGTCATCGGGATATCGGCGAGTGCTGGCTGGCGATGCAACTCGCGAGCCATCGTGTATATAGTCACAATGTCGTTTTCGTAGCTAGACCGTTCGGTATCGATAGCCAGGCGTCCGGTCGCCAATATCAGGGCAAGTATGGCGAAAAGCCGGAAACGCTTGCTCTTCCAGAGACTAACCCTTTGTGTTGGCGACTCTCCGGCCTCCTCCAGTTCCCAAGGCTCGTGGTAGTCTTTTGTGTGGTCCATAGCATTGGGCACAAACCTGATTGTGCGCTTTATTAATAGAACCACAATTATCTTGTGCGACGTGGTATTGCGCAACCGCAAGTTTCACAGCCTCGCTACCCATGAGTTTGTTGGACCTTGCGGCGACGAAGCTTTGCCAATTGCCCGTGAGGCGACTCTCTTCCCCCAAAAAAATTTAGACTCTGCAAAATCCGGGGCTGGGCGTGGGCCGTAAAGTTGAGCGCGCCTTCTCGGTCGCAGCAACCGTCAACCTGCTAGCGCTGTTGTCAGCGTGATTGAGCATGCTGAGTCAACGCGGCTGCTCTACGTTAACTAAATTCTGGACCAGCGAGAGGTCGACAAGTCAGCAGTTCCTTAAGGTCTGCTTTTGGCTGCGCATTCAATCGGTCGACGCAACACATTGGTGAAATCGTTGCGCGGGTGTTTCGTAGTTAAGCGTTTTCCTTGGACGCTCGTTTAGCAGCCTGGCTACCTCGTCCAGATTCTCCTGCGAGTATGTCGAAAGATCCAGTTCTTTTGGAAAATACTGACGGAGCAACCCGTTGGTATTTTCGTTTGACCCACGTTGCCAAGGCTGATGGGGATCGCAGAAGTAGACCTGGATATGGGTGTCCAAAGTGAATCGCTTGTGGTCAGCCATTTCCTTTCCGCGGTCCCACGTCAGTGATTTATAGAGCTCCTGTGGAAGTTTTCGGGCGTTCATGATGAGTGCATCGACGACCGACGCGGTGTCTTTGCCGGCGGTTTTCACAAGCATGACGTAGCGCGTTTGGCGCTCAACCAGAGTGGCAATCTGGCTGTTGTGACTACCAAAGAGCAGGTCGCCTTCCCAGTGCCCAGGCACCGCACGATCCTCAACAGTGGCAGGACGTTCGCTGATCGATACCGTCTCATTGATCCTGCCGTGGTCATCCGTCTTTTGCGTGTGATGGCGTGACCGGCGCATGTTCCTGCTGCGCCGCAAGTGCTCCAGCAATTCTTTTTTCAGGGCGCCCCGAGCCTGGATGTAGAGGCTACGGTAGATCGTTTCGTGCGACACGTGATAGTCCTCGTCACTCGCGTATGCCTGCTTTAGCCAGCCAGCGATTTGTTCTGGCGACCATTGAAGCTTGAGCTTGCCGGCGACGGTGTCGGCCAGCTTCCGATTCACTACGAGCTTACACGGCTTGGGACGTCGCGCCCGATCCCAGGCACGTTGGTCGGCCTGCGCTGCGCGGTAGCGCTCCAATCCATCGTTACGCTTGATCTCCCGGCTGACTGTCGATGGTGCTCGCCCAAGGGAAGCCGCGATGGCGCGGACCGATTTGCCGGCTACGACTGCACGCGATATTTCTTCGCGCTCAGCCAGCGTTAGCGCTAGTCGAGAACGGCATCGTTGGACTGGACGGATACCACCTGTTTCGGCCAGAATCCTCTCAACTGACGAGTGGTTGCGGTCGAACAGCTGGGCAATCTTTTGAAGCGAATCACCTTGCCGCCATCGCTCCCACATCAGCGCCTTCTGACTGTCCGAATAGTAAATCCGAGGTTTCCGCTTCATGTGAACACTCCTCCATACGTCTTAGAGTGTTGCGTTCACCAGTTGAATCCACGGCCGATAGCGGACAGAGGCTGCAGCATAGCATCTTGCCAGGTCGGAAAATCTCTCAGAGTGTCACGGACGTCCGCAACCGACCCATTGCGGACATTACTGCATCCGTCGCCAGTTGTTGAATCACGGCGAGTCTATGCCTGCGTATGAAATCTTGGCCCAGATAAGAACGACAGCAAGCAGCGCAGAAATCACTAAGCCGGCGATCCCAACCTTTGACAGGCGCTTTCGATGCGCATACCAAATCGACGCAGTAAAAGCGATGACACTCAACAACATGTATACGTTGACAGCTAGCTTGGCCCTTGCGTTGGCGTACTCGTAGCCGCATACGAATTCTTTGCCACCAGGCTCGATGAGTGCGCACCAATACGCGCTAGGAATGAGCTGAATTACCCCTAACCCCAAGATCGGTAACCATGCCAAAAGTGTGCGCTGCATCGGAATTCGTTACTCCAAGTAAAGTCGCTGATCGATGACCGCCTTAGTAACGGATTACCGACCTGTGGACGAGTTTGCATAGCTGAAACGTCAGCTTCAAATTTGACGTCAAGCGTCCGCTTCTGGCCGAGAACGGAAGTTCGCAACGATCATTTAAGCGTGCTGTTGCTCCTCACGCAACCCGAGTTTTTTCCCGAGCCCTCAACGCCGCTCCCGCCACCAAAGGCACAGCACCGCAAGCGCGAACACGACGGCAAATGGCCAGCCCGGCAGCGTGCGCTGATTCTGACTAGCAGGCGCCAAGGTGCGCGCCGAATAACGCGCCGTCGCATCACGCCGCTCGGCCGCCTGCCACAGCGGCCAGTCGCCCGGTGCATAAACGTACACCTGGCCGACAGCCGGCTTCGCCCCCTGCGTCTCCATGCGCAGCCAGCCGGCCTGGCGCGGCCACACGGCCACGCAGGATGCATCGACCCGGTCGCTGCGACGCCGCCACTCCAGGGTCTGGTTCAGGCCCGGGAAATGCACCTTGCCCTGCACGCCCTGGGCACAGATTTCAACGCGCTGTCCCGGCAACGGCATCTCTTCCGGCGCGAGCCAATTGATCTCTTCGATGCGCTGCACGCCGAGCGTATCGAGCACGCCCTGCCACCACAGCGCCAGCGCGCGCGGTTCCTTGATCGCCTGGCGGTGCCAGTCGGCGGCGCCGAGCCAGCCGATGCGGCCCTGGCCCCACTGGCGCGACCACACCGCGTCGCGGCCAGCCCAGGCGCCGGCTTGCGCCGCGGCCGGGTTCAGGGGCGCGGCCGTCAAGGCCAGCGAGCCGATGGTGGCGTCGGCAGCCTGCGGGCGCAGGGCCAGCTGCACGGAGCGCGACCAGACGGCGCTGTCGTTGGCGTTCCCGCCCAGTACCAGCAGTGCGGCGCCCTGCTTGACCTGTTCGAGCAGGGCGCTGCGGGTGGCGCCGGATGCGCGTTCGAACCATGCCGCGTCGATCACCAGCAAATCGGGCTTGTCCATCTTTTCGCGCGCGGTCTCGCTGCGGGTGACGGTTTTACCGAGCGTGACCTGCCAGTCGATGACGGCGCGGCTGCCGGCCAGCAGCTCGTTCAGCACGCGCACATCAAACGAAGGCGCGCTGAAGCGGCCACGCACCTGCAGCGGCGGGGTTTCCTCGACCACAACCGGGACCGGTCCCTCGGCCAGCAGCTTGTCCTTGCCGTCGAGCAGGCGCGCCTTCAGTTCCAATGTCTCGGCCAGCGGCGGCAGCCACTGGACCGTCAGGTCGCCGTCGCCGCGCACCTCGGCCAGCACCTGGCCGTTTTCCGCCAGCAGCTGGAGGCGCGCCGGCGCCTGGTCGCTGCGCTGGACCGTGAGCGTGAACATGCGGCCCAGCGCCAGGCGGCGCGGGAAATCCAGGCGCAGCGTGTTCGAGGCCGGCACCTTCCAATCGAGCGGACGCGCCGGCAAATCCTGCCACTGGGCGGCGCGCAGGCCGTCGCCAGCGAGGGTGAGCGCACGCACGCCGTCCAGCGTCGCCGGCGGCCGGGCCGGGTCGATCGCCAGCGTGGTCCCGAGCTCGCCCGGCAGCTTCCAGCCGCTGACGAGCAGGAACAGCGCCGCGGTGGCGGCCAGCACCAGCAGCGCATCGAACCAGCGCCGGCGCCACAGGTAGATCAGCAGGCTGGCCGCGCCGATGATGACGATGGCGATGCTCATGGCTTGTCTCCTTCGCCCCAGGCGCGGGTGAACGGCGTTTGCGCCACCGGTTTCGCCTGCAAGATGACCGGCGCTTGCGCAATGCCGGCGCGCAGCCAGGCGCGCAGGACCGGGCGGCAGCGCAGGCAACCATCAAGCACATCCTGGATCGCGCGCTGGGCGGCCAGGCGCTGTTCATCGTCACCCAGGCGCTCACGCACCCAGTCGTGGGCGGTGCGCGTCCACAGCGCCGGCAGCGGGCCCTCCTGCGACAGCGCCTGCACCAGTTCGCGCAGCGGCAGCGGGATCGCATCCTGTGCCTCTCCCTGCTCGCGCCGGTAGCTGGCCGCGCCCACCACGTCGCCCGTCATGCGGATCTCTTCCTTGATCGGCGGCGGCACGAAGGCCGTCTTGTGCAGATAGATGCGGTCGGCCTGCTGCAGTTCCTTGATCGCCTCCAAAGCCTTGTGCTCGGGCGCCAGCGCGGTTTTCGGGTTGATGGCGCGCAGCGCCTTTTCGGCGTCCCACATCGCCACCAGCGCGCGGCGCAGGATTTTTTTCGTGCCTTCGTCGTAGAGCGTGGCGTTCTCGGCCTCGTCGTGGGCGTGGCCGAACTGGTGCAGCACGTCCATCTCGCCGCTTGATGCGCCGTGATCGTCGTGGTCGTCATGTTCTTCCTCGCCGCCGAACAGGGTCGATTCCTCGCCCAGGAACTGGCCATAGCGGCGGCGCAGCTGGCCCTGGTCGGCGGCGATCGCTTCGCTGCGTTCGCGCATCTCGGCCTGGCCCATCCGGGTCGAGCGCATGTCGGCGATCAGCTGCTCGGTGTCGATGATGATCTGGCGCTGGCTGCGCAGGCTCTGGGGTTTGACCAGTACCGGCATCGCCGAGGTGACTTCCTCGTCTTCCTGCTCCGGCGCCGGCAGGTGCAGCGTGTAGGTCGGCGACTGCACCGTGTGCGGCTTCGCGGCGTTGTCGATGGCGCGCACGAAGAAATACAGTTCGTCGCCCGGCTCCATGCCCAGCTCGGCCAGGGTCCACTTCTTGGCCCAGTTGCGCACGCGCGGGTCGGCGGAGCTTGGTATCGGCATCTCGCGGTCGGTAAATTTGATGTTCTCGCCGCTGCCGCGCGCCAGCGTCAGGTGCAGGGTGGCGCGGCGCACGGCGTAGTCGTCGCGCACGGAGATCGCCATGGCGGCCGACTGCGCGTCAAGCTTGAGTTCCTGGATCATCTGGGTCGGCCGGGTAATCGTGATGAGCGGCGCCGCGTCGGGCGTTACCTTCAGCGTGTAGCGCGCGCCGCGCCAGCGCCAGAACAGCGATTCGGTGGCACTCAAGCTCGCACACTTCGCGCCGACGTTCAGCGTGCGGCCGTCGCTCAGCTCGAGAATGGTTTCGCCGGCCTCGGGATGCTTCAGGCACCAGGCGACCGCGCTTCCTTCCGGCAGTTCGAGATGGCGCGGCGCGCCGGTCGAGCGCGCTACGCCGGTGTAGGCGGGCGGCGTGGCGGTGACGACGAGTTCCGGCACCACGGCGGCGGACGTGGCCTGTGCCGGCGCCTTCGGCGCCGCCTGCTGCGAAGCCGCCGGCTGCTGGCCGACGAACCAGACGACAAAGGCAAAGACCAGCCAGGGCGCGAGCCAGCTCAGGCCCAGGTCGACATGCCGGCGCACGATGGCGCGCACGGTTTTCTTGTCGAGGCTGGCGTCGATGCGCGCCAGCAGGCGGCTGCGCTGCATCCTCGCGATCGCAGTCTCGGCCTCGGCATCGACCAGCAGGGCCGCGCTGTCCTCCAGTTCGGGCAAGGCGGCGTCCAGCCAGCCGATCCAGCCGCGGTTGACGCGCTGGCGCAGGCGCGCGCCGTCCCACATGCACCAGGCGACCCAGGCCAGCACGCCGGGCAGCAGGCGCAGCGACAGCCAGGGCAAGGCGCCCAGCACCCACAGCGGCAGGCGCCACAGCACGGCGGCGCGCCACAGGCGCTGCGCGATGTCAGCGTCGGCGTGCATGGGTCAGGATCCTTTCGAGTGCAAACAAGGCGATCAGCGCCAGCATCAGGAAGTCGCGCACGGCGCCGCCGGCATGTTCGGCGGCAGGCACTTTCGACGGCGCGAAGGTGAATGACGGCGCGGTATGGGCGACCGGGGCATAGTGCAGGCGGCGCCAGCTTTCCAGCAAACGGCGCGCGGCGGCCGGGTCGGCCGGCGGCCAGGCGCTGGACGTCCACACGCGGCCGCGTGCGCTGTCGGCGTAGCGGATGCCGTCGACGGCCTTTGCCTGCGCCAGTTCCGGGAAGGCGCCGGCATCAAGCACCCACCACAGCGGCGCGCGCAGGGACGCCGGCGGCGCTTCAGGCTTGTTCCAGACGATCAGTTCGGTCTTCGCAGTGGGCGCATCCTCGAGCACCACACGCACCGGGCCGGTCAATGCGGCGAACATGCGGCGCCACGGCTCCGCCTTGCCGACGATGGCGACGCGCACCTCGCTCGGCGTGGCCGGCCTGGCCAGCGTGCGCAGTTCGACCGGGTGAATGAATTGCGGCAGCGCCGCCGGCATCGGAATATCGCCCAGCACCAGCAGACGCGCGTCCCGCTTCCATTCGCGCTCGTGCGCGCGGATCCAGGCCAGCGCGTCGCCGCCCGGCAGCGGCAGGCGCGCCGCCTCGGCAAAACCGGCTTCCTTGACCTGACGCTCGACCCACTGCGGGTCGGTCCCTTCGGCGACGACGACCGTGTTGCCGCGCCACGGCAGCACCGGGTCCGCCAGCCAGGCGATCAGGCAGGCCAGCAGCAGGCAGCGCAGGATCAGCAGCACGACGTCCTTCCAACGCCAGACGCGCATCTGGCGTGGCTCGGTGCGCGGCAGGAAGCGCGCGCTCGCCAAGGGTTCGGCCGCAACCTGGACGCGCTTCTTCCTGTGCCACCAGATCGGCAGCAGCAGGGTCGGCAAGGCGAACCACCATAAACTGTTCATCGCCGCCCCGCCTGTCGCAGCAGTTGGCGCAATACCTCGCCGGGCGCCTGCTCGATCCGTGCGGCCACGAACGGCACATCATTGGCGCGGCAGGCCGCCGTCACCGCCGCGAAATGCTGTTCGCGGTTGCGCAGGTAACCCTCGCGCAGGTCGGCGCCGAAGCGGAACACGCCGGCATCCTGCTCGGGGTCGCGATAGGCCGGATCGGTGTCGAAACCGCCCGTGCACTCGGCCTCGGTCTGCAGGCAGGCCGGGCGCACGTCGTGGCGCATGTGGCGCAGGCGCACCAATGCTTCCGACAGCGGCGAAGGAAAATCGAGGAAATCGCTGGCGGCAAACACCAGCGCCGGCGACTGCGCGAAACGCAGGCTCGCCTTCAGGGCGGCCGCGTCGGGCAGCTCGCCCTCGGCCTTTGCCGCGTTCAGTCTGGCCAGCACGCGCTGGAGCTGGCGCGGCCCGCGCGCGGCGGGTACCAGGTGAGCGCGTCCACCGGACAGAACGACCAGCCCGAAGGCGTCGCCCTGGCGCTGGGCGATCGCCGCCACGCAGCCGAGCAGCGTGCGCGCGTAGGCCAGCTTGTCCAGGCCGGGAATGCTGCGGCTCGGCTCCATCATCGAGGCGCTGGCGTCCAGCACCAGCCAGACGGCGACGTGGCTGTCGCGCTCGGCCTCGCGCACGTAGTAACGGTCGGCGCGCGCCAGCAGCTTCCAGTCGACGCGGCGCCACTCGTCGCCCGGCGCATAGGCCCGGTACTCGGAGAACTCGACGCCGGCGCCGCGTTCGCGGCCGGCGTGGATGCCCTGCCCCAGGCCCGCCAGCACGTGGCGGATCACGAGGTCGAGGTCGGTCGTGTGCGCGATCAGCGCCGAGCCAGCCAATTCCGCCAATTCAGTCGACCTTGATCTCGTTGCGCAGGGATTGCAGGATGTCGGTCATCGCCACGCCGTCGGCTTCGGCTTCGAAGTTGCGCAGCACGCGGTGCGCCAGCACCGGCAGCAGCATGGCCCCGATGTCCTCGCGGGTGACCGCCAGGCGGCCCTGCATCAGGGCGCGCGCTTTCGATGCCAGCACCAGCGCCTGGCCGGCGCGCGGGCCCGCGCCCCAGCCGACGTGCTTCTTGACCGCGGCGACAGTCGTTTCCTGCGGCCGGGTGGCGCGCACCAGGCGCGTGGCGTAGCGCACCAGGTGGTCGCCGATCTCGATGTCGCGCACCAGCTGCTGCAGGCGCAGCAGCGAAGCCAGGTCCATCGCCGGTTCGGCGTCCTGCAGGCCGGCATGGGTGGTCTTTGCCACCATCATGACCTCTTCGTCCTCGGTCGGGTAGCCGACGTCGATGCGCAGCAGGAAGCGGTCGAGCTGGGCCTCCGGCAGCGGATAGGTGCCGGCCTGCTCGATCGGGTTCTGGGTCGCCAGCACGAAGAACGGCCGCGGCAGTTTGTGCGTCTGGCCGGCGAAGGTGACCGAGCGCTCCTGCATCGCTTCGAGCAGCGCCGATTGGGTCTTGGGCGGAGCGCGGTTGATCTCGTCGGCCAGCAGCACCTGGGTGAACACCGGACCCGGCTGGAAGCGGAAGGAACGCTGGCGCGTGGCCTGGTCCTCTTCCAGGATCTCGGTACCGACGATATCCGAGGGCATCAGGTCGGGTGTGAACTGCACCCGGCGGAACTGCATGTCAGTGGCTTGGGCCAGGGACTTCACCAGCAGGGTTTTACCCAATCCCGGCACGCCTTCGACCAGGGCGTGCCCGCCGGCCAGCAGGCAGGTGACGAGCAGCTCGACCACCTCTTCCTGGCCGATGATCACCCGGCCCATGCTGGCCTTCAGGGCCGCCGTCTTCGCGACCAGCTCGGCCACTTCCGCTTCATTCCACGCTACTACATCCTGTTCAGCCACCGCTCAAGCTCCCAACGCATATTGAATGATGTTCACCGCAAAGCGGGTATTGTCGACCGCGAGGAAGCGCTTATTCCGGAAGTCGTAGTCCCACTCGCAGCCATAGTCTTTGTTCGAGTACAGCACGCGCACGCGCCCGCCGATCTCGATCGCCTTCAGGTATTCGTGCACCAGGTCGTCGCCCCAGCCGTTCAGCTCCACCGAGGTGTTCGGCGGACCGTCGAACTTGAAGAAGCTGGAATAGACCGGATGGTTGTTCGGTATCTTCTTCAAGGCCGCGGGACCGAAGATCTTCGCCATCTCGGCTTCAAAGCTCTTGGCGAACAGGCCGTCGATGTCGTGGTTGCAGTCGTCCACGAACACGAAGCCGCCGCCCTTCACGTAGCGCTCGAAGTTCCTGCGCTCGCTTGGTGTGAACTGCACCAGCTTATGCCCCGCCAGGTAGCAGAACGGGGCTTCGAGCATCTTCGGGTCGCTCAAGGCGACCATCCGCTCGGCCGGGTCCACCTTCAGGGTGGTGTACTCGACCAGCGAATTGAGCACGTTGCTGGGCATGCGGATGTCCACGTCCCAGTCGCCCGATTCGTAGATCAGGCGCGTGAAGTAAAAGTCGTACCGGGCCATCGCTAGATCGCCATCACACCGCGTCGGACAGCGAGGTGAAATTGAAGTCGCGGACCTTCATCGGCGGCAGCACCATCTGGTACGGCACCTCGTCCGGCGCGATCACCTCGGCCTTGCCCAGTTCCTCGACGTTGTTGAGGAGGGTGACCGGGCTCTCGTTGAAGCGGAAGTTCTTGATCGGGTACTTGATCTTGCCGTTCTCGACGTAGAAGGTGCCGTCGCGGGTCAGGCCCGTGATCAGGAGCGACTGCGGATCGACCATGCGGATGTACCAGGTGCGGGTGACGACCACGCCCTTCTTGGTCGATTCGATCAGTTCCTCGAGCGACTTGGTGCCGCCGGCCATGATCATGTTGCCGTGGCCCGCGGTCGGCGCCACGCCCTTCTTCTGCGCCCAGTAGCGCGAATACTCGAGCGAGGCGATGCGGCCGTTCTTGATGATGTCGGTGCGCTGGCGCGCGAGGCCCGACTGGCCGTCCCAGGGCATCACCGGCACGTCCGGATTCCACGGATCGGCCCAGACGTTGATGCGCTCGTCGAACAGCTTGTCGCCCAGGCGGTTCTTGCCGCCGGCCTTGGTGAGGAAACTGCGGCCTTCGTCGGCGTCGCGCGCATCGAAAGCGCTGAACATATTGCCCAGCAATTCGGAGGTCGCGGCCGGCTCCAGGATCACGGTATAGCGGCCCGGCTCCAGCGCCTTTGCATCGACCGAGCGCAGCGCTTTTTCGATGGCCACGCCGACCGCCTCGCGCGCGTCGAAGCGGCGCGCGTCGACCGCCGCGCGGCTCACCCAGCCCGAACCGCGGCCGTCTTCGGTGCGCGCGGTGCAGGTGTAAGTCAGGTCGGTGAGTTCCTGGAAGCCGAACACGCCGTTCGAGTTGGCGATCGCATTGAAGCGCGTGCTGTCGTTGAAGAAGCCGGCCGTGACCAGGCCCGCCTTCTTCGCCGCCTCGATGCTGTAGGCGGCAACCTGGGCGCGAAACTCCGGATCGATGTCGGCCGTCGAGCGGACAAAGGTCGGCGTGGGCTTGTACTGCTGCTTGCCGACCGCCGGCATGAACTCCGGGTTCTCGGGCGCCAGGCGCGCCAGTTCCTCGGCGCGGCGCACGGCTTTTTCAAGCGACTTGTCGTCGAACTCGTTGAGTTGGGCGATGCCCGATTTCTTGCCGAAGGCGACCTGCACGGTCAGCCGCATGTCTTCGTTCAGGCCGGCGGTCGAGATGCTGTTGCGCGCAAAGCGCACGTTGCCCTCGCGCGAACCGTGGATCGTGACGCTGCACTCGTCGGCCTTCGAGAACCCGATGACACGGTCGCAGATGCGTTTTGCTTCTTCCTGGTTCAGCTGTTTCATCGTTTCTCTCCTCAACCGATCTTGCGTGCGGTGTTGATGACATTGATGCCGTTGAAGCGCGTGGTGCTCGAGCCGTGCGAGACCGCGCTGACCTGGCTAGGCTGGCCCTTGCCGTCGAAGAAGGAGCCGCCCATGCGCCAGTCGCGCTCGTCGCAGATCGCGCTGCAGGCATTCCAGAATTCCTGGGTGTTCGACTGGTAGGCGACGTCTTCCAGGGGGCCCGTGATCTTGCCGTTCTTGATCTCGTAGAACAGCGTGCCGCCGAACTGGAAGTTGTAGCGCTGCTGGTCGATCGAGTAGGAGCCGCGGCCGATGATGTAGATGCCCTTCTTGACGTCGGCGACCATCTCGTCCGGCGTGAGCTTCGCCTTGCCGGCCGCCAGCGACACGTTCGGCATGCGCTGGAACTGCACGTTGCTCCAGGAGTCCGCATACGAGCAGCCGTGCGATTCCTTCTCGCCGATGATGTGGGCCTGGTCGCGGGTCGCTTGATAGTTCACCAGGATGCCGTCCTTGATGATGTCCCACTGCTTCGCGCGCACGCCTTCGTCGTCGTAGCCGATCAGGCCGAGCGAACCCGGCGTGGTGCGGTCGGCAACGAAGTTCACGCGCTCGGCGCCGAACTTGAATTTCTTCGTCTGCCACTTGTCGAGGGTGGCGAAGCTGGTGCCGGCGTAGTTCGCCTCGTAGCCGAGCACGCGGTCCAGTTCGGTCGGGTGGCCGACGGCTTCGTGGATGGTCAGGAACAGGTGTTCCGGCGCCAGCACCAAATCGTACTTGCCCGGCTCGACCGACTTCGCCGACAGCTTCTCGCGCGCCTGCTTGCCGGCCAGGCGCGCATCCTCGATCACGTCGTACGACTTGGTGTAGAGCGTGGTGACGCCGCCGGCGGCGCGCACCTTGTCCTGGGCGCGCACGTCGAAGTACTCGTAGCCCATGCTGACCGGCGCGCCCAGGCCGCCGCGCGAGCGGAACTTGCCGGTCGCCTTGTCGACCGCGGTGGCGGTGATCGGCGCCCACAGGCGGTGGATGTCCTGGTCGATGTAGGAGCCGTCGGTGGAGGCGAAATACTTCTGCTGGTTGATCTGGAAGAGGTTCGCGGTCATGAAGCTCGCGCCCGCGTCCAGGCCGGCCTTGTTGGCGGCGAGGAGCATGTCGGCCTTTTCCTTGACCGGCACCGCGCGCCAGTCCTTCTTGAACGGCGTGGCCCAGCTCACCTCGCCCACGCCTTTCACCGGCGCCAGTTGCACTGGTTCCGTCTGCAGCCGGGCGTTGGCCTTCGCGATCGCGACGGCCTGGCGCGCGGCGCCGGCGACGGCGTCCGGGCTCATGCTGTTGGTCGCGGCGAAGCCGTAGGCGCCGTTCGCGATGACGCGCACGCCCACGCCGGTCGACTCGGTATTCGTGATGTTCTCGACGTTCAGGTCGCGCGTCGTGATGAACTGGTTCAGGTAGCGGCCGATGCGCACGTCGCAGTAGGACGCGCCGGCCTGGGTCGCCGCGTTCAGGGCGGCGTCGGCCAGGGCTTTCTTGAAGCTGACCGCCATCGGGTTCAGCAGGTCTTCGGCCGCGATCGCGTTGCCGAACACCGGGACCAGCATGGCGCCCGCCGTGCCGGCGCCGATTTTTAAAAAGCTACGTCGTTCCATTGTGTCTCCGTTGGGCGGCAGGAATCACCGCGCCGTATATCTGTGACCCGTAGGGTGGACGGGTTCCCCGTCCACGCGTTCAACCAGTAGATACGGTGTCGAAAAAATGCATCGACGATGCAGCCGTCCGTTGAACGCGTGGACGGCGGAGCCGTCCACCCTACGGGTATCCTGCTTACACCGCGTCCGACAGGGACGTGAAGTTGAAGTCCCGCACCTTCATCGACGGGATCACCATCGGGTCTGGGCCCTCGTCGCCGCCGATCACCACCGGCTTGCCGATCTCCTCGATGTTGTTGAGCAGCGTGACCGGGCTTTCGTTGAAGCGGAAGTTCTTGATCGGATGCTTGATCTTGCCGTTCTCGATGTAGAAGGTGCCGTCGCGGGTCAGGCCGGTCAGCGCCACCGATTGCGGGTCGACCATGCGGATGTACCAGGTACGGGTGACCAGCACGCCCTTCTTGGTGTTCGCGATCAGCTCGGCCGTGGTTTTATCCGTGCCTGCCATGATGAAGTTGCCCGGGCTGCCGGTCGAGCGCGCGTTCTTCTGCTGGGCCCAGTAGCGCGAGTAATCCATCGCCGCCACGCGGCCGTCCTTGATCAGGGCGGTGCGTTCGCGCGCGCGCATGTCGTTGTCCCAGGGGAGCACCGGCACGTCCGGGTTCCACGGGTCGGTCCAGATGTTCACCTTCTCGTCGAACAGCTTGTCGCCCAGGCGGTTCTTGCCGCCGGCCTTGGACAGGAAGCTGCGGCCCTCATCGGCGCGGCGCGCATCGAAACCGTTGAACATGAAGGCCAGCAGGTCGCTGGTGGCGGCCGGTTCGAGCACCACGGTATAACGGCCCGGTTCCAGCGCTTTCGCATCGACCGAACGCAGCGCCTTCTCGATGGCGACGTCGGCCGCTTCGCGCGGGTCGAAGCGGGCCAGGTCGCGCGCCGAGCGCTTGACCCAGCCGGAGCCGCGGCCGTCCTCGGTGCGGATGGTGCAGGTGAAGTCGAGCGAGGTCAGGGCCTGGTGGCCGAACACACCGTTCGAATTGGCGATGGTCTCGAACGAGGTGGTGTCGAGCAGGAAGCCGGCGGCGACCAGGCCCTTCTTGCGGCAGGCCTCGATGCTGTAGGCGGCGGCCTGGGCGCGGATCTCGGGGTCGATGTCGGCGGTCTTCTGCACGAAGGTGTTCGAGGCCCGGAATTCGGCTTTCGAGACGGCCGGCATGAACTCCGGATTTTCCGGCGCCAGGCGCGCCAGCTCCTCGGCGCGGCGCACCACGCGCTCGAGCGACTTGTCGTCGAACTCGTTGATGCTGGCGGTGCCCTGGCGCTTGCCGAAGGCGACGCGCACGGTCAGGCTGGTGTCGTCGGTCAGGCCGGCGGTGGACACGGCGTTGCGGGCGAAGCGGATGTTACCGGCGCGCTTGCCGCCGATGCTGACGATGCACTCGTCGGCCTTCGAGAGCGACATCACGCGGTCGCAGATGCGTTTGGTTTGTTCCTGGGTCAAGATGGTCATGTCGTTCCCTGCCTTAGCCGATCTTGCGAGCGGTGTTGATCACGTTGATGCCGTTGAAGCGCGCGGTCGACGAACCGTGCGAGACGATGCTGATCTGCGGCGGCTGGCCCTTGCCGTCGAAGAAGGAACCGCCCATGCGCCAGTCGCGCTCGTCGCAGATGGCCGTGCAGGCGTTCCAGAATTCCTGGGTGTTGGCCTGGTAGGCGACGTCCTCGAGCATCTGGCCGATCTTGCCGTCCTTGATCTCGTAGAACAGCTGGCCGCCGAACTGGAAGTTGTAGCGCTGCTGGTCGATCGAGAACGAACCGTCGCCGACGATGTAGATGCCCTTCTTGATGTCCTTGACCATCTCGTCCGGGGTGAGCTTCTTCTTGCCGGCGGCGAGCGACACGTTCGGCATGCGCTGGAACTGCACGTTGCTCCAGGAGTCGGCATACGAGCAGCCGTGCGATTCCTTCTCGCCGATGATGTGGGCCTGGTCGCGCGTGGCCTGGTAGTTGACCAGGATGCCGTCCTTGACGATGTCCCACTGCTTGCACTTGACGCCTTCGTCGTCGTAGCCGACCGCGCCGAGCGAGCCCCGGGTGGTCTTGTCGGCGACGATGTTGACGATCGGCGAACCGTACTTGAAGTTCTTCGACTGCCACTTGTCGAGGGTGGCGAAGCTGGTGCCGGCGTAGTTCGCCTCGTAGCCGAGCACGCGGTCGAGTTCGGTCGGGTGGCCGACCGATTCGTGGATGGTGAGGAAGAGATGTTCGGGCGTGAGCATCAGGTCGTACTTGCCCGGGGCGACCGACTTGGCGGTCAGCTTCTTCTTCGCGTCGCGGCCGGCGGCGCGCGCGTCCTCGACGATGTCGTAGGAGTCCGTGTACAGGGTGGCGACGCCGCCCGCGGCCTTGACCTTGTGTTCCGGGCGGGCGTCCAGGTATTCGTAGCCCATGCCGACCGGCGCGCCGAGGCCGGCGCGCGAACGGAACTTGCCGGTCGCCTTGTCGACCGCGGTGGCGCTGAGCGGCGCCCACAGGCGGTGCAGGTCCTGGTCGATGTAGGAGCCGTCGGTCGAAGCGAAGTACTTCTGCTGGTTCACCTGGAACAGCATCGACTGCATGAAGTTGGCGCCGCCGTCCATGCCGGCCTTGTTGGCGGCGATCAGCAGGTCGGCCTTTTCCTTGATCGGCACGGTGCGCCAGTCCTTCTTGATCGGCGTGCTCCATGCCACCTCGCCGACGCCCTTCACTGGTGCAAGCTGCACCGGTTCGGACTGCAGCCTGGCGTTGGCCTTGGCGATCGCGACCGCCTGGCGCGCGGCGCCGGCGATGCCGTCCGGGGTCATGTCGGACGTGGCCGCGAAACCGTAGGCGCCGCCCGCGATCACGCGCACGCCGACGCCGGCCGACTCGGTGTTGACGACGTTCTCGACGTTCAGGTCGCGGGTGGTGACGAACTGGTTCAGGTAGCGGCCGATGCGCACGTCGCAGTAGGAAGCGCCGGCCTTGGTGGCGGCGTTCAGCGCGATGTCGGCGAGTGCCTTCTTGGCCGATGCGGCCATGGGATTGATCAGTTCCTCGGCCGCGATCGCGCGTCCGGCGATCGGGATGAGCATCGAGCCAAATGCGATGGTGCCGATGTTGAGAAAGGTACGACGTTCCATTGTGTCTCCTGAATTCAACCTGCTTCGGGGGCGGCGCGCACACGGGCAAGCCGCGTATGTATATGTAGAACTCGTGGCTGTCGTCGCGACAAGCGCGACGGCAAACTGCTAAACATTATCAGCAACTAAAGATTTTGGATAGGCAATCTTTGTACCAGCCGGGCCTATCTCGAAATGCCCGGTCCATGCGGACGTCCGTGCCGTGTCCGAGTGTCCGCTCGGACAGTAAGCGGACAGTACACACGTTCTATTCCGCGTATTGACATGGGCTTGGGGTACGCGCGCGGATTTGCTTGACTGGCAAGAGGGCTTGCCTGATCATCGGGCGCGACGGCGCGGCGCAGCCGGGTCCGCATTCATACGCAACGACACGCAACCACACGGAGACCTTGACCCATGAAACGACTGATCCTGGCCGCCCTGCTGGCCACCGGCATCGCCGGCGCCGCCCAGGCCGACGATGCGCTGAAAGCCGCCATCGCCGGCGAGCACCGCGCCGAAAGCAACCGCGCACGCGACGTCTACCGCCACCCCTACGAAACCCTGACCTTCTTCGGCATCAAGCCGACCATGACGGTGGTGGAACTGGTGCCGTCGGGCGGCTGGTACACCGAGATCCTCGCGCCCTACCTGCGCGAGAAGGGCAAGCTGATCGGCGCGGGCCAGGCGATCGCGCCGGGCAACCGTTACGGCGAAGCCTTCAAGAAGAAGCTCGACTCGAATCCGGCGCTGTACGACAAGGTCGTCACCAGCGTGTTCGAACCACCAAGCCGCTATGACATCGCCGCGCCGAACAGCGTCGACATGGTGCTCACCTTCCGCAACCTGCACAACTGGGTCGGCAACGGCGACGAGGCGGTGAAGACCACCTTCAAGGAAATCTACAAGGTCCTGAAACCGGGCGGCGTGCTGGGCGTGGTCGACCATCGCCTCCCAAGCTCGATGAAACAGGACGACAAGGCGTCGAGCGGCTACGTGCACGAAGCGTATGTGATCAGGATGGCCGAGAGCGCCGGCTTCAAGCTGGCCGGCAAGTCGGAAGCGAACGCCAACCCGAAGGACACGGCGAACCACGAGAAAGGCGTGTGGACCCTGCCGCCGGTGCTGGCGAACAAGGACAAGGACCGCGAGAAGTATGTGGCGATCGGCGAGAGCGACCGCATGACGCTGAAGTTCGTGAAGCAGTAAGGTCGTTCGCTGCTGGCCAAGAGGGAAACCGCCCCAAGTCGGCCGGCATCCTGCAGGGTGGGCACTGCGTGCCCACGCGGACGCTCGATGGTGGTGGCTTCGCTCTACGCCGGTAGTTTGCACGGAATGGGCAGCGCCCGAGGATTGCCGCTAAGGTGTGCACTACTGGAAGCGCTACGGCTGTGCCGTTTGCGCTTCCAGAACAAAGTTGTCGATGACACGGCATTACGCGTGGGCACGGCGTGCCCACGCTACAGGGCTCAGCCGCGGCGGCGTGCAGCCATGCCCAGCAGGCCCAGGCCCAGCAATGCAAGCGATGCCGGTTCCGGCACCTCGTTCTCCTGCTCCGGCACGTCGACCTGGGCACTCAGCAAGGCGTTCGCGAAGTGGAACTCGCCGCTGGTCGCGGAGATCGACACGTTCAGGATGCCGTCGGCTTTCAGGTCGGCCAGGGCCGCGACCAGGTTGATCTGCTCCAGCTTGGGCGTATTCCCGTTCGGTACCTGGTTGTTGCCGTTACCGGTCACGACCTGCAGGCCGTTGCCAACCGAGATCGAATAGCGCTCCTGGCCCACTCCGGGGTCGGTCAGGTAGATGTCGATATAGGCCGACAGGATGTCCGATGCCGAGGCGGAGTACGATGCCAGGATCGAGGTCAGGTCGAAAGTGAAGTTATAAGGCGTGCCGACAACGATGTGTTGGTCGGGGGTCGGATCGTGAGGCAGGGTGACAGGAGTGATGACGCCGGCATGGGCGGCACCGAAAGCGAGCGAACAGGCCAGCGCGGCGACAACTTGTTTAAACATTTTCATGACAGATCCCTGGTTTGGTTGGTGACGTATTTACTTTATGCAGCTTTCATGCCAGCAAAAAATTTCCTTTAAGGATCATGCACTTAGGAAAATTCCTATTCCTGTAGGAATATTCACTGTAAAAATTGTCGACAGGCCAACAATGATTCTTTCGTGAAACTTTGTTAAAAAGAAGCACACTCCTTGGCCAGGCGCCTACCTGTGTCATGAAAACGGGGCCGAGGCCCCGTTTGTCTTACTGCTTCGTCTTCGCCTTCACCGGCTTGAACAGCAGGTCGTGGAAGTCGTAGCTGAAGTCGGTCTCCTCGGACACCGCCTTCATCTTGACGTGGTCGATGCTGCCGTCGTGGTCGAGCGAGAAGGTGGCGTAGGCGTCGGCGTTGAAGTTGCGTTCCTTCCAGCGCACGATGAAGGTGTCGTGCTGGAAGTGTTCCATCTCGCCGATAAGGTCCGGCGTACGCGAGAACGACATGATCAGCTTGTTGCCGTTGCGCTTGACGTTCATGATGCCGTACCACGGGTCTTCGTACTCGCCTTCGTAGGCGGACAGCGCCAGCGAGGGCTTCGAGCCGGCAGCGCGGGTGCTCGACTCCGACTTCAGGCGCGCCAGCTCCTTCGCGTGCGCTTCCTCTTCGAGGTCGGCAACCAGCTTGATCCAGTCGGTCGGGGTTGATCCGGTCATGTACTGGTCGAGCAGGCGGTACTGCAGGGCACTGAGCGCCCCGCCGCTTTCGGCGTTGGTCAGGATGGCGATGCCCAGCTTTGATTCCGGCACCAGCAGCACGCGCGAATAGAAGCCCTGCAATGCGCCGCCGTGCATGGCGACCAGCTGGCCTTTATAGTCGCGCAGCTGGAAGCCCAGTCCGTAGGCGTAGAAGTTCGGTTTTGTTGCGGCCAGCGGCGGCTTCGGGGTATTGATCTTCATCGGCGTCTGCGCGGTCCACATCTCGCGCGCCTGCGCATCGGACCACAGGCGCAGCTCCTTGCCGTCCGCGCCCCTGGCGCCGGCCACGCGGCCGTTATCGAGCAGCACCTGCATCCATTTGGCGATGTCCTCGGCATTCGTGTTGATGCCCACCGCGCCGACCGCGTTCGCCACCGGCATCGACTTGACGGCCGTGATCTTGTCCTTGATCTTGCTGTGCGCGTTCGAGGCGTTCGGGTTGCCCTCGTTTTCAGCCAGGCTGGTGGTGGTCGTGTTCATGCCGATCGGCGCCAGGATGCGCTCGCGCACCGTGTCGCCCCAGGATTTGCCGGACTTTCGGGCGATGATCTTGCCGGCGACGATGTACAGCAGGTTGTCGTAGGCGTAGCTGTTGCGAAAACTCGTCGCCGGGCGGATGTAGCGCAGCTTCTCGATGATCTCGTCGGTGCTGAAGGTGGTGGTCGGCCACCACAGCAGGTCGCCGGCGCCCAGCCCCAGGCCGCTGCGGTGGGTCAGCAGGTCGCGCACCGTCATCTCGCGCGTGACGTAGGCGTCGTACATCTGGAAGTCCGGCAGGTGTTTCACGACCGGGTCGTCCCATTTCAGCTTGCCCTCGTCGACCAGCATCGCCAGCGCGGCGGCGGTGAAGGCCTTCGAGTTCGAGGCGATCTCGAACAGGGTCTTGCCGTCGACCTGCGCCGGCTCGCCGAGCTTGCGCACGCCGAAGCCGCGCGCGGCGACCACTTGCCCGTCCTTGACCACGGCGATCGCGATGCCCGGCACGTCGAAGGCCTTCATGGTGCGCTTGACGTCCTGCTCCAGGTCGTAGCTCGACGCGGCCGGGCGCGCGATCGGCGGCGCGACCGCCGTCTGTGCGGACGCGCCGACTGCCGAAAATGCGATCAGGATCGCGGCTGCAAGGTGTTTCATGTTCTGCACTCTGGTTTCCTTTTACTGTTTGGCCATCGTTTTATCGACGCTGCCCTGCGTTTCCGGGTGATAGCGCTCGCGGGCTGCCTTGTAGACGTTCTCGGCCCAGACACGGTCCTGCTCGTTCGCGCGCAGCGCCGCGTACAGCGGCACCACGAACTTCTGGCGGCCGACGCTCATCAGGAATTCCTGCATCTGCGGGCGAACGTCGCGGTAGCCGGCGTGCACGGCGGCGCGGTAGAAGCGGAAGGCCACTTCCTTGTTGCCGGTCTTCGCCAGGCCGAAGGCGGCGTCGAGTTCCTTCAGGCGCGCAGCGTCCGTCTTGTTGTCGATATCGTTCAGGAACTTCATCCACTCGGCCGCAGTCCAGCCTTTCGTGTCGAGCTTTGCCGTCGGCAGCTCGCCCTTGAGCCAGGCGGCGGTCGTCGCGTCGAGGGCGCTGAGGCGCTGCGACTTCGCATACTTGGCGCTGGCCGGGATGCCGGGGCCGTGCAGCCACTCGGCCAGTTCGGCCTCGCTCATCACCTGCGGGTGCTTGGCCAGCAGGTTGGTGCGCAGGTAGGCCACGAACTGGTCGGTGGTCACGCTCTGGAAGGCGTGGCCGTCGAACCAGCCGCGCAGGAAAGGATCGAAGACGGCGCGGCCGGCGCGCTCTTCGAGGGTGCGCAGGAACCAGGCGCCCTTCGGATAGGCCAGTCCCTCGTCGGTATAGGTGGCCGAGCCGTTGTCCGGGTCGCGCGTGAGCAGCGCCTGCTTCGCCTGCGGGATGTCCTTCAGCGACTCGATCGCCTCTTCCTGCTCGAGCTGCAGGTTCATCAGCGCGACCTCCTCGCCGTACAGGACTTCGAGGATGCGGGTGGTGACGTAGGTGGTGAAACCTTCGTTCAGCCACCAGTGCTTCCACGAGGCGTTGGTCACCAGGTTGCCCGACCAGCTGTGCGCCAGCTCGTGGGCGATCAGGTCGACCAGGCTGCGGTCGCCCGCGATCATGGTCGGGGTCAGGAAGGTCAGGCGCGGGTTCTCCATGCCGCCGATCGGGAACGAAGGCGGCAGCACCAGCATGTCGTAGCGTCCCCAGCGATACGGGCCGTAAAGCGATTCGGCGGCTTCGACCATCTTCTCGGTGTCGGCCAGTTCGTAGGCGGCGGCCTCGATGCGCTGCGGTTCGGCGTAGACGCCGGTGCGTCCGCCCAGGGTGCGCGCTTCCAGCTCGCCGATGCCGATCGCCAGCAGGTAGGACGGAATCGGCTGCGGCATGTTGAACTTCCAGCCGCCCTTGCCCGTCGCCTTCGGATCGTTATCCGCGCTCATGACCACGCGCAGGCCTTCGGGCGCCTCGATGCGCGCGGTATAGGTGAAGCGCACCGAGGGCGTGTCCTGCACCGGCACCCAGGAGCGCGCGTTGATCGACTGCGACTGGCTGAACATGAAGGGCCGCTTGCCGGACAGGGTCTGGGCCGGCGTCAGCCACTGCAGGGCGCTGGCGGTGGGCGCGGTGCGGTAGTGGATGCGCACCTTGGGCGCCTGGCTGGCCAGGTGCACGTGCAGGGCTTGCCCCTTCTCCTCGTCGAACTTGTCCAGCGTGTACTTCACCGGCGTCCAGTGGCCCTTGGCGTCCTGGGCCTCGATCTTCGCGATGCGCAGTTCGCGCGTGTCGAGGTCGAGCGTGCGCACCGCCTTGTCGAGCCAGTCGAGGGAGAGCTCGGCGTAGCCGGACAGGGTCTTCTTCGCGAAGTCGGCCTTCAGGTCCAGGTGCAGGGCGCGCGTGCGCACCTGGTCGTAGTTGGCGTAGCTTAAGGGGTCGAGCGCGAAGGCATGTGCGCTCCACGTGCCGAGGATGGCGCACGCGGTGGCGCGCAGCAGGGAACTGGTTTTCATGGTGTCTCGTCGATGGTGAAGCGGCCCGGCCTGGCGCCGGGGAGGACAGCTGAGCAGGATAGCACTTTCATTCCGGGGGTGAAAGCGCTGGTCCGGGCTGGTGGGTGTGTACGCGCCGTATCGGTGGGTTCGAGAACCCACCCTACAACAGCGCTGGAGTGGATGATCAAGCGATGCGGCGGTGGGTTCGAGAACCCACCCTACGCCGGGCCGACTCTGCTATGATCCGCGCTTTGCCCGCACCACCCTATGGATGCCTTCCTGGTCGCCACCGGCATCGTCGGTCTCGCTGAAATCGGCGACAAGACGCAACTCCTGGCCTTCCTCCTCGCCGCCCGCTTTCGCCGTCCGCTGCCCATTGTCGCCGGCATCTTCGTCGCCACCCTGCTGAACCACGCCTTCGCCGCCGCCGTCGGCGCGCTGGTGAGCGAGCTGCTCGGGCCGTCGGTGATGCGCTGGGTGCTCGGCCTTTCCTTCCTCGGCATGGCGGTGTGGACGATGATCCCCGACCAGGTCGACGAGACCGAAGCCTCGCTGGCGAAGTTCGGCGTGTTCGCCACCACCGTGCTCTCGTTCTTCATCGCCGAGATGGGCGACAAGACGCAGGTGGCCACCGTGGCGCTGGCGGCGCGCTACCAGGACATCGTGGCGGTCGTGGCCGGCACGACCTTCGGCATGATGCTGGCGAACGTGCCGGCGGTGTACTTCGGCGAACGCATCGCCAACAAGGTGCCGCTGACGCTGGTGCACGGGATCGCGGCGCTGATCTTTGCGGGCTTGGGCGTCGCGACGCTGTTGGGCGCAGGCGAAGGCTTCGGGTTCTGACGCGGCGCGTCTGGCATACACGTAGGGTGGACGGCTTCGCCGTCCACGCGTTCAACCAGCCTTGGCACGGCACACATTACGATTTTCAACGGTTCGTTGAACGCGTGGACGGGAAACCCGTCCACCCTACGATCCCCATTCATCTCTAACGCTCAACGCCAGCGCCCCATCCACTTGTCGTAGAAGCCCAGGTCGCGCGGTACGGCGCCGGGAATGGCGCAGATCGCGCCGGCGAATTCGTTGGCGCGTTTTAGCGTCAATTCGAGCGGCCAGCCGCGCATGCGCCCCAGCAGGAAGATCGCCGAGAAGGCGTCGCCCGCCCCCACGGTGTCGATGACGAAGGGCGGCGCCGGCGTGTCGCGGGTGTCGATGGCGCTGCCGTCGCGGCCGAAATAGACCGAACCGCGGTGCCCGAGGGTGACGATCAGCGCCTGCAGGCCGAACATCTGCACCAGGCCGGCGCAGGCCGAGCGGGTCTCGTCGGCGGCCATGGGCGGGTCGTCGGGCCCGAGCTGGTAGTACCAGCCGAACAGCGCCTGCAGTTCTTCCTCGTTGACCTTGGCGATGTCGGCCGCGTGCAGCGCGTGGAACACGGTGCGTTCGCCGACCTGGCCGTCGCGCAGGTTGAGGTCGAGGAAGCGCATGGCCTGCGGGCCCGTCGCCCCGAGCAGCGCCTGCAGCGTGCCGCGCGAACGCTCGTTGCGCTGGGCCAGGGTGCCGAAATAGAAGGCCGCCGGCGCCACGCCGGCCAGCGCCTTCAATGCCGCCTCGCGCTCGATGTAGTCGTAGGCCTGGTTCGGCACGATCACGAAACGGTGTCCCTTGGGCGTGCGCTCGACCAGCACGCGGCCGGTCTCCTCGATCGCGTCGCGCTGCAGGCCGGCCTGCGACATCGCGAAGCGCTCGAATTCGGCGCGCACGCTCTCGCCATTGCGATCCTCGCCGACGCGGGTGATCATCAGGCTGGGCGCCATGAAGGCGGCCAGGTGGCGCGCGACGTTGAAGGGCGCGCCACCGACCACCTGCCCGGTGGCGAAGTCGTCGACCAGCGCTTCGCCGAAGACGACCGTGGTGTCGGCCATATGAGCAGGCGCGGCCAAGGCTCAGCCTTCGAAGGGCACGGTGTCCTTGAAGGACGCGCGCTCGGCGAGCTTGTCGTGCAGGCGCGCCAGGTTCGGATGCGCGCCGCGCCAGTCGATGTCGGGGAAGCGGAACGTCAGCCAGCCGAGCGCGCAGCCGACGGCGACGTCGGCCAGGCTGTAATTCTTGCCCATGCAGAAGGCGTTCTCGCCGAGCTTGTCGGACATCACCTGCAGGCCGGCGCTTACCTTGCCGAGCTGGCGCGCCATCCACTGCTGGCTCTGCTGCTCCTGCGGGCGCAGCGTTTTTTCCAGGCGCACCAGCACGGCCGCATCGAGCACGCCGTCGGCCAGTGCTTCCCAGACCTTGACGTCGGCACGGTCGCGCCCGTTCGGCGGCAGCAGCTTGCAGACCGGAGTCAGGGTGTCGAGGTATTCGGCGATCACGCGCGAATCGTAGAGGGCGCTGCCGTCTTCCATCAGCAGGCAGGGCACCTTGCCCAGCGGATTGGACTGGTGGATCCGGGTGTCGGCGGACCAGACGTTCTCGAGCGCGAAGCTGTAGTCGAGCTTCTTTTCAGCCATGACGACGCGCACCTTGCGCACATACGGGCTGGTATTCGAACCGATGAGTTTCATAGATGCTCGGAAAGGAGAATTTAATAAGAGTATAACATTGGCCTTGTGCCAAAAAACCGCCGCGCCGGGCACGTTCGCTGCGCCCGCAACAAGGGGCCCTGGCCGCGCCAATGGTAAAATCCGCGTTTTTGCACGGACGCCCGCCATGACCGCTACCGCCCCACTTTCCTCCCTGTCGGCCCTGTCGCCGCTCGACGGCCGCTACGCCGCCAAGACCGACAAGCTGCGCCCGATCCTGTCCGAAGCCGGTTTCATGCACCATCGCGTGATGGTCGAGATCGCCTGGCTGCAGGCCCTGGCGCAGGCCGGCTTCGACGAGATCAAGCCCTTCTCGGCCGAAGCCAGCACCCACCTCGACGACCTGGCCGCCGGCTTCGGCGAAGAGGACGCCGCGCGTATCAAGGAGATCGAGGCGGTCACCAACCACGACGTCAAGGCGGTCGAGTACTGGCTCAAGGAGAAGGTGAAGGACGTGCCGGAGCTGGTCGCGGCCTCCGAATTCATCCACTTCGGCTGCACCTCGGAAGACATCAACAACACCAGCCACGGCATGATGCTCAAGACCGCGCGCGACACCGTGCTGCTGCCGTCCCTGCAGGCGATCATCGCCAAGCTGACCGAGATTGCCCACGTCAACGCCGAGCTGCCGATGCTCTCGCGCACCCACGGCCAGACCGCCAGCCCGACCACGCTGGGCAAGGAGTTCGCCAACGTGGTCGCGCGCCTGCAGCGCGCCGCCAAGCGCATCGCCGACGTCGAGATCCTCGGCAAGATGAACGGCGCGGTCGGCAACTACAACGCCCACCTGTCGGCCTACCCGGGCTTCGACTGGCCGGCGTTCTCGAAGGACGTGATCGAAAACCGCCTGGGCCTGACCTTCAATCCGTACACCATCCAGATCGAGCCGCACGACTACATGGCCGAGATGTTCGACGCCATCGCGCGCGCCAACACCATCCTGCTCGACCTGAACCGCGACATCTGGACCTACGTCTCGCTGGGCTACTTCAAGCAGAAGCTGAAGGCCGGCGAGATCGGCTCGTCGACCATGCCGCACAAGGTCAACCCGATCGACTTCGAGAACTCGGAAGGCAACCTGGGCCTGGCCAACGCCGTGCTGCGCCACATGGCCGAGAAGCTGCCGGTCTCGCGCATGCAGCGCGACCTCACCGATTCGACCGTGCTGCGCAACATCGGCGTCGGCTTTGGCTACGCCCTGCTGGCCTACGACAGCTGCCTGCGCGGCCTGAACAAGCTGGAAGTCAATGCCGCCCGCCTGGAAGCGGACCTGGACGCGAGCTGGGAAGTGCTGGCCGAGCCGGTGCAGACCGTGATGCGCCGCTACGGCATCGAGAACCCCTACGAGCAACTGAAGGAACTCACCCGCGGCAAGGGCATCACCCGCGAAGCGCTGCAGGAATTCATCGGCAAGCTGGCGGTGCCGCAGGAAGCGAAGGACCTGCTGCTGCAGATGACGCCGGCGAACTACACGGGCCTGGCGGCCCAGCTGGCCAAGGCGATCTGAGGATTGCCGATGCCGTAAAAAAGCCCGCGTCAGCGATGACGCGGGCTTTTTGTTTGTGGCTGTTGGCTCCTGCTTTTTTGTAGGGTGGACACAGGTGTCCACCCTGCGATTTTTAGATTTCCGCGGTGCGGCGCCATCAATTCGTCCATACCAGCTTGACCGCCACCGTGCGCGGGATCTCGGAGCGGGTCGCGATGCCGCCATATTCCGCATGATCGCCGTTCAGGTTCCTGCCCGCGACCGACAACTCCAGGTTCGGCCGCAACCGCCAGCCGAAGCGCGCATCGAGCGCGGTGTAGCCGGGCACGGCCGGGCTGTCGAGGTCGTCGACCTTGCGCAGCGCCACCTCGAACTCGCGCGCGGCGTCGATGCTGTAGTTCGAGCGCAGCTGCCAGACGTGCGACGGGTCGAGCCCGACGCGGTGCAGTCCGGCGTCGTCGTTGCTGCCCGCCTTGAGGTGCACCCGCTCGCGCAGCGCCGTCAGCCCGCCGGACAGGCGCCAGGCCGCGGTCGCCTGGAAGCTGCCCCACATCTCGACACCGAGCGCGTGCCCATCCATCAGGTTGGCGAAGCTCACCCTGGTCTGGCTCGGCGCCAGCTCCTGGGTGCGCAGGTGGTCGTAGTCGTTGTAGAACAGCGTCGCCGAATACGACAGGCGGGGCAGCGGCTGGCCGCGGTAGCCCAGCTCGAAGACCTTGGCCACTTCCGAGCGCACCTGGTCTGCGCCCGCGAGGACGTAAGGCGGCCGGCCGGGGATGTAGGTGTCGGCGTCGATGCGCGAGGGCGCCCGCACCGCGCGCGAGGCCGCGGCCCAGAACGCGTGGCCCGGCGCCGCGCTCCACGACAGGCGTGCGCTCGGCAGGAATTCGACGCCGGTGTAGGGATTGCGCTCGACGCGGGCGCCGACGGTGGCGCGCAGGGTCGGCGTGAACGCGATCTCGTCCTGGGCGAACAGGCTGAGCCAGGTCTGGCTGAGGCGCTCGGGCAGGAAGGCGACGTACCGGCTGCCTTCGGTCCGGTCCCAGCTGTAGCGGGCATTCGCGCCCCAGGCCAGGCTATGCGCGCCGATCGGGGCAAGCGTATGCTGCATCTGCAGGTCGAGGATGTCGAGCGACTGCATGAAGGTCGGCGGCACCACGCGCCGCGTGTAGTCGTAGTAGAGCTGCACGTTGATGTTGCCGCCGCTGTCCAGCGTGCGCACCCAGTCGCCGGTCAGGTTCACACCGCGGGTGTCGACCGTGTCCAGGCCGGGGTTCTCCCCCGAGACGGCGATCGATCCGGGTGCGGGCTGCTCGAAGGCGCCGCGGTTGGCGTTGCCGATGAAGCTGAAGCGGTCGGCGCCGCGTTCCCAATCGGCGCGCACACCGACCTGGGCGGCATGCCAGCCGTCGTCGACCGGGGCGCCGCTGGCCAGTTCCGTATGTCCGCGTCCCCGGGCCTTGCCGTACACGCGCCAGCTGCCCTCGCCGCTACGGCCGCCCTGGCGGAAGGCGAGGTCGGCGCCGTTGCTGGCGCCGCGCAGCGCGACCAGGCTGCCCTGGGTGTCGCGCGCCGGGCGCGTGGTGATGTTGATGACGCCGTTGACCGCGTTCACGCCCCACAGGGTGCCGCCCGGCCCGCTGATCACTTCGATGCGGTCGATGTCCTCGAGCATGACGTCCTGCACGTCCCAGAACACGCCGGAAAACAGCGGCGTATACACCGAACGGCCGTCGATCAGCACCAGCAGCTTGTTCGGCGCGCTGTTGCCGCCGCCGTTCAGGCCGCGCGCCGTGATGGCGTAGCTGGCGCCGTTGACTTGCGCCACCTGCAGGTTGGGCGCGAGGCGCAGCGCCTCGGGCAGGCTGGCGGCGCCAGCGCGGCGGATGTCGTCGGCGGTGATCACGAACACCGAGGCCGGCGCGTCGAGCAGGCGCTCGGGCTTCTTCGACACCGAGGTGATCTGGATGTTGGCCAGCTCTTCGATCGACAGGTCGGCGAAATCGGCCTGGGGCTGGCCGCGGTCGGAAGCGGCGGCCGATGCGGCGGCGCCCAGCGCTGCCGCGGTCAAGACAGCCAGCGCGCGCAGACGCACGGGGGGCAATGGTGCTTGCATAGCTTCCTTTAACACGATGCGACTGGGCCGCGCTTTTAATCATGACTTGACGCCTGGCTGGATTTTACATTCCGGCGCTTTGCGGCTGTGCACGTTTAACAATCCATGATAGTGTACAGAAAGAAATACTCGCCTTTCCAGCACCTGCAAGGCTTTTTTGTTATAGTTTTCGCCCAATAAGTACTAATCCAAACTATCACCATGCAGCGTTACTCTTCCGTCGCCATTGCCCTGCACTGGCTGATCGCCGTGCTGATCGTCGGCACGTTCACGCTCGGCCTGGTGATGACCGACATTCCCGGCCTGACACCGACCAAGTTGCGCTACTTTTCCTGGCATAAATGGGCGGGCGTGACGGTGCTGGCCCTGGCCGCGCTGCGCCTGCTGTGGCGCCTGCGTTCGCGCCCGCCGGCCTACCCGGACACGATGCCGGCCTGGCAGCGCAGCGCCGCGCACGCGTTGCACGGCCTGCTCTACGTGCTGATGTTCGGCGTGCCCCTGTCCGGCTATTTCTACAGCCTGGCGGCCGGGGTGCCGGTGGTCTGGTTCGGCGTGCTCCCGCTGCCGGTGCTGATCGAGGCCGACCAGGCCCTGAAACCCGTGCTCGGCGCCCTGCACTACTGGCTCAACATGCTGCTCGCGGCCCTGGTCGCCTTCCACGTGCTGGCCGCATTCAAGCACCTGCTGCTCGACCGCGACGGCGTGATGCAGCGTATGCTGCCTTTCTCTTCAAAATGAGTTCCGAATAAGGAGTATCCGATGAAACCCATCCGCGCCCTGCTGGCCGCCGCCCTGCTCGCCGCCACCGCCGCCCACGCCGCCCCGCTGAAGACCGACGCGGCGCACAGCAGCGTCTCGGCCGTGTTCAAGCAGATGAACGTGCCGGTCGAAGCGAAGTTCAAGACCTTCACCGCCCAGATCGACTACGACGCGGCGAAGCCGGAAGCGTCGAAAGCGACGGTCGACATCGCCACCGCCAGCATGGACCTGGGCGACGCCGAGTACAACCGCGAGGTCGCCAAGAAGGAGTGGTTCAATACGGCGCAATTCCCGAAAGCGAGCTTCGTTTCCACGTCGATCAAGCCGGCCGGCGCCGGCAAGCTGAACGTCGCCGGCAAGCTGACCATCAAGGGCAAGACCGCCGACGTCGCCTTCCCGCTCACGGTCAAGGCGCAAGGCAAGCAACAGGTGTTCGAGGGTCAGTTGCCGATCAAGCGGCTGGCCTTCAACATCGGCGAAGGCGAGTGGAAAGACACGAGCATGGTCGCCGATGAAGTTGTCATCAAGTTCCGCGTCACCGCGGGCCAGTAAGCTGAACCACCAAGTTGAATCGCCAAACCGAACAAGCAAGTCAACCAACCAGGGAACGCAAACCAATGAAACTCAAGAGCCTGATCGCTGCCACGCTGGCCACCAGCGCCAGCTTCGCCTTCGCCGCCGCCGATACCTACCAGATCGAGCCGAACCACACCTACCCGAGCTTCGAAGCCGATCACATGGGCATCTCGGTCTGGCGCGGCAAGTTCACCAAGACCTCGGGCACCGTCGTGCTCGACCGCGCGGCGAAGACCGGCAGCGTCGACATCACGGTCGACATGAACAGCGTCGACTTCGGCCACGAGAAGATGAACGAGCATGCGCGCAAGCCTGACATCTTCGACGTTGCCCAGTTCCCGACCGCGACCTTCAAGGGCAACAAGATCCGCTTCGAGGGCGACACCCCGGTGGCTGTCGAGGGCCAGTTCACCCTGCACGGCGTGACCAAGCCGCTGACCCTGACGATCAACAAGTTCAAGTGCATCGACCACCCGATGCTCAAGCGCGAAGTCTGCGGCGCCGACGCCTCGGCGACCTTCCAGCGCAGCGACTACGGCATCAATTTCGGCCTGCCGCGCTTCTCGCCGGAAGTGAAGCTGGCGATCCAGGTCGAGGCAGTCAAGCAATAATTCGTAGGGTGGGCGGGTTCCCCGCCCACGCGGTGATCGTTATCGGCGCCGATATCGTGCACAGCGATCTTGCCGCCAACGATCACCGCGTGGGCACAAGTGCCCAGCCTACGCCTATCGGAAGCATCCCCGTCCGATCGGCAAAGAAAAAGCCCCGCTACCGTCAGGCAGCGGGGCTTTTCTACATCGCGAACCGATTACTTGCCGTCGCGGTCCGAATCACCCGGAATCGCGCGCTCGACCTTGTCCCAGGCCGCGCGGCTGGCGACCTTGGCCTGGTCCCACGACAGGCGCGAACGGCCTTTCGTGGTTTCCCACTCGTCCGACAGGTAGCGCTCGTTCGCATCGTAGCTGCCCGGATAGCGGCTCTTGGCGTTGTAGCCCAGCGCGTAGGCCGGCTGGTAGTCGTCGTAGGTGTAGCCCGGGGTGTAGTGCGACTGGGTCTGGTAGTTGTCGCGCCAGTAGGCATCTTCGTGCGCCGGGTTGACCATGCCGCCGACGCCCTTGCCGGCCATGCCGCCGATCGCGGCGCCCACGCCCGCACCCACGACCGCGCCGATCGGGCCGCCGACGGCGCCGATCGAGGCGCCCGCCGCCGCACCGCCGCCGGCGCCCACGCCCTTGGCCAGGTTATGGTCGTGCAGCTCGTCGCCCGGCTTCGAGTTGACGACTTCGCCAGCGCCCTTGCCGGCCGCGCCGCCCGCCAGGCCGCCGATCACGGCGCCGGCGGCCATGCCGACCGGACCGCCGACCGCGCCGACCGCAGCGCCGGTTGCCGCGCCGCCCATGCCGCCGACGCCTTGCGCCAGGTTATGGTCGTGCAGTTCGTCGCCCGCTTTCGGGTTCACCACTTCGCCGGCGCCCTTGCCGGCCGCGCCGCCGGCCAGGCCGCCGACCACGGCGCCTGCCGCCATGCCGATCGGGCCGGCAACGGTGCCTGCTGCCGCGCCCAGGGCGGCGCCGGTGCCGGCGCCCACGCCCTTGGCCAGGTGGTGTTCGGGCAGGTCGTCACCCGCTTTCGGGTTCACCACTTCGCCCACGCCCTTGCCGGCCATGCCGCCGGTGACGGCGCCGATCGCGGCGCCCGCCGCCATGCCGACCGGACCGGCAGCCGCGCCGATACCGGCGCCGGCCAGCGCGCCGCCGACGGCGCCGACACCGGTGCCGATCACGTGCGAGCCGCCGCTTTCGGTCCACGAGCGGTGGATGTGTGCCGCGTCTTCGTCCGAACGAGCGTTCACGCCCATCAGGATGCCGCCGTTCTTGATGCCTTCCTCATAATGCTTGGCGCGCTCTTCCGGGATGCCGGCGCCGATCAGTGCACCGATCAGGCCGCCGGTGATGCCGCCCGCGCCGGCGCCGGCCAGGGCCGCTGCCAGGGGACCGGCGACCACCAGGCCGACGCCCGGCAGGACCAGCGTGGTGCCGACCGCGGCGATACCAGCCAGCACGGCGCCGATGGTGCCGCCGATGCCCGCGCCGATGCCGGCGCCTTCGGCCGCTTTGCTGCCCAGTTCGGTATCGGTGTCGCCGAAGTGGGTCTTGCGGGTCGAATCCGACATCATCAGGTTGACGTCGTCGCGGCCATAACCGCGATCGGAAATCGAGCCATAGGCGCGCTCGGCGCTGGCGCGATCGGGGAACAGGCCGGTGACCATGCGCGACTGCTGGTTGTTCGTCGTGTCGTAGCTCATGATGGATCCTTTCAAGGTTCGTAGTGCAGTGGGCTCTGCAACGTATCGTTGCCAGTTCACGAACAATATGCCTGCCCAGCCATATGCTTCTGTTCGCTGACGCACTCACTTCGAGACATTCCAAAAGGAAAGAAAAACCCCGCAAAAACAAGGTGTTGGAACACGGCGGCGTAATTCGTCGTCTAACGTTACTTGCCGCACCGACCCGCTATGGCTGGCCTACGTAGACTTTTTCACATGGCCACGGCAATCAATTGGCCTGGGGTAGTTTTTTCACTATGAGGAGGAATCAAAATGCTATTCATCATTTGGATCGTTGTCGGTGGTATCCTGGGTTGGCTCGCCAGCATGGTCATGAAAACCGATGCTGAGCAAGGCATGATCCTGAACGTCGTGGTTGGTATCGTGGGCGCCTTCCTGGGCGGCTGGCTGCTGTCCCCGCTGTTCGGTTCGGGCACCATCAATTCGGATGACTTCAGTGTCTCGTCGCTGCTGGTTTCCTTCCTGGGCGCCGTCATCCTGCTGGCCATCGTGAACCTGCTGCGTCGCGGCCGCGTTCGTTAATAAGAAGTTTGGAAAGCCCCTGATAAAACCAACGCTCTCATGCGTTGGTTTTTTTTCGTTTGGAATATCGCATGCGCGCCAGAACCCTCGTCATCGTCTTCATCACCAGCATCCTCACCTTGCTGGCCGGCTTTCTCGCCCTCAATTTCATGCCGAGCGAGAAACAGATCGAGACCCAGCTGACGCGCCAGTACGACATCCACGACGCCCAGTTCCGGCGCTCGATGGGCGTGCTGCTCGGCCCGCCCATCATCGAGGGCAACAAGGTCGAGGTGCTGCTCAATGGCGACCAGATCTTTCCGGCCATGCTGGACGCGATCCGCGCCGCGAAGACCAGCATCACCTTCGAAACCTATATCTACTGGTCGGGGTCAATCGGCCACGAATTTTCCCAGGCGCTGGCCGAGCGCGCGCGCGCCGGCGTCAAGGTCCACCTGATGCTCGACTTCATCGGCAGCATCAAGATGGACGACGAATCGATGCAGGCGATGCGCGACGCCGGCGTGCAATTGCAGCGCTATCACAAGCCGGCCTGGTGGAAGCTGGCGCGCCTGAACAACCGCACCCACCGCAAGCTGCTGATCGTCGACGGCCAGGTCGGCTTCACGGGCGGCGTCGGCATCGCCGACCAGTGGCGCGGCAACGCCCAGGACGAGGAGCACTGGCGCGACACCCATTTCCGCGTCGAGGGCCCGGTGGTCGGGCAGATGCAGGCCGTATTCACCGACAACTGGACAAAAGCAACCGGCACCGTCCTCGACGGCCCCGAATACTTCCCGCCGTTGCAGGCGCGCGGCGACATTCCGGCCCAGATGTTTTCGAGCTCGCCCACCGGCGGCAGCGCCAGCATGCACCTGATGTACCTGATGGCGATCACGGCCGCGCGCCAGTCGATCCTGCTCTCGGCCTCGTATTTCGTGCCGGACGAGCTGGCGATGCGCGCCCTGGTCGCGGCCGCGAAACGCGGCGTCGACGTCCGCATCATTACGCCCGGCAAGGAAATCGATTCCGACGTGGTGCGCATCGCCTCGCGCGAGCGCTGGGGCCCGCTGCTGGAAGCCGGCATCCGAATCGCCGAATACCAGCCGACCATGTACCACGTGAAGGCGCTGATCGTCGACGACATGATGGTCTCGGTCGGCTCGACCAATTTCGACAACCGCTCGTTCAGCATCAACGACGAGGCCAACCTGAACCTGCTCGACCCGGCCTTTGCACGCGCCCAGCGCGAGATCTTCGAGGACGACTGGAAACGCGCCCGCCCGATCACCCTGCAGGCCTGGCAGAACCGTCCATGGACCGAGAAGCTGGCCGGCGAGGCGGCTTCGCTGCTGGGAGCGCAGCTGTAATTACCGTTCGGCACGTCAGGGAAATAATGGTTGACGACCAGACTGTGCAATCTACATACTGTTGGGTGCTCCGCGGAGCCCGACGCATCCGACAACCATCCCTGACACACGCGAATGAAAAAGACCCTTCTCTCGCTCGCCATCCTGACCAGCTTCGCCGCACAAGCGGACGAAGGCATGTGGATGCCGCAGCAGCTGCCACAAGTAGCCCAGCAACTGAAAGCCGCCGGCCTGGAGCTGGACCCGAACACCCTGACCCAGCTGACCGAATTCCCGATGGGCGCCGTCGTGAGCCTGGGCGGCTGCTCGGCCTCCTTCGTTTCGCCGCAGGGCCTGGTCATCACCAACCACCACTGCGTCTACAACAGCGTCGCCGTCAACTCGACGCCCGAGCGCGACCTGCTGGCCAACGGTTTCCTGGCTAAAACGTTCGCCGAGGAAGTGCCGGCCGCCCCGGGCAGCCGCGTCTTCGTGACCGAGGAAGTGACCAACGTCACCGACCAGATCATCGACAAGAAAGTCGCCAAGCTGACCGGCAAGGCCCGCATCGACGCGATCGAAAAGAACCAGAAGGAAATGGTCGCCGCCTGCGAGAAGACCCCGGGCTACCGCTGCACCGTGCCGAGCTACTACGGCGGCCTCGAGTTCTACCGCCTGAAGCAACTGGAAATCCGCGACGTGCGCCTGGTGCATGCGCCGCCGGCCGGCGTCGGCAAGTTCGGTGGCGACACCGACAACTGGATGTGGCCGCGCCACACCGGCGACTACGGCTTCTACCGCGCCTACGTGAGCAAGGACGGCAAGGCCGCCGACTACGCCGCCGACAACGTGCCCTACGTGCCGAAGCACTTCCTGAAGGTCGCCACCGAAGGCTCGAAGGAAGGCGATTTCATCATGGTCGCCGGCTACCCGGGCCGCACCAACCGCCACCGCCTGCCGTCGGAAGTGCAGTACACCTTCGACTGGAACTACCCGGCCTTCGTCCAGGCCTCGGGTGAAGTGCTGGCCATCATCGAGCGCGAGACCAAGAACGACCCGGCCGCCAAGCTGAAGTACGCCGGCCAGATCGCGGGCGTCAACAACTACTACAAGAACCGCAAGGGCATGCTGACCTCGTACGAGAACAGCGACTTCCTGGCACGCAAGACCGCCGAGCACGCCGCAATGAAGGCCTGGGTCAACGCCGACGCCGACCGCAAGAAGCAGTTCGGCGCCGACATCGAGGCCGCCGAGAAGCTGATCGCCGAGCGCGACGCCCACACCAAACAGGGCTTCTACCTGGGCTACGCCCAGCCGCGTTTCCTGAGCTCGGCACGCAGCCTGTACCGCCTGGCCAATGAGCGCACCAAGCCGGACGCCCAGCGCAAGTCGGGCTACCAGGAACGCGACATGGCGCGCCTGACCTCGGTCATCACCGGCCAGGACCGCACCTACGACGAAAAAGTCGACAAGGCCCTGGTCATGAACTTCCTGGCGAAATACCTGGCCCAGCCGGTCGCCGAGCAGGACAAGGCCTTCAACGACGCCCTGGGCATCCGCGCGGGCATGAGCCAGGACGAGCTGAAGGCCGCCCTGGACAAGGCCTACGCCGGTTCGAAACTGGCCAACAAGGAAGAGCGCACCGCCTGGCTGAAGAAGGCACCTAGCGAATTCAAGGCCAGCAACGACAGCTTCATCAAGGCAGCGGTCGCCATGTACGACGCCGACATGAAGGACGAAGCCAAAGAGGAAGAGCTCGCCGGTAAGATCCAGAAAGCCTACTCGGGCTACATGAAGGCCAAGATCGCCTACATGAACAGCAAGGGCCAGGCCGTCTATCCGGACGCCAACAGCACCCTGCGCGTGACTTTCGGCAAGATCATGGGCCGCGACCATGGCGCCGACGGCACCGGCTCCTGGACCGCGTTCACCACCGTCAAGGGCGTGGTCGCGAAGCACACCGGCGAAGGCGAATTCAACGCCCCGGCCGCCCAGCTGGCAGCGATCAAGGCCAAGGACTTCGGCAAGTACGTCGATCCGGTCCTGAAGACCGTCCCGGTCAACTACCTGGCGACGCTGGACATCACCGGCGGCAACTCGGGTTCGGCAGCGCTGAACAAGCGCGGCGAGCTGATCGGCCTGGCCTTCGACGGCACCCTGGATTCGATCATCTCGGACTGGGACTTCAATGCCGCCAACACCCGCGACATCCAGGTCGACGTCCGCTACATCCTGTGGAACATGAAGCACGTCGACAAGGCCGACAACCTGCTGAAGGAAATGAACGTGCTGTAATTCTGGCCGCTCCTTGAAGCAAAGCCACGCTGCCGCAAGGCGCGTGGCTTTTTTCATTTCTGCAAGCGCACTCAGCCATGGTGGCGACACGATCTGCGGCGCTGCCTTAGATTTGAACCACTGCCGAAAGGATTTAAAACCACCTCATTGCATAGGAAAAACGACGATGAACTTGCGCGACCTGCTTCCCTCCATCCTGATTGGCGCCGTCGCCAGCGCCCGCTCGATGACCCCGATGGCCACCATCGCCACCGCCCGCCTGGCCGACCGCAAGACGCCCGGCGAACTGTTCCTGCTCGACCGCCCGCTGTTCAAGTACGGCGCGCTGGCCATGGGCGCCGGAGAACTGGTGGGCGACAAGATGAAGACCGCGCCCGACCGCACGGTCTTCCTCGGCCTGCTGGCGCGCGTAATGAGCGCCGGGATCGCGGGCGCCGCCCTGGCGCCGCGTGGCCGCGAGCGCGAGGGGGCGGTGGCCGCAGTCGCCACCGCCGTGCCGCTCGCCTACCTGACGCTGGCCGGCCGCAAGCGCGCCATGGCCGCCATCGGCCAGACCCCGAGCGGGCTGATCGAAGACGCGCTGATCGTCGCCGCGGGCACCGCGGTCGTGGCGCTGTCGACGCGGCAACAACGCGACTGAGCCGCAGCCGCCGCCTCTTCTCCGATAGCACAAAACCCCGCACGAAGCCACGCTGCCGCAAGGCGCGTGGCTTTTTTACAGCCAAGTTGTCGTAGCGCCTACCGGCATTCGCTCGAACGCAGGGAAATTTGCGTGCACCTTCCCCATGTCGGCCGCACAGCCCGATACTGAGCGTGGCAGGCCCTATTCGTCACGTCGAACAAACTTCCTGGCTCAACCGACCATGTGCAGGCAGATAAAAACGGAGTCCGACGCACATGCGCTTCCCGCACATCGCGGCCTGCGGCCGACCTTCGTCGCCATCATCGACGCATTGCGCAATTTGCCGGCGCGTTACACAACAGCAAGACGCCTGCATGTCGAGCTGGTACGCCAGCACCGGCCCATGCCGATGCAGGCGATCTACCGCTGCCTTCATTCGATGGAGCGCAAGGGCATGGTCATTCGCGAGCGGCCGGCGACGGGGCTGGCGTCCCGGACGCGCTACGCACTGGTTGCGCAGCACGGCGTTCCCGGCGCCTGCCAATTCTATTGCCGTTGCTGCGGCCGGTCGGTGGACGTGGCGGACAGCGCCCTGGCCGGCGTCCTGCAGGCGCATGCGCGCCTGTTCGACTTCCTGCCTTTTACCGAAGCATTGCGGATCGATGCCTTATGTATCCAGTGTTCGCATTTCTCCGAGACCGCATCATTACCGTGGAGGCAGGCACATGGCCCAGGTTGACAAGAACATGCATCAGCATGACGCTGGCTGGTCCTTCGACAATATCAGCGGCGAGTTCGACGACCACATCCAGAAATCGATACCGCTGTATCGACAGGGACACGAGCTGGTCTGCCACTACAGCGATTTCTTCCTCAAGCCCGACAGTATCGTTTACGACATCGGCTGTTCCACCGGCCAGTTCCTGGCGAAGCTGGCGCGGCGCCACGCCCAGAAGGCCGAACTTCGCCTGATCGGTATCGACACGGTCGCAGACATGATCGGCTACGCCGGCCATCTATCGGCGCAGGACCCGCGGCTGTCATTTGTGCTGGGCAACGCACTGGACATGCAGTTCGACCACGCCGACATGATCGTCGCCAACTACACCATCCAGTTCCTGCCGCCCCGCGTCAGGCAGACACTCATCGACACGCTCTACACGTCCCTGAATTGGGGCGGGGCGTTCTTCATGTTCGAGAAAGTGCGTGCGCCGGACAGCCGCTTCCAGGACTACGCGAACCAGATCTATATCGAGTTCAAGCTCGACAACGGCTTCAGCGAAGCGGAAATCATCAACAAGGCAAGAAGCATCAAAGGCGTCATGGAACCCTTTTCCAGCCAGGGAAACATCGACATGCTGAGGCGAGCCGGCTTCACGGACATCGTCACGATCCAGAAATACGTCTGCTTCGAAGGCTTCCTGGCAATCAAATAGCCGCGCTTTTCCACACCACCGGGAAACAGGTATGCGTATCGACTTGGGACACTTCTTTTTCCGCTACCGGAACGCGATCGGTCCATTCGCCTTCCTGGCCGCGATCGTCGTCGGCAAGCCGACCTACCCCTTCGGCCGTCCCGACCTCGACCTGGCGCTCGATGTCGCCGGCATGGCCGTCGCCCTGTCGGGCGAGGCGCTCAGGATCCTGACGATCGGCTACGAATACATCGAAAGGGGTGGACGGAACCGGCGCGTGCATGCCAGTACGCTGATCCAGGGCGGCATGTTTGCGCATTGTCGCAACCCTCTCTACGTCGGCAATATCTTGCTGGCGATCGGGATCGCGCTGGTCGTCAATTCCCTCGTATTCTATGTGGCAGTGCTGCCCCTGGTCGCGCTCGCCTATTGTTCCATTGTCGCGGCGGAAGAAGCTTTTCTGCGGGCAAAATTCGGTAACGAGTATGCCGCGTACTGCCAGCGAGTGAACCGTTGGGTTCCACGATGGAAGGGGTGGCGGCAATCCACCGCGAACATGACATTCAACTGGCGCCGCGTCCTCGTCAAGGAGTACAACACGATCTTCGTGGCGACGCTCACCCTGGTCGCCGTGAAGATCTGGGCCGACTACCGGGTGCAAGGCGCGGCGACGCTGCCCCCGCCCACGATCCTGGGCGCTGCCTTCGTGTTCTGGTTGAGCGTCTACGTCGCGGTGCGCTTCCTGAAGAAATCCGAACTGATCACCCCCTGACGGCACGCCGGCACGCGCCGCCGAACCGTTCATCCCATCGATCCGGCAACTGGTCGCCGCCGTATTCAGGCAAGCGCGGCACGGCGTTATGCTGTGCGCTCGGCTGATCCCATTTCACGGAGCCCACATGAAGAACGCATTGCTGCTCTGCCTCGCGCTGGCCGGCCTGGCCGCCCTGTCCGACACGTCGGCCCAGGAAACGCTTGAAGCGAAAAACTACGCACGCGCCCGCGCCGCAATCGAGGACCTGCAACGCATCCCCGCTCCCGACGGCATCCAGGAGTCGTACAAGACAAAGATCGGCGGCATCGACCAGTGGCTCAACGTGCGCGGCCAGGACCGCGGCAATCCCATCATCCTGTTCGTGCACGGCGGCCCGGCGGCCCCGGTGACGCCGACCATGTGGCAGTTCCAGCGCCCGATCGAGGAATACTTCACGGTGGTCAATTGGGACCAGCGCGGCGCCGGCAAGAGCTATGGCGAGACCGATCCCGCGCAAGTGGGCCCGACGATCCGCATCGAGCGCTACGTCGACGACGCCATCGAGGTCGCGGAGCACATCCGCAAGCGCTACGGCAAGCGCAAGCTGGTCCTGATGGGCCACAGCTGGGGCACCATCGTCGGCATGGGCGCCGCCCTGAAGCGCCCCGACCTGTTCCACGCCTATGTCGGCATCGGCCAGGTGATCAGCACCCGCGAGAACGAGCGCATCAGCTACGAATATGCGCTGGCGCAGGCGAAACTGCACAAGAACGAGGAAGCGATGAAGGAGCTGCAGTCGATCGCGCCCTACCCCGGCGACCAACCCATCACGCGCGAGCGCATCATCGTGGCGAGGAAATGGCCGCAGCACTACGGTGGCCTGAGCGCCTACCGCAGCACCTCCACCTATTATTTTGCCGGCCCGCTGCTCTCGCCCGACTACGACGCGGCGCAAGTCAAAGCCATTGACCAGGGCAGCCTGCTCACGCTCGGGCGCCTGTTGCCGGAATTCGTACAGGTCGACTTTTCGCAGGTGAAGACCTTCCCGATCCCGGTCGTGATGTTTCTCGGCCGGCAGGACTACACGACGCCCACGCAGCCCACCGTCGACTGGCTGGCGCAGGTGAAGGCGCCATCGAAGCAAGCGGTGTGGTTCGAGCACTCGGCGCACATGGTGCCGTGGGAGGAACCGGGCAAGACCCTGGTCAGCCTGCTGAATCACGTTCGGCCGCTGGCGCGCGAAGCACAAAAATAATAGCCGTTGCGACCTTGTTCGATCGTAGGGTGAGCACGCCGTACCCACGCGCTACGTGCACATCGTTTCAGGGTTGGCCGAAACCGATCGCCCGCTAATGCCAATCCTGACCCGCATTGCGTCCATCGCATACTGTGCGGGCGACACATTGCCGCATGTGACTGGCGGATACGTACGAAACGCGTGGGCACAGCGTGCCCACCCTACGGGCCGCAATGAAAAACGCCGCTGTGAAAGCGGCGTTCTTGTTCCTGCGCGTGAAGGCGATCAGCCCTTCCGGTTCAGCCGGCTGTGCCGCACGCTGTACAGGAAATAGGTCGCCACCGCGGCCGCCATCCAGATGAAGAACACGCGGTAGGTCGCCAGCGGCAGGTCCTTCATGATGTACAGGCAGGCGGCAATCGACAGGCCCGGGATCACGTAAGGGCCGAAGGGCACCTTGAAGCCGTGCTCGGCGTCCGGGCCCTGCTTGGCGCGGATCACGGGAACGGCGATCGAGACCACGATGAAGGCCGTCAGCGTACCCATGCTGACCATGTCCCACAGGAAGGTGGCGTCGACCAGGCCGGCGATCAGGCCGACCACCAGGCAGACGATCAGGGTGTTCGACACCGGCGAACCGGTGCGTGGATTGACCTGCTGGAAGGTCTTCGGGATCAGGCCGTCGCGGCTGATGGCGTACAGGATGCGCGTCTGGCCGTAGATCGTCACCAGGGTCACCGAGAACACCGAGACCACGGCGCCGGCCGACAGCACCAGCGCCGGCCAGGCCTTGCCGGTGACGTTCTGCAGGATCACCGACAAACCGGCCTGCTGGCCTTCGAACAGGTGGGCCGGCTGGGCGCCCATCGCCGCCATCGCCACCAGCAGGTAGAAGACGGTGACGATGACCAGGGCCGCCAGGATCCCGATCGGCACGTTGCGGCGCGGGTCCTTCACTTCCTCGCCGGCGGTGGCGATGGTGTCCAGGCCGATAAACGAGAAGAACACGGTACCGGCGGCGGCGGTCACGCCGGCCATGCCGGCGAAACCCTTGCTGGTGTCCTGGTTGAAGAAGGGCGTGAAGTTATTCGCGTCGAAACCGGTGAAGGCGATCGCGGCGAAGAAGGCCAGGATCGCCAGCTTGATCACGACCATCACTGCGTTCGTGGTGGCCGACTCCTTGGCGCCGCGCACCAGCAGGATGCAGCACATGGCCACCAGCAGCACCGGCGGCAGGTTGAAGTTCCCGGCGTGCACGCTCAGGTTGCTGTGGTCGGACACGAACATCGGCGAGCGCAGGTGTTCCGGGATCTGCCAGCCGAATGCGTTCTGCAGGAAATTGTTCAGGTAGTCGGACCAGCCGATCGCGACCGCGCTGCCGGCCAGCCCGTATTCGAGCAGCAGGCAGGCCGCGACGATGAAGGCGGCGAATTCGCCGACGGTGGCGTAGGCAAAGGAGTAGGAGGAACCGGAAGCCGGCACGCGCCCGGCCAGCTCGGCATAGCAGAGCGCGGTCAGGCCGGCGGTGAGCGCGGCGATCAGGAACGACAGGATCACGGCGGGGCCGGCCTTCGGCACCGCTTCGACCATCGTGAAGAAGATGCCGGTGCCGACGGTGGCGCCGACGCCGATCATCGTCAGCGGAAACAGGCCCAGCGAGCGCGTCAGGGTGCCGCCGTGGGCATGGCTGTCGTCGTGCGCGCGTTCAGCCGATTTGGTACGAAACAGCTTCTGGCCCAGTGTCAGATTCACGAAGTGTCCTTTGGTCGTGCAAATTTGAAAAATGGCTGAGCACAGAAAGACAGCCAAAGTTCGCGATTATAGGGCCGTTCTGCTGTCCTTGAGAAAATAGTTTTCTCAAAATATGCATCACAAATGCTTATTTGTGCGCTAGAATATTTCCGTTACTCACAGAACATATCCGATGCGCCTGACCCGCTTTTCCGACATCGGCCTGCGCGTGCTGATCTACCTCGAGCGCGCCGGCGAACGACCGCACCCGGTGACGGTCGCGGAGATCGCCACGCAGTTCGATCTGCCGCTGAATCACCTGGTGAAGGTGGTCGGCCACCTGGCCAGGGCCGGCTGGGTCCGTGCAACGCGCGGACGCAACGGCGGCCTGCGCCTGGCCGCGGACCCGCAGGTGCTGACCGTCGGCCAGGTCTTGCGCGAGCTCGAAGGCGACGACGAGCTGGTCGACTGCGAGGGCACGAAATGCGCCCTGAGCCTGGATTGCCAATTGCGCGGCGTGCTGCGCGCCGGCATGCGTGCCTTCTACGCCGAGATGGACCGCTACACGCTGGCCCGTATCACCGAAGGCAGTACAGGCGAGCAGATCGTGCGCATGCACAAGATGTTCTGGAGTGGCCCAGGAAACCAGCCTTTGCCGTTGTAGGGTGGGGACTTGTCCCCACGCGGTACGGCACATGCATGTCGACCCGCTTGCACAATGCAGGCGTTTTTTTGAACTTTAAAGTTGCATTTGAAATGCAAGAACTGAGGAATACACGATGATCTCCGCCGCTTCCCGTCCCTACATCGATGCCAGCGTCCCCGTCCTGCGCGAACACGGTCTCGCCATCACCACCCTCTTCTACAAGAACATGCTGGGCGAGCATCCGGAGCTGACACGCCTGTTCAACATGGGCAACCAGGCGCGCGGCGCGCAGCAACAGTCGCTGGCCTCGGCGGTGTTCGCCTACGCGGCGAACATCGGGACGCCGGAAGCGCTGGGGCCGGTGGTCAAGCGCATCGTGCACAAGCACGTCTCGGTCGGCATCCGCGCCGAGCACTACCCGATCGTCGGCCGGCACCTGCTGGCGGCCATTTCCGCCACCCTGGGCGAAGCCGCAACGAAGCCGCTGATCGACGCCTGGGCCGAAGCTTACAACTCGCTGGCGAACCTCCTGATTTCGGCCGAAGCCGAGATGTACAGCACCGCCGGCGTGGAGCCGGGCGAGACCCGTCCGATGCGCGTGACGGAAGTCAAACGCGAGAGCGACAACGTGCTGTCGATCCGCTTCGTCCCGGCGGACGAGAAACCCCTGCCGCCGTTCCAAGCCGGCCAGTACGTCAGCGTCGCCGTCGACCTGCCGGGCGGGCGCCACCAGCTGCGCCAGTACAGCCTGTCCGACGCCGCGGGCAAGGACAGCCTGCGCATCTCGGTCAAGCGCGAAGACGCGCAGGACGCGACGCCGGCCGGCGAAGTCTCGAACTGGATCCACGCCAATGTGCAGCCGGGCAGCGTGCTGCAGGTGACCCACCCGTTCGGCGAGTTCACGCCCGATACCGAATCCGACGCGCCCATCGTGCTGCTGTCGGCCGGCGTCGGCATCACGCCGATGGTCTCGGCACTGAACCGGATCGCGCTGGTCAACCCGCAGCGCCGGGTGATCTTCGCCCACGCCGCGCGCGACGCGCGCCACCATGCGCTGCAAAGCGACGTCGCCGCCGCCCAGGCCGCGATGCCGAACCTGCACGTGGCCACGTTCTACGAAGAGGTCAATGGCGAAGCCGGCGTGCTGGCCGGCCGCATGGACGTGACGCGCCTGCCAAGCTGGGATCGCGAGGCGGCCGATGTGTGGATCTGCGGCCCGCTGAAGTTCATGCAGGCGCAGTGGCTGGCGCTGCTGGACGCCGGCGTGCCTCCGGCGCGCCTGCACCGCGAGGTGTTCGGGCCGGAGTTGCTGGATCACCTGCTGTAAGACGTAGGGTGGGCGGCTGGGCCGCCCACGCGGGGATGGTTGGCGGTGTCGTCATCCTGCGAAACCATCTCGCCGATAACGATCACCGCGTGGGCGGGACATGTCCCGCCCACCCTACAACACCTGCACGGTGCGGCCGCTGATGTTGCGCTGGGCCGGCTGGCCATAGACGCGGATCGGGCCGGAGCCGCTGGCTTGGGCGAACACCGACTGGCGCACGGTGGCCGAGATGCCGCCCGAGCCGCTGGTCGACAACTCTCCCTTCTCGCTGCTCAGGTTCGTCATGTCGACGCTGCCCGAGCCGCTCACGCTCGCATTCAGGCGCTGCACCGCGCCGCTGGCCTGGACCAGGCCCGAGCCGCTGACGTTGGCGCGCGCGTATTCGCCGCGCACCTCGCCGACGACCAGGCGGCCGGAGCCGCTCACGGCCAGCTTGGCGCTGCCGGCGCGCAGTTCGCCCGCATCGATCTTGCCGGAGCCCGATACCCGCGCATCGAGCTCGGCGACTTCGCCGTACAGGCGGGTCACGCCCGAGCCGCCCTGGCGCACGTCGAGCGGATCGCCCTTCAGGTCGCGCACCGTCACGTGGCCCGAGCCGCCGGCATTCAGTTCGGTCAGGCGCGGCACGGTGTAGGTCACCTTCAGGGGCGTGCTGCTGCGCAGGCGGCCTTCGGTGCCGATGTGCAGGGTCGAGCCGCGGGTCTCGGTCTGCACCAGGTGCACCAGGTTGCTGTCGCCCTCCACCACCAGCGACGGCGCCGCGCCGACGCGCACCTCGACGATCATCGAACCGCCGACGTCCAGCCCGGTCAGCGCCGCCACCCGGCGCACGTCGCGCGTGGCCACGCCGTCGCCCTCGACCGTCTTGCTGCTGCTGAACGGCGTGTGGACCGCATACTCGCCGCCCGGAGGCGCGGCGACGATGATGCAGCCGCTGAGGGTGGCGGCAACGGCGAGAGCGAGGAGAGTGCGCATGGTGTGAACCTTTTCTTGTCGTGGTTGGGCGCCGCGGCGCCGATGTTGCCACTTTAGAATCCGGCGCCCCCGCTGTCGCCCTCCTTGCGACGGATTGCGTTTTTTACGGGCTGAAGCGTAAAAAAGTGAGCCTTAGCGCTGGCCGAGCCGGGTGTCGCCGAACAAGGCCTTGTACTGGTGCGGCTGCGAGCGCCAGTACTGCGGCGGGGCCGCCACCTGGGCGCCCAGCTCGGCGGCCGCATGCCAGGGCCAGCGTGGGTCATAGAGCATCGCCCGCGCCAGCGCCACCATGTCGGCCTGGCCCGATTGCAGGATGTGCTCGGCCTGGGCCGGCTCGGTGATCAGGCCCACGCCGATGGTCGGCATCGTCGTCTCGCGCTTGATCCGCTCGGCAAACGCGATCTGGTAGCCGGCGCCGACCGGGATCTTCTGCTGCGGCGACAGGCCGCCGCTCGACACGTGGATGAAGTGGCAACCGCGCGATTCCAGCTCCCTGGCGAAGACGACGCTGCTCTCCAGGTCCCAGCCGCCCTCGACCCAGTCGCTGGCCGAGATGCGCATTCCGAGCGCCATGGTCTCCGGTATCGCCGCGCGCACCGCCTCGAACACCTCCAACGGGAAGCGCATGCGGTTCTCCAGCGAACCGCCATACGCGTCGTCGCGCCGGTTCGACAGCGGCGACAGGAATTCGTGCAGCAGGTAGCCGTGGGCGCCGTGCAGCTCGATCGCATCCAGGCCCAGGGCGTGGGCGCGGCGCGCGGCGTCCACGAAACCGTCCTTCACGCGTTGCAGGCCCTCGGCATCGAGCGCCAGCGGCACCGTTTCGCCTTCGGCGTGCGGCACGGCCGACGGCGCCACCGTCTGCCAGCCGCGCGGTTCGTCGGGCTTGATGTTGGCCCCGCCCAGCCAGGGCGCGGCGCTCGACGCCTTGCGCCCGGCGTGCGCCAGCTGGATCGCGATCCTGATCGGCGAATGACGGCGCATCGCGGCGACGATCGGCCGCAGCGCTTCGGCATGCGCGTCGGACCACAGGCCCAGGTCGTCGGGCGAGATGCGGCCCTCGGGCACGACGGCGGTGGCCTCGATGATCAGCAGGGCCGCACCGGACAGCGCCAGGTGGCCGAGGTGGATCATGTGCCAATCGGTGGCCAGGCCCTGGTCGGCCGAGTACTGGCACATCGGGGCGATGGCAATGCGATTGGGCAGCTCGAGCGGCCCGAGTTTATAAGGGGAAAACAGTGCGCTGCGCATGAAGGGCTCCGGAACTTGTGCAAAGGACAAAGTCTAGCGAAGGTCCAGCAATTGTGCAGACGCAAGAGTATGGCGGGGTGTAGGGTGGGTTCTTGAACCCACCGGTGCGGCGCATGCATCATTCGGGCGCCACACGAAGGCACCTAGCGCTCGGCCATGGTTCGTTCGAGGTCGCGTGTGCTCGTCAGGTGAGACTGCGTGGGCTCGAGAGCCCACCCTACGCCCGCTTCACCGCCGCGGGTATAAAAAAAGCCGCGATCTCTCGCGGCTTTCGTATTACAAAACTACACCATCAACTCACGCGCACCACCATCAACCCGGCGCGCAGGCCCACCCGCACGTCGGGATTCGGGAACACCACCATCTCCTCGTCGTGAAAAACGGTATACACCGTTTCCCCGTCGGTGGCGATGACCTCGCCGCGCTTGAGCGAAGCGAAGTTCGGGGTCTCCTTGCTGAAGCCCATCGTGAAGGCGTCCGACAGCTTGACCACTTCCTGCGCCACCTTGAACACGTGCGGCGCAGCCTTGGCCGGCGGCGCCTCGGCGCCGCGCAGCAGCGCATCGAGCGCCTGCGCGGCGTCGGCGAACTGGGCGAGATTGTTCTTGCCCAGCGTGCCCACGCGCCCCAGCTCCACCGTGCTGCCGGCGGCGCCGTGGTGCTCGCTCGAATAGTAGCTGTAGGTGCCGGCCGACTTCGGGTTCATGATGATGGCGCCAATCGCCGCCTGCCCCAGCCAGCCGATCAGGGCCGACTTGCGCTCCTGCGCGATCAGCTCCGGCACGATCGCGAACATCGGATAGTGCGAGGCGCGGATCGCGGTGTGCAGGTCGAGGTGCCAGCGCAGCGGACCGGCGCCTTCGAAGAAGGCGTCGGTCGCCGCGATGATCTCGTCCGCACGCGCGCTTTCCGCGGTGCCGGCCAGCGCGCCGCGGTCGGCCTTGAACATGCGGTTCAGGTCGGCGTCGATGAAACGCTTGCCGGCGGCGATGGCGTCGATGTTGCCGACGCAGAGCATCAGGTCCACCGCCAGGGCCGCCGGCTGGCGCGACAGCGCCTCGATCACGTGCGCGACCATTTCGATCGGCCCGGTCTCGTCGCCGTGCACGCCGACCGACAGCAGCACCGCCGGACGGGAAGCGCCGGCGGCCTTCACCGTCATGACACCCCTTGCGGGGAGCATGACCGTGAAACCGGCCTCGCTGAAACGCTGCGCCACGAGGCCGAAATCGGCCTCGGCCAGCGCGCGCACCGCTTCAGGCACCACGGGTGGTTGGGCGGGCGCGCTCATCTCAGGCAGCCAGGCGCTCGGGGTTCGAGCCTTCCGACAGCGCCCAGACGTCCAGCATGGCCTGTTCGAGCTCAAGGGCCTGGGTGTAGCCGGTCAGGCCCATTTCCGCGGTCACCGTGTCGACGGCCGCCAGCGCATCGCCGCTGCCGGCACGCTCGATCACCTTCAGCAGCAGGCGCTGCTGGGTGCGGCGCAGTGCCTGCATCGCGTAGTTGCGCAGCTGTTCCTGCGACTTGCTGGTGGCGGGCAGCTTCAGGCCGCGCTCGAGCGTGTCGATGCCGGCGCGCTCGCGCAGCGCCATGCCGACCTGCAGGAACTGGGCCAGCGTCATGCCGGCCGGGCGCTGCACCGAGACCGCCGCGAACAGGAAGGTGGCCAGCGACTCGATGGCCTCGACCGCCTTCCAGGCGCCGACGAAGTTCTTGCTCAGGCCGGCGTAACCGTCGGCTTCCGACTTCGACGGCATCAGCTGGCGCAGCTGGTCGCCGTCGGCGAACAGCGAGGACAGTTCGGTCATGCCGTCGGCGCCCTGCGGCAGCGACAGCACGCCTTCCATCACGGCGCGCAGCAGCGCACGGGTGCGGGCGTCGACCGCGATCGACACTTCACGCGGCACGTTCAGCGCATCGGCGTCGAGCGCATCGAACACCGGCGCCAGCTGCAGCGCCGACCAGCCGCGGCCCCAGGCCTTGACCACTTCGGTCTCGTCGACACGGTGCTCGGCGGCCAGGTCGCGCAGCATCAGCGGACCGCAGCGGTTGACGGCCTCGTTGGCCAGCACGGTCGCCAGGATGGCGTTGGCCAGCGGGTGATCCAGCGGATCGCGGGTAGCGACCAGTTGCGCCGGGAAGTAAGGACGCAGCACGGTCGCGGCCCATGGCTCGTCGACCAGCGGCAGCGCGGCCAGGGTGCGCTTGAAGCGGTTCTTCACGTTGGCGATGACGACCGCCAGTTCCGGGGCGGTCAGGCCCTGGCCCAGTGCCTTGCGGCGCTGCAGTTCGGCGTCGCTCGGCAGTTGCTCCAGCTCGCGCGAGACGGCGCCTTCCGCTTCCAGGTTCGCGATCAGGGCGGCGTAGGCATCGACGATCGAGGCATTGCCTTGGGCCTGGGCTTCGCGGGTCAGCAGGCGGGTCTGCTGGGTGTTGTCGCGCAGGACCAGCTTCTCGACGTCGCCGGTCATCTCGAACAGGATGCGGTTGCGGTCGGCTTCAGGCAGCTTGCCGGCGCTGACTTCGGTGTCCAGCCAGATCTTGATGTTGACTTCGTGGTCCGAGCAGTCCACGCCGGCCGAGTTGTCGATCGCATCGGTGAAGATGCGGCCGCCGTTCAGCGCGAACTCGATACGGCCGGCCTGGGTCGCGCCCAGGTTGCCGCCCTCGCCCACCACCTTGCAGCGCATCTCGCCGCCGTTGACGCGGATGCGGTCGTTGGCGCGGTCCTTCACCTGGGCATGGGTCTCGTGCGAGGCCTTGATGTAGGTGCCGATGCCGCCGTTGTAGAACAGGTCGACCGGGGCCAGCAGGATGCGGTGCATCAGTTCTTCCGGCGCCAGCGAGGTTTCCTCGATGCCCAGCACTTCACGCACCTGCGGGGTCAGGTCGATCGAGCGGGCGCTGCGCGGGAACACGCCGCCGCCCTGCGAGATCAGCGACTTGTCGTAGTCTTCCCACGACGAGCGCGGCAGCGCGAACATGCGCTGGCGTTCCTTGAACGAGACTTCGACGTCCGGGGTCGGATCCAGGAAGATGTGGCGGTGGTCGAACGCGGCCACCAGCTTCAGCTGGCGCGACAGCAGCACGCCGTTGCCGAACACGTCGCCCGACATGTCGCCCACGCCGACCATGGTGATCGGGGTGGTGGTCATGTCGTGGCCCAGTTCGTAGAAGTGGCGCTTGACGGCCTCGAAGGCGCCCTTCGCGGTGATGCCCATCTTCTTGTGGTCGTAGCCGTTCGAGCCGCCCGAGGCAAAGGCGTCGCCCAGCCAGAAGCCGCGCTGCACGGCGATGCTGTTGGCGATGTCGGAGAAGGTCGCGGTGCCCTTGTCGGCGGCGACCACCAGGTAAGGATCGTCCTGGTCATGGCGCACGGTGCGCTCCGGCGGCACGATCGCGCCCTGCACGCGGTTGTCGGTCACTTCCAGCAGGCTCGAGATGAACATGCGGTAGCAGGCTTCGCCCTCGGCCGCCATGACGTCGCGCGGCGCATCCTTCGGCATCTGCTTGCAGACGAAACCGCCCTTCGAGCCGGCCGGCACGATGACGGCGTTCTTGACCATCTGCGCCTTCACCAGGCCCAGCACTTCGGTGCGGTAGTCTTCCATGCGGTCCGACCAGCGCAGGCCGCCGCGGGCGACCGGGCCGCCGCGCAGGTGCACGCCTTCGAAGCGGCGCGAGAACACGTAGATCTCGCGGTACGGACGCGGCTCCGGCGCCAGCGCCAGGTTGCTGGTGTCGACCTTGAAGATCATCTTCTCGCCGCTGTTCTGGAAGTAGTTGGTGCGCACGGTGGCCAGGGCCAGGTCGACCAGGGCCGCCATGATTTCCTCGGTGTCGGCGTGGTTCACGCTCGACAGGCCGGCCTTCAGCGCGGCCAGCTTGGCATTGCCGGCGGCGTGCTCGGACTCGCCCAGCGCCGGATCGAAGCGCTGGACGAAGCCGGTGACGAATTCCTTGACCAGGGCCGGCTGGGTGCGCAGCGTCTCGGCCATGTAGCGCACCGAGAACTTCGAGCCCAGCTGGCGCCAGTAGCTGATGTAGCCGCGCACCAGCTGCACTTCGCGCATCGACAGGCCGCCCTCGACGGTCAGGCCGTTCATGCGGCCGTCTTCGGCTTCGTCGTTGAACAGGGCGGCGAACAGCTCTTCGGCGACCTGCGCGATGCCCGGCTTGACCAGCTTGTCGCCGCTCTCGTCGTCCACCGCCAGCGCGGTGACGTGGTGGCGTACGCCGTCGGCGGTCGTGATCGCCCAGGTCTGCTCGCGGTCGACCGCGATGCCGGCGTTCTGCAGGGCCGGCAGGATGCGCGACAGCGACGGCACGTTCTCGCCCGAGTACAGGCGGATCGAGGCGTCGCGCGCGGCGTTGCCGTCACCGCTGCCCGGCTCGATGCGCACGGCGACGCGCTCGTGCTGGCCGATGTTCAGCATGGCCTGCAGGTCGCGGAAGGCGACTTCCGGCGCGGTCGCGGTCACGAACGAGACCGGCAGGTTGGCGCCGAGCTTGCGCAGGGCGCTGCGCTGGGCGTGCTCTTCGACGCCGTTGGTCATGGCGGCGAAGCGGTCGTGCCAGCCGTCCAGTACGGCCAGCAGCGGCTGCTGGATGTCGGTTTCGAGGTCGAGCGGATTGCGGGCGGCGTGGGCGATCAGGTAGACGCGGGCCAGCGGACCGTCGGCGACCAGGGTCTGCACGCGCACGTCGTGCGCGCCCGAGCTGTCCTTCAGGGCCTGGGCCAGCGAGGCGGCCATCGCTGCGCTGTAGCGCTCGCGCGGCAGGTAGACCAGCGCGTTCAGGTGGCGGCCGTAGACGTCGCGGCGGGCGAAGACTTTCGGGCGCGGCTGCTTGTACAGCGACACGACCGAGCTGCACACCTGCGCCAGCCATTCCGGATCGGCTTCCAGCGCTTCGGTGCGCGGCAGCGATTCGAGGATTTCCAGGAACTTCTCGGCGCGGAAGCCTTCCTGGCGCACGCCGGCCAGGCTCAGCACCTTGGCGACGCGGCCGCGCGCGAACGGCAGGCGCGCCAGCGGGGTCGAGGTGGCGGCGCGGGTGAACAGGCCGACGAAGCAGTGCTCGCCGAGGATGTTGCCTTGCGCATCGGTGTTGCGCACGCCGATGAAGTCGAGCGGCTGGTCGCGGTGCAGGGTGCCCTCGACGTCGGCTTTCACGATCGACAGGGTCTCGGCGCGGGCCGACAGGGTTTTCAGTTCGCCCGGGATGTTGGCCAGGCAGGTGCCGTAGACCGGGTGCGCGGTGTCCTTCAGCACGCCGATGCGGCTCGGGATGTCGCGCGCCAGTTCGTCCTGGCCCGGCTGCACCACGTAATAGGCGTAGCCGAAGGGCTCGAAGCCTTCGTTCTTGGCCCATTCGAGGAAGGCGGCCACTTCCTGGCCGGCCGGGGTGCCGGCGGCGGCTGCTGCCGCGGCCACTTCGGTCATGCGGTCGCCCATGGCGACGGCATCGCGGTGCACGACGGCGGCGTCGCTGGCGACCATGCGGATGCGCGCGGTCAGCTTGTCGAGTTCCTCGAAGGCCAGTTCGTCGTTCAACAGCACCAGCACGTAGGATTCCAGCGGCGCGCCGGCGGTGCCGACGTTGACCACCTGGCCCGATGCGTCGCGCTCGACCGGCAGCACGGCGTTCATCACGCCGGCGGCCAGGACGCGTTCCTTGCGCAGGGCCATGACGAACGAGTCCACCAGGTAGGGCATGTCGTCGTTCAGGATCAGCAGGGCGGTCGCGATGCCGCCGCGGGTGTCGGTGTAGCGCATCTGCGCGATCTGGCAACCCTGCCCGGCGCGCTTGGCGGCCTGGGTGAAGCCGTCCCACAGGACGGGGGCCAGGGCTTCCGGCGTGGTGCCGGCCAGGTCCTCTTCGTCGAGCGACCCGAGCCAGGCGCTGATCAGCGCGGTTACCGGTGCGGTCGCGCCCGCGGCCGGCTGGTTCGTGACCAGCGAGAGGGTCTGGGTGCGCAAATCTTGCGTCATGTCGTTCATTCTGCTTTCTCCAAAGCTTTAGTGTTGTCGCCGTTGCGCGCTACGGCTTGTGGCTCCGCGCGCCCCGGCGTTTGGTGGACAGGGTTGTCCCGTCCAGGTCCTCGGCTTCCTTGTCCCGGAAGCGTGTAACTCGTTATCGTTGCGACGGCGATGCGTCGTGCGCCGCCGTCGGTCCTTTGCTGCTTGCTGCCTGCGGCGCTGCGCGCCGCTGTATCTCTTCTCTACCGCCGTAGCGCGTGGGTTCGAGAACCCACCCTACGGTGCTGTACCTCTTCTCTGCCGCCGTACCGCGTGGACTCGGGAGCCTGCGCGGCCCGGTCCACCCTACAACAGCAGCGCACCGTAGGGTGGACACCTGTGTCCACGCGGTCTCACCGGTTGATCATCCAACATCACAACCGTAGGGTGGGTTCTTGAACCCACCGTTCCACCGGCCGATCATCCTGAAATCAACCGAAGTCGTACAACCCCGGCAAACCGAGAATCCGCTCCAGCGCCTCCAGCGCCGCATGGCACTCGATCGCCAGCTGCGGGTCCATCAAATCCTTCGGCTCGACCCGGTCGCGGTAATGCTTCTCGACCCACGCGACCAGCTGCGCATACAGCGTCTCGGTCATGATCACGCCGCCGTGCATGGCACCCGCCTGCTCGTCGGTCAGCGCCACGCGCAGGCGCAGGCAGGCCGGGCCGCCGCCGTTGCGCATGCTCTGGCGCAGGTCGAACTCGATCAGTTCGTCGATCGGACCGCCGCCCGCCACCAGGCCGGACAGGTAGCGCGCCACCGCCTCGTTCTCGCGGCACTCGTGCGGCACGACGAGCGCCATCTTGCCGTCCGGCTTGGACAGCAGCTGGCTGTTGAACAGGTAGCTGGCCACGGCGTCGGTCACCGGGACCTGGCCGCCATCGACCCGCACCGGCACGAACTCGAAGCCGACGCCGGCGCTTGCCCTGCGCAGCGCTTCGATGGTCGCCGCTTCGTCGGCAAAGGCCTGCTCGTGGTAGAACAGCACGTTGCCGTTGCCGACCGCGATCACGTCGTTGTGGAACACGCCCTGATCGATCACGTCCGGATTCTGCGACGCGAACACGGTGCGCACCGGATCGAGACCGTGCAGGCGCGCGACCGCCTGCGAAGCTTCCAAGGTCTGGCGCGCCGGGTATTTTTTAGGGGCCGGGGCCGACGGATCGAACTCGACGCGGCCGTAGACGAAGAACTCGACACCCGGCGCGCCATGGTCGGCGGCAAAGCGGGTGTGGTTCGCGGCGCCTTCGTCGCCAAAGGCCGGGGTCGCGGGCAGCGTGTCGTGCACCACGAAATGGTCGTGGTCGGCGAAGATCGCGCGCAGCGTGCGCGTGGCCTGCACGTGCTCTTCCGAGCGGTGCAGCTTGTTGTTCAGGTTGGCGGCGGTGAAGTGCACGCGGCCGTCGCGGGTGTCGGCCGATGGGCTGACGGTCGCGGCGTTGGCGGTCCACATCGGCGCGGCCGACCAGGCGCAGGACAGGATCACCGGCGCCTCGCGCCAGGCCTGCGCCAGCACGTCGGCATCCGTCCCCGAGAAGCCCAGGCTGCGCAGCAGGCGGAAGTTCGGACGCGCCTGCGGCGGCATCACGGCCTGGGCGAAGCCGCGCGCGGCCAGCGCGCGCATCTTGGCCAGGCCCTGCAGGGCGGCCTGGCGCGGGTTCGAGGCGCTGCGCACGTTGCTGAACGAGGCCACGTTGCCGAACGAGAGGCCGGCATAGTTGTGCGACGGGCCGACCAGGCCGTCGAAGTTGTATTCGCGAGCGTTACGCATGAATTAAAAGCTCAGTCCCGGCGACAGCTTGGCCGGCATTTCAAGTTCGGAAGTCTCGATCGAGGCCACCGGGTAAGCGCAGTAGTCGGCCGCATAATACGCGCTCGGACGGTGGTTGCCCGACTTGCCGACGCCGCCGAACGGCGCCGAGCTGGCCGCGCCCGTGGTCGGGCGGTTCCAGTTGACGATGCCGGCGCGTGCGCGCACCGCGAAGCGCTTCCACAGTTCTTCCGACGGCGACAAGAGCGCCGCGGCCAGGCCGAATTCGGTGGCGTTGGCAACCTTCAGCGCGCTGTCGAAATCTTTTACGCGCACGACCTGCAGCAGCGGGCCGAACCACTCTTCGTCCGGGATGCCCTGGGCGTTGGTGACGTCGACGATGCCGGCGGTGACGAAACCGGCATTCGGGTCGAGCTGGCGCATCTGCAGCAATACCTTGCCGCCCTTCTGTTCCATCTCGGCCTGGGCCTGCACCAGGCGCGCGGCGACCGCGGCGGATACGACCGGCCCCATGAACGGCTGAGGGTCGGCGTTCGACGGGCCAACCTGCAATTTCGACGCGACCTCGACCAGGCGATCGATGAAGGCTTGCCCTTCCGGCGTATCCTGCACCACCAGGCGGCGCGCGCAGGTGCAGCGCTGGCCGGCCGAGATAAACGCCGACATCACGGCGTGGTGGACGGCGGCGTCGACATCCTTAGGGTTGTCACTGAGATCCCACACCACGAGCGGATTGTTGCCGCCCATTTCCAGCGCCAGCATCTTGCCCGGCTGGCCCCCGAACTGTTTATGCAGGGCGGCGCCGGTCTGGCTGCTGCCGGTGAACAGCACGCCGTCGATCAGGGGATTCGCGCCCAGCGCGATGCCGGTGTTGCGGCCGCCGTTCACCAGGTTCAGCACGCCCTTCGGCAGGCCGGCCTTTTCCCACAGCTGCACGGTCTTCACGGCGGTGCGCGGCGCGTACTCGCTCGGCTTGAACACGACCGTGTTCCCGGCGATCAGGGCCGGCACGATGTGGCCATTCGGCAGGTGGCCCGGGAAGTTATAGGGGCCGTAGACGGCGAACACGCCGTGCGGGCGGTGGCGCAGCACGGCGTTGCCGTCGGCAACCTTGGCGTTGCTTTCGCCGGTGCGCGCGCCATAGGACTGGACCGAGATGTCGATCTTGTTGGCCATGGTCGCCACTTCCGTGCGCGCTTCCCACAAAGGTTTACCGACTTCCTCGGCGATAGTCGCCGCCAGCTCCTCGGCGTGTTCCTTCAGCAGGTCGCGAAAGCGCGTGCAGACGGCGATGCGCTCGTCGAGCGGGCGCAAGGCCCAGTCCTCGAAGGTGTCGCGGGCGGCCTGGGCGGCGCGCGCCACGTCCTCTTCGGTCGATTCGTTGCTGGTCCAGGTCTGGCGGCCGGTGGACGGATCGATCGTGACCAGTTCCGCGCCGCTGCCGGCGAGCCATTCGCCGTTGATGTAGTTCGACAGGTTAGCCATTGTTCTTCCTTACGTTGAGTGACAGCGTGCGCACCGTGTCGCCCGCCTGGCAATGCAGCAGCGCCAGCTCCTGCGCCGACAACGCGACCTGCGCGCCCTCGATCGTGGTCTGGGCCAGCACCATCCGGAAATCGTGCAGCTTCGTGTTCGACACCAGCAGGCATTCGGTCTCGCCTTCCGGGCGCCCTTCGGCGGCCACGCGCAGCACGCTGTCGCGCACCGAGCGCAGGTCGGACACGCGGCCCTGCAGCACCGGGCCGGCGTCGAAAATGTCGACGTAGCCGTCGTAGTGCATGCCTTCCTGCTCCAGCAGCTTGCGTGCGGGGAGCGTGGAGCGGTGCACCTGGCCGATGACCTCGCGCGCGGACTGCGGCAGGTAGTCCACGTACAGCGGCTGGCGCGGCATCAGCTCGGCGATGAAGGATTTCTTGCCCATCGCGGTCAGGCCGTCGACGTGGTTGAAGTCCATCTTGAAGAAGTGGCGGCCCAGGCCTTCGTAGAAGGGGCTGGTGCCGTCCTCCAGCAGGTAGCCGCGCATCTCGGCGATGATCTTCTCGGTGAACAGCTGCTGGAACTGGGCGATGAACAGGAAGCGGCTTTTCGAGAGCCACTTGCCGTTGTAGCCGGCCCGGTAGTCCGGCTGCAGGAACAGCGAGCACAGCTCGGTCGAACCGGTCAGGTCGTTCGACAGGTACAGGGTCTCCATGCGCGTGAACACGTTCAGTTCGCGGCTGGAGTGCACCAGGGTGCCGATGCGGTAGTTATAGAAGGGCTCGGTCAGGCCGACCGCGCCCTTGATCGCGCACACGCCGGCCAGGCGGCCATTGGTCGTGTCCTCGAGCGCGAACATGTAGTCGCGCTCGTGCGGCGGGATCGTTTCGGCGAACGAGGCGACGGCGCATTCGACGCGGTCGCCCAGCATCTTGCGGTCGGGTTTCAGGGTGGTCATGCCGCCGCCGACCTGGGTAGCCAGGTCGATCAGGGCGTCGAGGTCCGATGCAACGATGGAACGGATGACGAGCATGGTGCCTCTCTCAGATTCTGACGCAGATGACGGAGTCGCCCGGCGCCACGCCCAGCGCTTCCTGCGCCGCTGGCGGCAAGCAGATGGCGTCGGAGGTATCGCAGGGTGGGCAGGCCACGGTGACGGCGCGGAAGCGCTCGGCGCTGGTCGCCACCGCGTAGGTGACGGTGGCGCCGCTGTCGGTCGAAGCGGTTTCGACGCGGCGGTGCTGCGAGCCGCAGAAGGAGCGCAGCGACAGTTTATGGGCCGCCAGGATCGGGCCGCCGTCGAAGATGTCGACGTATTCGTCGGCCTCGAAGCCCTCTTCGGTCAGCAGCTTGAACGCCAGCTGGCCGCTCGGGTGGATCTGGCCCATCGCCGCCTGGGCGTCGCCCGGCAGCAGCGGCACGTAGACAGGATAGTGCGGCATCAGCTCGACGATCAGGGTCCGGTTGCGCGCGCCGCCGATGACGCGTTCGGCTTCCAGGAAATCCATCTTGAAGAACTTGCGGCCCAGCGCATTCCAGAACGGCGACTGGCCGTCGCTGTCGGTGACGCCGGCCAGCGGCACGAAGAAGCGGTCGCCGAAGCGGTGCGGCGCCAGCGCCGCGAACAGCAGCCGCGCGCGCGACAGCAGCGCGGCTTCGATACCGGCGTGCTCGCGGTCGCGCAGATTGAAGCCGGCCAGCTGCGAGCAAGCGGTGAGTTCGGAACACAGCGTCAGCGCATGCACGCTGTGGGAGATGTTCAGGTCGCGCGAGACCTGCTGGATGACGTCGTTGCGGAAAGCGAAATAAGTGCCGTTCGAGCCGGCCGAGGCGTGGACCGCGGCGGTGCCGACGACTTCGCGGCTGTTCGTATCCTCGAGCACGAACAGGTAGGACTCTTCGCTGGGAATATCGACTTGCGCCGCGAACGAAGCAATGGATCGCTCGACGAAGGCGGTGATCGCCTCGCGCGTGCGCGGCAGCGTGTGCACTCCCGGCGTCGCCACCGCGGCCAGGCTCTCCAGCGCGCCGATATCCGACAGTTCTACCGGACGGACAACATACATGTGAACTCCCAAAAAACCTGCGTCACTGCGAACACGCCATGGCCCGCGCAGGAGCGCAGGCCATGGGTTACGACACTTCCGTAAGGCGCTTTGCGGATCAGGCGGCGGCCAGGAATTCCTCGACCGCGGCGCGCAGGATGCGATCGGCTTCCGCGATCTGCTCGTCCGACACGATCAGCGCGGGCGCCATGCGCACCACGTCCATGCCGGCCACCAGCAGCATCAGGCCCATCTTCTCGGCGACCTTGGTCAGGTCCTTGGCGCGGCCCTTGTAGCCTTCCGCCATCGGCAGGCCGATCAGGAGGCCCATGCCGCGCGCCTTGCCGAACAGCTGCGGGTAGTCGGCGGAGAGCTTGTCGAGATTTGCGAAGATCTTGGCGCTGGCTTCCTTCACGCGCGCCAGGAAGGCCGGCTGGTTGATGGTCTCGATCACGTTCAGGGCGACGGTCGCGGCCAGCGGGTTGCCGCCGTAGGTGGTGCCGTGCGAGCCGACGTTGAAGTGCTGGGCGATCTCGTTCGTGGTCAGCATCGCGCCGATCGGGTAGCCGTTGCCCAGTGCCTTGGCGCTGGTCAGGATGTCCGGGGTGACGCCGCTGTCCATGTAGGCGTACAGCGAACCGGTACGGCCCACGCCCGACTGCACTTCGTCGAAGATCAAGAGGGCGCCGGTCTTGTCGCACAGCTCGCGCAGGGCCTGCAGGTATTCCTTGTTACCCGGGATGACGCCGCCCTCGCCCTGGATCGGCTCGACGATCACGGCCGCGACGTCGTCGAGGATGGCGGCGCGCGCCGCTTCGATGTCGTTATAGGCGATGTGGTTGATTTCCTGCGGCAGCGGCTCGAAGCCTTCGGTGTACTTCGGCTGGCCGCCCACCGAGACGGTGAACAGGGTACGGCCGTGGAAGGACGACAGGCAGGAGATGATGCGCGACTTGTGCGGGCCGAACTTGGTGTGCGCGTACTTGCGCGCCAGTTTCAGGGCCGCTTCGTTCGCTTCCGCGCCCGAGTTGCAGAAGAAGGCGCGGTCGGCAAAGGTGGCTTCGGTCAGGGCCAGCGCCAGGCGCAGGACCGGCTCGTTGGTGTAGCCGTTACCGAGGTGCCACAGGGTGTTCAGCTGCTTGGTCAGCGCGTCGACCAGCACCGGGTTGGCGTGACCCAGGCTCGAGACCGCGATGCCTGAGGTGAAGTCGAGGTAGTGCTTGCCTTCCTGGTCCCACACGTCCAGGCCCGAGGCGCGCACCGGCACCATGCCGGCCGGGGCGTAGGTCGGGACGAGGACTTCGTCGAAGGTCTGCCGAGTGACAGGCCGCGTTGTGACACCCGAATCAAGCTTTGCGTTCATGACTTTTTCCTCATCCATGTAAGTGACAGGCGCGCCTGGAGACGGGCGCCGAACCTGGTCATTATAGGAAGACGGGGTGGCAAGTTCTTGCAGAAGTGCGACGGGGATTTTCATTTTTGGTCGGGAAGCTCAGCATCCGCCATACCGCGCCAAGACTCTACGGCGCCCTCTTCCTGAGACGATTACACATCTACCGGCATACTAGGCCCCGAGCAACCATAGTGAATTGACAACAAAACATCTGATGCAGTCGCTTCAGACACCGAAAATTCTCATACGGGACCAGATTTCGAAACGTTATATGCATCTTACATTATTTTACCCCATCGTAAAAATGACTCGTTGTGGCGATCCATAATAACGGTACAGACAATAATGATTCTTCACTGGCAAACTCTCGACGCATCAGAAGAAACCTGCTACATTTAAACCTCCCACATCACAAGAGCTCCGGAAAAATTTCAAGTCAAGCAAATGAATTATTCATTACTTAGAGTTGACGTGAGATCTTAAAAATAATTGCTTTATTACCTATCGCCAATCGATATATGAGCAACGATCTTATTAGCATCAACATCCCTACTGAAACAGTCCGTCCATCAATATCCTTCGAAGAAATAACATTTTCAGACGGGCAAGCCCTACGTTTTGAAGACGATGAGATTATCGTTTTTGTGGGCCCGAATAATGCAGGCAAAAGTGCCGCACTGCGGGATCTTCAAAATTGGATTGCGACACCTCGAAAACAGACGGTAGTGATTGATGCCAAAACTAGAAAAACCGGCACGCAAAACGACCTAAAATGTTATCTCGAACGCTACGCACAGAAAACAGGAGACCCAATAAACTTTAGCTACGGAGGAATTGGCTTTAGCATTCACCACTCAAACATAAGTTGGTTTGACCAACCTCATGATCGCCATCCTGTAGCGCCTTTTTTCACAACGCGAGTAGCCACAGAAAGTAGAATTAATGGCTCCGACCCTGCTGGCGCCATTGCACTTTATCAAACCCCACCATCACATCCAATTCACCTGTTAATGATGGATAATACGCTTGCCTCATCAATTAGTGATTTATTTCGGCGAGCATTTGGCAAGGATTTAATTGTGTTTAGGGCAGGCGGCTCACAATTTCCTCTATATGTCGGAAAGAAACCAAATCTGGAAACAGGAGAAGATGAACTAGCAAAGCCATATGTCGACAAACTCTTACGCGATGCGGTTCCGCTTCACTCGCAAGGTGATGGCATGCGAAGCTTTGTAACAGTTTTACTCAACATTTTGGTAGCAGATAATCATTCAATTCAATTTCTCGATGAGCCCGAAGCTTTTCTACACCCTCCACAGGCTAGGCTACTAGGAGAATACATAGCAAAGAATAGGCGGGCGCGTTCACAACTATTTATTTCCACCCATAGCACCGACATTCTAGATGGATTACTTGCCGGAAGTAGCGATAAAGTTCGAATCGTTCGAATCCAACGCGCTGGAGATGTTAATCGCGTAAAAGAATTAAGCAAAGAGCGCACAGCAGCAATATCGAATGATACCCTCACCCAATACTCTGGGGTTTTCAAAGGAATATTTTATCGACATGTTGTCATCACTGAGGCAGATAGCGACTGCCTCTTCTATAGCTCAATACTTAATTTACCTAGCATAAGTGGAGAAGTGCGCCCAGACGTTTTATTCATCCATGCATCAGGAAAACATCGGATGAGTAGACTGGTTGAAACATTAAGATCTCTTGACGTCCCACTTTCCGTAATTGCTGACATTGACATATTAAGTGAGGAGAACGCGTTTCGCCAACTATATGAAAATTTGGGCGGTAACTGGGAAGACATTAAGACTGCATGGAGAACAATAAAAACTAGTGTAGAGTCTGTAAGCCCACCGATTAATGCTAGCCAAATTAAGCAGATGATTTTAAGCGAACTAGAAAGTGTCTCTGGAACCGAAAAATTCCCTAGAGATATCGAGCGAACTATCAAGAACATTTTTCGCACCGTATCGCCTTGGGATAATGTTAAGCATGCAGGACGCAGCGCATTAAGAGGTTCCGCCACAGTCTCGCAGTTTAATTTCCTCTGGGACAAATGCAAAAATTTAGGTCTATGGATCGTTCCTGTTGGAGAGTTAGAAGGATTCTGTCGCAGTATTGATGCTCGACATGGTCCTAGTTTCGTTGAAAAAGTATTAGAAGAAAGAAATCTGGAAACGGATCCTGAGCTTGCTGAAGTTAGGGAATTTGTTACGCAGATCTGGAAGTTCGCGAAGGATCCAAACTAGTTAATTTCAACGCAGCCCTTGAATATCAGTACTTTAATCGATGAGGCGAAGTCGGCTCGTCTCCGACGATAGCATATGCGCGAATAATGCGTTTTAGCAGCAATATTGACGCTTGTATAAAACGCCCGTTTGCGACATCCGTTGCCGGCGGACCCATTGGGTCCACCAGCGATGGTGCGTAATTACACCTTGCGACGGCGGCTGGCGGCAAAGCCGGCCAGGCCCAGGCCGAGCAGCGCCAGCGAAGCCGGCTCAGGCACGTCGGTCGTCGCCACGTTGCCGTTGATGGTCAAGGTGTAAGCCATCGGCGTGTGGGCGTGACCGGTGTAGATCGAATTGGTATTGAGGTTCCAATAGCTGCCGTGGGTCGTGATCCAGGCGGTGTAGCTGCCGACGCCCAGGTTCAGGGACAGGAAGCTGTCCAGGCCGCCGCCTGCGTCGTCATCCTGGGCGATGAAGGTCGCATTGCTGAGCACGTTGGTGCCGGAAAACAGGCCGAGCCATGCATCGGTGTTGCCTTCGAGGAAAAGCGTCGTCGCGCCTTCTTCCGTTACGTCGAAGTTGAACAGGGTGTAGGCGCCGACAGGGGCATCCGGCAGGGTACCGCTGGTCGTGAGCACGCCGGCGTGGGCCGACAACGAGCACATGGCCGCGAGGGCGAATGCGGACATCGTACGGATTATTTTCTTGTGCATGCCAATTGCTTTGCCATCTTTCATTTTCTTATCCTTGTTGAGTGGTGAATGATTGATGTCGCGGTCTTGTTTGCTTTCAGGACAACAGCGCGACCTCAGCGAAGGGAGCGAGCCAGCCGTCTGTGCAAACGCGTCGGCTCTGATCGTCCGCTTCAGCGATGAAAAAGCATTAACTATGCCAAGATTGCAAGATTTGCTTTAAGCAATTGAATTGGTTGATTTTTATTTCGAATAATCAACTAGTGGCAACGTCAGCGCGGGAGGCACTGTAAATATATCTGACAGTCTTATTCCGCCAGCCTGCGCTGCCGCTCCTCCCGCGGCGTATTCCCGAACAAGGCACCGAATGCCGTCGAAAAATGCGACCCCGACGAAAACCCGCACATCAGCCCGACCTGCACGATCGAGTAATTCGTATCCAGCAGCAGTTGCCGCGCCCGTTTCAAACGCAGTTCGAGGTAGTAGCGCGACGGCAAACTGCCCAGGTACTGCTTGAAGAGCCGCTCCAACTGCCGCCGCGACACCCCGGCCAGTTGCGCAATCTCGTCGGTCGACAGCGGCTCCTCGATATTCGCTTCCATCAAGGTCACCGCCTCGGTCAATTTCGGCTGCAGCGTGCCGAAACGCGCCTGCAGCGCCACGCGCTGGCGCTCTTCCCGGCCGCGCACGCGGTCGACGCAGAGGATTTCCTTCACCTGCGCCTGCACGGTCGAGCCGAAAATGGTCTCGATCAGGGTCAGCGCGAAGTCGACCGAGGCGGCGCCGCCGCAGCAGGTCAGGCGGGGGCCGTCGATCTCGTAGAGATGGGGGGTGAAGACGGCCTGGTCGGCGCGGCTGTCGGCGTCGGCGTACAGGGACCAGGGCAGCGCGGTGCGCACGCCGTTCAGGGCGCCGGCTTCCGCCAGCCACAGCACGCCGGCGCCGACGCCGCCCCAGAAGGGCGCGGCGCGGCAGCGCTCGACCACGGCGCGGAAGTTGGCGGGCTTCAGGCCGGCCTGGGCTTCGTCGGCGGCGAGCAGCACCAGGTGCCAGTGGCGCTGGCTGTCGCCGGCGAACTTGTCGGGGCTGCGCACGTCCACGTGCAGGCGCTCGGGGCCGAGGATCTTCGCGGCCAGGCGCAGCGGCTGGGCCAGGCCCGACCAGCTCATCGTGTCCGGTTCGCCGGCGTTGACGAGCAGGATGCGCAGCGGCCGCTCCTGCGCCAGGACGGGCAGTTCAGCTTGCGACATAGGGGCGGATCGGGAAGGTGTTCACTCGGGTGCAAGCGCGGCGGAGGGCCGGCTTTCGGAATTCCATTGGCTGACTATCATACCGGAGATCAACAGCAAACCGCCCAGCCAGCCGCGGGCGGTCAAGGCTTCGCCCAGCCAGAAGTAGCCGAAGAAGGCGGCCGCCGCCGGCTCGAAGGCGTAGACCACCGCCGCTTCGTTGGCCGAGGTGCGCGACTGGCCCCAGGTCTGCAGCGAGATGATGGCCGCGGTCGCCACCACGCCGAGGTAGGCGAAGTTCCAGCCGGCGTGGCCGAGATTGTCAATCACGCCGGCGAGGTAGGCCGAGCGCGCCACGGCCTCGCCCGGCAACTCGCGCCCCAGCAGCCACACCAGGGCGCACAGGGCGACGGTGCCGATCTGGGCGGCGGTGACGGTGAGCAGGCGCGTCGCGCGCCGGGTCTGCACTTCCATCACCTTGATGTAGACGCCGAAGCACAGCGCGCTCATCAGGGCAAGGGAGTCGCCCGTGCCCCAGGCGCCGCCGTCCCAGCACAGGGCGGCCAGGCCGGCGATCGACATGACGAGGGCCAGCACGATGCGGCGCTCCGGCAGGCGTCCCGCCAGCACGCCGAGCAGCGGCACGACCAGCACGTTCAGGCCGCAGATGAAGGCGTTGCGGTTCGAGCTGGTCAGCGCCAGGCCCTCGACCTGGAACACGAAGCAGAAGAACAACAATACGCCGAGGATGGCGCCGGCGCGCATGTCGGCCAGCTTGCCGCGCCACAGGAAGGGCGACAGCAGCAGCGCAGCCAGGGCGAAGCGCACCAGGATGATCCACACGGCCGAGAAATGCCCGGTCAGGTCCTTCATTGCCGGAAAGGTCGTGCCCCACACGAGGGTGACGAGCAGCAGGGCGAGGATGCCGTGGAGGTGGCGGGGCATGTGTGGCTGATGGGCAAAACGCGTATGGTACGCCGCCCGGCCGTAAAAGGCGATAAGGCGGCGCCAGCCGTCCCGAAAAGGCCGGCGCCACGGGCTGCCCGTTTCCCGGTCGCGCACTGGCGAACACGGCACCATTTTCCCCGCCATGCATAGCGTCGCGGCGCTGTCGAACGCCCGCTGGCGGCTATAATCCCTGTTCATGGGGGAACGATATTTAAAGAGCGTCCGCTTGCTGGCCGAATGCCTGCAGGGCTTCGAGCGGTATTCGGGCGAATCGGTGCGGCAGTACGGCTTGACGCATGCGCAGTTCGACATCATCGCCACGCTCGGCAATACCAGCGGGATGAACTACAAGGAGCTCGGCGAGCGCACCCTCATCACCAAGGGTACGCTGACCGGCGTGATCGAGCGGCTCGAGCTGAAAGGCCTGGTACTGCGCGAACGCAGCCTGGACGACAAGCGCTCGTATTTCGTGCGCCTGACGGACAGCGGCGATGCCGTGTTCCGCGACGTCTTCCCGAAAGTTGTTGATCACGGCAAACAATTGTTTGCTGGATTTAGCGACGCCGAGTTCGATGAGGTCGATAGCGCGTTGAAGAAGCTGCGCGAACGGATACTCGGGTCCCCTTTACTAACACAACAAAAGGAATCATCTTGAAAACTTCCCTGATCGCAGGCAAAAAGCCGGCCCACTTCGACAAGCACATCATCGGCAACCTGTTGCTCGACGTGGCTTCGGAAGAAGAAGTGCGCGAGGAAGCGATGCTGATCGGCGTGCGCAACGAAGACGGCGAGATCTACCGCTTGATCGGCGCCACCAAGCTGAACAGCTTCATGAACGCCGTCGAAGAATTGTTCGACCTCGGCCTGGTCGACGAACTGGAAGACACCGAGGAAGCGAAGGAAGACTGTGACGCCATCTTCAGCGAACCCTGAGCGGCGGCGTTGTAAAACCATGCTCTAAGGCAAATACTCCCGGCGTGTCCAGCCGTTGGGGGTATAATTTTTCGATGGACAGACTTGACGCCCTCAAGAGCATCGCCGCCCAGGCCATCCGGGGCGAGCTCAGTTTTCCCACCAATGTCGACGCCACGCTCAGGCTGCAGCGTGCGCTGAACGATCCCGAGTGCCATGCCGACGCGGCGGCCCGCCTGGTCCAGGCCGAGCCGCTGCTGGCCGCGCGCACCGTCGCGATCGCAAATTCCGTCACCTACAACCGCGCCGGCAACGACGTGACCAACGTGCGCGCCGCCGTGCAGCGCGTGGGTTTCCGCACCCTGGGCGCGCTGGCCGCTTCCGTCATCGTGCGCCAGCTCAGCAGCGAGATCACCGACCCGGCACTGCGCGCCCGCGCCGACCAGCTGTGGCGCCACTCGGCCCACGTGGCCGCGTTGGCCCAGGTGATCGCGCGCCGCGTCTCCTTCGTCGATCCGGAAACGGCGATGTTCGCCGGCATCGTGCACGAAGTCGGCGGCTTCTACCTGCTCTCGCGCGCCCATGAATACCCGGGCCTGCTCGAGGGCGGCGCCGACGACTGGCTGGAACATGGCGAAGTGGCGATCGGCCGCGGCGTCCTGCTCAAGCTGGGCGTGCCGGCGCCGGTGATGGGCGCGATCGAGGCCATGTGGAACGGCATGCGCGCGCTGCCGCCGGAAACCCTGGGCGACACCCTGCTGCTGGCGAACGACCTGTCGCCGGAACCTTCTCCCTTGCTCGAGCGGCCGGGCGCGACCACCGCGCAGGCGGCGGCGACCATCGATTTCGCGGTGGGCGACGGGACGCTGGCCCGGATCATGGAGGAGTCGGCGCAGGAAGTGCAGAGTTTGACGTCGGCGTTGATGTAAGCCTTTTCATTTTTTCTCTGAAATCCGATTGACGCTTGTGGGGCTGTTGCCTGCCCTGCTAGCGGCTTTCTTGATCCGCGTGGGCTCGAGAGCCCACCCTACGGTCATCGCCAACGGCGAGTTCATACGAAACCCGGATACGCAGCGTGTCCTGTAGGGTGGGCACTCGTGCCCACGCGGATTAAGAATACCGATACCGCCACAGGCAACAGCCCCACCAACGCCTGCATCCGAATCCCAACCCGCAAAAAAAAATGCCCACTCCGGAGAGTGGGCAAAGTCCAAAACTAGGGATGTCCTGAAAGAGACAGTTCCACTATAGTTCCCGCCCCCCGCGCACTCTGTGCGCCAATTCACTTTCGTGTGACATTTGTATTAAATGTCGATGGCACGCAATCGCGGCAAAAAAAACCCGCTCCGAAGGGGAGCGGGTGAAGTCCAAAACTAGGGATGTCCTGAAAGAGACGGTTCCACTATAAGGTTCGGCTACCCCGACCTTCTGTGCGATAACTCACACAAGGCTGGGAAATGTCACATTTCGAACAATTCTTTGTGAAAATCGAGATGAGCAAATGGTCCATGCATAAAAAATGCCGCCACGGCCAGGCCGGGCGGCATCTTTATGCAGGCAGAATAATCAAGCCACGGCGTCAGACCACGGCGCCGTCGGTCTCGTCCTTTGCCTTGACCGGCTTGACCAGGTCTTCGCGCTTGACGCCGAACCACATCGCCAGCGCGGCGGCCACGAACACCGACGAATAAATGCCGAAGCAGATACCGATCGTCAGGGCCATCGCGAAGTAGTGCAGCGACGGGCCGCCGAAGAACAGCATCGACAGCACCATCATCTGGGTCGAGGCGTGGGTGATGATGGTACGCGAGATGGTGCTGGTGATCGCGTGGTCGATGACCTCGGTCACGCTCATCTTGCGCTGTTTGCGGAAGGTTTCGCGGATCCGGTCGAAGATGACGACCGATTCATTGACCGAATAGCCCAACACCGCCAGGATCGCGGCCAGCACCGTCAGCGAGAACTCCCACTGGAAGAAGGCGAAGAAGCCCAGGATGATGACGACGTCGTGCAGGTTCGCCAGGATCGCGGCGACCGCGAATTTCCATTCGAAGCGCACGGCCAGGTAGATCACCACGCCGACCACGACCATGATCAGCGCGTTCAGGCCGCTCTGCGCCAGTTCGTCGCCGACCTGCGGGCCGACGAAGTCGACGCGCTGCAGGCTCACCACTTCGGCGCCGGCCGCATTCGCGCAGCTGGTGCGCTCGATCTGCTGGCCCTTCTCGGTGACGTTGATCTGTTTCGGGGTGCCGCCTTCCGAGGCGCAGATCGCCTTGAAGGCTTCGCCCGAGACGGTCGCGCCGGCGGCGGTCTTCACCGGCGGCAGGCGCAGCATGATGTCCTGGGCGGTGCCGAAGCTGGCCACTTCCGGCGCTTCATGGCCGATCGCGCGCAGCGTGCCGCGGATCTTTTCCTGGTCGGCCGCGTGCGGGTAACGCAGTTCCATCACGGTGCCGCCGGTGAATTCGACCGAGAAGTGCAGGCCCTTGGTCACCAGGAAGAACACTGCGGCGAGGAAGGTCAGCGCCGAGATCACGTTGAAGATCAACGCGTGGCGCATGAACGGGATGTCCCGCTTGATTTTGAAAAATTCCATGATTCCTAGTCCTTAATTCTTTTCAGCGGGCAGGCCCGGCGTCCAGACGGTGCCGACCGACAGCTTGCTCAGTTTCTTGCCGCGGCGACCGTACCACAGGTTGACGAAGCCGCGCGAGACGAACACCGCCGAGAACATCGAGGTCAGAATGCCCAGGCTGTGCACGACCGCGAAGCCGCGCACCGCGCCGGTACCGAAGATCAGGAGCGCCAGGCCGACGATCAGGGTGGTCACGTTGGAGTCGAAAATCGTGTCCCAGGCGTGGCTGAAGCCGTTCGTGATCGCCTGCTGCGGCGTGGCGCCGGCGCGCAGCTCCTCGCGGATGCGCTCGTTGATCAGGACGTTGGCGTCGATCGCCATGCCGAGCGCGAGCGCGATTGCCGCGATACCCGGCAGGGTCAGCGTTGCCTGCAGCATCGACAGCAGCGCCAGCAGGAACAGCACGTTGGCGGCCAGCGCGATGGCGCTGAAGATGCCGAACATGTGGTAGTAGACGATCATGAAGACGGCGATGGCCACGAAGCCCCACAGGGTCGAGTGCAGGCCGCGGCTGATGTTCTCGGCGCCGAGCTGCGGGCCGACCACGCGCTCCTCGATGAATTCCATCGGCGCCGACAGCGCGCCCGAGCGCAGCAGCAGCGCCAGTTCGTTCGCTTCCTGGGCGTTGCCGATGCCGGTGATCTGGAAGGTCGAGCCCAGTTCGCTCTGGATGGTCGGGGCCGACGGCACGGTGTACTTGCCCTTCTCCTTCAGCAGGATGGCCATACGCTTGCCGACGTTTTCACGGGTGACGAGGCGGATCTTGCGGCCGCCGTCGCCGTTCAGGTCGACCGAGACGGCCGGCTGCTGGTTCTGGTCGAAGCTGGCGACGGCGTTGGTGATGTAGTCGCCGGTCAGGATGATGTCCTTCGACACCACGACCGGGGCGCCGCGGCCTTCGGTGAACAGTTCCGAGTTCAGCGGAATCGCGGCCGACAGTTCGGTGCCCGGGGTCACGGTCGGATCGACCAGGCGCAGTTCCAGGGTGGCGGTGCGGCCGATCAGGTCTTTCGCACGGGCGACGTCCTGCACGCCCGGCAGCTGGACGATGATGCGGTCGGCGCCCTGGCGCTGGATGACCGGCTCGGTCACGCCGAGTTCGTTGATACGCTTGGACAGGGTCGAGATGTTCTGGTTGACGCCTTCCTCGACGATGCGCTTGAGCGCGTCGGCCTTCATGGTGGCGACCAGCTTCAGGTCGGTGCCGTCGGCAGCATCGGCCAGGGCCAGGTCGGCCATCTGCTTGGCCAGCACGGTGCGGGCGGCGGCGCGGGTCTGTTCGTCGCGGAAGCTGATCTCGATCGCGTTGCCGCTGCGCTCGATGCCGGCGTGGCGCACGTTGGCGTCGCGCAGGACGCTGCGCACGCTGGCCAGGGTGCCCTTCAGGCGCGTTTCGAGCACGGCTTTCGAGTCGACTTGCAGCAGGAAGTGGACGCCGCCGCGCAGGTCGAGGCCGAGGTTCATCGGCAGCGCGCGCATGGCCTGCATCCAGGCGGGGGTATTCTTCACCAGGTTGACGGTGACGATGTAGTCGGGGTCGGCCTGGTCGCGGTTCAGCTGGCGCTCGAGCGCGAGCTTGGCCTTGAACTGGGCATCGGTGGTATCGAAGCGGGCACGCACGGCGGTCGAGTTACCCGAGCCGTCGAGCGTGACCTGGTTGGCCGGAACACCCTCGCGTTTCAGCACTTCCGCGACCTGGGCCGTGGTGTCGCTGTTGATCTTGACCGTGGTTTTGCCGGTCGTCACTTGCAGCGCCGGCGATTCGCCGAAGTAGTTGGGCGCCGTGTACAGCGCGCCAAGCAGGAGCGCGACAGCGATCAGTATATATTTCCAGAGCGGATAGCGATTCATAGTGTTCCAGCGTTCTATGTTGAGCGGCGCGCGGCCCTGGGCGGGCCGCGGCGCCGGCTTACAGGGACTTCAGGGTGCCCTTCGGCAGCAGCGTGGTGACTGCGTTCTTCTGCACGACCATTTCGGTGCCGGCAGCCACTTCCAGGGTGACGTAGGCGTCCTTGACCTGCACGACGCGGCCCAGGATGCCGCCGGCGGTGACCACTTCATCGCCCTTCGCGAGCGCATCCATCATGGCTTTCAATTCTTTCTGGCGCTTCTGCTGGGGGCGGATCATCAGGAAATACATGACCACGAACATGATCAGCAGCGGCGCGAAGGTCGTCAGGTTGCCCATCAGGCCAGGATCGGCGGCGGCGGTGGTTTGCGCGTAAGCGTTGGAAATGAACACAAGGACTCCGATTATGAGATAAAAAAAACAGCGCTGTATTCTAGCACCGGCGAACTGCCAGCGGCCATTCCGCCGCATCTGGGGGTGGGTGCAAAAAATGCAAGTAGGAAATGGTAACGTTTTTGTAGGGTGGGTACTTGTACCCACGCGGCCATGCCCATGCACACCGCATCGGGCGAGCTTGCCCGAAATAGCCGATCACATGTTTTGGCTGAGCTTAAATGTGCGATTGTTCAGGAGGGGTACCGCGTGGGCTCAAGAGCCCACCCTACAAAATCCTTGGCCAGCACGAAAGTGACCGCTTACACACCATTCAAAACGAGTACGGTCTCAGCAGGAATTGTCCGGCGGGAGTATGATCCGCCCCCTTCACCGATCAATCCCGATTACTTGCCCTGTGCAGCCCCCTCCGGCCGCACCGGGCCCGTTTTACCCTTGCAAAAAGAAACACACGAATGTCAGCACTGTTTAGCCCCTTCTCCCTCAAGGACGTCACCCTGCGCAACCGCATCGCGGTGCCGCCGATGTGCCAGTACAGCGCCACCGACGGCCATACCAGCGACTGGCACACCACCCACTACGAAAGCATCGCCCGCGGCGGCGCCGGCCTGGTGATTGTCGAAGCGACCGGCGTCTCGCCGGAAGGCCGCATCACCCCGGGCTGCCTGGGCCTGTGGTCCGACGCGCACGTGCCGGGCCTGGCGCGCATCGCCGCCGGGATCAAGGCCGGCGGCGCCGTCGCCGGCATCCAGATCGGCCACGCCGGCCGCAAGGCCAGCGCCCAGCGCCCCTGGGAAGGCGACGACCACATCCCGGCCGGCGACCCGCGCGGCTGGGACACCATCTCGCCGTCCGCCGCCGCCTTCGGCGCCAACCTGCCGCAGGTGCCGAAAGCGATGACCATCGCCGACATCGAGCGCGTCAAGGCCGACTTCGTCGCCGCCGCCCGCCGCGCCCTGGAGGCCGGCTTCGAATGGCTGGAGCTGCACTTCGCGCACGGCTACCTCGGCCAGAGCTTCTTCTCGGTCCACGCCAACCAGCGTACCGACGAATACGGCGGCGACCTCGCCGGCCGCAGCCGCTTCCTGCTCGAGACCCTGGCGGCGGTCCGTGAAGTCTGGCCCGAGCGCTTTCCGCTGACGGCGCGCTTCGGCGTGATCGAGTTCGACGGCCGCGACGAAGAGACGCTGGCGGAGTCGATCGAACTGGCGCGCCAGTTCCGCGCCGGCGGCCTGGACCTGTTGAACGTGAGCGTCGGCTTCTCGACCCCGGACGCGAACATTCCCTGGGCCTCGGGCTTCCTTGCGCCGATCGCCGAACGCGTGAAACGCGAAGCCGGCCTGCCGGTGGCCTCGTCGTGGAACATCGACTCGCCGGCGGTCGCCAACCGCGTGGTGGCGGACGGCCAGATGGACCTGGTCATGATCGGCCGGGCACACCTGGGCAATCCGCATTACCCGTATGCGGCGGCCAAGGCGCTGGGTCTCGATAAACCGTCGTGGACGCTGCCGGCGCCGTATGCGCACTGGCTGGAGCGTTATCGCGCGGCTGAATAAAAACAAAGCGGCGCCGAGGCGCCGCTTTTTATTGGGGTTCTGCTTTCTGTCGGGATCGCGAACGTAGGTTGAACGCGTGGACGGGAGACCCGTCCACCCTACGGGTATCGATACGTAAGCCGAAGGAACGTAGGGTGGACGGCTCCGCCGTCCACGCGTTCAACCAGCCCCGGAAAAGCCGCGACAGCTTAAACGCCGCGCGCCCGGTCCGCATTGAACTGCAGGCGGAACGCGTTGAAGCCATCCGCATCGATCGCGTCGCGAATCTCCTGCATCAGGTTCAAGTAATAGTGCAGGTTGTGGATGGTGTTCAAACGCGCGCCCAGGATCTCGTTCGAGCGGTGCAGGTGGTGCAGGTAGGCACGCGAGAAGTTCTTGCAGCAGTAGCAGCTGCAGGACTCGTCCAGCGGCGCCGTGTCGTCCTTGTAACGCGCGTTCTTGATCTTCACGTCGCCGAAACGGGTGAATAGCCAGCCGTTGCGCGCGTTCCGGGTCGGCATCACGCAGTCGAACATGTCGACGCCGTTGGCCACGCCTTCGACCAGGTCTTCCGGGGTGCCGACGCCCATCAGGTAGTGCGGCTTGTTCTCCGGCAGGCGCGGGCCGACGTGGGCCAGGATGCGCTTCATGTCTTCCTTCGGCTCGCCCACCGACAGGCCGCCGATCGCCAGGCCCGGGAAGTTAATATCTTCCAGGCCCGCCAGCGACTCGTCGCGCAGGTGCTCGTACATGCCGCCCTGGACGATGCCGAACAGCGCGTTCGGATTTTCGCCGCGCTTGAACTCGTTCATCGAGCGCTGGGCCCAGCGCAGCGACATGCGCATCGACTTGGCCGCCTCTTCGGCGGTGGCCGGACGGCCATCGATTTCGTAGGGCGTGCACTCGTCGAACTGCATCACGATGTCCGAGTTCAGCGAGCGCTGGATCTGCATCGACACTTCCGGCGACAGGAATTTGCGCGAGCCGTCGATCGGCGAGGCGAAGGTCACGCCCTCTTCCGTGATCTTGCGCATCGCGCCCAGCGAGAACACCTGGAAGCCGCCCGAGTCGGTCAGGATCGGCTTGTCCCAGCCCATGAAGCCGTGCAGGCCGCCGAATTTATCCATGACCTCGGTGCCCGGGCGCAGCCACAGGTGGAAGGTGTTACCGAGGATGATCTGCGAGCCCACTTCCTTCAGCTCGACGGGCGACATCGCCTTGACCGAGCCATAGGTCCCGACCGGCATGAAGATCGGGGTTTCGATGGTGCCGTGGTTGAGTTTCAAACGGCTGCGGCGCGCATGCGACAGGCCGCTGGTGTCTTTCTTCAGGAGCGTAAATTCGAGCATCGGTAGTCTTAACGGGATTGGGTGGTCAACAGCATGGCGTCGCCATAGCTGAAGAAGCGGTATTCGTTGGCGATCGCGTGCGCGTAGGCCTTGCGGATCTCCTCATAGCCGGCGAAGGCCGACACCAGCATCATGAGCGTCGACTTCGGCAGGTGGAAATTGGTGATCAGGCGCGTCACCGTCTTGAAGCGGTAGCCCGGCGTGATGAACAGGGCCGTGTCGTCGCTGCCGGCCATCAGTTCGCCGGATTGCGAAGCCGACTCCAGCGCGCGCAGGCTCGTGGTGCCCACCGCCACCACGTCGCGCCCGGCCGCTTTCGCCGCGCGCACGGCATCAACCGTCTCCTGCGAAATGGTGTACCACTCGGAGTGCATCTTGTGCTCGGACAGGTCCTCGACGCGCACCGGCTGGAAGGTACCGGCGCCCACGTGCAGGGTGACGTAGGCGAGCTTCACGCCCTTTGCCTGCAACTTGTCGAGCAGCGGCTGGTCGAAATGCAGGCCGGCGGTCGGCGCGGCGACCGCCCCCGGCTCCTTCGAATACACGGTCTGGTAGCGCTGCTCGTCGAACTCGTCGGCGTTATGCTCGATGTAGGGCGGCAGCGGCAGGCGGCCATGGGCTTCGATCAGCTCGAACACGTCGCCCTCGAAGGCGAGCGTGAAGAACTCGCCGGCGCGCTCGCCGACGGTGACGTCGAAGGCGTCGGCCAGGCGGATGCGGTTGCCGGGTTTCGGCGACTTGGAGGCGCGCACCTGGGCCAGCACCGTGCGCTTGTCCAGCACGCGCTCGACCAGCACTTCCACCTGGCCTCCGGTCTCCTTGACGCCGAAGAAACGCGCCTTGAGCACGCGGGTGTTGTTCATCACCAGCAGGTCGCCCGGCTGGAGCTGGTCGACGATGTCGGCGAAATGGCGGTCGGTGATGCGGTCGCCGTCGAGCTGCAGCAGGCGCGAAGCGCTGCGGTCGGGCAGCGGCAGCTGCGCGATGCGCTCGGGCGGCAATTCAAAATCGAAATCGGAAAGCGAGTACATTCTGGTCAATTCTGGGAAAATGGGGGCTGGCAGCTTTACAATAGAGGCTGCAGCGCGTGCGGCGAACCCTCTATTTTACGCTGATGCACGCCAACCTGCCGCATCTATGCCCGCTTCCAAGACCACTTCCGCCCCGAAAACCACAGAAAGCAAGCTCGCCAAGCTCGGCCTGCGCAGCGACATGGACCTGGTCCTGCACCTGCCGATGCGCTACGAGGACGAGACCAAGATCGTGCCGATCCGCGAGGCCTGCCTGCGCGGCGGCCATGTGTCGCAGGTCGAGGGCGTGGTCACCAAGAACGAGATCGCCCTGAAACCGCGGCGCCAGCTGCTGGTCACGATCGCCGACGAGAGCGGCGACATCCTGCTGCGCTTCATGAATTTCTACGGCAGCCAGGTCAAGCAATTGGCCGAAGGCGTGCGCGTGCGCGCCCGCACCGAGGTCAAGCACGGCTTCTTCGGCGCCGAGATGGTCCATCCGACCTATAAGGTGGTCAACGAGGGCGCGCCGCTGCCGACTTCGCTCACGCCGGTCTACCCGTCGGGCGAGGGCTTGTCGCAGCCGATCCTGCGGCGCGCGATCGCGCAGGCGATGCAGCGCGTGGACTGGGTCGACACCGTGCCGCCGGGCGTGCGCCGCAAGCTGGGCCTGGTCGACTTCGAGCCGGCCGTCAAACTCCTGCACTATCCGCCGAAGGACGCCGACGAATACGCGCTGATGGACAAGTCGCACCCGGCCTGGACGCGCGTGAAGTTCGACGAGCTGCTGGCGCAGCAGCTCTCGCTGAAGCGGGCCCAGCGCGCACGGCGCGACAAGGGCGCACCGACCCTGCGCGCCGTCGGTGCATTGTCCAAGGCCTTCTTGCGCGCCCTGCCCTTCGAGCTCACCAATGCCCAGCAGCGCGTGGTGGAGGAAATCCGCGCCGACCTGCGCGAGGGTTACCCGATGCAGCGCCTGCTGCAGGGCGACGTCGGCAGCGGCAAGACGGTGGTGGCCGCGCTGGCGGCGGCGCAGGCGATCGACAGCGGCTACCAGGCCGCGCTGATGGCGCCGACCGAGATTTTGGCCGAGCAGCATTTCAGGAAGATCGCCGCCTGGATGGAGCCGCTCGGCGTGAAGGTCGCCTGGCTCACCGGCAGCCTCAAGAAAAAGGAAAAGACGGCCGCCAGCGAAATGGCCGAGTCGGGCGAGGCGCACCTCGTGATCGGCACCCACGCCCTGATCCAGGATTCGGTGCAGTTCGCGAAACTCGGCCTGGTGCTGGTCGACGAGCAGCACCGCTTCGGCGTCGGCCAGCGCCTCACGCTGCGCAACAAGGGCAGCGACGGCCTGGTGCCGCACCAGTTGATGATGTCGGCCACGCCGATCCCGCGCACACTGGCCATGACGTATTACGCCGACCTGGAAGTGTCGGTGATCGACGAGCTGCCGCCGGGCCGCACGCCGATCGTCACGCGCGCCATCGACCAGAACCGGCGCGATGAAGTCATCGAGCGCGTGCATGCGGCCGCGCTCGAAGGGCGCCAGGTCTACTGGGTGTGTCCGCTGATCGAGGAATCCGAGGCCCTGCAGTTGCAGACGGCCACCGAGACCTACGAGACCCTGGCCGAGGCCCTGCCCGACCTGCAGGTCGGCCTGGTGCACGGACGCCTGAAGCCGGCCGAAAAACAGGTGATCATGGACGCCTTTGCCGCTGGCGAGGTGCACGTGCTGGTCGCGACCACCGTCATCGAGGTAGGCGTGGACGTGCCGAACGCTTCGCTGATGGTGATCGAACACGCCGAACGTTTCGGTTTATCGCAGCTGCACCAGCTGCGCGGACGGGTCGGGCGCGGTTCGGCGGCCAGCGTCTGCCTGCTGCTGTACCAAAGCCCGCTCGGCCAGGTGGCCAAGCAGCGTTTGATGACGATGCGCGAGACCACCGACGGCTTCGAGATCGCGCGGCGCGACCTGGAGATCCGCGGCCCCGGCGAATTTTTGGGTGCGCGCCAGTCGGGGCAGGCGATGCTGCGCTTTGCGGACCTGGAGACCGACCAGTGGCTGGTGGAAGACGCGCGCGACGTGGCGGCGGCGCTGCTGGAGCGGGACAGTCCGGAGGCGATTGCCATCGTCGATGCGCACCTGGCGCGCTGGCTGGGTGGGCGCGAGGAATTCTTGAAGGTGTGAGCGGCGCGCTGGCGTTCTGCGCTATTACGCGCAGTTCGTAGGGTGGACTCCCGAGTCCACGCTGTGCATCGGTTGAGTAACCGTACATATCATGAATACCGATGCGCTCTGATCGAACGCCGTACCGCGTGGACACAGGTGCCTTGCGCGGCCCGGTCCACCCTACGAAACCCGGCTCTTGCGGACGCAATCTCTGATCGAACGCCGTACCGCGTGGGTTCGAGAACCCACCCTACAGGACTGTGCTGTTACGCGCAGTTCGTAGGGTGGACTCCCGAGTCCACGCTGTGCATCGGTTGAGCAACCGTACACATCATGAATACCGATGAGCGCTGATCGAACGCCGTACCGCGTGGACACAGGTGCCTTACGCGGCCCGGTCCACCCTACGAAACTCGGCTCTTGCGGACCGATCTCTGATCGAACACCGTACAGCGTGGGTTCGAGAACCCACCCTACCGATCATCGGGTTTCGTAGGGTGGGTTCTTGAACCCACGCCGTACACATCATGAATACCGTTAAGCTGACCGCGCTGCGCCGCTCACGGAAGCCCCCCTACGTGTCGCCCGCGCCGGTGAACACCAACCGGTTCCCGAACGGATCCTTGATCGACATCTCGCGGCTCCCCCACGGCGTGTCGTCAACGCCCGGCCGGGCATAACCATAGTTCTTCGCCGCGAGCTCCGCCTGGTAAGCGTCGACGTCGTCGACCTCGATGCGCAGCGCGGCGCCGGGGCAGCAGTCGCCGTGGTGTTCGCTCAGGTGCAGCACGCAAGCGCCGTGCGAGACTTGCAGGTAGAGGGGAAAACCCGGCTCGAAGCGGTGCTCCCAGTCGACTTCGAAACCGAGGAAATCCACGTAAAATTCGCGCGCCTTCGCTTCGTCGAAGATGCGCAGGATGGGGGTGACGGAACCGAGCTGCATGTCCGGCCCCCGCTCAATCGACGCGGGTCAGCTCGACGCCATCGACCGTCATTTTCCACTTGTCGCCCTCGCGATGCGGCGGCTTGCTGACGACAAACGTCGAGCGCACGATGCCCCAGCCGATGTCGAAGTTGTCGCCGTCAAAACCCCGCAGGTCGACGCTGAGGTCGAGCTTCTTGCTGGGGCGGTCGCGCTTGTACTTGATCTTGCCGTCCTTCGCCATCTGGATGCGCATGTCCTTGCCCTGCCAGTCGCCGACATAGGCCTGCTTGTCGGCGGGGACGGGAACGGGGTCGGCGTGGGCGTGGGCGGCAAAGGGCAGCAGGCAGGCGGCGGAGAAAATGGCGGCGCGCAGGATATGCATGATGGATTCGGCAAGGCCAGGTGGACGTAACAGGTCCAGTATTCGACCCGAGGATTGTATTGTCAACATGCATACGCCGGAGAGCGTCGCACTGCCGTTGCAAATCTACCGCACGCGGTCGGCGTCGTAGACCAGCCCGATCTGGCGCCGGATCTCGTCCATCACCCCCATCAGCGCCAGCGTCTCGTCCTGGGTCATGCCGGGGCTCTCGAGCAGGCCCGCCTGGAAGCAGCGCTGGGCCTCGATCGCTTCGTGCACGTAGCCGTTGCCCAGATACGGCGTATCGACCGTGCGCGTGCTGCCGTCTTCCAGCGCCACCGTCACCGAGCGGGCGCGGTGGAACATGGTGTTCATGCGCACGTGGCCGCGCGTGCCCGATACCGTCAGTTCGCCCGGCGTGCGCGCCAGGAAGGAGCAACTGCAGACCGACATGCCGCCGCCTTCGTGCAGCAAGGTGAAGCCGGTCTGGAGGTCGACGCCGGTCGGCCCCATCCGGGCCTGCGCCCGCACCGATGCGACCGGCCCGAGCAGGCTGGCCGCGATCGACAACGGATAGATGCCCAGGTCGAGCAGCGCGCCGCCGCCGAGTTCAGGATTGAAGGCCCGGTGTTCGGGGCCGAAATTCGCGGTGAAGCCGAAATCCGCCACGACCTGGCTGACCTCGCCGATTTCTCCGGAGGCGACGATGCGCTTCACTTCGAGCAGGGACGGCAGGTAACGCGTCCACATCGCCTCCATCAGGAACAGGTTTTTCGTACGCGCCAGCGCCACGACTTCCTCGGCCTCGCGCCGGTTGATCGTGAAGGCCTTTTCGACCAGGGTGCCCTTCCCGGCGCCCAGCACCAGCAGGGCATTCGCGGCGTGCTGGGGGTGCGGGGTGGCGATGTAGACCAGGTCGACGCCCGCGCTGGCGGCCAGTTCCTCGTAGGAGCCATGGGCGGCAGCGGCGCCGAATTCGGCGGCGAAGGCCTCGGCCTTCTCGATGCTGCGCGAGGCGACCGCGGCCAGCTGCGCGCCGGGCACGTCGCGCAGCGCGGTGGCAAAGGCGCGCGCGATCTTGCCGGTGCCGAGGATGCCCCAGCGGACCTGGGCACTCACGGCGCCACCCGCTTGGGACGGAACACGCTCGTGTCGGCGTAGAAGGCGGCATCCTGCTCCGGCCACCAGCCCGGCACGCCGAGCACCGGCAGCGGCGTGAAGCTGGAGGTGGTCAATGCGCTGTCCGCCAGCTCGGCCGCCACGCGTTCGTCGATCCAGGCGCGCTGGGCGTCGGGCGACAGGGCAAAATAGGCGTCGTCGGCGAACACCACGCGCGTGTGCGCGGTGATCGCCTTGCGCGGCGCGACCAGCTTTTCCATCAGCGCGTGGCCGAACAGCCATACCTGCGCGTCGCGGCCGAACATGCCGCGCTTCTCGAACAAGGCGGCATCCCAGCAGTGGGCGCGCAGCTCGTCGACCAGCTCGCGCCCCGCACTGGAGGCGCGCACCACCAGCAGGGCCGCGTTTTCGTCGAAGATGGTGGCGGCGTCGCGCGCCGCGCCGCGCGACTGCCCTACCCCGCCGGCGGCCTCGATCTGCGCCGCCTGCAGGGCGTTCAGCTGGCGTTTAATCGCCGGGAAGGTCTGCCACACCAGGCCGTTGAAGAAGTCGTGCAGGTTGTCGCGCGTGGGCACGCCGCCGGTGGCGCTGATGAAAGCCTCATAGGCCGTCCCTTCCGGCAGCGATTCCTGCGGCACGAAGGTGATCGGCAGGTCGCGGTGGTTGCGCAGGGCCAGGCTGGCCGCATTGCGGTTGAAGGCGGCGACAAACGCCTCATCGTCGAGCTGCAAGCGCTCGAAGGCGGGACGCACCGCGTCGTACCAGGGGCGGGACCAGTCGATCTGCGCAAGCATCGTCCGGCCTTAGACCATCTTCCAGTGGATCTGCTCGCCGGCGTTGAGCGGCACCAGGCGCGCGCTCCCCATCGGCACCGTTTCCGGCAGGGTCCAGGTCTCGCGGGTCAGGGTAATCGTGCCCTCGTTGCGCGGCAGGCCGTAGAAGGCCGGGCCGTTGAAGCTGGCAAAGGCTTCCAGTTTGTCGAGCGCGCCGGCGTCGGCGAAAGCCTGCGTGTACAGCTCCATCGCATGCAGCGCGGTGTAGCAGCCGGCGCAGCCGCAGCTGGTTTCCTTGGCGTTGATGGCGTGCGGGGCCGAGTCGGTGCCGAGAAAGAAGCGCTCGTCGCCGCTGGTGGCGGCCGTCACCAGCGCCAGGCGGTGTTCTTCGCGTTTCAGGACCGGCAGGCAGTAGTAGTGCGGGCGGATGCCGCCGCGGAAGATCTCGTTGCGGTTGTACAGCAGGTGGTGGGCGGTGATGGTCGCCGCGATCGGGCCTTCGGCTTCGGCCACGTACTGGGCCGCGTCCTTGGTGGTGATGTGCTCGAACACGATGTTCAGGGCCGGCAGGTCGCGGCGCAGCGGGCGCATCACGCGCTCGATGAACACGGCTTCGCGGTCGAACAGGTCGATGTCGTTATCGGTCACCTCGCCGTGCACCAGCAGCGGCATGCCGACTTCCTGCATCACTTCCAGGGTCTTGTAGCACTTTTTCAGGTCGGTGACGCCGGCCGCCGAATTGGTGGTGGCGCCCGCCGGGTAGAGCTTCACGGCGTGGATGAAGCCGGTGTCCTGGGCGCGGCGGATCTCGTCCGGATCGGTGTTGTCGGTCAGGTACAGCGTCATCAGCGGCTCGAACTTCATCCCCTCCGGCAGCGCGGCCAGGATGCGGTCGCGGTAGGCGGCAGCGTCGGCGGCGGTGGTAACCGGGGGTTTCAGGTTCGGCATCACGATCGCGCGCGCGAACTGGTGTGCGGTATGCGGCAGCACGCTGGCCAGCGCCGCGCCGTCGCGCAGGTGCAGGTGCCAATCGTCGGGGCGGGTGATGGTGATGGATTGCGGGATCTCGATGGTGGACATGGCGGCTCTCGGATTGCGGACGGCGATATTTTACCCGTATAGGGAATGCGCAGCGCGCCCTGCTTCCACGCTTGCGCATTCCCTGCCCTTCAATCCAGCCACCGCCGCCGCGCCGGCCCGGGTTTCTTGCATCATTGGCATCCCGGGCCCTCGACTTACTTCGCGCCGCCCTCCAGCTTCAATGCCCTGGCAATGTCCTCCCAGGCCACGGCCTTGAAGTTCTGCGGCCCGTCCGGCAGGCGCTTGAAGCCGTCCTGCACCACCAGCATGCCGCGCGTGTACGGCCCGCCGAGATTGGCCGACGTCACTTCCAGGCCATCCGTTTCGGATGCCCCGTCGATGCCGCGGACAGGGTCGGTACCGATGCGGAAGGCGCCGCGCACGGCGAACGGCGCCGCCGCGTCCAGCACCACGTAGCTGTTGTTGCCCTGGCTCGACACCACCAGGTAGCTCCGGTCGGCGCCATGGTAGATGCCCATGCCTTCGACGTCCGCATGCAGCATCGCGCCCACCGGCAGCACCATCTCCAGCGCCGCCGGCTGGTCGGCACGGGCCGAGGTCACCCACAGGCCGCGCTTTTCCTCGCCGACGAACAGCAGGCCGCTGCGGTCGTCGGCCACGCAGCCCTCGGGCTGGCTGGCGACGCGGAAGCTGCGCGCCAGCCTGGCGCCAAAGCGTCCGCCGCTGCGGGTGATCCGGTAATGCTCGTAGCGGCCGTCCTTGTCGTTGACGAAGGCATCCAGGCCGCCCTCGGGCGTGCGCAGCACGCAGGTGCCGTAGATGTCGTTCAATCCGGTCGGCAGGCGCGCCGCCTCGGCCAGCACTCCGTGCGCATCGATGGTGAACAGCACCATCGCGTTCTCGTCGCGCTGGGTGGCCAGCGCCAGGTCGAAGCGTTCGTCGCCGAAGCGCAGGTCCTGGCGCAGGTCGACGTTGTTCAGGCGGCCCGCTTCCAGCAACTGCGTCTGGCGGCCCTGCAGGTCGTACACCAGCAAGCCCTGCTTCTTGTTGGTGCCCAGGATGCGCGACTGGCCCGGATCGCCCGGGTGGACCCAGATCGCCGGATCGTCGGCGGCGTCGCCCAGGCGCGCGACCGGTGCGGTCTGCATGCGCGGCAGCACGACCGGCAATGGCGGGGGCGGTGCGCTGCCGTCTTTCCATGCCAGCGCCGGCACCTGCCAGCCCTTGCCGGTGCGGACCAGCAGGCGCGCCGACGACGGTTCGAGCGCGGCCAGCCGGGTCGCGCCCAGCGGTCGGGCCGGCAGCGCGCGCCATGTCGCGGCGTCGCGGCGCCAGGTGTGCAGCGCGCCCTTGTCGTCGAGCGCGGCGACGCCGCCCGGCAGCACGGCCAGCGCGCCGATCTCGCCATGGAGCTTGCCGAGCGGGGCGCGCAACGCCACCGCGGCGCGCGCCGACGGACCTTCGGCCTCGGCGCCATAGGCCCACAGTCCGAATCCCTCCTCGGCGGCGAACAGGGTGGCGTGCGCGTCGTCGACGCGGCACAGTTCGACCGCGGTCGGCAGCGCCAGGCGGCGCACCATCCGGTAGTCGCCGCCCAGCAGCCACTGCTGCGCCTGGCCATCCTTGCCCACGACGAAAACGTGGTCGAGCTGCTGGGCGTCGCGGTACATGCAGGCGGCCTCGATGCCGAAGCCGGCTTCGGGCAAGGGCGGCAGCGCGGTCAGCGCGCCCTGGCGCAGGTCGACGCGCACCGGCTGCACGCGCTCGGCGTTGGAATCGATCACCACGGCCAGCGCGCCGCCGTCGGTCAGGCGCACGTCGAGCTGCTCGGCGCGCATGGCCAGGCTGGCGCGCTCGCGGCCGTCGGCCCCGACCAGGCGCAGGCCGCGCTTGTCCAGGGCCAGCCAGGCGCCGCCGGGCAACGCGGCCAGCTGGCCGGCATCGGCCACCAGGGCCGGCACGGCGGGTGCGGTGGAGGATGCCGCCGGCGCGACGGCAAGCACTGCCGCCAGCAAAACAAGGGAGACGACGTTTTTCATTAGAAGATGCTCGCTTTCAGGCCGATCCTGTAGGTGCGGCCATATTGTTCAAATTGCGCGTTGCGCGCCTTGTCGCCCTGGTAAACGTAATACTTCTCGTTATTCAGGTTGCTGGCGTCGAAGCTCAGCTGCCAGCGCTTGTCCAGCTTCCACGACATCGAGAAGTCCAGTTGCTTCTGGCTGTCGACGTAGCGGTCCTGGCCGGCGTCGAGCACGTCCTCGCCCAGTTCCAGCAGGTAGGGCGACTTGTAGTTCAGCGCCAGGCGCGTGCTGAACGGACCCGCTTCGTAGCCGATCATCGCGTTGCCGGTGCGCTTCGATTGTCCCGGCATGCGGATGCTGCGCGTGGCGCGGACGCCGCCCTCGCTTGCGCTGTCGATGCCGGCGCGCGACTGGGTGAGGCTGCCGTTGATGCCGACCAGCAGACCGTTCCAGGGCGCCGGCAGCATGCGCAGCGGCTGCTGCCAGGCCAGCTCGATGCCGCGCACCCGGGCCTTGCCGCCGTTGGCGTACGAGATCGCGCTGGCGTAGTCCGCCCAGGCGCCGCTGCCGGCCAGGTTGGTGGCGTAGGTGAAGTCGCGGATCTCCTTGTTGAACAGATAGGCCGACACCACGCCTTCGCGGCCGATCACGCGCTCCAGGCCGAGGTCCAGGTTGTGCGAACGCAGCGGCGCCAGCGCCGGGTTGCCGATGGTGGCCTCGTCTTCGCCGTCCAGGCTAATGCCGGGCGCCAGCTGGCTGAAGTTGGCGCGCACCACCGAGTTGCTCCACGCGGCGCGCAGGCTGGTGGCCCTGTCGATGTCGTAGCGCAGGTGCATGCCCGGCAGCCAGTTGGTGTACGAGCGGCTGGCCGCACGCGGCGTGATCTCGTCGTCGGACACCTGGGCGCCCGTGGCCCGGAAGCGGGTGCGCTCGGCGCGCACGCCGGCCAGCAGCGACCAGGCGCCGCGGCGCAGGCCGGCCTGCAGGTAGGCCGCATCGATGTCTTCCGCCATGGCGAAGTCGTCCAGCGCGGACTCGGCTGCCACGCGCGCCGGAGCGCGCGCCAGGCCGGCCAGGCGCGCACGCACCAGGACCGGATCGATCGCCTGGCCGATGCTGCCCAACTTGTAGTCCAGCCGGCGGGGAGCGACGAAGGCGTTCAGCGAGGTCGGGCCCGCGCCGAAGTAATCGCCGTCTTCCGGATCGTCGCTGCCGTATTCCCATGCATCGGTGTCGTTGTCCTTGTCGCGCCGGGTCGCCTTGGCGCCGAACTTGACAGCGCCGCTCCAGTCCCCCAGCTCGAGGTCGCGTTGCAGGTCGAGGCGCAACTGGCGCGTGGCATCGCTGGCGTGGCTGCGTTCCAAGGCCAGCGTGTGCAACTCGTAGCTGGCCGGGTCGAACACGGCGGCCGGCGCGACCAGGCGCGGCGTGCGGCCGTTCGTGAAGCCGATGCCTTCGAAGTCGTCCGCGCCGCGAAAGCGCGCATCGCTGATCGCATCCGGCGTGTCGTCGGTGGCGCGGCTGTGCGCCGCTTCCAGGTGCAGCTTCCAGGCATTCCCGAAGCGGTGGTCGAGCGAAGCGGTGAGCGAACGGATCTCCTGCGTGTACTTGCGCTGGCGCAGGCGGCGCTCGAGGCGGGCGCTGTCGGTGTCGCCCTCGGCGATGTCGTCGTCGCCAAACTTGCCCACGGTGAGGCGGTCGCGCACCTCGTCGTCCGAGAAGCGGCTGACGAAGCCGCGCAGGGCGGCGCTGCTCGCCGCGTCCGGACGGTAGTCGAGGTTGACGGCGGCGGCGCGGCGCTCGCGCCGGGGCAGGTAGTCGCGCAGCTCGAAGCCGGACAGGCGCTGGCCATCCCAGGCGCCGCCCGTTTCGACGTTGTCGGAACCGAACTTGCGCTTCTCGCCCGACACGCCGGCCGCGACGCCGAGTTTCCCGTCCAGGTAGCGCTGGGCCCAGAGCAGGTTGGCGCTCGGGCTGTTCTGGCCGGTGTTGCCGTCGCGGCTGACGGCCGTGCCGGCGCTGAACAGGCTGCCCGGCAGGTCGAAGGCGGACAGGGTTTTCACTTCGACGCTGCCGCCCAGAGAGTTCGCATCCTGGTCGGGCGTGAGCGACTTCGACACTTCCAGCGAACGCACCAGGCCCGCCGGCAGCACGTCCAGCGCCACCGCACGGCGCGTCGCTTCCGGCGAGGGTACCAGGGCGCCGTTGATGGTCACGCTGTTGTAGTCGGCGTCCAGGCCGCGCACCACGACGTAGCGGCCTTCGCCCTGGTCGCGCTGGACCGACACGCCCGGCATGCGCGCCAGCGCTTCGGCGGCGTTCTTGTCGGGCAGGTGGCCGATGTCGTCGCTGCTGACGACGCTGACGATATGGTCGGCCTGTTCCTGGGCGGCGATGGCGCGCGCCAGGCTGGCGCGCTGGCCGGTAACGATCACGCTGGCCGGTTCGGCGGCATGGGCGCCAGCGGCGGCCAGCAGGCTGGCGGTCACGGCGGGTAGGGCTAGATGGCGCATGGGAGCACAGGGTTGGTTGATGTGCGGCGGATTGTCGTGGGCGAATGTGACGTATCGGTGACCGACTCCGCTCCCTGTCCGGCCGCCAGCCTCCTGGCGTCTCCGAATGAGCCGAATTGACCCGGCGCTCGCGCTGGGCCGCGCGCACGGCCGGCGCGGCAGGGCGCGTCGGCGCACGATGAAGTGAGCCGTTTGAACCCCGCACCGCGGCGCAACGGCATTGCCATCCTGTCACGCTGCGGTCACATGGCCGCGCTATGGTGCGGCGATCCGCTTCTTGCCATCCGCTCCCATGCATGCCCTGATCCGCCCTGCCCTCCTGGTCGCCAGCCTGGCCGGCGCCTGCACCTTGCTGTTCGCCGCAGCCGGACAAGCCATTCCGGTCGCCCAGTGGAACTGGATGGACATCGCCGGCGAGGGCGGCACCGCCCTGCTGGCGGCGCTGTGGTGCCTGATCGTCCTGAGCAGCCGACCGGACGGCCGCGTCACGCGCCTGCTGGCGGGCGGCCTGGCCTGCATCATGCTCGGTTCCTGGGCCGATTGCCTGGACGAGATGATCGATATCGAGCGCGGCGCCGTGTGGGATAACGCGCTCGAATCCCTGCTGCCGCTCGGGATGCTGGTCCTGACCGCGGGATTGGTGTACTGGCGTCACGAACAGGCCACGCTGACCGACCACATGCGCAAGCGCGAGCGGTTGTTCCGCAGCCATCGCCCTTTCGACCGCATCACCCAGCTCGCCGACGCCGCCTACCTGCGCCAGCAGCTCGTTCTGGAAGCCCGGCGCGAGGACCAGGCCGGCTGCGCGCTGGTGCTGTTCGACATCGATGCATTCCACCGCATCAACCGCGCGCACGGCCATGCCGAAGGCGACCGCGTCCTGCAGGCGGTGGCGCACATGCTGCTGCTGAACCTGCGCAACGAGGACCTGCTGTGCCGCTATGCCGGCGACCGCTTCGCGGTGCTGATGCCGGGCGTCGGCGAGCCCGAGGCGCGCGACGCCGCCCGCCACCTGTGCCGGATGGTGTCCGCGATGCGCCACCACGCGGCGGGGCAGCGGGTAGCGCTGACGCTGCGTTACGGCTGCGCGCCGGCGCGCGGCGCGCCGGACGCGCTGCTGGCCAGCCTGTGCCGCCAGATGGACGCGGCATGATCGCCTGGCAGCCGGCCGGAGAGCCCTCGATTCCGGCGCGCCAGCAGCCGGCGCTGGCGCTGGAATACGGCCGCGCGCGCGAGGCGAGCGACGCCGACCTGCTGCGCAATACCGGCCTGCTTGCGGGCCTGGATGCCGACAGGCTGGTCTCGCCGGCCCAGTACCTGCAGCAGTTGGCCAACACGCTGCGCGCGCTGGACAGCCCAGACACCAGCTTCATGCTGGGCCAGATGCTGCTGCCGGGCCACGACGGCGCGGCCAGCCATGCGCTGGTGCAGGCGCCGAGCCTGCGTGCGCTGCTCCAGACCCTGTGCCGCTTCCATGCGCACCTGACACCGTTGCTGCGCCCGCGTTTCGAGACCTGGGGCGATGTCGCGCTGCTGTATTGGGTCGACGCCTACGGCGCGCCGAGTCTGCGTGCGGCCCTGGTCGAGATGTACATGACAGCCGTGGTTGCGCTCTGCCGCTGGCTGAGCGGGGAACGCCTGCCCTGGCGCTTCTGCTTCAACCGCGGCGCCCCGCGCCACCTCGAGCAGCATCAGGTCCATCTCGGCGCCGATTTGCGTTTCGGCTGCCAGCTCGACGCCATGCTGATCCCCGCGTCCTGGCTCGACCGGCCATGGCCGCGCGCCAGCGAGCTGGCCGCGCGCCTTGCCCGGCAGGCCGCCGAACAGGAAGCGCGGCGCGTTCCCGGGCTGCTCGCCGCGCTCTACGATTACCTGCTGGCGCAGGTGCGCGAGGCGCCGACGCTGGAGCGCACCGCGGGCGACTTCGGCGTCAGTCCCGCGACCTTCAAGCGTCAACTGCTGCGCCACCATACTCATTTCCAGGCCGAGCTCGACCAGGTACGCACCCATGTGGCGCTATGGCTGTTCCAGGTCGAGCGCGCCGACAACGAGGCAGTGGCGCGCTACCTGGGCTTTCACGATGCCGCCAACTTCCGGCGCTCGTTCAAGCGCTGGACCGGGCTGACGCCCGCGCCGATCCGCGCCGCGCTGGATGGGGAACTGAGCTGGTTCGCCGGACTGCCGGGCATGCCGGCGAGCGCGTGAGCGCATGCACAGCGGCGCTACGGTCCGGCCGGCGCCGGGCATTCAATGGATGATCCTGGCCAGGAACTCGCGGGCGCGGTCGGATTGCGGGGCGGTGAAGAAGGCGTCCTTCGGAGTGTCCTCGACGATGCGGCCGTGGTCCATGAAGACGATGCGGTCGGCGACCTTGCGCGCGAAGCCCATCTCGTGGGTCACCACCATCATGGTCATGCCGTCCTGCGCCAGGCCCACCATCACGTCCAGCACTTCGCCGATCATCTCGGGGTCGAGGGCGGAGGTCGGTTCGTCGAACAGCATCGCCACCGGGTCCATCGCCAGCGCGCGCGCGATCGCGACGCGCTGCTGCTGGCCGCCGGAGAGCTGGTTCGGGTACTTGTCCTGGTGCGCCAGCAGGCCGACGCGGTCGAGGTAGGCCAGGCCGCGTTCGATCGCTTCCGCCTTGCCGCGGCCGAGCACCTTGACCTGGGCCAGCGTCAGGTTGTCGCGCACCGACAGGTGGGGGAAGAGCTCGAAGTTCTGGAACACCATGCCGATCTTCGCGCGCAGTTTCGGCAGGTCGGTCTTGCGGTCGGTAACCAGCACGCCGTCGACGCGGATGCTGCCCTGCTGGACGGGCTCGAGGCCGTTGACGGTCTTGATCAGGGTCGACTTGCCGGAGCCGGAAGGGCCGCACACGACCACCACGTCGCCCCGCGCCACCTGCGTGCTGCATTCGGCGAGCACCTGGAAGTCGCCGTACCACTTGCTGACCTTGTCTATTTCAATCATGTTTACCAATCGTTTCAAGCCCTTGGGCGTGCTTGACAGCACTAACAGTGCCTAGGATACTGCGGAACTTGCCAGGATAATCAGAACGAATTCCGTTCGCACGCAGAAGCACCCCCATTTTGCCCCAGCCCGCCGGCGCCAGGACCACGAATTCCGGCGTGCGCGGACAGAACGCAGGTCGACCACAGGAAGCACATGAACAATCGAAACCGCCTCACCACCTACATCCTGATCGGCCTCGTGCTCGGCGTCGTCGTCGGCTACGTCGCCAACACCACCATGGACGACGCGAAAGGCTTCGCCGACACGCTGGCGCTGGTGACGACCATGTTCCTCCGCCTGATCAAGATGATCATCGCGCCGCTGGTGTTCTCGACCCTGGTGGTCGGCATCGCCAAGATGGGCGACGCCAAGGAAGTCGGCCGCATCGGCATCAAGGCGCTGGGCTGGTTCGTGATCGCTTCGGTCATCTCGCTGTCGCTGGGCCTGGTCCTGGTGAACCTGTTCCGTCCGGGCGACGCGATGCACCTGGCCGGCATGGCGCCGCCGGTGGACGCCAAGACCGATATCGTCACCACCGGCCTGACGCTCAAGGAATTCATCACCCACCTGATCCCGGCCTCGATCGTCGACGGCATGGCCAAGAACGAGATCCTGCAGATCGTCGTGTTCTCGGTCTTCTTCGGCACCGCCGCCGCCGCCGTCGGCGCCCGCGCCACGCCGCTGATCGATGCCGTCGACGGCATCGCCCACATCATGCTGAAGGTCACCGGCTACGTCATGAACTTCGCGCCGATCGCCGTGTTCGCGGCGGTGGCCGGCATCGTCGCCAAGAGCGGCCTGAGCGTGCTGTCCACCTACGGCATCTTCATGGCCGAGTTCTACCTCGGGATCATCCTGCTGTGGGTGGTGCTGATCCTGATCGGCATGGCCTTCCTCGGCCCGCGCGTGCTGCGCCTGGTCTCGGAACTGAAGGAACCGACCATCCTCGCCTTCTCGACCGCCTCCTCGGAAGCGGCCTTCCCGAAGACCCTGGAAGGCCTGGAGCGCTTCGGCGTCAAGAACCGCCTGGCCGCTTTTGTCCTGCCGATCGGTTACTCGTTCAACCTGGACGGCTCGATGATGTACTGCACCTTCGCCGCCGTGTTCATCGCCCAGGCCTACGGCATCGAGCTGCCGCTGTCGACCCAGATCATGATGATGCTGGTGCTGATGCTGACCTCGAAGGGCATGGCCGGCGTGCCGCGCGCCTCGCTGGTCGTGATCGCCGCCACGCTGGCCCAGTTCAACATCCCGGAAGCGGGCCTGCTGCTCCTGCTGGGCATCGACCACTTCCTGGACATGGCCCGTTCGGCCACCAACGTGATCGGCAACGGCATCGCCACCGCCGTGGTGGCGAAGTGGGAGGGCGACCTGGAGAAGCCCGTGCCGCACAAGGACGTCGCCACATCGCCGCTGCGCTAGCCGCGCACACGGTACTACCGAGGCCTTCCAGCGATGGGAGGCCTTTTTTTCATCACATCACAAGAAGAGCATGGAGGAGAACAAGATGAAACAGCTGGTCGCGGCAGGTTTGCTGCTTTCCCTGAACGGCGCGCACGCCGCCACCCAGACGGTCGATTGCGGCCGCCTGCTCGACGTCAAGAGCGGCACCTGGCGCGAGCGCGTCAGCATCGTGATCGAGGACGGCACCATCAAATCGGTGGGGCCGATGACCCCGGGGCCGGACCACATCGACCTGTCGACCAGATCCTGCCTGCCGGGCCTGATCGACATGCACGTCCACCTCACCAGCGAAACCCAGCCGGTGGTCGATTCCTACCGCGACCGCCTGACCGCCGACCCGGCCGACCTGGCCTTCCGCTCGGTGAAGTATGCCGAGCGCACCCTGATGGCCGGCTTCACCACCGTGCGCGACCTCGGCGCGCAGGACGGCCTGAACGTGTCGCTGAAACGCGCGATCGCGGCCGGCGCGATTCCCGGCCCGCGCATGTTCACCGCCGGTAAATCGATCGCCACCACCGGCGGCCACGCCGATCCGACCAACAACCTGTCGCACTTCCTGAGCGAGAAGGTCGGTACCCCGGGCCCGCAGGAAGGCGTGATCGACAGCCCCGAAGAAGGTCGCCAGGCCGTGCGCCAGCGCTACAAGGAAGGCGCGGACCTGATCAAGATCACCGCCACCGGTGGCGTGCTGAGCCAGGCCGCGAACGGCCAGAACTCGCAGTACACCGAGGACGAACTGAAGGCCATCGTCAGCACCGCGAAGGACTACGGTTTCCGCGTCGCGGCGCACGCGCACGGGGCCGAAGGCATGAAGCGCGCCCTGCGCGCCGGCGTCGATTCGATCGAGCACGGCACCCTGATGGACGACGAGACCGTCAGCCTGTTCAAGAAGACCGGCCACTGGTACGTGCCGACCATCTCGGCCGGCCGCTACGTCGCCGACAAGGCCAAGGACCCGAATTATTACTCGGCCCTGGTGCGCCCGAAGGCGGCCGCCATCGGCCCGCAACTGCAGGCCACCTTCGCCCGCGCCCACAAGGCCGGCGTGAAGATCGCCTTCGGCACCGACGCCGGCGTGTTCCCGCACGGCGAGAACGCCAAGGAATTCGGCTACATGGTCGAAGCCGGCATGACGCCGATCGAGGCCATCCGCGCCGCCACCATCCACGCCGCCACCCTGCTCGATCAGCCGCAACGCCTGGGCCTGGTCGAGCCGGGCTTCGCGGCCGACATCGTGGCGGTGGACGGCGATCCGCTGCGCGACGTGAAACTGCTCGAGCAGGTCAAGTTTGTGATGAAAGAAGGCGTCGTCTACAAGAAGCTGTAAGCCAGCTTCGGCACGCCACGTTTAAGGAGAAGTAGCATGCTGTTCCAGAAAACCGCCCGCTCGGCCGCCGCGCTGTTCGGGTTCCTGTTCTGCGTGGCCCTGGCGGCGCAGGCGCAGGCCCAGACCACGTCCAAACCCAACGTGACCATCCTCGCCACCGGCGGCACCATTGCCGGCACCGGCGCGACCAGCACCACCACCGTCGGCTACACCGCCGCCACGGTCGGCGTGCAGGCGCTGATCGCGGCGGTACCGGAAATCACCAAGGTCGCCAACGTCACCGGCGAGCAGGTGTTCCAGATCGCCAGCGAGAACATGGGCAACGAACACTGGCTGACGCTGGCCAAGCGCGTCAACACCCTGCTGGCGCAACAGAACGTGGACGGGATCGTCATCACCCACGGCACCGACACGCTGGAAGAAACGGCCTACTTCCTGAACCTGGTCGTCAAGAGCAGGAAGCCGGTGGTGGTGGTGGGGTCGATGCGCCCGTCCACCGCCCTCTCGGCCGACGGCCCGATCAACCTGTACAACGCGGTCGTGCTGGCCGGCTCGCAGGAGGCGGTCGGGCGCGGCGTGCTGGTCGCGATGAACGACCAGATCCAGGCCGCGCGCGACGTCACCAAGACGAATACGACGACCGCCGACACCTTCAAGGCGAGCGACCTGGGCATGCTGGGCTACATCCAGGGCGGCAAGCCGTATTTCTACCGCCAGCCGACGCGCAAGCACACGGTCGAGACCGAGTTCGACGTGACGAACTTGTCGACCCTGCCGCAGGTGGAAGTCGCCTATGCGCATGCGAACGTGGGACCGGTGGCGGTCGAGGCGCTGGTGGCCTCGGGCGCGAAGGGCCTGGTGCATGCAGGTGTCGGCAATGGCTCGCTGCCGGCGAAGGTGCGTCCGGCGTTATCAAGCGCGCGCAAGAAGGGCGTGGTCATCGTGCGTTCGAGCCGCGTCGGCCAGGGGATCGTGGCGAGGAATGGCGAGGCGAACGACGACGAGCTCGATTTCGTGGCGGGGGATAATCTGTCGCCGCAGAAGGCGCGCATTTTGCTGATGCTGGCGTTGACCAGGACGAACGATACGCGCGAGATTCAGCGGATGTTCGGGACGTATTGATCGATGTGTGGCGGATCGGCGTACAGCCGGTTCGCATCGGGTCGTGGCGCTGTTGCGTGTGCTGTTCGTGGATGGTTGAATCCGCGTGGGCTCGGGAGCCCACCCTACGGTCACCGCCAACCGCGAGTTCATACGAAACCCGGATACGTAGCGTGTCCCGTAGGGTAGGCACCTGTGCCCACGCGGATCAAGAACACCGATAACGGTCCACGCAACAGCGCCACGACCCGAAACTTACTCCCCCTGCAACTCCAACGGCGGCGACGCCAACTCCTCGTCCGGGCGCGCCAGCTGGCGCTCCCACATCTGCGCATATAAACCGCGCGCCGCCAGCAAACTCTGATGCGTGCCGCGCTCGACGATCTTGCCATGGTCGAGCACGATGATCTGCTGCGCATCCGCGATCGTCGACAGCCTGTGCGCGATCACCAGCGTCGTGCGGCTCTTCGCAATCTCCTTCAGCTGCGCCTGGATCGCCTGCTCCGACTTCGAATCGAGCGCGGAGGTCGCCTCATCAAAAATCAGGATCGCCGGATTCTTCAGCAGGGTGCGTGCGATCGCCACGCGCTGCTTCTCCCCGCCCGACAACTTCAAGCCGCGCTCGCCGACCATGGTCGCGTAGCCATCCGGCAGGCTCTCGATGAACTCGTGGATGGACGCCGCGCGCGCCGCCGCCACGATGTCGTCGCGGCTCGCACCCGGCCGCCCGTAGGCGATGTTGTACTCGATGGTGTCGTTGAACAGCACCGTATCCTGGGGCACGATGCCGATGTGGGAACGCAGCGATTCCTGGGTCACGTTGCGGATGTCCTGGCCGTCGATGCTGATCGATCCCCCGTTCACGTCGTAGAAGCGGAACAGCAGGCGCGACAGGGTCGACTTGCCCGAGCCGCTGTGGCCGACCACCGCCGTGGTGGTCCCGGCGGGGATCGCGAAGTCGACGTCGAACAGGATCTGGCGCTTGGTCTCGTAGCTGAACTCGACGTGCGAGAACTCGACGCGCGCGCCTTTCGTGACCAATGGCTGCGCACTTGGCGCGTCGGCCACCTCGCGGTTCTGGTCCAGCAGGCCGAACAGGCGCTCCATGTCGGCCAGCGCCTGCTTGATCTCGCGGTAGATCACGCCCAGGAAGTTCAGCGGAATGTACAGCTGGATCATGAACGAGTTCACCAGCACCAGGTCGCCCAGGCTCATGGTGCCGGCGATGACGCCCTCGGTCGCGCGCCACAGGATCAGCGTGACGGCGGTGGCGATGATCAAGGACTGCCCGGTGTTCAAGACCGACAACGAGGTCTGCGAGCGCACCGCCGCGTTCTCGTAGTGCTGCAGGCCCTGGTCGTAGCGCTTCGCTTCATAGTCCTCGTTGCCGAAGTACTTCACCGTTTCGTAGTTCAGCAGCGAGTCGATGGCCTTGGTGTTGGCCTTCGAGTCGAGCTCGTTCATCGTGCGCCGGAAGTGGGTCCGCCATTCGGTGACGACGACGGTGAAGGTGATGTAGGTGACCAGCGCGCCGGCGGTGATGATGGAGAACCAGATGTCGTAGTTGAACACCAGGTAGCCGAGCACCAGCGTGATCTCGACCAGGGTCGGCAAGACGTTAAACAAGGAGTACGAGATCAGCGAATTCACGCCGCGCGTGCCGCGTTCGATATCGCGCGTCATGCCGCCGGTCTGGCGGTTCAGGTGGAAACGCAGCGACAGCGCATGCAGGTGACGGAACACCTTCAGGGCGATGGTGCGCACCGCGCGCTGGGTGACGCGGGCAAATAAAAATTCGCGCAGCTCGGTGAAGACCGTGGTCGACAGGCGCAGCAGGCCATAGGCGATCAGCGCGCCGACCGGCAGCACCAGCAGGGCTTGCGGGTGCGCGGGGTCGATGGCGAGCTGGTCGATCAACTGCTTGAGCACGAGCGGCACGCCGACGTTGGCCATCTTGGCGCCGATCAGCGCGCCGAGCGCGGCGATCACGCGCCATTTATAGACCCAGAGGTAGGGAAACAGGGTGCGCAGCGTGGCCCAGTCGGTGCGCTGCCGGTCCTTGTTATCGGGCGGCGGAAGGGAACTGGCGGAGGAGCGTCGCATGGCAGGGGTCCGGGATTTATGGTTCAATTCGGGACGATTGTAGCTTTTCACGGAAAAACAAGATGACCACGCCAGAAAACAATGCCGCCCCGACCAACCGCCTGCCTGAAGGGAAGATCCCGCAGCTGCGCGTGATGCCGGGGCCGCCGGACGCCAACGTCTACGGAGACGTGTTCGGCGGCTGGATCATGGCCCAGGTCGACATCGCCGGCTCGCTGCCTGCCACCCGCCGCGCGAATGGCCGCGTGGCCACCATCGCCGTCAACTCCTTTCTGTTCAAGAACCCGGTGTTCGTGGGCGACCTGTTGTCGTTCTACGCCGATATCGTCAAGGTTGGCAACACCTCGATCACGGTCTACGTCGAGGTCTATGCCGAGCGCAACCGCCTGCAGTCGAACATCGTCAAGGTGACCGAAGCGACGCTGACCTACGTCGCCACCGGCCCGGACCGCAAGCCGCGCCAGCTGCCGCCGCTGGAGTCCTTGATCTCGCACCAGCAATAAACGATGCATGAGGCGCGTCGGACTTTCCTGCTCGACGCGGCGCGCCTCACAGCCGCGGCTGGCACCGGTCTCGGCGTTATCGCCGGCGCCGGCGCGGCCGGTCCCTCCTACCCGTTCTCCCTCGGGGTCGCTTCCGGTTCGCCGCTGCCCAACGCGGTGATCCTGTGGACGCGCATCCTGCCCGATCCGCTGAACGCGGCATCGATGCCGCCGCTCGCCCTCACCGTGCGCTGGGAAGTGGCCGAGGACGAGGCCTTCCGCAAGATCGCCGCGAAGGGCAGCGCCACCGCCTCCCCGCACCTGGCGCACAGCGTGCACGTCGATGCGACAGGACTACAACCCGACCGCTGGTACTGGTACCGCTTCATGCTGGGCGATGCCGTCAGCCCGGTCGGCCGCACGCGCACCGCGCCGGCAATCGACGTCATGCCGGCCCGGCTGAAGCTGGCGGTGGCGTCGTGCCAGCACTGGGAGTTCGGCCACTATGCGGCGCACCGCCACATCGCCGCCGCCGCGCCCGACCTGGTCGCCTTCCTCGGCGACTACATCTACGAGTGGGGTCCCTACCAGCTGCGCCATCCGCCGCGCGCGGTGCGCTCGCACGAATCTTTCACGCTGGCCGACTACCGCGCCCGCTACGCGCAGTATAAAAGCGACCCGGATCTGCAGGCCGCCCACCGCGCCGCGCCCTGGATCGTGACCTGGGACGACCACGAGGTCGCCAACGATTACGCGGGCGACGTCGACGAGCGCCTGGCGCCGGACTTCGCAAGGCGCCGCGCCGGCGCCTACCAGGCCTTCTATGAGCACATGCCGCTGCGTCTGCCTGCACCGCGCAGCTTCGGCGCGCTGCGCATGTTCCAGCGGTATGACTGGGGACGGCTGGCGCGTTTCCACTTGCTCGACGACCGCCAGTACCGCTCGCCGCTGGCCTGCTCGAAGCCCGGGCGCGGCGGCTCGAACGTGGTGCTGGCGCGCGCCTGCGCCGAGCTGCGCGATCCGCGGCGGACGATGCTGGGTCTTGAACAGGAAGCCTGGCTGGCCCGGGGTTTGTCGTCCTCGCGGGCGCGCTGGAACATCCTGGCCCAGCAGACCCTGGTGGCGCAGTCGAGCGGCGTGCCGCTGCGCTCGCCCGACGATGGCCGCTTCTGGACCGATGGCTGGGACGGCTACCCGGCCGCGCGCCGGCGCCTGCTCGACACGCTGGCGACAAGCCGCGCCCGCAATCCGCTGGTGCTGTCGGGCGACGTCCATACCTTCTACGCGGCCGAGCTGCGGCGCGATTTCGCGCGGCCGGTCTCGAAAGCGAACCCGGTCGTTGCGGCCGAGTTCTGCGGCAGCTCGATCACCTCGAGCTCGCGCCCGCAGGCGCGCACCCAGGAAAACGTCGAGCGCAATCCGCATATCCTGTACGGGCGCAGCGACCGGCGCGGCTACATGCTGCTCGACGTCACGCCGGCCAGGACCGAGGCGTGCTTCCTGGCGCTCGACGACGTGCGCGCCGCCGGCACGCGCCAGGCCCGGCTGGCCACCTTCGCGGTGGCGGACCGCACGGCCGGCATACGCGGCATCGACGCATTGTAAATACGCGCCAGGTAAGTGCATAATATGTAACTTTCAGGTCGAAAATAACCCATTTCGCTTAGAATGTGATGCCAACCGCCGCGTTCCCTCATCCATTCCAGACCCGACCTTCATGCCCGACATGTCCGAAGCCCTCCCGATCATGAACGACGACCTGGGTTGGTTGTCCGGCGGAGGCGAGATGGGCGTGCTGATCCGCTCCATGGACTGGTCGAAGACGCCGCTCGGCCCGCCTCAGGGCTGGCCGCAAAGCCTGCGCACCTCGGTAAGCCTGTGCCTGTCCTCGACTTTCCCGATCCTGATCGCCTGGGGTCCGGACCACATCCAGATCTACAACGATGCCTACCGCCCGATCTGCGGCGACCTGCATCCGCGGTCGATGGGCGGCGCCTTCAAGGAAGTCTGGGCCAGCGCCCTGCCGGTGGTCGGCGATGCCTTCGACCGCGCGTACCGGGGCGAAGGCACCTACATCCGCGACCAGCGCATGTTCCTCGACCGCTACGGCTACCTCGAGGAAGCCTTCATGACCTTCTCGTTCTCGCCGATTCGCGACGAGTCGGGCGAGGTGGGCGGCATCTTCCACCCGATCTCTGAGGCCACCGCCACCGTGCTGAACGCGCGCCGCACCCAGGCCCTGCGCGACCTGAGCCTGGCGATCGGCGAGGCGCGCACGATCGGCGACGTTGCGCACGGCATTGCCAGGCAGCACCCGGAGATGACGCTCGACCTGCCCTTCGCACTGCTGTACCAGCTCGACGCGGACAGCGGCAAGCTGCTGCTGCGCGGCGGCGCCGGGCTCGATGCGCACCACTCGCTGGCCCCGGTCACGACCACGCTGGACGACGCCTGCTGGCCGTTCGCGCGCGCGGCGCGGGAGGGCGCGCTGCGCGTCGACGGGCTGGCCCCGCGCTTCCACGGTGCGTCCTGCGGCCCCGACGAACGGGCGCCGGATTCGGCCATGGTGCTGCCGCTGACGCTTCCCGGCCAGCAGGCGCTGTTCGGTTTCCTGGTGGCCGGCGTCAGCGCCGCGCGCGCGCTCGACGCCGACTACCTGAGCTTCTACGAACGCCTCGGCGCGGTCGTGAATACCGCGGTCGGCAACGTCGTCGCCTACGAAAAGGAGCAGCGCCGCGTCGAGGAACTGGCGCAGATCGACCGCGCCAAGACCGCCTTCTTCTCGAACGTCTCGCACGAGTTCCGCACGCCGTTGACGCTGATCCTCGGGCCGCTCGACGACGCCCTGGCCGACCAGGCCGAGCCGCTCGGCGCGGCGCAGCGCCGCCGCATCGACGTCACGCACCGCAACGCCCTGCGCCTGCTGAAGCTGGTCAATTCGCTGCTCGACTTTTCCCGCATCGAGGCAGGCCGGGTGCAGGCGACCTATGCGCCCACCGACCTGGCGCGCCTGACGGCGGAACTGGCCAGCGTGTTCGAGTCGGCCATGGCCAAGGGCGGCCTGGCCTACGAGCTCGACCTGCAAGACCCGGGCGAGCCGGTCTGGGTCGACCGCGACATGTGGGAGAAGATCGTCTTCAACCTGCTGTCGAACGCCTTCAAGTTCACCCTGGCCGGCAGCGTGCGGGTGTCGCTGCGGCGCCATGCGGACATGGTCCGCCTGAGCGTGCGCGACACCGGCAGCGGCATCCCGGAGGCCGAACTGCCGCGCGTGTTCGAGCGCTTCCACCGCATCGAAGGCACCCCCGGCCGCACCTTCGAGGGCACCGGCATCGGCCTGGCGCTGATCCAGGAACTGGTGCGCCTGCACGGCGGCGCCATTGCCGTCCACAGCGTGCTGGGCGAAGGCACCCGTTTCGACGTCGACATCCCCTTCGGCCACGCCCACCTGCCCGAGGACCGGCTCGCCGGCGCCGATGCCGCGGCCCCGCCGGCCGAGGGCGCGCGGCGCATGGGCGCCGCCTTCGTCGAGGAAGCCCTGCGCTGGCTGCCGGACGAAGAGGCCGGGGCCGCGCCGCGCAAGGCCGCCGCCCCCGTGCTGCAGCCGGCACGGCTGCCACGCATCCTGATCGCCGACGACAACAACGACATGCGCGCCTACCTGAAGGCGCTGCTCGACCCGCATGCCGAGGTCGCGGTCTGCGCCGACGGCGAGGCCGCCTTTGCCGCCCTGCTGCGCGATCCGCCGGATTTGCTGCTGAGCGACGTCATGATGCCCAGGCTCGACGGTTTCGGCCTGATCGCGCGCATCCGCGCGACGCCGGCCCTGAGCCACCTGCCGGTCATGCTGCTGTCGGCGCGCGCCGGCGAGGAAGCGAAGGTCGAGGGCCTGCGGGCCGGCGCCGACGACTATCTGGTGAAACCCTTCGCCGCCGCCGAGCTGCTGGCGCGCGTGCGGCGCCAGGTCGAGCTGGGCCGCGAGCACCGGCTGCGCCTGGACGCGTCGAGCATGCGCGAGTCCTATTTCCGCTCGCTGATCGACGTCGCGCCGGTGATGCTCTGGACCACCGACGAGAACGGGCTCTGCACCTACCTGAGCCGGCGCTGGTCCGAATACACGGGCCGCACCTGGGAACAGGACCAGGGCATGGGCTGGCTCGAGAACGTCCACCCCGACGACCTGGTACGGGCGCGCGAAACCTTCCTGGCCGCGAATGCCGAGCACAAGCCGTTCCGGCTCGACTACCGCCTGCGCCGCCACGACGGCACCTATCGCTGGTTCATCGACGCCGGCACGCCGCGCTTTGACGAGGCCGGCCGGCCGAGCGGCTATGTCGGCACCGTCACCGACATCCACATGCGCACCGTGCTGCAGATGCGCCTGGAGCGCGTGGCGCGCGCCGGCGACATCGGCATCTGGTACGCGGACGCGCCGTTCAAGGATTTCCGGCTCAACGAACAGATGGCGGCGCACCTGGGCCTGGCCGGCCAGCGCGACATCGCCGTCCAGACCCTGCTCGACGCGGTGGACCCGACCGACCGCGCGCGCGTGGTCTCGGCCCTGGCCCGTTCGGTGCGCAGCGGCGCCATGCTCGACGTCGAGTTCCGCAGCAAGGCCGCGGGCACCGACGCGGCGCACGCCGGCAAGGCCGCGCCGCGCTGGCTGCGCGCGGTGGGCTGGTGCGACCTCGACGAGAAGGCCCAGCCGCTGCGCTTCGACGGCGTTACCTTCGACATCAGCCGCCACAAGAACGCGCAGCAGGAGCTGCAGGGCCTGGCGCACCAGCTGGCCGAGCGCAACCGCATGCAGAGCGAGTTCCTGTTCACGCTCGCGCACGAGCTGCGCAATCCGCTGGCGCCGATTCGCACCGGCCTCGAGCTGGTGCGGGTGAACCCGGCGGTGGCGCAGTCGGGCGACGTGCAAGGCATGATCAAGCGCCAGGTCGACCACATGGTGCGCCTGGTCGACGACCTGCTCGACATGGCGCGCCTGTCCGAAGGCAAGGTCGAGCTGCGGCGCGACGAGGTCCAGCTGGCCGACGTGGTGCAGGACGCGGTCGAGATGAGCATGCCGGTGATCAGCGCCGGCCACCATCGCCTGGACCTGACCCTGCCCGACAGCCCGATACGCCTGTACGTCGACCGCCACCGCATCGCCCAGGTGCTGAGCAACCTGCTCAACAACGCCGCCAAGTACACGCCACACGGTGGGCGCATCGAGATCGAGGCCCGCGTGGAAAGCGACGCGGTGGCGATCGTGGTGGGCGACAACGGCATCGGCATCGACGCCGGCATGCTGTCGTCGATCTTCGACATGTACCAGCAGGTGAAGGAACACGCCGCCATGGCGCAGGGCGGCCTGGGCGTGGGGCTGAACCTGGTCAAGCGCCTGGTCGAGCTGCACGGCGGCCGGGTCGTGGCGCACAGCGCCGGGTCCGGGCAGGGTAGCCGCTTCACCGTGCTGCTGCCGCTGGAAACGCTGTGCCGGCCCGGTCCGGCGCCATCGGCGCAGGCCGCCGTCCCCGCCCTGCCGGTCGCCGCGCCGGCGGAAGGACAAGCGGGCGCAGCGCGGCTGCGCGTACTGGTCGTCGACGACAACGTCGATGCGGCGCACATGCTGCAGGCGGTGCTGGAAATGAGCGGCCACCAGGTCGCGGTGGCCTTCGACGGCGCGAGCGCCCTGGCGCAGGCGGCCGACTTCCGTCCCGCCGCGGTCTTCCTCGACATCGGCCTGCCCGACCGCAACGGCGTCGAGGTCGCACAAGCGCTGCGCGGCATCGATGGCCTGGAGCAGGCGATGCTGGTGGCCCTGACCGGCTGGGGCGCCGAGGAAGACCGCCAGCGTTCGGCCGCCGCCGGCTTCGACGAGCACCTGACCAAGCCGGCCGAGCTCGAACGCCTGCACGAGGTGCTGCGCGTGGCGGCGGCGCGGGAGAGAAACCGCGCGTAGGCCGCCGGCCGCGCCCTCGGCGAACGCTGCCGCAGGCGAAAAAAAACCGGCGCGCCGCCCAAGGCGGACTTGCCGGCTTCCCTCTTGAGGCTAGGGCTTAAGCGGTCTGCTTCTCGTCGCGCAGTTCGCGGCGCAGGATCTTGCCGACGTTGGTCTTGGGCAGCGTGTCGCGGAACTCGATGTGGCGCGGGCGCTTGTAGCCGGTCAGTTCGTCCTTGCAGAAGTGCAGCAGGTCCTCGGCGGTCAGCTTCGGGTCCTTTTTCACCACGTAGAGTTTCACCGCTTCGCCCGAGTGCTTGTCCGGCACGCCGACGCAGGCCACTTCCAGCACGCCCGGGTGCGAGGCGACCACGTTCTCGACTTCGTTCGGGTAGACGTTGAAGCCCGAGACGATGATCATGTCCTTCTTGCGGTCGACGATGCGGGTGTAGCCCTTCTCGTCCATGATGCCGATGTCGCCGGTCTTCAGGAAGCCGTCGGCGGTCATCACCTTGGCCGTTTCGTCGTCGCGCTTCCAGTAGCCCGCCATCACCTGCGGGCCGCGCACGGCGATCTCGCCGGACTGGCCGAACGGGACCGGCTTGTTCGCCTCGTCGAGGATCAGCACCTCGGTCGACGGCAGCGGCAGGCCGATGGTGCCGGTGAAATCGCTGATGTCGCAGCGGTTGGCGGTGACCACCGGCGAGGTCTCGGACAGGCCGTAGCCCTCGACGATCGGGCAGCCGGTCATCTTGAGCCATTTGTCGGCCACCGCCTGCTGCACGGCCATGCCGCCGCCCGGGCAGACCAGGTAGGTGGAATGGTCGAGATTGGCGAAGGCCGATTGATTGACCAGGCCGTTGTACAGGGTGTTCACGGCCGGGAAGACGTTGATCTTGTACTTGCCCAGTTCCTTGATGAAGCCGTCCATGTCGCGCGGGTTCGGGATCAGGACGTTCATCGCGCCCAGGCGCATGCCGAGCAGGGCGCAGACCGTCAGCGCGTAGATGTGGTACAGCGGCAGCGCGCACATGAACTCGAGCTGGCGGCCGGCCGGCGCATTCGACAGCGAAGGACCGAACCAGGCTTCGTTCTGCAGCACGTTGGCCAGCACGTTCTTGTGCAGCAGCACGGCGCCTTTCGACACGCCCGTGGTGCCGCCGGTGTACTGCAGGAAGGCGATGTCGTCGTGGCCCAGCGTGACCGGCTTGAAGGTCGAACGCGCGCCTTCGGCCAGCATCTTCTTGAAACCGGTATGGCCGGGCAGCGACCAGGCCGGCACCATCTTCTTGACCTTGCGCACGACGAAGTTGACGATCGCGCCCTTCACGCCACCCAGCAGGTCGCCCATGGTGCCGACCACGACGTGTTTCACCTGGGTGTTGGCGATCACCTGCTCGACGGTGTGGGCGAAGTTCTCCAGCACCACCAGCACCTCGGCGCCCGCGTCGTTCAATTGGTGCTGCAGTTCGCGCGGCGTATAGAGGGGATTGACGTTGACGATGGTGTAGCCGCCACGCAGCGCTGCCGCCATCGCGACCGGGTATTGCAGGACGTTGGGCAGCATGATCGCCACGCGCGCGCCCGGCTGCAGGCCGCGGCTTTGCAGCCAGGCCGCCATCTGCTGCGACATGCGATCGAGGTCGCCGTAGGTGATGACCTTGTCCATGCAGGCGAAGGCCTTCTGGTCAGCGTACTTGCGGAAGGATTCTTCCAGCAAATGGGTCAGGGAGCGGTACTGCGTCGGGTCGATCTCCGCCGGCACGCCTGCCTGGTACGACTTGAGCCAAAACTTGTCCATCTGATGCCTCGCCTTCTTCAACTTTGTGTGTTCAATTAAACGCAAAGCCGCCCGGATCACGGGCGGCTTCGCCGGCCGAACTCGCGCCGTCCTGCGATCGTTCTACGTCAGGCGGCCTGCTTCTGCTTCTCTTGCTGCTCGTCGCGCAAGGCCCGCCGCAGGATCTTGCCGACGTTGGTCTTCGGCAGTTCGTCGCGGAATTCGATGTACTTCGGTTTCTTGTAGCCGGTGAACTGGGTCTTGCAGTAGTCCATCAGCGCCTGTTCGGTGAGATTCGGGTCCTTGCGCACCACGAACACCTTCACCGCTTCGCCGGAATGCTCGTCCGGCACACCCACCACGGCGCACTCGAGCACGCCGGGGTGGCCGGCGATCACGCCTTCCAGTTCGTTCGGGTAGACGTTAAAGCCCGACACCAGGATCATGTCCTTCTTGCGGTCGACGATCTTCACGTAGCCGCGCTCGTCCATGATGCCGACGTCGCCCGAGCGGAAGAAGCCGTCGGCGGTCATCACCTTGGCGGTCTCGTCCGGACGGTTCCAGTAGCCGGCCATCACCTGCGGGCCGCGGATGCCGATCTCGCCGGTCTGGCCGATCGGCAGCACGTTGCCGTCGTCGTCCAGGATCGCGATGTCGGTCGAGGGCACCGGCAGGCCGATGGTGCCGGTGAAGCCCTGCTCGTCGGCGCGGTTGCAGGTGGCCACCGGCGACGTTTCCGACAGGCCGTAGCCCTCAATGATACTCTTGCCGGTTGCTTGTTTCCACTTGTCATTAACCGCCTGTTGCACCGCCATGCCGCCGCCATTCGCGGTCTTCAGGCTGGAGAAATCGAGGCTGGCGAAATCCGGGTGGTTGACCAGCGCGTTGTACAGCGTGTTCACGGCCGGCAGCATGGTGATCTTGTACTTGGCCACTTCCTTGATGAAGCCCGGGATGTCGCGCGGGTTCGGGATCAGGATATTCAGGCCGCCGACGCGCATGCCCCACATGGCGCAGGCGGTCAGCGCGAAGATGTGGTACAGCGGCAGGGCGCAAACGATGGTCGGGAACTCGACCACGGGCGGCTGCGTCAGCGCCGGCTGGGCCCAGGCCTCGGTCTGCAGCACGTTGGCGATGATGTTGCGGTGGGTCAGCGTGGCGCCCTTCGAGACGCCGGTGGTGCCGCCGGTGTACTGCAGGAAGGCGATGTCGGAGGACGTCAGCTCGGGCGCCGTGAACGGCATCTTCGCGCCTTGCGCCAGCGCGTCCTTGAAGCGCACCATGTTCGGCAGCGCGAAGTCCGGCACCATCTTCTTGACGTTGCGCACCACGAAGTTGACCAGCATGCCCTTGGCGCCGCCGAGCAGTTCGCCCATGCTGGCGACCACGATGTGGCGCACCGGGGTGTTTTTCTGCACCTGCTCGAGGGTGTGTGCGAAGTTCTCGAGCACGATGATCGCTTCGCTGCCCGAGTCCTTCAGCTGGTGCTCGAGTTCGCGCGCGGTGTAGAGGGGATTGACGTTGACGACGGTGTAGCCGGCGCGCAGGACCGCGGCGATCGCGATCGGGTACTGCAGGACATTGGGCATCATCACCGCGACGCGCGCGCCCTTGGCCATGCCGCGGCTTTGCAGCCAGGCGGCCAGCTTCTTCGAGCAGGCGTCGAGTTCGGCGTAAGTCAGGAACTTGTCCATGCAGACGTATGCGTTGTTATTCGCGTACTTCTGGAAGGACTCTTCCAGCATGTGGACGAGCGATCGGTATTGATCCGGGTTGATTTCAGCCGGCACGCCAGCCGGGTACGACTTCAGCCAAATTTTGTCCATCAGATGCCCCTGTCTCCAATAGTATCGTTGTCATTCGATTCACATTGCCAAATAATATTTGCAAACCGAACGTGCGTGCTTATGCCTTTGCTATTGCCGCATATGATGCTATCGGGCAGCGCGCTTGCATGCAAGCGCTTTTGCCTTAATTGGAACAGGGACTCTACGCGCTGCCTTACGGCAGGGCGCTGGTGCTGCGCTGCACCATGATCGGCGCGTTCGGTACGCTGGCATCGAACACCTTCAGCGCGGCCGTGCGGTCCGGCTTGTCGAGCTTGGACAGCTTCGTGACCTGGCGATAAAAACGGCGGAAATCCTTCTCCTGGCGCAGCAGGCTGCGGAAGGCCGGCACGTAGTCGTTGTAGGTCGCGATCGAGGCCAGGTGGGCGTTCGACAGCGGCTCGGCGAAGAAGCGGTCGTAGCCGGCGTAGCCGCCCCAGTTGGCCTTCAGCACCTGGTATTCGTCCTTCAGCGCCAGGAACAATCTCGCCTTGGCGATGCGCTTGTCCTCGTCGCCGATGGGGGACGCATAGGTGCGCTCGAGCTCGCGGCGGTACTTCAGCAGCAGGTGCAGGAAATCCTTGCGGCGCGTGGAGTAACGCTCGTAGGCCTCGCGCATGGACGGGTTGCCATGTTCCTGCAGCCACATTTCGACGCCCGCCTCTTCCACCGCGCTAGCGAAGGATTCGTTGAAGCGCGAATCGCCCGGCACATAGACCACCTGGTGCGCCAGCTCGTGGAAGATCAGGCGCGCCAGCTCCGCGTCCGGGTAGTTGATGAAGGTCGAGATCAGGGGATCGCTGAACCAGCCCAGGGTCGAGTAGGCGCTCACGCCGCCGACCTCGACGTCGCGCCCTTGCGCCCGCAGTTCGCGCGCGTAGGACTGGGCGTCGTCCTTGTTGTAGTAGCCGCGGTAGTTCACGCAGCCGGCCACCGGGAAGCACCATTGCAGGGGTTTCAGCGACAGCTCGGGGGTGGCGACCACGTTCCACAGCACGTATTTGCGCTTCAGGTCGGCGTAGTTCTTGTAGCTGCCGTTGTCCGGCAGGCCCAGCTTCTGGACCGCGAACAGGCGGATCTGGCGCGCCATTTCCAGGCGGTGGCGCAGGGTGGTGTTGGTGCTGGGATCGGCCAACCAGTCGTCGATCGGCCTTGCGTCGGAGAGGAGTTCAAGCTGGCCTTGCGCCGCCTGGGTGTAGTAATTCAGAGTAGAACAACTGGCAAGCATTCCGGCGGCCGCGCCTGCGATCAGCGCGTGCCGGAAAAATCGGGGAAGTCTAGAGCGTCGTGTCATGTCCGGATCGGGGCGCGGCCTTTTCGACCTGCACCAGGGTGTCGTAGAAAGTGGGCGCCCTGCCCATGTCGGTCAGGCGCTGGCTGGTCACTTCGTTGGCGTTCTTGCCGTCGCTGGCCAGCTTCTTCCACCAGATCGACAAGCCCACCACGAGGCCCGGTCGCGCTTTCTCGGTCACGCGCGCCTTGGCAACAAAAGAGCCGCGGTCGTTGAAGATACGTGCCATGTCACCGTGGGCGATGCCGCGCGGGGCGGCGTCGTTCGGGTGGATGTCGAGGTGCGGCTCGCCCTCGGTTGCACGCAAGCTCTGTACATTGACAAAGGTTGAGTTGAGGAAGTTCCGTGCCGGCGGAGAAATCATCGCCAGCGGGTATTTTTTTGCAAGCGTCGGGTTCGACGCCACGGATTCGTACGGTGCGATATAAGTTGGCAGCGGGTCGAGGCCGTCCGCCGCCATCGTGCTCGAATAAAACTCGCATTTACCGGACGGGGTCGGGAAGCCGCCTGCGGCAAACGGCGCGTCCGGCATGTTCAGCTTTTGCCAGCCCTTCCGTTTCAGCGATTCCCAGTCGAAGTGGATCGCGCGCTCGTGGGTCTTGTCGAAGGCCTGGGCCGCCAGTTCCTCATCCGACTCCTGGAAGCAGGGGTCGGTAAAACCCATGTGCGCGGCCAGCAGGCGGAAAATCTCCGTGTTCGGCTTGGCTTCGCCCAGCGGCGCGATCGCCGCGTTGTTCGCCATCATGTACAAGTGGCCATAGGCCAGGTGGGCGTCGACGTGCTCGAGCTGGGTCGTGGCCGGCAGCAGGATGTCGGCGTAGTCCGCACTGTCGGTGCGGAAGTGTTCCAGCACCACCGTGAATAAATCTTCGCGCTCGAAGCCTTGTTGCACCTTGCGCGAGTCGGGCGCGATCGCCAGCGGATTCGCGTTGTACACGATCACGGCCTCCACTTTCGGGCCGAATTCGGGCGAGGCGTCCTTCAGCAAATCGTCGCCGATGGTGGTCATGTTGATGGTGCGCGGCTTGCGGCCGGCCAGCAGGTCCGGCCGCTGCAGGCCGGCGCGGTTGGCCGGGAAGGAGCCCGAGGTCGACAGCTGGATGCCGCCGGCCGGGTGGCGCCAGGCGCCGACCAGGGCCGGCAGGCAGCTCATGTTACGCACGGCCATGCCGCCGCCCCTGGCCCGCTGCACGCCGTAGTTGCAACGGATCGCGACCGGTTCGCCGCGCTTCGCGGTCTCGCCGTACAGGCGCGCCAGGTCGACGATTTCCTGGGCCGTGATGCCGCAGGTCTCGGCGGTGCGCTCGGGCGTCCATTCAAGCGCGCGTTGTTTCAGCTCTTCGAAACCCAGCGTGTGGTCGGCGATGTAGTCGTGGTCGAGCAGGTCTTCCTTGATGAGGACGTGCATCAGGCCCAGCGCCAGCGCGGCATCCGTGCCCGGCAACAGGGCGATGTGCTGGTGGCACTTCTCGGCCGTCAGCGAGCGGTAGGGATCGATCGCGATCAATTTTGCGCCGCGGCGCTTGGCTTCCTGGGCGCGCATCCAGAAGTGCAGGTTCGAGGCGATCGGGTTGCCGCCCCAGATGATGATGACTTTCGCGTCCTGGAACTGCTCCATGTCGGTGCCGATCGAGCCGCCGACCGTGTACTTGTAGCCGGTGAAGCCGGCGGTGGCGCAGATGGTGCGGTCGAGCAGCGAAGCGCCCAGCTTGTTGAAGAAGCGCATCGCCATCGCCTCGCCCTGCACCAGGCCCATGGTGCCGCAGTAGCTGTAGGGCAGGATGGCTTGCGGGTCGCGGGCGGCGATCGGCGTCAAACGCGCCGCGATTTCATCCAACGCTTCATCCCAAGTGATTTGCTCGAACTTGCCTTCCCCCTTCTTGCCGACGCGGCGCATCGGATGCAGCAGGCGGTCCGGCGAATAGGTGCGCTCGACGTAGCGCGACACCTTCGTGCACAGCACGCCCGCGGTGGTCGGATGCGCCGGGTCGCCGCGCACTTCGGTCGCCACGCCGTCCTCGACGGTGACGAGCAGGGCGCAGGTATCGGGGCAGTCGTGGGGGCAGGCGGCGCGGACTTGGGTGATGCTCATCTGAATCAGTTCCAGGAAAAAAACGTCGAGAAACCAATACTTTATCCGATTCCGGCTGGCTTCGTGGCGGACCGGCCCGCCGGCTTCCGGCCGGGCTGGATTTCACATGGTGACAAGGGCTACAATAGCCCGGACACTTGCATCGATTGCATGCTGCTAGGGAGAACAAGATGAGACTCGTAGAACCTATCCTCGCTTTCCAAACCGAACTGGAACAGATCCGGCGCGACATCCACGCCCATCCGGAGCTGTGCTACGAAGAGCAACGCACGTCCGACGTGGTCGCCGCGCGCCTGACGGAATGGGGCATCCCCGTCGTGCGCGGCCTCGGCGTGACCGGCGTGGTCGGCATCATCAAGAACGGCAGCTCGGAGCGCGCGATCGGCCTGCGCGCCGACATGGACGCGCTGCCCATGCAGGAGCTCAACACATTTGACCACGCGTCGCGCCACCCCGGCAAGATGCATGCATGCGGCCACGACGGCCATACGGCGATGCTGTTGGGCGCAGCCCACTATTTGTCGCGCCATCGCAACTTCGACGGCACCGTGTACCTGATTTTCCAGCCCGCCGAGGAAGGCGGCGCCGGCGCGCGCAAGATGATCGAGGACGGCCTGTTCGAGCAGTTTCCGATGGACGCCGTGTACGGCATGCACAACTGGCCGGGCCTGCCGGCGGGCAGCTTCGGCGTGATCCCGGGGCCGATGATGGCCTCCAGTAACGAGTTCCGCGTCGTCGTGAAGGGGAAGGGAGCGCACGCGGCCCAGCCCCACCGCGGCATCGACCCGGTGATGGTGGCGGTGCAGATCGCACAAAGCTGGCAGACGATCATCTCGCGCGAAAAGAATCCGCTGGAAACGGCGGTGCTGTCGATCACGCAAATCCACGCCGGCAGCGCCACCAACGTGATTCCGGACGAGGCGGTCCTGATCGGCACCGTGCGCACCTTCTCCACCGAGGTGCTCGATTTGATCGAACGGCGCATGGAAGAGATTGCGAATGGCGTCGCGGCCGGCTTCAACGCCAGTGTCGACTTCGGCTTCAAGCGCAATTATCCGCCGCTGGTCAACCACCCCGAGCAGACCGCGTTCGCGGTCGAGGCGATGCGCGCGGTGGTGGGCGACAAGAACGTCAACACCGCCGTCGAACCGACCATGGGCGCCGAGGACTTCGCCTTCATGCTGCAGGCCAAGCCGGGCTGCTACGTCTTCATCGGCAATGGCGACGGCGAGCACCGCGCCGGCGGCCATGGGCTCGGGCCTTGCCAGCTGCACAATGGCTCGTACGACTTCAACGACCAGCTGCTGCCGATCGGGGCCAGCTTCTGGGCGCGGCTGGTGGAGATGCGCTTGCCGGTGGCGTGAGGCGCCGCGCTGGTTTCTGTCGCTTCGCTGCATTTCAACCAGTGAAGCCTCGTGGGCTCGAGAGCCCACGCTACGAAAACGCGGCATTACATGCGGCCGATCATTCATCGGCTGCGCCGCATTTCGACCGGTGGACCGCGTGGACACAGGTGTCCACCCTACAACTGCTTTTCGTAGGGTGGGCACCTGTGCCCACGCGGTCGTACCTGTGCGCACCCTGAAATTTCCCTTATCTGCGCCAGCTGCGTACTGGGGTTCGCTTCGGCGCGGTTCAACCGGTGAGACTGCGTGGGCTCGAGAGCCCACCCTACGCAACCCCACTACTCACGGCAGGCGATCCTCCCCCTCCCCCAGCCTGATACCCGGATTGATCCGCTCCAGCGACAGCAGCGCCGCGGCGTGGTCCGCGCCGCCCAGCTCGGCCTCGATGGCCTCGTAGCTGCGGGTCGCCGCCGCGGTCAGGGGCAGCGCCAACCCGGCCTCGGCTGCGGCGGCGAGCACGTTGCGCAGGTCCTTCAATTGGCTCTTCACCTGGCCGCCGGGGACGAAATTACGGTCGAGCATGCGTTGTCCGTGCAGCTCGAGGATCCGGCTGCCCGCGAAGCCGCCGCGGATCGCCTCGCGCACCGCGGCCGGGTCGGCGCCGGCGGCCTGGGCCAGCAGCAGGGCTTCGGCCACGACGTTGATCGTCGCCCCGACGATCAGCTGGTTGCACAGCTTGGCCACCTGGCCGCTGCCGGCCGGGCCCACCAGGCGCGCGCTGCCCAGCACGGCGAACAGCGGCAGCGCCGTCTCGAAGTCGCGCAGGCTGCCGCCCGCCATGATCGCCAGCGTGCCGCCCTCGGCCCCCGGCACCCCGCCCGAGACCGGCGCGTCGAGAAAGCGCATGCCCTGCGCCTCCAGGCGCGCGTGGAAGTCCAGCGCCTCGTCGTGGCGGGTCGAGCTCATGTCGATCCAGAGCGCGCCAGGCGTCATCGCCGGCAACGCGGCGGCGATCGTTGCGCCGACCGCCGGCCCGGCTTCCAGCATCGAAACGACAATCGCGGCGCCTCGCACCGCCTCCTCCACCGAATCACAGACGAGCGCTCCATGCTCGGCAATCGTGCGCGCCTTGGCCGTGGTACGGTTCCATGCACGCAGCGGGAAACCGGCGTCAGCCAGGCGGGTGGCCATCGGGCGGCCCATCAGGCCGGTACCCAGGAATGCAATCGTTAAACGGCTCATGCGGCTCCTTGACAATTTTCCGAGGGGCTGGCGACGCTGTTTTGTTCGTGCCAGTACAATATTCGTCGTTCGCCAGCAGGGACTGGCGCCTATTCATGAAAGCAATTATGGTCTCTATCAAAAAAATCGGCAGCGCCCTCGCAGCAGTTGCCCTGATGAGCGCCGGCCAGGCATGTGCGGCCGACAACGGCTGGGTCGACTCCGTATCCTTCGAATACGGCACCGGCTCCAACGTGCGCATGGGCCGCCTGGCCCTGCAGTCGAACTGGGACAAGCAGTGGTTCGCCTCGAACGGCCGCCACCTGGGCGGCTACTGGGACCTGTCCGCCGCCTACTGGCGTGGCTCGGCCTACCGCAACGTGCATGGCGAGCACCAGAATATCGGCGTGATCGGCATCACCCCGGTGTTCCGCTACCAGCGCGACGACAAGCTCGGCTGGTACGTCGAGGGCGGCGTCGGCGCCAACCTGTTCTCGGAACTGTACAACAACTCCGACAACCAGCTGTCGACCGCCTTCCAGTTCGGCGACCACCTCGGCATTGGCTACGTCACCCACGACAAGTGGGATCTCGGCCTGAAGATCCAGCATTACTCGAACGCCAGCATCAAGAAGCCCAACAGCGGCGTGAACTTCCTGGTGGCCCAGGTGCGCTACCAGTTCTAAGCACGTCCAGCCCCCGGTCCCGTTCAGGAACGTCCGCTTGAAATCGGCGTTTCCTGATTTATGTGACAATCCGGGCAGGCGCATGCACCCGCTGCGCCGGACCGGATGAGGGCCGATTGGATAGTTCCACCGTCAAGAAATACCTGCCATGGCTGGTCGCCACTGCCCTGTTCATGGAGCAGCTCGACGCCACGGTCGTCAACACCGCCATTCCGAGCATCGCGGCCAGCCTCGGGGTCACGCCGCTGAGCCTGAAGTCGGTCGTCACCAGCTACATCCTCGGCCTGGCCGTCGGCATCCCCGTGAGCGGCTGGATGGCAGACCGCTTCGGCACCCGCCGCGTGTTCCTGACCGCAATCGGCATCTTCACGTCCTCGTCGGTCCTGTGCGGCCTGTCGGTGAATGCCGAGATGCTGACCGCCGCCCGCCTGTTGCAGGGCCTGGGCGGCGCGATGATGATGCCGGTCGGGCGCCTCGCGATCGTCCGCACCTTCCCGAAATCGGAACTGCTGGGGGCGATGAACTTCGTCATCATCCCCGCCCTCATCGGCCCGCTGCTGGGGCCGACCGTCGGCGGCCTGATGGTGCACTGGACCTCGTGGCGCGCCATCTTCTTCATCAACGTGCCTTTCGGGCTGATCGCGATGTTCCTGGTATACCGGCACATGCCGGACTACCACGGCGACGAACGCCGCCCGCTCGACGTGCTGGGCCTGATCCTGTTCAGCACCGGCACCGCGATCCTGTCCTGGCTGCTGGAGATCTTCGGCGAACACACGCTTAGCGGCATGACGATGGCCCTGCTGCTGGTGTTGTCGATCGCCCTGCTCGCCAGCTACGCCCTGCATGCCAGCCGCATCAAGTTCCCGCTGCTGCGCCTGACGCTGTTGAAAGTGCGCACCTTCCGCATTTCGGTGGTCGGCGGCTTCGTCACGCGCCTGGGCGTGGGCGGCCTGCCCTTCCTGCTGCCGCTGCTCTACCAGCTGGGCCTGGGCCTGCCGGCCTGGCAGTCGGGGCTATTGATGATGCCTTCGGCCGCCGCGGCGATGGGGATGAAACTGATCGCGCCCAAGGTGCTGGCGCGCTTCGGCTACCGCCAGGTGCTGGTGGCCAATACCTTGTGCATCGGGGTCACGATCTTCCTGTTCGGCCAGGTCGGACCGAACACGCCGCTGGCGGCGATCGTCTGCATCAGCCTGATGCAGGGCTTCTTCAATTCGCTGCAGTTCTCCAGCATGAACACCCTGGCCTATGCCGACATCGAGACCAGGGATACGAGCATGGCCAGCACCATCTCGAGCTCGTTCCAGCAGTTGTCGATGAGCTTTGGCCTGGCAGCCGGTTCCCTGGTGACCGCCTGGTTCCTCGGGCGCGTGCCGCAGACCAACCAGGTGCTGGTGACGGGCGCCCTGCACCATGCCTTCGATACGCTGGCCGTGCTGACCGTGGTGTCGGCCGTCATCTTCTGGCGCCTGCGCCGCGAGGACGGCGACAGCATCAGCCGCGGCCGGGAAAAGGCGGCCGAGGCCGAGCCGGTGGCCCAGCAAGCGTAGGCGCCCGGTCACGCATTCACTCCCTGCCGACCAGCGAGGCCAGCACGCGCTCGCGGTTGTTCATCACGAAATTCACGAACACCGGCTCCTTCACCGCCAGGCGCAGCAAGCCCGGCAGCAGCGGATAGCAGAACACCGCGACCTTGCGGACCGCTTCGTCGTTCTGCAGCGCGGCGCGCGCCGCCGTTTCGCCTCCGCCCAGCAAGGGCCGGATTGCCGTTTCATGCTTGCCGACGATGGTTTTCATCGGCCCCAGCAATTTGTCGCTCAATTCATTTGCGCTCTGCATCACTTCCTCCGTGGTGAAATCACCCTGCCATCATGGCCTTCCCGCGGCACCGGATAATGACGAGAAGCAACTTTTCGGAAGCACGGCTTTTGAAAGGAAGTTCATCAATGCATGAACAATATGTCACCATAGAATGGCAGGCGATCCTTGTCCACTCCCCGAGAAGAAGAATCCCATCATGCATACTCGTCTTGCCATCCTTGACCTGGCCGCACGCCACCGGCTCGATGCCGCGACGTTTGTCGCTCTGCGGCGCCTTGCCGGCCTCGACCGCCGGCCGGTCCTGTCCTTGCAACTGGTCCGGCGCGCGCTGGCGTATATCGCTGCGCTGCTCGGCGGACTGGGGCTGATCTTCTTTGTCGCCGCCAACTGGCATTCCCTTGGACGCGCCGGGCAGTTCGGCTTGCTCCAGGGATTCACGCTGCTGACCTGCCTGGGGGCTGCGCTGCTCCCCCGTGCCCGCGCACCGCTCAGCCTGCTGGGTTTGCTCGCGATCGGCGGGCTGTTCGCCTACTTCGGCCAGACCTACCAGACGGGGGCCGACGCCTGGCAGTTGTTTGCCTTGTGGACGGCCCTGGCGCTGCCGCTGGCGCTCGGCGCCCGTTCGGACGTGGTCTGGGCCGCCTGGGTGATCGTGGCCTCGGCCGCCATCGCGACCTGGAGCTGGTCGCTGGGTTACCGCCTCCATGGCGACCCCGTGACCGTACTGCTGGCCACCGCACTCGCCTGCCTGACGGGCAAGCCGCTGCAGCGCTTCACCGGCGCCGGCCTTGTCAGCTTCAACCTCGCCGTCCTCGTCGCCACGGCCTGGCTGGCGGCCTCGTCTTCCATCGTGTCCCTGCTGATCCTGCTGGCCGCCTGTGCCCTGCTGGCGCGACGCGCCTTGTTCGATGTCGTTGCGCTGAGCACGGTTGCACTGGGCCTGCTCTTTGTCGTGCTCAGCGAAGCGGCGAATACGCTGCTGTCCGGTTCCTGGGACATCGGCGCGGTATTCCTGCTTGCTCTGCTTGCCCTGGCGGCGCTGGCCGGCGCGGTGCGCGGCATCCTTTTCCTGAACAACAGCTACCGCCAACAGGGAGAAGCGCCATGAGCAAACGCATGGATGGCATTCTTCAGGAAGCAGTGACACAAGGCCTGATCTCGGGCGCCGTCGCGGCAGCGCAGGACAAGGAGCGTCCCTGGGCCGTGGTGGTCATGACGGCAATTGCCGCCTGGTTCGCCGCGATCCCCCTCGGCATACTCGTCGTGCTCGCGCTCCCGTCGGACTCGACGCAGAACCAGGGCGCCTTTGTCGCCGTGGGCGTCGTGGTGCTCGGCGCCGCCCTTGCCATGCTCTACCAGGGCGGTAAATCCCTGTTTGTCGAGCAGTTGGGCGTTGCCAGCCTGATTGTTGGTACGGCCCTCGTCGGTTTCGGCAGCTTCGACAGTAAAAGCGTCCAATCGAGCCTGGGCTTGATGGCGCTGCTGACAATGATATTGGCGGCAACGGTCCCGCAAGCCTGGCTGCGCGCACTGCTGGCCGCCAGTTTCGTCAGCCTGCTGACCCTGTCGGTGTCCTACCGTCAGGTTTACTCGGCAGCGGCGGGAGTGCCTGCCGAATATGTGCTGGATTTCATGGCGTTCGCCTGGATCGGTGGCCATGTCGTGCTGCGGCGAATCGAACACCAGCCTGGGAACGCCAGGATGGCCGGCGCGCTGGAATCCATCCTCACTGGCGCGGGCGCAATGACCGTCCTCCTGCTGGCCGCTTGTTCGGGTAAGACCTTCCTGTTCGGCGCGGGCCACCTGTCCAATGTGCTGCCTTTCCGGACCAGCGCTGCCGCCGGCGCCACGAGCGCGGCCCTCGTCTCCGTGGCATGCGCACTGCTGGCAGCCGCCTGGCTGATGCGCCAATGGCCGGCCTTGCGCAGCCCCTGGTTCGCGGCGGTGGCGGCAACGGCAGCCTGCCTGGGCTGGTTTTCGGTCACGCTCGGCGCGGTCCTGCTGGTGTGCGCGGTCTGCGCGGCGAACGGGCGCCGCAATCTCGCGCTGCTGGCCGCGGCCGCGGCCTTGTGGATCGTCGGCGCCTTTTATTACCAGTTGGCCTGGCCCCTGGGCGTGAAGGCAGCGCTGCTTGCAGCCTGCGGCGCCTTGCTGGGCGCCGTCGCCCGCTTCGCGATGCCGGCGGAAGCGCCGGCGCTGGCCCCGCATCCGCCCCCGCATCTGCCCCTGCATGTGCCCCCTGCACGCGAACGCTGGCGGCGCCTGGCAATCGGCGGCGCGGGTGCGGTGGTACTGGTCGTGGCGAATGTGGCCATTTGGGAAAAGGAGGCGTTGATCCGCGATGGCGCGCCGGTGTATGTCGAACTGGCGCCAGTCGACCCGCGCTCGCTGATGCAGGGCGACTACATGGCATTGAATTACGCGCTTCCTTCGACAGTCGATCTGTCGGCGGCGGATGGGACGACACTGGTCGCGCGGCGGGCGCCGAACGGCGTGGCGACGCTGCTGCGCGTCCACAAAGGAGAGACGCTGGCCGCGGACGAGATGCTGATCGAACTGGTGCGCAAGAATGGGCGCCTGATGATTGCCAGCGACGCCTGGTATTTCGCCGAAGGGGAAGCGGAGCGCTGGAGCCGCGCCAGGTATGGGGAATTCCGCATCGATGCCAAGGGCAAGGCGCTGCTGGTCGGCTTGCGCGGTCCGCGGCTGGAAGCGCTCTAGGCTGCTGTAACAGGGCCAGGCTGGCGCGGCCGGCGCAAGACCGGATCAGGCATCTTCGCCCAGGCAGGCCCCGGTACGGCCGCCCTCGAGCGGCACCGGCGTGCCGGGTTGGCCGACGTGGTAATACAGCGAGACGATCTTCCAGCCATCCTCGCCCAGGTGCAGCTGGATGCTGTTCACGCCGACGAAATCGGCTTTCGCCGCCTTCGGATCGGTGCGGCTTTCGACCACGCTGTAGACGGTGGCGAAACGATCATGCCGCTTCACGTCGCGCGCGACTTCGCATTCGTAAAAGCCGGTCGGACGCGCCTGGCGCAGCCGGTCAAGAAAATCGCTGCCCTTGTCGACCGACAGTGTCGGCGCATCGCCGCGGTAGCGTGCGCCGATCACGACGCTATCCGGGTGGAACAGCCGGCTTAGCGCGCCGGTGTCGGCCGCCACGCCCGGCGGATGGCTGAGGCCACGCCACAATGCCGCGGACGCCGCCTCGGGCGTGGCCGCCGCCCAGGCGCCGCTTGCCGCCAGTGCGGCACACGACAACAACACGATACGCTTCACGCTGCCTCCTCGGAAAAGCGCCGAGTATAGCAAGCCTGGCAATGCCTTCAGGCGGCTTCGTCGACGGTATCGCCTTCTTCGAGCAGCGGATGCAGCCGCCGCAGCGGTTGCCACTGCAGGACCAGCACGAGGGCCAGCACGATGGCGCAGGCGATCCAGGTCGACCACAGCGTATGGGTCAGGAAGTGGGCGCCGCGCAATTGCTGCATCCAGCCGACCGCGCCGCCGAAGGCCAGCGCCGCCGCCGCGACGCGCCCGGCCATGCGGGTACGCAGCGGCAGCCAGTAGACGCACAGGGACACCAGCCACAAGGCGCTCGACGCATGTCCCGCCGGCAGGCAGTGGCCGGGCGGCACGCCGAACGGCAGGGCGTCGAACAGGCGCAGGTAGGGCTCGGTGCCGCCATAGCGCGCGAGATCCCAGGGACAATGCGCGATGCTGGCCTGCTTCAGCGCGCTGATCACCAGCGGGACCAGCAGCGCCGACAGGGCGACCACGCGCAGGCGCAGGCGCGCCAAGGGGTCGCGCGAGTCGCGCATCCTGCGCGCGCGCCAGGCGTCAAGCAGGGCCGCCAGGACGACGCCGGCGGCGGCCGCGCTCAGCAGGCCTTTCAGGATCACATGGCTGAAGGTGTCGGTCAGCCAGGCGTGCCGCCAGGGAAAGGCGTGCACGCCCGGATCGTAGAGCGCATCGGCCAGCATCAGGTCGATGTCGGTGCAGCGGCCCAGCCAGAAGATGACGCCGGCAGCAGCGAGCAGCGCGGCGGCGACGCGCCAGGCCTGCCGCGCGCCGACCAGGACCGGCGCGGCCTGCGGTGGAAGCGCCCGCATCAGCTGCTCCGCATGCAGGAATGGAACAGGTCGAGCTTGGGATTGAGCACGGCGGTGTTCACGTCGAGCAGGCCCAGCACCGAATGGAACACGTTGTCATGCGACAGCGGCTGTGCGCGGCGCGCCATCAGGCAGTTGCGGTCGATACGGAAGCGCTCGCTGAAGTGGTCGGACATCCACAGCATCATTGGTACGTGGGTCTGCTCGGCCGGCGCGAACATGTAGGGCGCGCCGTGCAGGTAAAGATTGTTTTCGCCGAGCGACTCGCCGTGATCCGAGAAGTACAGCATCGCCGTATCGACGCCCTCGTCGGCCGCGGTGGCGCGCAGCAGGTCGATCGTCTTGCTGAGGAAATAATCGGTGTACAGGATCGTGTTGTCGTAGGCGGCAACGATGGAGTCCGGCGAACATTTCTCGAACTCGTTCGAATCGCACACCGGGCTGAAGCGGCCGAAGCCCTTCGGGTAACGCTTGGCATAGGCAGGACCGTGGCTGCCCTTCTGGTGCAGCACGATGACGAGGTCCTTGCTGCTGTTGCGGATCAATTCGGGCAAGCCCTCGAGCAGGCGCTCATCGTGGCATTCGCCGCCTTCGCAGAAGCGGCTGTTCGTTCCCGCCTTCGTCAGGTCCTCGTAGGCGACGCGGGCGCACACGCCCTTGCAGCCGGAGTTGTTATCGCGCCACAGGACGCTGAAGCCGGCATGCGACAGCACGTCGAGCAAGCCCTCCTGGCTGCTGGCCTTGGCCTCGGAATAATTCTCGCGTCCGAACGCCGAAAACACGCAGGGCACCGAGACGGCGGTCGCGGTGCCGCAGGACGAGACGTTGGAGAAATTGATCAGCCCTTCCTGGCGGGCCAGCAGCGGGTTGGTCTCGCGCCGGTAGCCGTTGAGCGAAAAATTCATGGCGCGCGCGGTCTCGCCGACCACGATCACGGTCACCGTGCGGCGCGTCTGCCCGTGCCAGGCGGCGCCCTTCATGGCGTCGCGCCCCAGCGGCGCCACCACGACCGGCGTGCTCCACTTGCTGCGCAGGTAGCTGTGCATGGCCTGGATGGTATTGGTCGGCGTCAGCAGCAGGCGCAGCTCGCGGTGCTCGCGCAAGGCCGGCGCCAGGCTTTTAAAGAAAATCATCAGGAGCAAGCCGGCCAGCAGCAGCGAGCCGCCGGCGATCCCCGCCCTGCCGAGCAGGCCGCGCACGCCTTGCGGGAAATTGACCCGGGCGCGAGCGATGAAGTACGACGGCAACAGCCCCAGGACGCTGACCGTCAGCACGAGGTTCCAGCTGAACAGTTCCGCCGCCTCGCCGACGTCGGTCTCGAACACGTTCTGGATCATCGCGCGGTCGATCACGATGCCGTAGGCGGCGATGAAGTAGCTCGCCGCCGAGGCGGTCAGCACGAGCAGGATCAGCACCGGCTTGGCGACATAGCGGAAACTCGCTAGCGTCAGGCAGGCGTTGAAGAACAGGACCACGATGAGGAAGGCGCCGATCAGCAGCGGCAGGCGCGCGAGCGACAGGCCGCCGGCGGCGGCAGTCAGGGTCGACCAGAATTTGATGTTGCCGGCCGTGGCAAGCAAGGTCGCGACCGCCAGGGTAAGGAGGGGTGCGCTGATGCGCCGTGCGAAGAACTTGTCCAAACTCGTATCCGTGAAAACCGGATGGCCGGGATCGGCCACCAGCGTTCAAGAATAGGAAACACGGCGTCAGGCGCTGATCAGCGCGGCGTTAAGATTGTGTGAAATCGCGCGCAAAAACGATGGTGAAGCGGCTGCCGCCGCCGGCGCGGTCCTCGTGCAGGAGCGTGGCGCCGAGGTACTCGCAGATGCGGTACACGAGCGACAAGCCGAGCCCGGTGCCGGCGGAACCGGTCGAGGGCACGCCGTTCGATGCGGCGCCCGGCTGGCGCAGCGTGGCGCGCACGGCCTGTGGCAAGCCCGGTCCGGTGTCCTCGACGATCACGCACCGCTTGCCCAGCGTGACGCCGACCTCGCCCTGTTCGGTGTACTGGCAGGCATTGCGCACCAGGTTGCCGATCGCCGCGGCGCACAGCTCGCTTGGCGCCTGCACGGCGAACGGCGGGCCGCCCTTGTAATGCAGCGCGACCGGCTTGTGCGCAACCAGGGCGCGGTAGCGCTCGGCCTCGCGCGCGGCGATCGCATCGACCTGGACCGGCGGCAGGCGGCCGAGCTCGGGCGCACGCGCGAGCAGCAGCAGGACCGTGACGCACTCGGCGGCCTCGTGCGCCGCGCGGTAGATGCGCTCGGCCGGCGCGCGCGTGGCCTCGCTGTCGGCATTCGTCATCAGGATCTCGGCCGCGCCCATGATGACGGTGAGCGGGCTGCGCAGCTCATGGCTGACGTCGCCCGTGAAAAAGCGTTCGCGGTCGAGGAAGGCGCGCAGTTCGGCGGTATGGGCCTGCAGTGCCCGCGCAAGGATGCCGAGTTCGTCGGCGCGTTCGGTCAGCGGCAGCGCCGTCTGGCCATGCGTGACGGCATCGGCCAGTTCGCTGATCGGATTGACGATGCGGCTGGCCAGGAAACGGCCCAGCAGCGCGGCGAGCAGGACGATGCCGAGGAGCGCCGCGGCGAACATCGAATACACGACCAGCTCGACCTTCTCGTAGTCGCTCTCGTGGTCGACCATGACGTAGGGCCCGGCCGCATCGGCGCCGGTCAGCACATGCAGCCCGACGCCGTCGACGTCGACCTCGGACACGCCCTGCGGCAGCTTGCGCAGCGACTGCGGAATGTCGCTGCCGCGATGAAAGCGCAGGCCGGCCGGCATCTCGGTGGGCAGGCCAGCGGCCTGGCGCGGCGACGCCCAGCGCGCCGCTTCGGCGAGCCGGTTGTCGACCAGGTGCACCTCGATGCCCTCGACCGCAATGGCCGCGACAACGGCGACGAACAGCGACAGTACGACGCCAAACGAGACTAGGGCGACGACGATGCGCCGGTGCAGGGATTCAGACGGCAGCATCGGGAAGCACGAGACGGTAACCGACGCCGGCGACGGTGCGCAGCATGGCGTGGTCGAAAGGTTTGTCGATGGCTTGGCGCAACGCGTGGATGTGGGTGCGCAGCGCGTCGCTGTCCGGCCGGTCCTCGCCCCAGAGCGCGTGTTCCAGGGTTTCGCGCGGCACGATGCGTGGCGCCGCCGTCATCAGGATGCGCAAGAGCGTATAGCCGGTCTTGGTCAATGCGATGCGCACGCCCTGGCGCGTCGCCTCCTGGGTGTCCGGATCGAATTCCAGGTCGCCGAAGCGCAGCTTGTGGCTGACGGCCTGCATGCCCTCGGAGCGCCGCACCAGGGCTTTCAGGCGGACGTCGAGTTCCACGAGCGAAAAAGGCTTCACCAGGTAATCGTCGGCGCCGCTGTCGAAGCCGGCCACCTTGTCGCTCAGGCTGTCGCGCGCGGTCAGCATCAGCACTGGCGTGCGGATAGCCAGCTCGCCGCGCAGCTTCTGGCACAGCTCGATGCCGTTCAGGCCGGGCAGGCCGATGTCGAGCACGATCACGTCGTAGTCGTTTTCCGAAGCCAGTGCCAGTCCTGCGTAACCGTTGCGGGCGGAATCGAGCACATGGCCTTTCGGCTCCAGGAAGCCATACAGGTTGGCGAGGATATCGGGGTGGTCTTCGACGATGAGGATGCGCATGGGCTTATTGTACGGCTTGCGTCCGCAGGCTGCCGAGCCGCCCCTCGTCCGCATCCCGAACTTCGTAGGGTGGGCTCTCGAGCCGACGCGGTCTTACCGGCCGAACATCCGCAGCATGAAGCCCAGTAGGGTGGGCGCGGCCGGCGTAGACACCTGTGTCCACGCGGTCTCGCCGGATGATCAGCCAGCGGCCCGAAGAGTATGGAGAACCGACGAAAACGGATAGCTTAAACGCAAAAAACCCCGGCGAGTATCGACTCGACGGGGTTTTTGCTTACTACTAATTAA
>NZ_DAMCPG010000012.1:0-117282 GCF_032106685.1 Massilia sp.
ACCCGCGACCCCCGGCGTGACAGGCCGGTATTCTAACCAACTGAACTACCGCTCCGTTTTTTCTGATCGTTACTTCGATCGAACTCTGATCTGGTGGGCGCTGAGAGGGTCGAACTCCCGACCTAATCCTTGTAAGGGATCCGCTCTACCAACTGAGCTAAGCGCCCGCTCTCTTTTCAGAGTGTTCGTCTGACGTTTGTCACCACGTCCGAAGAGGCCCGAATCATAGCGTACGGCTTCGAGATCGCGCAAGGGTTTTTCAGAAAAATATGCAAAAGGCGTCTTTTCGGCGCGGCCGGCCGGCATCGGTATCGGATCGCGTTTGGCGTCCTCAGGCGGCGCGGACGGTGACCGGTTCATACACCTTGGGTGTGAAATTTGAATTTAACTTTTGATTACACGAACCTGACAAGGCACAAAGTCGCGCCCGCTTGCGGACTTTTTTTATGCTTATCGAATAGGCAAATCTCTTGTTCTATACGCAAAGTAATTGATGTTGTAGACATGCCAATGAAGTTCAGCCATATGTTATTTGGCGTACATACAAACTTTACAAATAAACGATGTTTTTGTTAACTCAGCCGTAAAAATCGTTGCGGAAACGCGTCAAACGGTTGGAAATTCCCTGCGCGCATATTTACTCAGGAGTAGTCTTTTGAAGCCGCCAGCCGAGGGCACTCCGGTACGGAGATGACCGGGGAACCATAAAACAGGGCAGCTTTTTGCCTTGACGGAAAACTAAACAACAAAGGACGAAACATGAAGTCGACGCATTCGATCTATCCGAGCTTGTTGAAAGTCACTGCAGCACTGGCCATCGTCGTGGGTCCGCTCCACGCCTCGGCCGCCGTCCCGGATGCCGTTCCCGGCGCCGCCCAGCAATCGCAGTACATCCTGCACACCGATCGCATGATCGTGAAGTACAAGGATGCCAAGGTCGTCAATGGCCGCGCCTTCGTGCCGGCCGTGACCGCGGCGCGCCAGGCGGTCGTCGACCGCGCCGGCCAGGATTTCGGCGCCAAGCTGCAACCGATGCACAGCATCGCCACCGGCGCGCACGTGATGAAGATGAACCGCAAGCTCTCGCTGGCCGAAGCCGGTGCGCTGGCCAAGGAAATGATGGCGCGTGACCCGTCGATCGAATATGCCGAGCCGGACCGCATCATGACCAAGATGATGACGCCGAACGACCCGCGCTACACCGAGCAGTGGCACTACTATGAAGCCACCGGCGGCCTGCGCCTGCCGGCGGCCTGGGACAGCTCGACCGGCACCGGCGTGCGCGTCGCCGTCATCGACACCGGCTACCGTCCGCACGCCGACCTGTCGGGCCAGATCCTGGCCGGCTACGACTTCATCTCCGACACCGCCGTCGCCAACGACGGTAACGGCCGCGACAGCGACGCGTCCGATCCGGGCGACTGGGTCTCCGCCAGCGAATGCTATGCCGGCAACCCGGCGTCGGGCTCGAGCTGGCACGGCACCCACGTGGCCGGCACCATCGCCGCCGCGACCAACAACGGCGTCGGCGTGGCCGGCGTCGCTTTCGGCGCCAAGATCGTGCCGGTGCGCGTGCTCGGCAAGTGCGGCGGCTACACCTCGGACATCGCCGACGCGATCGTCTGGTCCTCGGGCGGCAGTGTCAGCGGCGTGCCGAACATCGCGGCCCGCGCCCAGGTGATCAACATGTCGCTGGGCGGCGGCGGCGCCTGCGACACCACCACCCAGAACGCGATCAACAGCGCCCGCTCGCGCGGCACCGTCGTGATCGTCGCGGCGGGTAACGAAAACCAGAACGCCTCGAACTCGAGCCCGGCCAACTGCTCGGGCGTCGTGACCGTGGCCGCGACCACTCGCGCCGGCGGCCGCGCTTCCTACTCGAACTACGGCACCGTGGTCGACGTGGCGGCGCCGGGCGGCGGCACCGGCGGCAGTATCCTGTCGACCCTGAACAGCGGTACCAGCTCGCCGGGTTCGGACAGCTATGCCGGCTACCAGGGCACCTCGATGGCGACCCCGCACGTCGCCGGCGTGGCGGCCCTGATGCTGGCGAAGAACGCGGCGCTGACGCCCGACCAGATCGAGTCCAAGCTGAAGAGCACGGCGCGCGCCTTCCCGGCGACCTGCTCGGGCTGCGGCACCGGCATCGTCGACGCGGCAGCGGCGGTGGCATCGGCCACCGGCACCACCCCGACGCCGGGCCCGACCATCAACGAAACCGAGTCGAACAACACGATCTCGACCGCGAACGCCGTCAGCACCAGCGGCACCACCGTCAACGGCACCATGAGCGCCAGCACCGACACCGACTACTTCGTGGTCCAGCTGCCGGCCGGCAAAACGCTCACGGCAACGATGACCCCGGGTTCGTCGACCGCCGACTACGACCTGTACATCTACAACAGCGCCGGCACCCAGCTGGCCTACAGCGAGAAGAGCGCCGGCGCGGTCGACAGCGCTTCCGTGTCGAACACGACCACCGCTACTTCGGCACGTTATGTGCGCGTGAAGTACTACAGCGGCGGCACCGGTTCGACCAGCGGCAAGTACACGCTGAACCTGGGCTGGTAAGCACAGTCAAAACAGTCGAGTCCCAAGGGTGAAAGACGCGCGGCTTGCCTCGCGTCTTTTTTTGTTTGTCCGTAGGGTGGGCTCTCGAGCCCACGCGGTGATCGATAACGGCGCCGATGCCGGACCCGATGATCTCGCTGCAAACCATCACCGCGTGGGCACGGCGTGCCCACCCTACTTGCACGGAATCGCAATTGACGAGATACTGTATGGAATGACAGTAGTCGGCTCCGCCGCCGCCCGAGTGAACGCCCCCGCACGTAAAATCATCCATTGCGATTGCGACTGCTTCTATGCGTCGGTCGAGATGCGCGACGATCCGTCCTTGCGCGGCCGGCCGCTGGCCGTCGGCGGGCGGCCGGACCAGCGCGGAGTGATCGCGACCTGCAACTACGAGGCGCGCCGCTACGGCATCCATTCGGCCATGGCCACCGCCCAGGCAATGAAGCTGTGCCCGGACCTGCTGGTGATCCCGCCGGCGATGGAGAAGTACCGGGTCGCATCGACCCAGATCATGGACATCTACCGCGACTACACGGACCTGGTCGAACCGCTGTCGCTGGACGAGGCCTACCTCGACGTCTCGAACTCCCCGCACTGCAAGGGCAGCGCGACCCTGATCGCGCAGGAGATCCGGCGCCGCATTTTCGAGACCGTCGGCATCACGGCCTCGGCCGGGGTGGCGCCCAATAAATTCGTGGCGAAGATCGCCAGCGACTGGAACAAGCCCGACGGCCTGTTCCTGGTGCGTCCGGAAGAGGTGGATGCCTTCGTTGCCGCGCTGCCGGTGAAGAAGTTGCACGGCGTCGGCAAGGTCACGGCCGCCAAGATGAACAGTCTTGGCCTGAAGACCTGCGCCGACCTGCGCGGCTGGAGCCTGCAGAAGCTGCAGGAGCACTTCGGCAGCTTCGGCGCGCGCTTGCACGACCTGTGCCGGGGCATCGACTACCGCGAGGTGTCGCCCGAGCGCGAACGCAAATCGGTCAGCACCGAGGAAACTTTTACGCCCGACGTGCCGGATTTGCCGGGCTGTTTGGCCTTGCTGCCGGATTTGTATGAACACCTGCTGGGGCGTATTAAACGCAACGGTGCCGAAAAGTTCATCAACAAGCTGTTCGTGAAGATCAAATTCGCGGACTTCCAGCAGACCACGGTCGAGTGTGTCGGTTACGCGCCACACTTGCCGAGCTATGCGCGCCTGATGGAAATCGGCTGGCAACGGGCCAGCCGCCCGGTCCGCCTGCTGGGCGTCGGCGTGCGCCTGGGCGAGACCGAAAATGTCGAGCAGCTCAGCCTGTTTGACGAACACACAACACATTGAATTGTTGGTGTTGCCTGCCAAAAATAGTGCGACATCAGCGTGTAAAATGTCGTTCCCCTGAAATACTGAGACAACAGAAAGCAACTATGTGGTTCAAGAATCTTCAGATTTACCGCCTGCCCCAGAACTGGGCGTTCACCCCTGAACAAATGGAAGACGCGCTGCAGTCGCAGGCCTTTACGCCGGCCAGCAGCAATGAACTGCTGCGCCAGGGCTGGGATTCGCCGCGCGGCAACGGCAAGCTGGTCCACGTGGTCAACAAGCAGATGCTGATGATGCTGGGCACGGAGAAGAAACTGCTGCCGAGCTCGGTCATCAACCAGGTGGCCAAGGCCAAGGCGGCCGAACTGGAAGAACAGCAGGGCTTCCCGCCGGGCAAGAAGGCGATGAAGGAACTGAAGGAACGCGTGGCCGACGAACTGCTGCCGCGCGCATTCTCGATCCGCAGCAATGTCTGGACCTGGATCGACCCGGTCAACGGCTGGCTGGTGGTCGATGCCGCCAGCCCCTCGAAGGCCGACGACGTCATCAAGCTGCTGCTCAAGGCGGTCGACAAGCTGCCGCTGGAATCGCTGCGCGTGCAGCGCTCGCCGGTGGCCGTGATGACCGGCTGGCTCGAGTCGGACGAGGCGCCGTACAACTTCACGATCGACCAGGACACCGAACTGCGCGCCACCGGCGAAAGCCGCGCCGCCGTGCGCTACGTGAAGCACTCGCTCGATCCGGAAGACATCCGCCGCCACATCGCCTCGGGCAAGCAGTGCACCCGCCTGGCGATGACCTGGAACAGCCGCATCTCGTTCGTGCTGACCGAATCGCTGGCGATCAAGGGCGTCAAGCCGCTGGACGTGATCAAGGAAGGCGAAACCGTCACCTACAGCGACGATGAGCGCTTCGACAACGACATCATGCTGATGACCGGCGAACTGGCCAAGATGCTGACCGACGTGGTCGAGGCGCTGGGCGGCGAGGCGAAGGCGTAAGAACGCCTGCGGCGCTTGCCGGAGGGCGTAGGGTGGACGGCTTCGCCGTCCACGCGTTCAAACCACCTGTGAATAGCAGCGATATGGTTTGAACATGTCCGTCGAACGCGTGGACGGGGGACCCGTCCACCCTACGGGTCTGATCATGTGCCGCACCGCGTGGGTACAAGTACCCACCCTACGAAAATCAAAAACAAAACGGACCCTCACGGGTCCGTTTTGCTTTGCCGACCCAGCAAGCACAGCTTACTTCGCGCCCACCTCCTCGCTGGTCGCCGGCTCCTCGCTCCTGCCATCGGTATAGGTCGCCCCTTGCCGGTCCGCGTGCGGCGCCGGCTTGCCCGGCAGCGGCGGCAGGGCCTTGGCCTTCTCAAGGTCGATGCCGGCGATCTGCGCCACGCGGCGGCCGTAGTCCTCGTCGCAATGCCACAGGTGCCACACCATGCGCAGCTGGATCGGCTCCGGGCACTGTTTCAAATCGCCGCCGACGTTGCTGACCAGGTCGTCGCGCTCCCAGTCTTCGAAGCTACGGTAGCGGTCGCCGGCCTGTTTGTAGTCGGCGGCGGTCGAGGTGGTCTGGTAGCGGCCCAGGTGGCCTTCCACGTACTGGTGGTAGTCGCGCTGCGGTTGCGGCGCTTCCTGCATGCCGCCCAGCAGGCTCGGCTCGTAGTTGATGTGCTTGTTCTCTCCGCCGTCGTCGACGTAATACGTCATCTGGCCGTCGCGCTGGTTGGTCTTCGCGCGCGCCTTTTCCTGCGGCGCGTTGATCGGCAATTGCAGGTAGTTCGGGCCGACCCGGTAGCGCTGGGTGTCGGAGTAGGACAGGGTGCGGCCCTGCAGCATCTTGTCGTCCGAAAAATCGATGCCGTCGACCAGCACGCCGGTGCCGAAGGCCGACTGCTCGGTCTCGGCGAACACGTTGTCCGGGTTTTTATCCAGCACCATGCGGCCCACCGGCAGCAGCGGGAACTGGTCTTCCGGCCAGCGCTTGGTGTCGTCGAGCGGGTCGAAGTCGAGCTCGGGGTGCTCGCCGTCGGCCATGATCTGCACGCAGAATTCCCATTCCGGATAGTCGCCGCGCTCGATCGCCTGGTACAGGTCGCGCGTGGCGTGGCTGGTGTCGTGGGCCTGGATCTCGGACGCCTGCTGGCTGGTGAGGTTGCGCACGCCCTGGCGCGGCTGCCAATGGAATTTCACGAGGTGGGCCACGCCCTCGTCGTTCACCAGTTTATAGGTGTTCACGCCCGAGCCTTCCATTTCGCGGTAGTTGGCCGGGATGCCCCATGGGCTCTTGACCCAGGTAACCATGTGCAGCGATTCCGGGTGGTTCGCGATGAAGTCGTAGAAGCGCCAGGGTTCCTGCTGGTTGGTGACCGGGTCCGGCTTGAAGGCGTGGATCATGTCCGGGAACTTGATGGCATCGCGGATGAAGAAGACCTTCAGGTTGTTGCCGACCAGGTCCCAATTACCCTCGACGGTTTTCAGTTTCACGGCGAAGCCGCGCGGGTCGCGTGCCGTTTCCGGCGACTCCTTGGCGCCGATCACGGTCGAGAAACGCACGAACACGGGCGTCTGCACGCCGATCTCGTTCAGTACTCTGGCGCGGGTGTACTTGCTGGCCGGTTCGTTGCCGATCTTGCCGTAGGCCTCGAAATAGCCGTGGGCGCCGGTGCCGCGCGCATGGACCACGCGCTCGGGGATGCGCTCGCGGTCGAAGTGGGTAATCTTTTCGATGAACTGGTAGTTCTCGAGGGTGGCCGGACCGCGTTCGCCGACGGATCGCAGCGACTGGTTGTCGCGCACGGGATGACCCTGGCGGGTGGTCAGGATGGGACGGTCTGACATGGAAACTCTCCTCTCTGGTCGCGGGAGAGAAAAGTATAGGAAGTTCTTAGCGGGGGCAGCGCTATGCTGCCCCCAAGAAAACCCGAGACTGCTTACAGCGGCTGGAACACGCCGGCGGCGCGGTTCTTGGTGACGTTGTCCCAGCTGAACACTTGCCCGTTCATCGCCACGTAGACGCCGGGCGGCAGGGTTTGCGCCACGCCGCAGGCGAAGCCGAGGTTGAACAGCGCGTCCGAATTCGCGATTTCATAGGGGATCATGGCGCCGGTCAGCACGATGGTTTTATCCAGCTGCGCGCCGCCGAGCACGCCCGCGGTTTCGCGCATGGTGTCGGTGCCATGGACGATGACGATCGCCTTCTCGGAAGCGGCCTGGCAGGACGCCAGCACACGCTGGCGGTCGGGGTCCTGCATGTCGAGCGAATCGAGCAGCGGCAGCACTTCGAGCTCGACGGGAATGGTCATGCGGGCACGCGCGATGACGGCTGGCAGGTGGCTTTCGCCGAAGCCGAGCACGCCGTTCAGCTCGTTGTAGTGTTTGTCGAAGGTACCGCCGGTGGCAATGAGTCGCAAAGTCATATCGGTTTGTAAAGGCAGTGAAAAAAGGTGGGTAATGATAGCCGCAAACGGTAGTGTATCTGTATGTGACTACGCTAGAATCAGTCGGATCGGATGAGTAAACTGACCTTTTTTTCAGGCATTTGCCTAAGTTAGAACATGAAAGCCGTTGCTCCAGGAACCGTTATTTTCCACCGTCATCGCGGGTATGGCGTGATCACCCACGTCAACCTGTTGACCGGGTGGATCTCCGCGCGGTTCGGCAGCGAATCGCGCACGCTCGACCTGAATTTGTCGAGCGACGAAGTGCAGCATGCCGATGGCGAACCGATCCTGTTTCGCCGCACGCCGCCCGACCGCATGCCGCATGCGCGCCTGATGGCCGTGGTGCGCGAACTGCACAAGGCCGGCTACCAGAAGCTGTATCTGTATTCCTGGCCGAAACCTTCCGGCCTGCACTGGCGCTGGCACCTGTTCACCGGCCAGCGTAACTGGATGCAGCGCTCCTGGCGCGAAGGCTGGTATGGCTCGGGCGCCGACTACAACAACAATCCGGTGATGGGCTGGGGAGATTCCCCGGGCGCCAGCACCGACGAGCTGATTCATGCGTTGGCGAAGTTCGACCCACAGGGCCTGGCCCAGGCCCTGGGCCGCGACGAAGACCACACCGCCTGGTTCGCCGATGTCTGCGAGCTGCTGCTGCCGGGCTACATGTATAGCCTGAACATGGAGCGTCCCGCCGGCGGCGGCCTGGTCGAGGCGCCGCCGGTGCCCGTGGTGCCGGTACGCGCCGGGGTAAAACCCTACGCCGGTCCCGACATCGGCTGGCCGCCGGGCTGGGCCGGATTGTGGACGGGAACCCACGTGATGCCGGCGCGGCGCATCAGGCTGGCGGGCGAGCCGGAGCTGGGCTGAGCTTGGAGCTCATCGTTTTCCACGTTCGCTTGAGCTAGACCTGTAGGGTGGACGGCTCTGCCGTCCACGCGTTCAACGGGCGGATGCGTTATCGGCTGGCTGTCGTGCGGATTTGTGCCCTTGAATGCCTGACTTCCCGACATGCACGCACTGATTGAACGCGTGGACGGGAGACCCGTCCACCCTACATTCCTTCGTTCGGCTTTACGACGCTAATGCTTCCGGATTGAGGATATTCGTCGGCGTCCCCGCCGCGAAGTTGACGATGTTCTCGAACGCCGCCTTGAAATAGATCTCGTAGCTGTCCTGCTCGACGTAACCCAGGTGCGGCGTCGCCAGCACGGTCGGCATCTTCAGCAGGGGCGCGTCCGGCGCCAGCGGCTCGCTGGTGAACACGTCCAGGGCCGCGCTGCCCGGGTAGCCGCGCCGCAATGCTTCCTCGAGCGCGCCTTCCGCCACCAGTTCCGCACGGCTCGTGTTCACGAACAAGGCATCCGGCTTCATGCGCGCCAGGTCCTCGGCGGTCACGATGCCGCGCGTGGCGGGCCCCAGCCGCAGGTGCAGGCTCAGCACGTCGGCCTCGGCAAAGAAGGCCGCGCGCGATAGCGCCGCGCTACAGCCATCGGCCACGGCCGCGGCGCGGCTGGTTTCGCTTCCCCAGACCATCACCTGCATCCCGAAAGCCTTGCCGTAGCCCGCCAGCATGCGACCGATCTTGCCGTAGCCCCAGATCCCGAGCGTGCGCCCGTGCAGGGCGCGGCCCAGGCCATTCAGTTGCGGGTTGACCGAGACGGTCTGCCAGACCCCCTCCTTCAAATTGTTCGCGTACGGCAGGATCTTGCGGCTGGCGGCCATGATCAGGGCCCAGGTCAGCTCGGCCGGCGCGATCGGTGAGCCGACACCTTCGGCAATCGCGATGCCGCGCGCGCTTGCCGCCGCCACGTCCACGTGCCCGCTGACCTTGCCGGTTTGCGAGATCAGTTTCAGGTTCGGCAGCTTGTTCAGCAATGCCGCCGGGAACGCGGTGCGCTCGCGGATCAGCACCAGCGCATCGAAGCCGGTCAGCCGGATGGCGAGCTGGCCCACGCCGCGCGCCGAATTATTGAACACTTTGACCTCGTGACCGTCCAAAATTTTGTAACAGTCGAGACCCGGGACGACGTTCTGGTAATCGTCAAGAATGGCAATTTTCATCGAAGTTGGCCGAAGTTATTGATGAGTACGTAAAGGAATAACACGATCTGGAGGAATCAAAGTAGCCCACTACTTTAGTCAACTATATTTCCTACATTTTTGCGGCCGAAGAGCTTGTGCATCGGTTTCAGGGGTGTACAATCGCCCGAATATTAAGGGTTTGACACCACCGTTTCATATATCAGACCCGGCTGCACCGTTCCACTCGGCTCGCCAGGCGAGCTTGTCGACATGACCGCCGTACCGCCGCGCTCGCCCGAGCGAAGGGATTCACAACGCAGTCCCGGGCCCACGACGATCTGCCGTGCCGGGACAAGACCAGAATTCTTTATTGGCATTGGAGGTACTATGAACCAGCCCGTGATGGGCGGCGTCGCCGCACTGAACGTTCCAGCTTACATCAAACACCAAAAGCTCATCAATTGGGTCGCGGACATCGCCGCCCTGACGAAGCCTGACGCCATCTACTGGTGCGACGGTTCCGAGGAAGAGTACGACCGCCTGTGCGCGCAGATGGTCGAAGCCGGTACGATGAAGCGCCTGAATCCGGAGAAGCGTCCGAATTCCTACCTGGCCCATTCCGACCCGTCGGACGTGGCGCGCGTGGAAGACCGCACCTTCATCTGCTCGGCAACCAGGGAACAGGCAGGCCCGACCAACAACTGGATGGATCCGGCCGAGATGCGCACGACCCTGAACGGCCTGTTCGACGGCTGCATGGCCGGCCGCACGATGTACGTGGTGCCGTTCTCGATGGGCCCGCTCGGTTCGCCGATCGCCCACATCGGCGTCGAGCTGTCCGATTCGCCGTACGTCGCGGTCAACATGCGCATCATGACGCGCATGGGCAAGGCCGTCTACGACGTGCTGGGCGAGAACGGCGACTTCGTGCCGTGCGTGCACAGCGTCGGCATGCCGCTGGCCGCCGGCCAGCAGGACGTGCGCTGGCCGTGCAACAGCACCAAGTACATCGTCCACTACCCGGAAACCCGCGAGATCTGGTCCTTCGGCTCGGGCTACGGCGGCAACGCCTTGCTCGGCAAGAAGTGCTTCGCGCTGCGCATCGCCTCGAACATGGGCTACCAGGAAGCGCAGGCAGGCGGCACCGGCTGGCTGGCCGAGCACATGCTGATCCTGGGCGTCGAGTCGCCGCAGGGCGAGAAGAAATACGTCGCCGCCGCCTTCCCTTCGGCCTGCGGCAAGACCAACTTCGCCATGCTGATCCCGCCGACCTCCTTCGACGGCTGGAAGGTCACCACGATCGGCGACGACATCGCCTGGATCAAGCCGGGCGCGGACGGCAAGCTGTACGCGATCAACCCGGAAGCCGGCTACTTCGGCGTGGCCCCGGGCACCAACGACAAGACCAACTCGAACTGCATGTCCTCGCTGCGCGAGAACGTGATCTTCACCAACGTTGCACTGACCGACGACGGCGACGTCTGGTGGGAAGGCATGACGAAAGAGGCCCCGGCGCACCTGATCGACTGGCAAGGTAAGGACTGGACCCCGGCGTCCGGCACCAAGGCCGCGCACCCGAATGCCCGCTTCACCGTGGCCGCCACCCAGAACCCGGTGATCGACCCGGCCTGGGACGATCCGGCCGGCGTGCCGATCTCGGCCTTCATCTTCGGCGGCCGCCGCTCGACCACGGTGCCGCTGGTGACCGAGGCGCGCGACTGGGTCGAAGGCGTCTACATGGCCGCGACCATGGGTTCGGAAACGACCGCCGCCGCCGCCGGCCAGATGGGCGTGGTGCGCCGCGATCCGCTCGCGATGCTGCCTTTCATCGGCTACAACATGAGCGACTACTTCCAGCACTGGCTCGACCTCGGCAAGAAAGTCGCGGAGAAGAACGCGGCCGCGCTGCCGAAGATCTTCTGCGTCAACTGGTTCCGCACCGACGAGCAGGGCAATTTCGTGTGGCCGGGCTACGGCGACAACATGCGCGTGCTGAAGTGGATCCTGGAGCGTACCGAAGGCCAGGCCGGCGGCAGCGAGCACCTGTTCGGCACCTCGCCGGACTACGGCGACCTGAACTGGGACGGCCTGGAATTCACCCAGGAACAGTTCGTGCAGATCACCTCGATCGACAAGGACGCCTGGCGCGAAGAACTGAAATTGCACAGCGAGCTGTTCGAGAAGCTGGCCTACCATCTGCCGCAGGAGCTGGTGGAAACCAAGGCCAAGCTGGAAAAGCAGCTGGCGCAGTAAGTTTCTGAGGAGGGGCGGCGCGTGTTGAGCGCCGTCACGTGAAAAAGGGCAGGGCCGTGTGGTCCTGCCCTTTTTTTATCGGTGTTGTCGTTTCGTAGGGCGTAGGGTGGGTTCTCGAACCCACGCGGTACGTCAGGTGCGCAGTCGTCATGTGTACGCGAGATCGCCACGGCCAAACAAGGTGGGTTCGAGAACCCACCCTACGCAAGCGTCGTCACTTCGATCTTGTTTCCGCCATACCCATCGAACACACGCCGGTGCCTCGCATACGACATCGCATCGTCCCGCGTGTAATACCCCGCCACCCAGTCGAGCAGGAAGCTCAGCTTGCTCTGCTGCGCCTCCATCGAGGCATACTTGTGCGGCTCCCATGGCCGCTTGCGGTTGTTTTCCAGGCAGACATCCAGCCCTGGATTCATGAACACCAGTTCCGAGCAATGGGGCAGCGCCGCTTCCACCAGGTCGCCGTAGCAGCCTTCCGCGACCCAGGCCGGATGCCTGTCGACGAAGGCCCGCAGGTCGGCGTGCACCTGTTCAGGCGCGCGCGGCACCGCGATGTGTCCCGGCTCCCAGACGATGGTGTCCATGTCCAGGTGCACCAACCCGTGCCGTGCCGCCAGGGCCTGCGCCCGATGCGACTTACCCGATCCCGAATTTCCCATGATGAGTACGCGCATGGATTCTCCTTGCTCAGCCAAGACCGACGCCGCGCGCCATCGCCGCGGCAAAGATCGGGATCAGCGCGAACACGTGGATTTCCGCCAGCATCACCCGGCGCAGCTTGCCCACTTCCTGCAGCGAGGGCACGAAGCCGGCATCGGCTTTCGCCGCCTTCTGCCAGGCCGCGATGCGCAGCGTCGGCTGGATCGACAGCAATCCGACAACGCCGAAGGCGGCGATCTTGGCCCAGAATACGGGATTGTGCAGGTAGAAATCCGGTCCCTTGGCGCCGTACCAGACGCGGACGAAGCCGGCGGCGAGGATCGCCAGCGCCAGCATGCCATAGGCGGCATCGAAGCGTCCCAGCAGCCGGACCGTTTGCGCCGACATGGCGGCCGGGCGCATCAGCGCCAGTTCGGCCGCCAGCACGGCCGCGATGCCGAAGACGATCAAGTGGTGGACGATGGCAAGCAGGAGGTCGCTCATGGTCAATATCCTGGACATTGAAGATATGCCAATGTCGTCGCGTATCTCGGCAGTGTCAAGACCGATGCGCTTCGCCATGCGCTGTGGCATGATGCGGAGACCCTATTTCCCGTTTTCAAACTGGCGCTCCCTGTTCCATGTGCGGTTTAGGCTCTTCCTGTTCCAATTCACCTGAGGAGGGCCGAGTCATGAAAACGACCATGAAGCAACTCGCTGCGACTTCTTTTGCCGTCTTGCTGGCAGGAGCGGCCGGGGCGGCCAGCGCGCAGGTCGGGGCGGCGAAGGAAGCCGGCACCCCGGGCACCACGCGCCAGCAGAAGGAAATGAAAAAAGGCATGGAACACGTCCAGAAAGCCGTGCGCGTGGTGCACCAGATGCAGGCAACGCCGGAAATGCGTGCGCTGCTGCAGCGTTCGAAAGGCGTGTTCGTGGTGCCCGACTACGGCACCGCGGCGCTGGGCATCGGCGCGCGCGGCGGCGCCGGCGTGCTGCTGATGCGCAACGGCGACACCTGGAGCAACCCGGCCTTCTATAACTTCGGCGGCGTCAGCATCGGCGCCCAGGCCGGCGCAGAAGCCGGCGCCATCGCCTTCGTGCTGAACGACCAGAAGGCCATGAACAGCTTCATGCAGAACAACAAGTTCTCGCTGAATGCCGATGCCGGCCTGACGCTGGTGGATTGGTCGAAGAAGGGGACCGGCGCGGCCGGCTGGGGCAACATCACCGCCTGGTCGAACACCGAGGGGCTGTTCGGCGGCGCGGCGATCGGCGTGGACGACGTCGACTACGACGAGGACGAAACTTCGGGTTACTACGGCCGCCAGGTGGCGGCACGCGAGGTCCTCGGCGGAAAGGTCACCAATCCCCACGCCGCCGAGCTGCGCCAGGCCCTGGCTTCAGCCTCCAGCGGCAAGGGCGCGTCCAGCATGGGCAGCAGCGGGACGGCCGGCACCAAGTCCGGCGACAAGGAAACCAGGAGCGACGAGCGCAGCCGTTAAGCCCGCTCCTTGAACGCCGACGCGTAGACACGTAGGGTGGGTTCTCGAACCCACCTTGGCGCGGCAGGCATAGGGTCGAGACCTTGTGCGGGCGCGGCCCTCGACGGCGGTGTATGCAGCCAGCTGGCCGGCCATGAAAAAAGCCCGGATCCGCATGTGCGGTTCCGGGCTCACTCTCGTGCTGACGCTTCCTTAGCGGCGCATCACGCCTTCAACAACGGCTTGAGGTACTTGCCGGTGACGCTGGCCGGGTTCCTGGCTACGTCTTCCGGCGTGCCGGTGGCGACGATGGTGCCGCCGCCGGCGCCGCCTTCCGGACCGAGGTCGACGATCCAGTCCGCGGTCTTGATCACGTCCAGGTTGTGCTCGATGATGGCGAGCGTGTTGCCCTGGTCGCGCAGGCGATGGATAACTTTCAGCAGCAGGTCGATGTCGGCGAAGTGCAGGCCGGTGGTCGGCTCGTCCAGGATGTACAGGGTACGCCCGGTATCGCGTTTCGACAGTTCCAGCGACAACTTCACGCGCTGCGCCTCGCCGCCCGACAGGGTGGTCGCGCTCTGGCCGAGCTTAATGTAGCCGAGGCCCACGTCCAGCAGCGTTTGCAGCTTGCGCGCGATCACCGGCACCGGCTTGAAGAACTCGTGCGCGTCCTCGACCGTCATCTCCAGCACTTCGGTGATGTTCTTGCCCTTGTACTGCACTTCCAGCGTTTCGCGGTTGTAGCGCTTGCCGTGGCAGACGTCGCACGGCACGTACACGTCCGGCAGGAAGTGCATCTCGACCTTGATCACGCCGTCGCCCTGGCAGGCTTCGCAGCGGCCGCCCTTCACGTTGAACGAGAAGCGGCCGGCGCTATAACCGCGTTCCTTCGCAGTCGGCACCGTCGCGAACAAATCGCGGATCGGCGTGAACACGCCGGTATAGGTCGCCGGGTTCGAACGCGGGGTGCGGCCGATCGGCGCCTGGTCGACGGAGATCACCTTGTCGAAGTGCTCGAGGCCGTGGATGGCGTCATGCGGCGCCGGCTCGGTCTGCGAGCCGTACAGGTGGCGCGACAGCGCCGGGTACAGTGTGTCGTTGATCAGCGTCGATTTACCCGAACCCGAGACACCCGTCACGCAGGTCATCAGGCCGACCGGCAGCGTCAGGTTCGCCTTCTTCAGGTTGTTGCCGGTCGCGTTCGTGATCACGAGCTGGCGCTCTGGATTGGCCGGGGTGCGCTTCTTCGGCACCTCGATCTTGCGGCGGCCGTCCAGGTACTGGGCGGTGAGCGAGTGCTCGTTCTTCATGATCTCTTCGAGCGAACCCTCGGCGATCACGGCGCCGCCGTGCACGCCCGCGCCCGGACCCATGTCGACGATGTAGTCGGCAGTGCGGATCGCGTCCTCGTCGTGCTCGACCACCAGCACGCTGTTGCCGATGTCGCGCAGGTGCTTCAGGGTCGCGATCAGGCGGTCGTTGTCGCGCTGGTGCAGGCCAATCGACGGTTCATCCAGCACGTACATCACGCCGGTCAGGCCGGAGCCGATCTGCGACGCCAGGCGGATACGCTGCGCCTCGCCGCCCGAGAGCGTATCGGCACTGCGGTCGAGCGACAGGTAATCGAGGCCGACGTTGTTCAGGAACTTCAGGCGCGCCGTGATTTCCTTGATCACGCGCTCGGCGATGTCCCTTTTTGCGCCGGTCAGTTCCAGCGACTCGAAGTAATCCAGGGTTTCGCGCAGCGGACGGTCCGATACTTCGTAGATCGCGCGCTGCTGCGCTCCTTGCCCGATCTTGACGAAGCGCGCCTCGGTGCGCAGGCGTGCGCCCTCGCAGGCCGGGCATTTCTTCTCGTTGATGAACTTGGCCAGCTCTTCCTTGACCGCCATCGAGTCGGTCTCGCGGTAGCGCCGCTGCAGGTTGTTCACGACACCCTCGAAGGTGTGCTCGCGGATCACGGTGCGGCCGCGCTCGTTCACATAGGTGAACGGGATCGAGGTTTTACCGGAACCGAACAGCACGGCTTCCTGGGCATTCTTCGGCAGCTTCTCGAACGGCGTGTCGAGGTCGAAGTCGTAATAGGCCGCCAGGTTCGACAGCATCTGGAAGTAGAACTGGTTGCGGCGATCCCAACCCTTCACGGCGCCGGAGGCCAGCGACAGGTTCGGGAAGGCGACGATGCGCTTCGGATCGAAGAACTCGATGTGACCCAGGCCGTCGCACTCCGAGCAGGCGCCCATCGGGTTGTTGAACGAGAACAGGCGTGGCTCGAGTTCCTGCAGCGAATAGCCGCAGACGTTGCAGGCGAACTTGTTCGAGAACACGGTTTCCTTCTCGGTGTCCATCTCGAACGCGACGGCGCGGCCGTCGGCCAGGCGCAGTGCGGTTTCAAAACTTTCGGCCACGCGCTGCTTGATGTCCGAATTCACCTTGACGCGGTCGATGACGACGTCGATCGAGTGCTTTTCCGTCTTTTTCAGCTTCGGCAGTTCGTCGATCTCGTAGATCTTCGCCGGGTTCACGCCGCTCTGGATGCGGAAGCGCACGAAGCCCTGCGCCTGCATGGTCGCGAACAGGTCGCTGTGCTCGCCCTTGCGGCCGGCCACGACCGGCGCCAGGATCATCAACTTGGTGCCTTCGGGCATGCTGAGGACGGCGTCGACCATCTGCGAGACGGTCTGCGCGGCCAGCGGCTCGTGCGGGTGGTCCGGGCAATAGGGCGTACCGACGCGCGCGTACAGCAGGCGCAGGTAGTCGTGGATTTCGGTCACGGTGCCGACCGTCGAACGCGGGTTGTGCGACGTCGCCTTCTGCTCGATCGAGATCGCCGGCGACAGGCCTTCGATCAGGTCGACGTCCGGCTTTTCCATCAATTGCAGGAACTGGCGCGCGTAGGCCGACAGCGACTCGACGTAGCGGCGCTGGCCTTCGGCGTACAGGGTGTCGAAGGCGAGCGAAGACTTGCCCGAGCCCGACAGGCCGGTGATGACGATCAGCTTATTGCGCGGCAGGTCGAGATTGATGTTCTTCAGATTGTGCGTGCGGGCACCACGAATACGAATTTCTTCCATTAATTTTTGGCAGGCTTTCAATAAGTTTGTGCGGGCCGCGCACGATACTGTCGCGGTGAGCGGGCCAATCGAGGGGAATCTGCTAGTTTAGCCGTTTTTTGCTTCGGCTGTACGTTTATCCAGTGGTGGGTGTATCAGCGCTGGCAAGCTGATATGCCTTCCTGGCAAGGTCTACCGGATTTCCCGTCCCTGGTGGGACGTATGTGTGCCGTTTCCGCCCGGGTTCAATGTCAAACCGTTCAGAATCCGAAAATAAATTCTCGATTTGGCGAATTTTGCATGGCCGGGAAGCTTGCTGCAGACCCGTAGGGTGGGCGGCTTGCCGCCCACGCGTCCAAGCACATGTAGAGGAACCCTGACCTGATTCCAACTCTCAAAACCCTTTGTCGAACCGCAAAAAATCCTCTTTAACTCAGGCGGCAACGGCCCCATAATAGCGTGCTGCAGCACCCAGTTCCCTGACGCTTAGTCATGTGCAGAGTCAGGGCTCACATCAATTCAAGGAGTCACACCATGGCATCAGTCAACAAGGTCATCATCGTCGGCAACCTGGGCCGCGATCCCGAAATCCGCTACATGCCGAGCGGCGATGCGATCGCGAACATCGCGGTTGCGACCTCGTACAAATCGAAAGACCGCAACACCGGCGAACAGAAAGAGCTGACCGAGTGGCACCGCATCTCCTTCTTCGGCCGTCTCGCTGAAATCGTCGGCCAGTACCTGAAGAAAGGTTCCTCGGTGTACGTCGAAGGCCGCCTGCAGACCCGCAAGTACACCGACAAGGACGGCATCGAGCGCTACGCCACCGACATCATCGCCGAGAACATGCAGATGCTCGGCGGCCGCCAGGGCATGGGCGGCGGCAACGACATGGGCATGGACGACGGCGGCTACGACGCCCCGCAACGCCCGGCCCCGCGCCAGGCCCCGCCTGCACCGCCGGCCCGTCCGCAGCCGCAGCAGCGTCCAGCACCGAACTTCTCGGACATGGACGACGACATTCCGTTCTAAGCTTAACGATCAGAAAAAACCCGCAGAGCTTCTGCGGGTTTTTTTTATCCTCAGGAAGAGGTTGTGTGTGACACTTATTGCATCGTATGTAATTGATGGGTTCCCTCTTGTATTCGGCGATTTGCTGATCACAGGCGAAGTCTCGAGCCACGAACGCCCTGTGGCAGTTCCCGCTCAAGGTGAAGTACAAGCGTTTTTTGGTAACTTTGGCTGGGGAATTTCCGGATTGACCCAGAAAGTCAATATTGTCAGTGAAAATTGTGTCATAGCATGGGCTGGAAGTTGGCTCGGTGCTCGTATTGCGATTTCAGGCCTGCGTGACCTTGCGAAGCAAAAGGACCTTACTGCAAGCAGTATTATTTCTTTTCTTGCTGCAGATCCGGACTTGAAAAACCATTCGGCGCATTTTGTCGGCCTGGTTTCTCAAGAAGAAGGTCTGTGTATGTTTCAATATGGCGCCGAGGCGTTCCAAAGCGAGTCGTTGGGTACGGTGTACGTGGCAGGAAGCGGTGCGGAGGCGATACGAGAATTTTCTACGATCTTTTCTGGAATGGCTACGAACGCACGTGGGGCAGTCACCAATGCCGCAATGGGCATTTCCAAAAGCCTCATGATGGGAGGCCTGCTGCTTCAGGCAGAGCTGCATGGAGGCTACAGTGCCCCGACTTTGCGTAATATGTTTGGTGGTGGTTATGAGATCGCATATTACGCAGATGGGCGAATGCAAAAGGTTCCGGAAGTCACATTTTTGTTTTGGGATGTAAGATTAACGCGTAATGATAGCGACATATTCTTGCCATTTCTAGTGGTAAAACAGGCCTATATAGGTGACTATTTACTAATGCGAAGCATTCGTTTCGGTGAAAGTCATGACAAGCTTACTCCGAATGTATTGGATGAGCAGCGCCATGTGGTTGCTCCAATCTTTGCTTCAGAAAATCGACCCACTGAGGTTCAACTGCGCTCTCTCGCATTCGCATCAAGACTGTTGTGTCACTGTGTAATTGTTCATGATGATATAAAAACCTTAGGCATCCATACGAAAGTCCAGGGCTATGATCCCCAGGCGGAAGGCGAAGTTGTTTTTATCGAAGAACAGGATGGCCTGCGTTTCAAGGTCCATCAGAACCTCTTGGATAAATTGCTCAAAAATTCCGAAAGATTCCGTCCTTGAGCTCTTATCCTGGCATGTCTCGACATGATTGACCCGAAGGAAGTGCGTGGAGCTGAGCTGCATATCTGTCTATCTGGGGGACGCTGACTGTCCATTCCTGTCGAGGAAGCCGTTGTCATAGCCGCAGATTGCGACACGCAAGTAGCCGTGATTGGAGCGAGACTGCCCATGTCGCGTTGCGTTTCGCTCTCCAGTCGTTCGCTTGGGCACGCCGTTTGTCAACATCGTCGGACTATCCATCCTGCCAGTAGCCGAGCCATCCTGCCCTGCTAAGATCGTTCGGCACCGCCGGTGTGAAGTTCTTTCCACGATAAAAATGAAAGAAGAACGATGAAACTGACACTCAAGAAATTTGCGTTTGTATTGAGCCTGGGACTGGGCCTGGGCGTTTCGGCATCCGTTTCGGCGGGCAGCGTCGACTGCGACACGCTGGCGCTGAAATGCGAGAGCGGCAACGCGTATGCCTGCCAGCTGTGGGACATCAACTGCTATTCCTACGAAGGCTGATCGCCACAAACAGCCGCGCCGGAGAGCCGGCGTCCGCCACCTACAGGCCCGCCAAACATATGGTGGGCTTTTTCTTTTCTAAACGAGCCTGCGCAGTTATCGGCCGAACAATTTTTAGCGGCTTCATGCTTTAATGCAAAGTTTAGTGCCTCAGGATATGGGGACGATGGCGGGAATGGGAGCGAATCGTTGTGGGTCCCCGACCGTCAAGGGCATGCCCGCCATGATTACTTCGTTCAACCAAGAGAAAGCATGCGTCACAAGATTTCCCTACTCATGTTGCTTCCGGCATTGATGTGCAGCGCGGCCACGGCCGGCCTTCCACCACTACGCCACCAGGCGCCAATGCATACCGCGCCGGATCCGCGACAGGACCTGTACGAAAGGGCCCGCGCCTACGAAACCGGCGATGGCGTGGCACAGGACTATTTTCAGGCGGCGCGCCTGTACTATACGGCGGCAGAACAGGGGCATGCCGATGCCCAGAACAGCCTGGGCCTACTATACGAAAACGGCCAGGGCGTCCTGCCGGATCCGGTGGAGGCGGCGCGCTGGTACCGCAAGGCGGCGGAGCAGGGGCACGTGGCCGGCCAGTTCAATCTCGGCCTGGTCTATGAGTTCGGCAAGGGGGTGGACCCGGATGCGACTCAAGCTTTTGCCTGGTACCGCAAGGCGGCCGAGCAGGGCGATTCGGACGCGCAGAACAAGGTCGGTCACGCCCTCGAGAGTGGCAAGGGTGTCGAGCGCGATGACGCCGCGGCGCTTGTATGGTATCGCCTGGCCGCGGAGCAAGGCGACCGCTACGCCCGGACCAACCTGGCCGAGATGTATCTCGACGGCCGCGGCGTGCCGCGCGATCCGGTCCAGGCCGTGGCCTTGCTGCGGGAGGCAGCAGGACAGGGCCACGAACGTGCGCAGTATTTGCTGGGAATCTGCCATGAAAGCGCCCGTGGCCTGCCGAAGGATGAGCAGGCAGCGCTGCGTTTGTACGAACAGGCCGAGAAGGGCGGGGAGGAAGGCGCCTCGCTGCGCCTGTTGCGCCTCCGTCTCGATGGTGTGGGGGGAAAGGCCGCGGAGCAGGAAGCGCGGCGGCGCCTGGCGCAGGCGGAAAAGGAGAAAGATGTCGAGCTGTTCGGACGTCTGGGACGCCTGTATCTTGCACTGCACAAGCCGGTGCAAGCTGAACCGGTCCTGCAGCGCGCCCTCGCCCTTGCGAAGCGCGATTCTGGCGCCGACCCGCAGGTGGAGCAGGCTCTGCTCGACCTGCTGGCCGAAGGCCTCGTCGCGCAGCAGCGTTTCGAGGCCGCTCACCCCCATTTCGAACGTGCGCTCACGCTGACGGAACAGCACGCCGGCGCCGCTCCGTTGCAACTGCTGCAGCGTGTGCAGAACTTGGCGCGCAACCACCTCAACCGCTCTCAATATGTGTTGGCCGAACCTCTTTATCAGCGTGCATTGCATCTGGCCGAGACGCTACCCGGCGACAGCAGTGAGGAACTGCTGGATGTGCTCGATGAGCTGTCTTTCCTGTATATGAGTGCGGAGCAGCTGGAGCAGGCGGACGCGATGCTGCAGCGCTACCTGGCCCTGGTCGAGAAGGCGGAGCAGTCAAACGACCCGAAACTCGCCACGGTGCTGGGCAGGCGCGCCTACGTCGATACGCTGCGCGGCGCATTTGATCGTGCAGAGGCCGCGAACAAGCGCGCACTGGCCATCCACGAGTTACGCCAGGGGCCGGAAAGCAGCAGCGTCGCTACCCGGCTGAACGAGCTGGCAGCGGTGTACCGGTTGCAAGGGCGTTTCACCGAAGCCGAGGGCTTGTTCAAGAAGGCGATCGCGATCCGAACCGCACTCGACGGCAAGGACAACGTCCGCCTGGCGCCGCTCCTGAACAATCTCGGTGGCCTGTACAGCGAGATGGGGCGCTACAAGGAAGCGCAGGCGCTGTGCTTGCGCGGACTCGCCCTGCGCAAGAAGACGCTGGATCCGGACCACATCGATTTCGCTTTCAGCCTGCATGAACTGGGCGCGATCCTGGCCCGCCAGGACAAGTTGAAGCAGGCGCAGCCTTACTTGGAACGCGCGCTGGCGCTGCGCGAACGCCATCTGGGTGCCCATCATTCGGAAACAGCCAGCAGCGCCTATGAGCTGGGCAGCCTCTACCTCGCGCAGGCAAATTACCGCGAGGCCGAGCCGCTGCTGGAGCGCGCGCTGGCGATCCGCACGAAGCTGATGCTGCCGACCCATCCGCAGCTGCGGCTGGCGCGCGAGCGCCTGGCCGCCCTCTACCGCAAGACCGGGCGCGAGGATGCCGCGGCCGTCCTGGCTTGCGCGGACGAGTGCGCGCCACCCGTGGCGCTGGCCGGCGCCGCGCAATGACGCCGCCGGCGCCGGTCGTCCACGGCCGGCGTCCCTGCCGCGGCGGCCGTGGACAGGCTAGCGCTCGCCCGGCGCCGGGCTGTTCGCTTCTTCCTCGCCGATCGTGTACACCCCGCCGGCGGTCGCCCCGCTTTCCGCCTTGCGTGCACGCAGGTCGCGGTAGACGGCGGCGCGAATGATCAGCATCGAGACCACCGGCGCCGTCATCAGGAGGAAACCGGCGATGATCAATTCATGGATCACGAGCCGCGATTGCGCCACCGTGAAGAACACCATCGACGCGATCAACAAGCAGCCGGCGCCCAGCGTGATCGTGATCGCCGGCCCGTGCATGCGCTGGTAGAAGGTGTGCAGGCGCAACAGGCCCAGGGCGCCGATCAGGACGATGCTGGCGCCCAGGATCAGGAGCAGGGAGACGATCAATGCCGCCCAGCCGGGCAAATCTTCCACGCCGCTCATTCGATGATCTCCCCGCGCATCAGGAACTTGGCGATCGCGACCGTCGACACGAAGCCGATCAGCGCGACCAGCACCGCCACCTCAAAATAGACTTGCGTGCCGAAGCGGATGCCCAGCACCAGGGCCAGCAGCATGCCGGTCATCCACAAGGTGTCGAGCGCCAGTGCGCGGTCGTGGGCCGAGGGGCCGCGCAGCAGGCGCAGGGCGCAGAACACCATCGCCATCAGCACGCACACCAGCGCGTAGCCGACGGATAACTCAAGCAGGGTCGCCACGGGCTGCCTCCGTTTCAAAAATCTCGATCAGGGGTTGTTCATAGCGCGTCTTGATGGTGTCGATCCACCACGCTTCGTCGTGCAGGTCGAACACGTGCAGGGAGAGTTCATAGCGCTCGGGCAGGATCTCGACCCACACCGTGCCCGGTGTCATGTTGATCAGGCAGGACAGCATCGCCAGCCCGTACGGGTCGGTGATCGTCAGCGGAATGCGGATGAACTGCGCATTGACCTGTCTGTAATCGGCGAACAGGATGATGCGCGAGACGTTGAAGCAGGAACGCACGATCTCGACGCCGGCCATGCCCATCAGGCGAATGAAAGTCAGCGGCGCGCGCATGCGTGGGTAGCCGAGCGGCTGCAGGTTGCGCACCAGCAGCGGCACCACGATCCCGAGCAGGGCGCCGAGCAGGAGGTTGGCCGCGTCGGCGGTCTGGTTCAGCAGCAGCCACAGCACGCACAGCGTGAGCGACACCACGGGATGAGGAAGCCAGCGCTTCATGGCGCCTCCCTGGCTGGGCTCGCGCTTGTGCTCGTGCTTGTGCTCGTGGTCGGGCCGGGCAGCGCCGGTTCGGTCAGCACGCGCTCGATATAGGCGGCCGGACGGTGGATGTCGGCGCTGACGCGGTTCAGGAAATCGAACAGCGGGCGCGCCTGCACCGTCATCGCCAGCGACAGCAGCAGCAGGGCCGTGATCGGCGCCACTTCCGACAGGTGCAGGCGCGGCGGCGACACGACCGGCGTGGCCCAGAAGGTGCGCACGCCGAAGCGCAGCATCGAGATGATGGTGATCAGGCCGGAGGTGATGATCAGCGCCATCAGGGTCCAGCCGGCCGCGCCGATGGTGCCGGTGTCCGGATTGAGCAGCGCATGGAACATGCTGAACTTGGCGACGAAGCCCGACAGCGGCGGCAGGCCGGCGATCATCAGGGCGCAGGCGGCAAAGGACACCGACAGGAAGGCCATCGCCGCCGGCACGCCCTTGCCGCGCGGCTCGTTTGGAGAGTCGTCGGTTTCTTCCTCGTCGACGGCCCAGGCTTCCATCGTCAGCGCCAGCACCGCCGAGGCCGGGGTGCGGATGCGGTCGATCAGTTCGATCAGGAGCAGGAAGGCCGATACCGCCAGGGTCGAGCCGAGCAGGTAGTACAGGCCCGCCGTGACGAGCGAGGGCTGGCCGTAGCCGATCACCGCCAGCAGGGTGCCGGACGAGACGATCGCGCTGTAGCCGGCCATGCGCCCGGCGGTGTCGGTCGAGAGCATGCCGGCGGCGCCGAACACGATGGTCGCCAGGCCGCCCCAGAGCAGGGCGTCGAAGCCGAAGCCGGCGACCGGCCCTTCGGAGAACAGCAGCAACCACAGGCGCAGGATGACGTAGGCGCCGACCTTGGTCATCAAGACCAGCATCGCGGCGACCGGCGGCGAGGCGGCGGCATAGGTGGTCGGCAGCCAGAAGCCCAGCGGCCACATCGCGGCCTTGACCAGGAAGGCCAGCACCAGCACCGTCACCCCGAGCTGCAGCAGGCCGCTGCTTTCGACCGGCATGGCGCCGATGCGGGCGGCGAGATCGGCCATGTTCAGGGTGCCGGTGGTGGCGTAGATCAGGGCGGTGCCGAGCAGGAACAGCAGGGCGGCGGCCAGGTTGACGGCGATGTACTGCATGCTGGCGCGCAGGCGCTCGGCGTTGTAGCCGTGCAGGACCAGGCCATAGGAGGCGGCGAGCATGACCTCGAAGAACACGAACAGGTTGAACAGATCGTGCGTCAGGAAGGCGCCGTTGATGCCCATCAGCAGGAACTGGAACAGCGGGTGGAAGTGCACGCCGATCCGGCTCCAGCGCTGCATCGCGTAGTTCAGGGCGGCCAGGGCCAGCACCGCGGTCAGCAACAGCATCAGCGCCGACAGGCGGTCGGCCACCAGCGCGATGCCGAACGGCGCGGCCCAGTTGGCGGCGAGGTAGACGCCAATACCCCCAAGCCAGGCCTGGCTGTCGGTCTGCTGCATCAGGAGCAGGGCCGTGACGAGCTGGCCCAGCACCGAGGCATAGCCGAGCGCGAACTTGAAACGGTGGCGGCCTTGGGTAAACGGCGTCAGCACCGCGCCGCAGATCAGCGGCAGCAGGATCGGCACGATCACCAGGTGTTGCGGCAAACTCATACTTCAGGCTCCTCGCCGTCGACGTGGTCGGTACCGGTCAGGCCGCGCGCGCCGATCATCACCACCAGGTACAGGGCCGTGGTGGCGAAGCCGATCACGATGGCGGTCAGCACCAGCGCCTGCGGCAGCGGATCGGCCAGCGCGAACGGGTCGGGCGTGGTCCCGGGCGGCGTGAACGGCGGCTTGTCGAGCCAGACGCGGCCCATAATGAAAATAAACAGGTTGACGGCATAGGACATCAGCATCAGTCCCGTCAGCACCTGGAAGCTGCGCGGACGCAGCAGCAGCCAGATGCCGGAACCGAAAACGATGCCGATGGCCAGGGCGATGACGACTTCCATCAGGCGATCTCCTTGGTCGGTGGCATGGCGTGGCGGGTCGCGCCCGGCGGCATGCGGTGGCTGCGCAGCGACTGGTGCGCCAGCGCGACCAGGATCAGCATGGTGGTGCCGACCACCACCAGGAATACGCCCAGGTCGAACACGAAGGCGCTCGGCACGTGGATTTCGCCCAGCAGCGGCAAATCCAGGTGCGCGGTGTGGCTGGTCAGGAAGGGGTAGCCGAGCAGCCAGGCGCCGAGGCCGGTGAGGCAGGCGGTCAGCAGCCCGAAGCCGATCCAGCGGTGCGGACGCAGGCGCAGGTGCGATTCGACCCAGTCGGTGCCGGCCACCATGTACTGCACGATCAGGGCGGTGGCGAAGATCAGGCCGGCGACGAAGCCGCCGCCGGGCAGGTTATGGCCGCGCATGAAGAAGTAAACCGCGATCATGCCCATGAAGGGCAGCAGGAAGCGCAGGTAGACCGCCGGCACCATCAGGTAGCCGCTGCGCGCCTGTACCGCCGGCGCCTGGGTCGCGGCGGGGTCGACGTCGCTGGCCTGCTGCACGGGGATGGCCACGCTCTCGGGCGCGGGACGGAAGCGCCGCAGCAGCGCATACACGGTCAGCGCTACCGCCGACAGCACGGTGATCTCGCCCAGGGTGTCGAAGCCGCGGAAGTCGACGAGCAGCACGTTCACCACGTTGGCGCCGCCGCCCTCGGGCAGCGCGCGCAGCAGGTAGAAGTCGCTGATGGTCTTCGGCGGGGTGCTGGCGAGCAGCGCATAGGTGGCCGCCGCCAGGCCCAGGCCGCCGGCCGCGGCGATGATGCCGTCGCGCGCGCGGCGCAGCCAGGTGCTGGGCGGCACGCGCGGCGCCAGTCCCGCCGGCGGCAGGCGCGGCGGCAGCCAGCGCAGGCCGAGCAGGATCAGCACCGTGGTCACGGTTTCCACCATCAATTGGGTCAGCGCGAGATCCGGCGCCGACAGCCACAGGAAGGTCAGGCTGACCACGACGCCGACGCCGCCGGCCAGGACCAGCGCCACCAGCCGGTGGTATTTCGCCTGCCAGGCGGCGCCCACGGCGCAGGCCGCGCCGATCAGCCACAACATGGCGAACAGGATGTCGATGTTCGCCACGCCGGGCATGGCAAAGCGCGGCAGCGGGCGCACCAGCAGCAGGGGGATGGCCACCATCGCGGCCATCAGGACCAGCAGCTGCGGCTGCAGGCGCAGGGTGCCGGTGCGGCGCAGCAGCCAGGCCGAGGCGCCGTACAGCGCCAGCAGGGTGTTTTCGTAGGCCTGGGCGCCCTTCAAGCGGTGCAGCACCGGGACGCGGTCGCGTTCGGCCAGGGCGAAGCGGCGCCGCAGCACGATGTAGAACAGCAGGCCGCCGAGCAGGGCGACGATGCTCATCGCCAGCGGCAAGTTGAAGCCGTGCCAGATGCCGAGGTCGTACTCGGGCATGTTCAGTCCCAGCACCGAGTGCGCGGCAACGGCCAGCACGTCGCCCACCACGAGGTCGGGCATGATGCCGACCGCGATGCACAGCACGACCAGGCATTCGACCGGGAAGCGCATCCAGCGCGGCGGCTCGTGCGGGCGCTGCGGCAGGTCGGTGGCCAGCGGGCCGAAGAAGACGCTGATGAAGCGCAGCGAATAGGCGACGCTGAAGACGCCCATCGCCACCGCGGCATACGACATCCACCAGTCCTCGGTGCCGCCGACGTGGGTGGTCTCGGCGAAGAACATCTCCTTGGACAGGAAGCCGTTCAGCAGCGGCACGCCGGCCATCGCCGCGCTGGCGACGATCGCCAGCGCGGCCGTGTAGGGCATGGCGCGGCGCAGCCCGCGCAGCAGGCGCATGTCGCGGGTACCGGTCTCGTGGTCGACGATGCCGACCGCCATGAACAGCGAGGCCTTGAAGATCGCGTGGTTCATGGTGTGGAACACCGCCGCCACCACCGACAGCGGCGTGCCGATGCTCATCAGGACCGTGATCAGGCCGAGGTGGCTGATGGTCGAATAGGCCAGCAAGCCTTTCATGTCGTGCTGGAAGATCGCGAAGAAGGAACCGATCAGCAGGGTGCAGACGCCGGCGCCGCCCAGCAGCCAGGTCCAGGCCTCGGTGCCGGACAGCGCCGGCCACAGGCGGATCAGCAGGAACACGCCGGCCTTCACCATGGTGGCCGAGTGCAGGTAGGCCGACACCGGGGTCGGCGCGGCCATCGCGTGCGGCAGCCAGAAGTGGAAGGGGAATTGCGCGCTCTTGGTCAGCGCGCCCAGCACCACCAGCACCAGCGCCGTCAGGTACAGGTCGTGGGCGCGGATGCGCTCGCCCGCGGACAGGACCGCGTCGAGGTCGTAGCTGCCGACGATATGGCCGAGCACCAGGGCGCCCGCCAGCAGGCACAGGCCGCCGGTGGTGGTGACCGTGAAGGCCATGCGCGCGCCGCGCCGCGCGTCGTTGCGGCTCTGCCAGTAGCCGATCAGCAGGAAGGAGGCCAGGCTGGTCAATTCCCAGAACACCACCAGCTGGATCAGGTTGCCCGACAGGACCACGCCCAGCATCGCGCCCATGAAGGTGAGCATGTAGGCGAAAAAGCGCGCCACCGGGTCGCGCGGCGACATGTAGTAGCGGGCGTAGAGCAGCACCAGCAGGCCGATGCCGAGCACCATGATGGTGAACACCCAGGCCAGGCCATCCATGCGCAGCACCAGGTCCAGGCCGAAGGCCGGCAGCCATTCGTAGTCGGTGCGCAGGACTTCGTGGGCGGCGACGTCGCCGAAACGGGAGATTGCGAGGGCCAGCGCCAGTGCGGTGGTGGCGGCGGCGGCGGCGAACGGGCGGTTGCGCGAGCCTTCCGGCATGCAGCCGGCGACGAAGGCGCCAATGAAGGGGAGGAGGATCAGGAGTTCGAGCATCGGCGTCACCCGGCCTGGCGCGGCGGGCGCATGCTACGGAACGTGGGGGCGTTATGTGTTCTCATCGGAAGCTTCTGTGCAGACTAATAAGGTATCGCAGTCCAGGCTACGCAACAGTTGCTCGCCCTTGCTACCAATGAATAATCGTAACATGCCAGCCTGGCCATGCAGCCCAAGAACGGCCAGGTCGATCCCGTGCTCGCGCACGTAACGGGCGATCAGGAGCTCCGGTTTACCGGGTGCGCCGTCCACTTTGATGCGTGCGCGTACTTGCGGCGGCAGGCCGCAAGCGTCGAGAAAACGCCCGCCGCGCAGGCCCGGGCCGCCGCCGCCTTCGCCCGCCGGGGCCGCGTCGGCCAGGGCTTCCAGTCCCGCTTCGTGGGCGTGGAAGGCGATCAGCTGGGCGTCGGGAAACAGCCGCGCGGCGGTCGCGAGCGCCAGGCGCGCGGCGGCGGAAAAATCGACCGGCACCAGGATGCGCCGGTACGGCGCGCGGACGCGCTGGCGCACCACCAGCAGCGGACGCCCCAGGCTGCGCGCGAGCCGCTCCACCGTCGATCCGAGGAAGATCTCGCCCAGGGTGTTGACACGGGCCGCGCCGGCGATGACCAGGTCGCTGTCCATGCGCCCGGCCGCCTGGGCGATCGCTTCAGCGACGTCGCCGTCGGCGAAATGCAGGCTGACCGGGAAGCCGCAGCCGTCGAATTCGCGGGCGATATCGCGCCGCGCGTCGAACTCGGCCTCGGCGCTGGCTTCCGGCCCGGCCAGCCATTGCACCACCTCGGCCGGCACTTGCGGACCTTCGCGCACGGTCAGCAGTTCGAGCGCGGCCTGCCACTGCGCCGCGAGCTGCCTGGCGCGCTCGAGCGGACGGTCGCAGCGCGCACTCAGGTCGGTGGCGAGCAGTAATTTCTTTGGCAGTGAGGCATCCAGGCTGTCGTTCACGCAAACCTCCGCAGGACGGTGGAAATCTGCGCCACTGTACTGTTTTTACATGGATTGCAGCAACGCGTTAGCGACGTGAAACGTTTGCCGGCGCGGCTTGTTTTCGTCAGGAAAAACCACTGGAAAGAGACGGGCAGGCCCCGCTTGCCAACAACTGTTTATAAGAGAAAAACAATTGTTGGGAGCGAGCCGCGCGAGCGATGGGAGCCGCCGTGCCGGCGTCCTTGCGGCACCTGGATACGGCGGCCAGTGCGAAAACGCAGGACTACATATCGACCTGCATCTCGAAGCCGCCATAGATCATGCGCTTGCCGTCGAAGGGCATGTTTTCCGGCTTCATGAACTCGGCCATGCGCGGATCCTTCATGACCTTGTCGTTGGCGGCGTCGCGCGCCGCGCGCGAGGGATAGACGATCCAGGAAAAGATGACCACTTCGCCGTCTTCCAGGTTCACGCTCTGCGGGAAGGAAGTCAGTTTGCCGGGCTGGACGTCGTCCGCGACGCATTCGCGGAACTCGGTCGCGCCGTGCTCGCGCCAGATGGCGGCGGCCGTCCTGGCCATGGCCAGGTAGGCATCGAGCTTGTTTTTGGGAACGGGAATCACGAAACCATCGACGTAGGCCATGTGCTTCTCCTTGGATGAGGGAGTTGTTCAGACTTCATCGGACAGCAAAAAATCCTGCCGGCGGCTTCCGGCATGATCGGCGTCGAACGAGCGTGATTCAGCCCAGCGCCGCCTCGATCGCGGCAACCAATGCCGGATCGTCCGGCTTCACGTCCGGCGCGAAGCGGGCGATCACCTTGCCCTCGCGGTCGACCAGGAATTTCTCGAAGTTCCACATCACGTCGGACGGGTTTTTCGGCGTCAAACCGTGCTGGGCCAGCTTGTCGGCGAACTGGCTACCCTCGGCCTGGCGCGCCTGCGGCTGGGCCTGCACCAGTTCGCGGTACAGCGGATGGCGCCCCTCGCGGTTGACCTCGACCTTTTCGAACATCGGGAAGCGCACGCCGTAGTTGCGCTGGCAGAAATCCGCGATCTCGGCCTCGTTGCCCGGTTCCTGGGCGCCGAAGTCGTTGCAGGGGAAGCCCAGCACGACCAGGCCACGGTCCTCGTAGCGCTCGAACAGCTTTTCCAGGCCGGCGTATTGCGGCGTCAGCCCGCATTGCGAGGCGACGTTGACGATCAACATGACCTTGCCGCGGTAGTCGTTCAGCGAGGCGCTCTGGCCTTCGAGGCGGCGCAGGGGGATGTCGTACAGGTTGGCGCTCATGGGTCGGGCTCCCGAAATGGCAAAAACGTCATCCTACATCGTGCCGAAAAACCACGCTGGCGTTGCCGTGCCGTGCGCGCTACCCGCTGCCGCTTGACGGCGCCGGGCCGCCGTCTTATAAGCCTTGCTTCAGACAAACTCCGACCATGCTCCAGCCTCCCGACAAAGCCGCCGCAGCACTTGAGCGCGCACGCCGCCATGCGCGGCTGCTCGACGGCCTGCGCGCGTTCGTGCAGGCCGAGCGCGAGGCGGCCCAGGAAAAGCTGTTCGAGGTCTGGCGCCAGCCGCTGGCCGACCGCCTGAGCAAGGGGCTGAGCCAACGCTTTCTGAAGCTCGAGCCGGGGCCGGAGCAGGGCACGCTGTGGGCCTATGTCGACGACGGCGAATCGCGCTTTCGCGAGGGCGACCTGGTCTGCCTGCACGGCGGCTCGCCGCTGACGTCGATGCTGGCGCGCGAAGCTGCTTTCGAGGCCGAGGACGAGGAACGCTGGCTGCTGCGCGTGCGCCATGCCGGCGCCGTGGTCAAGGCGGCGCAGGGCGCGCCCTGCTATGCCGACCCCGACGACTACGACCTGTCCAGGTACTACGACGAGGTTCTGGACGACATCGGCCAGGCCATTCCGCCGTCGCGCGCCCACCGCTACCTGATGCCGCTGCTCGACGGGCGCATCGACGACGGCTTCGATCCGCGCGACTTCGAGGAAGGCGAAGCCATCGCCCTGGCCGCGGGCCTGAACGCGGCCCAGGCCGAGGCGGTCGGCAAGATCGTCGCCGCCGAGCAGGTGGCCTGCATCCAGGGTCCGCCCGGCACCGGTAAAACGCGCGTGCTGGCGCTGGCGGCGCGAATGCTGGTCGAACGCGGCGAGCGCGTGCTGGTGACGTCGCACACCCACATGGCGATCAACAATGCGCTGAACAAGATCGCGGCGCAGGGCGTCAAGACGGCGAAGATCGGCCGCGCCACCCAGGCGCTCGGGCTGGACGGCGTCACCGTGGCCGACAGTTTCGGCGAGTGGCACGGCCGGCCCGAGGAGGGCTACGTGGTCGGCGCCACGCCCTTCGCCACCTGCACCTATCGCCTGGAGAATTGCGAGTTCGACACCGTCATCTTCGACGAGGCCAGCCAGGTAACCCTGCCGCTGGCGCTGATGGCGATGCGGCGCGGCGCGCGCTTCGTCTTCATCGGCGACCAGAAGCAGCTGCCGCCGGTACTGCTGGCACGCTCGATTCTGGAGGATATCCCCGGCTCGATCTTCGCCAAGCTCACCCTGCACAACGTCGACAGCGTGATGCTGACCGATACCTACCGCCTGAACCGGGAACTGGCCGCCTGGCCGAGTAACTCCTTCTATGGCGGACGCCTGCGCTCGGCCGGGCCGAACCGCGAGCGCAAGCTGGTGCTGGCGGAGCGGCCGGATGCGGACTGTTTCGACGCGGTGCTGCGCGCGCCGGCCAGCGCGGTCTACCTGCCCACGCGCGACCCGAGTGCGCGCAGCCGCAACCCGCAGGAAGCGCAACTGGTGGCCTCGCTGTGCGCGGCGGCGATCGAAGGCGGCCTGGCGCCGCGCGAGATCGGCATCGTCACCCCGTTCCGCGCGCACGGCAGGACGGTGCGCAGGGCCCTGGCCGAACGCCTGGGCTGGCACACGGCGCGCGAGATCGTCGCCGACACCGTCGAGCGCATGCAGGGCCAGGAGCGCGAGCTGGTGATCCTGTCGCTCGCCACCGGTAACCTGCGCTTCCTGGCGGCGATCGCCGGCTTTTTCTTCCAGCCTGAGCGCCTGAACGTGTCGGTCACGCGCGCCATGACCAAGCTGGTCATTCTCGGGCCCGAACTGCCGCCCGATTTCCGCGCCCTCGACCCGGTGCTGGCCGGCTGGCTGGCCTTGTACCGCGGCCTGCTGGCGCAGGCCCAGCGCATCGAGCTGTAACCATGGCCCTGTTCATTCCCGAATGGACGCGCGCGTCCGGCCGCCAATTGCAGCTCAAGCGCGTGCTGAACGCGCTGGACGAGGCGACCGTCGTTCGCAAGCCGCTGGGCGAGCGCCTGGAGGCGCCCGAACTCTTCCTCGAACACGGCGAACGGGGCTGGCTGGCGCTGGCCCTGGTCGAGTCCACGTTCGACGCGCTCGACGCCGGCCAGTTGTTCGCGAGCGAAGCGCGCGCCGCCTTCGAGGCGCAATTGCAGGCCTGGCGCGCCGTGCTGCCGCCGGGCCTGCCGTTATTGGTGCTGCTCTGGGCCTGCGGCGAGGAAGAGGCGCAGGCGCTGGCGCGCCAGCTGGGCGAGCAGCCGATGCTGCGCCTGCTCTCGCGCGAACGCTTCCTCGAACGCGGCGCGCCCGGCCTGGCGGCGCTGCAGCGGCCCGTCGCCGCGGAAGAGGCGGATCTGCTGCGCACGCGCTTCTTTCCCGAGTCGGCGATTCCGCTGCCGGTGGCGCGGCGCCGTTTTAAACGCGATAACGCGGCCAGCCTGCCGGGGCTGTTCCTCGACGCCCAGCAGGAGTGGGCGTCCAAGCTCGACCTGGAGTTGCCCGAAGAGCAGGCGGACACCGCAAACGACTTCGCGGTGCGCCTGGTGAACGGCGTGGCCGGCAGCGGCAAGACCCTGATCGCGCTGAGCCGCGCGCTGCTGCTGGCCGGGCTGTATCCGCGCGAGCGCGTGCTGGTCCTGATCCACAACACGCCGATCGTGGCCGACCTGCGCGAACGCCTGCACCGTGAGCGCGGCAGCCTGCCGGCCAATCTCGAGATCACGACCTATGCGAGCTGGGCGCACCGCCAGTGGCGCCGCCTGTACCGCACGCCGCTGTCGATGCCGGCCGACCCGGCCTACCTGCCGGCGCTGGTGCGCAAGCTGCGCGTGCGCTGGCCGGAACTGAAGTTGAGCGAAGCCCAGCTGATCGAGGAATTCGACTTCCTCAACGAGATGCTGGTTGCGAGCGCGCGCGAATACATGGACACCAGCCGCGCCGGCCGCGGCTTCGCGCTGCGGGCCAAGGAGCGTCTCGAGGTCTGGGACCTGTTCGAGGCGGTGACGGCGGCGCTGCTGGACGCGGGCCTGCGCATGTGGAGCGCGGTGGCGACGCAGATCTGCCGCGCGCCCGAGCACGCGATGCTCGAGCGCTACGAGCACATCCTGGTCGACGAGGCCCAGTTCTTCGCGCCCTCCTGGTTCCACACGGTGAAGCTGGCGCTGCGCGCCCAGGGACGGCTGTTTTTATGCGCCGACCCGAACCAGGGTTTCATGAAGAGCCGCCTCAGCTGGCGCAATGCCGGGCTGGACGTGACCGGGCGCACCAAGAAGCTGCGCCGCTCCTACCGCACCACGCAGGCGATCCTGCATACGGCCGGCACGCTGCTGGCGCGCGCGGTGCAGGCCGACCCCGAGCATTACCTGGAGCCGGACTTCGCCGGCATGGACGCGGGCGCCGCGCCGATCCTGCTGCGCGTCGCCTCGCCGCAGGACGCTGTCGACCGCGCGGTGAACGAGATCGTGGCGCTGGCCGAACGCCACGCGCTGCCGCTGTCGAGTTTTCTCGTCATCTACGGCGGCGACACGCCGAAACTGCTGCTGTACAAGCGCCTGTGCCGCGCCTTCGGTATGCGCCGTGTCTGGTGGCTGAACAAGGACAAGAAGACCCCGCCCGACGGTTACGGCCCGGACTACCTGCGCCTGGCCAACCTGGAAACGGCGACCGGGCTGGAAGGGGCGGTGGTGTTCCTGCTCGGGATGGACGATCTGCTGTTCGAAGGCGGAGAAGAGCGCGAGGCCGACGCGCGCAAGCTCTACATGGCGATGACGCGCGCGAGTCACCGTCTGGTGATGCTGAGCACGGGGGAGTTGCCGTTTGACGCCGGGGCGCTGTTCCGGCTGGAAGAGTGACCTGCTCGCAGGGGGCGAAGGGTGCGTTCGTGCGGGCGTGGGTTGGACGCGGGTGGAGTCGCTCACCTTACCAGGATCGCTGACCCGTAGGGTGGGCGGCTCCATCCGCGGGCGCGCACATTGTTGGTATGTGCGCCGCCCACGCGTTCAACGGACGGATGATCTGCCGCGACGTCTCGACGGATGGCTGAACGCGTGGGCGGCGCACTCGGCGCGTACTCGCACAGTGCCGGGTGGAGCCGTCCACCCTACCGCCCTGCGGCGGCGTTATCGAGCTCCGTCAGCTGCTTCAAACGGCGCGCGGTGAGCAGGGCGCGCCAGCCGGAGCCGGGCACCTGCGGGTAGCGGATCGAGCCGAACAGCTCCATCGCGTCGCGGTAGGCGAGCCAGGCGCGCTGGGTCTTCTCGACCCCGGTCTTGCGGATCGAGCCGAGATAGGAAGCGCTTGCCGGGCGGGTCGCCATGAAGCGGCGGTAGACGGCGTCCATCTTTTCTTCCAGGCTGGCGAATTCCGCTTCCGAATGGCGCGGCACGCGCCCGGCCTCGAAGTCGAGCACGTCGGCGACAAAGCTGTCGAGTTCGGCGGCCTGGGAGTCGATCTGCAGCGAGCGCGCGGCCGGGCTGCCGCTATCGGTCTCGTAGTCGACGCGGTGCTGGGCGAAATAATGCGCCGCCTTGCTCGCCATTTCCAGTCCCAGCTGCTCCTTGGCGTTCCAGGCGCGGGTCAGCGCCGCCAGCTCTCCGCTGCGCGACTTGTCGCGCTGGCGCTCGCGGATCGCGCCGCACTGGCCGCGCATCTCGGCGCTGACGACGTCGTCGCAGACGTCGACCTGGGCGCGGTCCTCGCCGCTGGCGCGGCGCCGCAGGTGCTGCACGCGGCTTTTCATTTCGTTGACCGGGCTCTGGATGCTGCAGGCGTATTTCGTGGCCAGGTCGAAGTGCGGCGTCATGCCGGCCCCGTTCGCATACAACATCATCAACACCCCGGAAGCATTCGCGCGCACCGCGCATTCGCGCACCCGCCGCCAGTCGGCATCGCTGGCTTGCGGCAGGTTGAGGGTGTCGTAGTAGAGCGCGGAAGCATCGCAGCGTCCGGACTCGGCGCGCGCCGGCTGGTGCTGGCGCGGCGGCTTCGCATCGCGCACACGCAGGCACTGGCGGTACCAGTCGGCCGAGCGCAGCACTTCGGGCGGCGCGCCGTAGACATTGGGATAGGGCGCCGCGGCGGCCGCCTCCGCGGCCAGGAGCAAGGCCAGCAGCAATGGCCGGATCGCATGGGACATCGCGTTCTCCTAAAAAGTTTCCGTTCGGAAGCTTTAACGCTACCGCGAGCGCGCCGACTAGGTGGTGACGTGGCGCAAGCGACGCCGGCCTGGGTGCGATGGACCAGGCCGGCGCTCCCGCCGACGCATCTGCTGCTGTGCAGCAAACGAAGCTGCGCACGCGCCTTCCCCTGCGTTGAATGCCTCGGCAAACAAGCATCGTGGCATGTATTGCGCAAGCGTCCGTAACAGTCTTTTACACCTATTTCCCAAAAAATAGATTGTCTGCATGCAAGAGAAATAAGACCTCGTATAGCCCTGTTAACAGTTGATTTTTCGACTGTGAACACGACGCAACGTGCGTAAATTTTTTCCGCGTGGAAAATGAAAAATCCCGGTGAGATGCGTAAAATTGCCTCCCATCAGCTTCCTGACGCCAACTTATTTTTCGGTTGGCGTTTGTTTTTTCTGCCCTTGTTGGCAGTCGGTTACGAACGGTAGAGCGGTAAAAAAAAATTCTTCCGGTCGGAAACTTTTCTAGCGAGAACGAACTCTTAGGACATTACCTGTCGCAGACAGGCTCTTACAAATAGATTCATACCAAATGCAAACCACTGCTCCAGCTGTTACCGCTCCGATCACCGCTACTGCCGCCGTCTCGCGCCGCAGCAAAGTTTTCGCGCAAGTACAACAACTTTCGCTGCCGGTGATGTTCACCCTGTTCGGCGTGATCATGGGCTCGTGGGCCGGCCGTATTCCGGCCATGGCCGCGCGCCTGGACATTTCCCATTCGGCCCTGTCGATGGTGCTGCTGTGCGGCGGCGTCGGCGCCTTGCTGTCGTTTCCCGTCTCGTCCTTCCTGATGAGCCGTTGCGGCGCCCGCAAGACCATGCTGTACTCGGGCCTGGCCCTGCTGGCCGTGCTGGTCTCGATCGGCATCGCCCCGACCGTCCCGTCCGTGATGGTCGCCGTGCTGATGCTCGGCATTACCGCCAGCACCTACGATGTCGCCATGAACGCCGCCGCGAGCAAGCGCGAGAAGGCCACCGGCAAGTCGGAAATGTCGCTGCTGCACGGCCTGGCCTGCGCTGGCGGCCTGGCCGGCGCCACCCTGGGTAGCGTCATGGCCGGCATGAAAGTCGCTCCGGCGATTCACTTCATGATGGTGGCCGGTCCCCTGGCCGCGATCCTGTGGGCGGCGTCGCAGGTCCTGGACATCTCGGACGAGGCCGAAAAGGTCGAGAAGAAGAAGTTCGCCCTGCCGCGCGGTCCGCTGGCACTGCTGGGTCTGCTGGGCTTCCTGGGTTCGATGTCGGAAGGTTCGATCGCCGACTGGAGCGGCGTGTTCCTGAAAGAGCACTTCAATGCCACCGACGGCCTGGCGCCGCTGGCCCTGTCCTGCTTCTCGGTCATGATGCTGCTGTCGCGCCTGGTCGGCGACAAGTTGAAGATCCGCTTCGGCGCCCAGCGCCTGGTGACCATCGGCGCCGTCGTTTCCGCCATGGGCCTGTTCTTCGCGGTGCTGGCGCCGAGCGCCCACGCCGCACTGGGCGGCTTCGCGGTCGCCGGCCTGGGCCTGTCGCTGCTGTTCCCGTTCGTGTTCAGCGCCGCCGGCGCCCAGGGCCCGATCGCCCTGGCAGGCGTGGCCAGCATGGCCTACAGCGGCACCCTGATGGGTCCGCCGGTGATCGGCGCCATCGCCAGTCACGTCGGCATGCAGATGGCCATCGGCTACGTCGGCATCCTGTCGATCGTGATCGCGCTGGTTGCCAGCCGCACCAAGCTGCTCAAATAATCTCGCACGCTCGTTCATCAATGGCGCCGGTCACTCGACCGGCGCCGCTTCCTTGAGCCACTGCCGTGGCGACATCCCCACCATCGTCGTGAACGCCCGCGTGAATGCGGGCGCGCTCGTATAGCCGGCCTCGGCGCTCACCACTTTCACCGGCAAGCCCTTGCGCAGCAGGTTCTGCGCCAGCCCGATGCGCCAGCGCGTCAGGTATTCGCCGGGCGGCATGCCGACCACGTTGCGGAAGTGCTCGGTGAAACGGGCGCGCGACATGCAGGCCAGGCGCGCCAGCGACTCCAGCTGCCAGGGTTCCTGCGGCCGCTCGTGGATCGCGGCCAGGGCCAGCGACAACTGGCGGTCGGCCAGGCCCGCCAGCAGGCCCACCGAGAGGTCTCCCTGCTCGAATTCGCGGCGCAGCATCTGGATCATCAGCACGTCGCACAGGCGGTCGAGGATCACGTCGCGCCCCTGGTTCGGGCTGGACGCTTCCGTGAACAGCAGGTCGAGCGTCTGGCGCAGGGCGTCCATGCCGGCCAGCGGCTGGTACAGGCATTCGGGCAGGGCGCGCGCCAGCGGATTGGCGCCGCCGTCCTCGAAGCGGATGTGGGCGCACAGCAGGGTGGCGCTGGCGCCGTCCGGGACTTCCAGCGTGTGGGCGCTGCCGCGCGGGTAGAACACCATGGCCGGCTCGTCCACGCGTAGCGGCGCGGCGCCGTCGCGCCGGAAGATCACGGGTCCGGCGCGCACCAGGTGCAGTTGTCCGGAGGTGTCGTCGTGGGGGAAGGCGTTGGCGTCGCAGTAGACGCCATTGAAAAATACCTGCGCGCGAAACGAATAGCGGCCGACCAGCGAGGAGATCTTGTCCATAAGCTCCAATTTGACGATTTTGCTGGTCTATTCTGGACGATCTGCAAAGTTTTGAGAAGCGAATCGTGCGCTTTGTGCGAAAAAGTGCGCGCCGCGGCCTGCTGTTGCGGCCGTGGCACGGAAGATTCGCGTTTTTTGACGACGCCCGCTAGGCCTGCGGCCACAGGCTGCGGTGCAGGTCGGCCACCTGTTCCGGCGGCAGGCGCGGCACGCGCGCCGTCGTGAGCAGGCCGTTCTGCTCGTGCTCGACGTCGGTCAGCTGGGTGTAGCACAGCCCGGCCAGGAAGGGCAGCGAGGCCAGGCCCTGCATCAGCGTGCGGTAGCGCTGCGCCAGCTCGTCCTCGTTGTGCACGTTGCCGTAGTGGTCGTACAGGCGGTCGCGGCGGCGTTCCGGTCCCTCCGGCACCAGCAGGTAGCCGCCGACTTCGGAAAACACGATCGGCTGGCCGCGGTACTGGGCACCGGCCAGGAACAGTTCGCGCGCCTTGTGCCAGCCCGTTTCCGGCGGCAGCCCGGTGAGCAGGGTGCTGGCGTAACGCTCGAGCAGCTTCTCGACCGGGTGCGAGTAATCGTGGATGGTGCAGATGTCGGTGACGTCGGTGTGCTGCCAGCCGTCGTTGTCGATCACCGGGCGCGTCGGGTCGGCCAGCCGCGTGCGCGCCACCATCCGCTCGAGGAAATCGTGCTGGTGCGGGTGGCGCGTCAGTTCGGGGAAGCCGAAGCTCTCGACCACCGGCACCCAGGCCACGATCGCGGGGTGGTTGGCGTCGCGCACGACGGCGCGCAGCCATTCGAGCTCGAGCCGCTCTTCCGACTCCTCGGACCAGGAGCGCGCGTTCGGCATCTCTTCCCATACCATCAGGCCCAGCACGTCGCACCAGTAGAGCCAGCGTTCGTGCTCGATCTTCTGGTGCTTGCGCACGCCGTTGAAGCCGAAGCGCTTGGCCCATTCGACGTCCGCGCGCAGCGCCTCGTCCGACGGCGCGGCGAGCAGGGTGTCGGGCCAGTAGCCCTGGTCGAGCGCCATCAGGAGGAAGGTGCGCTTGCCGTTCAGGTGGAAGAAGCCGTCCTTCAGCTCGATCGAGCGCAGGCCGGTATAGGCCTCGACGCCGTCGATCGGCTGGCCGCGGTGCAGCAGGCGCACGCGCAGCTTGTACAGGTGCGGCGAGTCCGGGGACCAGGCCTGTGGATCGGGCACCTGGACACGCAGGTCGAGGCTGGCGCCGCGGCTGCCCGCGCGCGCCTGGGCGCAGACAGTGTCGGAATCGAGCCCGTCCAGCACGTCGAGCTCGGCTTCCCAGTCGCTGGCCGGGCCGTGCAGGTGCACTGTCAGCGCCAGCCTGCCGTCCGGGTGCGATTCCGTGATGCGCAGGTGGTCGATGCGCAGCGCCGGCACCGGTTCGAGCCAGACGTTTTGCCAGATGCCGCTGGTGCAGTAGTAGTAGATCCGCACCGGCGTGCCCGAGGACGACTGCTTGCCGCGCGGCTGGTAGGGGTCCTGGCGGTCCTCGACGCGCACCGTGATGCGGTTGGCGCCGCTTTTCAGGTAGGGCGCGATGTCGAACGAGAAGGGCACGTGGCCGCCGCGGTTGCGGCCGGCGACGCGGCCGTTGATCCAGACGTCGGCGCGGTAGTCGACCGCGCCGAAGTGCAGCAGCAGGGAGCCGTAGTCCCAGCCGGCGGGCACCTCGAAGCTGCGGCTGTACCACATGACCTCGTGGATGTCGCGGCTGCCGATGCCGGAGGCGTTCGATTGGTAGGGGAAGGGCGTCAGGATCCGCTGGGGCAGTGCGCGTCCGTCGAACCAGCGCTCGGCCATGCCGGCGTTGGCGTCGTCGAAAGCGAACTCCCACCAGCCGTCGAGACTTGCCCACTGCTGGCGCACCATCTGCGGGCGCGGATGATGGGCACGGGGGTCTTCGAAAGTGCGCATGATAGGGGTACGACCATGATGGGGGAAGGGGACTGCAGATTGGTTTGCGCTCGCTTAAAGTACACTCCAACGCCGCAGAACTTTCAAGTCCCCCTCCGTCTCCAAGGATGAGCCGAGCAAGGGCTCGGGAGACGGAGGCGGCGATGGCACACAGGCTCGATGTACCCTCGATCATCGAATATCATGACGCTATCTTGCGCCTGCCCACGGGAGGACGCGGGGTTCCTGTCGCGGTGGACGGCGCCTGGCCCGCGATCGCGGCGAACCACGAATTTAATGTGCTGCTGTGGCGAGAAGAAGACAAGGCCCGCCGGCGCGATGTTCCCGCCACCGAGATCGCCGCCAACAAGCGCCACATCGACCGCTACAACCAGCAGCGCAACGACGCCGTTGAAGCCATCGACGAAGCCATCCTGGCGGCCCTGGCCGCGGTGGCGCCGGCGGCCGACGCCTGGCTGTCGAGCGAAACCGCCGGCGCCATGATCGACCGCCTGTCGATCCTCGCGCTGAAGGTCCACCACATGGATGCCCAGACCCGGCGCCTGGACGCCGGCGGCGCCCACGTCCAGGCCTGCGCCACCCGCCTGCAGCGCCTGCGGCAGCAGCGCGCCGACCTCGGCGGCTGCCTCGAGCGCCTGCTGGTGGAAGCCCGTGCCGGGCGCGCCTACTTCAAGGTCTACCGCCAGTACAAGATGTACAACGACCCGGCGCTCAACCCCTGGCTGTACGGCCAGGGCCAGGGCGCCGGACGGACCGCCCCATGAGCGCTGCGGACGAGCCCGTTGTCGACGTGCTGGTGCCCACCTGCGACCGGCCGGCGGCGCTGGCCGTCACCCTGGGCGCGCTCGCGGCATCGAGCGGGCCGCGGCTGCGCATCGTCGTCTCCGACCAGTCCGAAGCGGCCCCGGCCTGCGAAGCGCCGGAGGTGCGGGCGGTGCTGCGCTACCTGCGCGCGCGCGGCGTCGACGTCACCGTCAGCCGCCACCTGCCGCGGCGCGGCATGGCCGAGCAGCGCGCCTTCCTGCTGGCGCAGGCGCGCGCCCCCTGGTGCCTGTTCCTCGACGACGACGTCATCGTCGAACCGGACCTCGTCGCGCGGCTGCATGCGGCGATCGTCGAGCAGGGCTGCGGCTTCGTCGGCAGCGCGGTGCACGGCCTGAGCTACCTGGGCCAGTGGCGTCCCGCCCAGGAGCGGATCGACTTCTGGGAAGGGCCGGTACGACCCGAGATGGTGCGGCCGGGCATGCCGGCCTGGGCGCGGCACCACCTGCACAGCGCCGCCAACCTCTATCACGTGCAGTCGCGCCTGCGGGACGGACGCACCCGCCTGTACCGGGTGGCCTGGATCGGCGGCTGCGTGCTGTTCGATACCGCCAAGCTGCGCGCGGCGGGCGGCTTCGACTTCTGGCGCCAGCTGCCGGACGCGCACTGCGGCGAGGACGTGCTGGCCCAGCTGCGCGTGATGGAGCGCTACGGCGGCTGCGGCATCCTGCCCTCGGGCGCCTACCACATGGAGCTGCCGACCACGGTCGACAGGCGCGAGGTGGATGCGCCCTACGTCCTGCTCGGGTCGGAGAGGGAGGCGCAGGCCGAGCGCGATGCCGGGGAGGGGCGTGGCCTGCGCGCCATGGGCGAGGCCGGGAAGGGACGAAGATGAGCCCGCGTGCCCGCTTTCCCGCGGCGCGCTTCCGTACCGTTCGACTGCCCGGCCGCCGGCCCGCGACACCCGCCGCGCCTGCCGCGGCAGGCACGCGGCCGGGAGCGCCGCGCGCATGTGCCGGATCGCGCCGGCGATGACGCCGAGCCCCTACGCCACGCTGCCCGGGGTGCGCAAGATCGCCGTCCTGCGGCCGAATGCGGTGGGCGACTTCGTGTTCGCCCTGCCGGCGCTGCATGCGCTGCGCACCGCCTATCCCGAGGCCGAGCTGGTGCTGCTGGGGCGCGGCTGGCATGCCGCCTTCCTCGCCGGACGGCCCGGTCCGGTCGACCGCGTGGTGGTGGTGCCGCCGCTGCCCGGCATCGGACTTCCGGCCGACGCGCCCGGTGAACCCTTGGCAGGTTTCGTCGGCGCGATGCGCGGCGAAGGTTTCGACATCGCCTGCCAGATGTATGGCGGCGGCAGGTATGCGAACCCCCTGGTCGCGGCTTTCGGTGCACGCCTGGCGGTCGGCGCGCGCGCCGCGGGCGCGCCCGCGCTCGAACGCTGGGTACGCTACGCGGAACCGGCGAACCGCCGCCTTGCCCTGCTCGAGGTCGCCGCCCTGGCCGGGGCGAATACCTTCTCGTTGGTCGACGCCTCCGGCACCGAATTGGCGCTGACCGAGGCCGACCGCCATGCGGCCGAGGTGGTGCTGCCGGCGGCACCGGGCGAACGCCTGGTCGTGCTGCAGCCGGGCTCGACCGATCCACGCCGCCGTTGGCCGGCGCGCAGTTTCGCCCAGGTCGGCGACGCGCTGGCGCGCCTGGGCGCTCGCGTGGTCGTGAACGGCAGCGCGGACGAGGCGCCGCTGGCGGGCGCGGTGCTGGCAGCGATGGAAGCGCCGGCGCTCGACTTGTCAGGCCGGCTGGGCCTGGGCGGTTTGTGCGGACTGCTGGCGCGCGCCGCGCTCGTGGTGTCGAACGACACCGGGCCGCTGCACCTGGCGCTGGCGCTGGGCCGGCCCTGCGTCGGCGTGTTCTGGCTGACCAACCTGATCGATGGCGCACCGCTGCGCCAGGGACTGCTGCGTCCGGCGCTGGCGCTGCGGGTCGACTGCCCGGTGTGCGGCATGCCGAACCTGCGCAGCCGCTGCGCGCACGACGCCAGTTTCGTCGCCGAGGTGGCGGCGGAAGAGGTCGTCGCGCTGGCCACGGCGGCGCTGCGCGATGCCGTATAAGGCAGCGCATGGCGAATCGTCATCCCTGGCAAGGGGCTGCCTGGGGAGGCGCTGCGCACCTGGAGACAAGCGCAGGCGCCTCCGAGGCTCGCCATCCGGTCGAGCGGGAAGCGCGCCGCTACCAGTACGGCCACAGCCCCGCCGTGCGCTGCCGGCTGGGATCGGTGCCGGCGAGCAGGGCGCGCGCGTGCTGGAGCACGGCGGTCGAGCGCTGGGCATCCGGGTCCCAGATGCAGCGGTGGTTGTCGCGGTCGAGCGGCGCCCAGCGCGCGATGTCGGCCTTGCTGAAGATGACCACGCTTTTCACGCGCAAGCCGGCGGCGACGTGCGAGACGCCGGTATCGTTGCAGACCAGCAGGCGGGCGTTTTTCATGAGAGCGACCATGGCGCCGATCGAGATCGGCGCCGCCGCATTGATCGCGCGCGCCTGCATGTGCCCCGCCACCTCGGCGGCCAGGCCCGCTTCGTCGGCCGAACCGGTCAGCACCACGTCGACGCCGAACTCGGCCGCCAGGTGGTCCGCCACCTCGGCAAACTTGCGCGGCGGCCAGCATTTGTCGCGTGTCCGCGCGCCGGGATGCACGCAGATATAGTTGCCCGGTTTAATGCTGGCGGCGACGCCGCTCGCTTCCAGTTCCTGCCGGTCTTCGTGGGCAAGCGGGAATTCGAGATAGTCGCCCACCGCGCTGGCGCCGAGGCGTTCGACCAGGCTGAGCAGCCGGCCTGATTCGGCGCCGATCTCGGGGTAGGGAAACAGCACCGTGCGCCCGGTGGCGACCGGCTCGCCCTGGCAATGCCCGGCCATCGCGTAGGCGCCGAATCCGGCGACGATCTCGTTGGTGATCCCGCCATTGCCGTGCAGTTGCAGCGCCAGCGTGAACTTGCGGGCGCACATGTCGGCATAGAAGGGCGTCAATTCCGCCTGCCGCACCGGCTGCTCCGGCAGCAGGGGATGGCCGGGAAAGTCGACGAAGTCGTCGATGTAGCTGCGAAAGCGCCTGGCGAACTGGCTGGCCCAGGGTAGCCCGGCCAGGGTGATGCGGGCCTTGGGAAGCGCGGTGCGCAGGGCGCGCAGGGCGGGCACCGCGCACAGCATGTCGCCCAGCTGCAGGGCGCGGAAGACGACGACGGATTCGATGTCGAGCCGGTGTAGAAGCGGACGGTGGTACACGGTTTCCTCCATCAGGTCGAACTGCTTCGGTACGGCATTGCTCTGCGGCCGCGCCTGGCGACCGGATGCGGCCTTGCTTGTCGCGCCGTCAGCAAGCATCTGGCTCGCCATGGGCGGCTTCGCTTGTTGCCTGCGCTTTTCATGCCTCGCGGACGCGCATGTCGCAGACGCGCATGTCGCAGACGCGCACGTCGCCTACGCGCACGTCGTGCTCAGTTGCTCTACCTGCCGAGCCTGCTTCCTAGTGCAGCAGCCGGTCGAGCACGTTGCGGGTGATACGCTCGACCCGGCGGTCGCGTCCGTCGGCGAGCACGTGCGCCCAGTCGGTCGTGCCGGCCGAGAACACGGTGCCGCCGCGTTCGTACACGCCGATGGTGGCCGCGTGCATGCCTTCTCCGGCAAGGTGGCGCTCGCGCGGCGGCAGTTCCTGCCAGCGCCGGTCGAGCGGGCAGGCCGCCAGCAGCTGGTAGCTGTCCGGGGTGCCGCACTCGTCGGCCCAGGCCGACAGCGTGGCGCGGCCGCTGTCGCGGTCGAAGGCGTCGAGCCGCGCGCCGTCGCATTCGTAGCCGGCCAGCGGTGGCCAGGTGTCGGCGCCGAAGGCCTCGCCGCGCCGCAGGCCGGTGCCGGCGAATACCCAGTGGTCGGGCTGCTGGACGACGAAGCCGGTCGTCCGGCGTGCGCCGTCCCACCAGCCGCCGCCGTGGCGGTAGCTGGCACCGCTCAAGCGGTCCTCGGGGCGGCCGGCGCCGCTGGCGGGCCACCAGTGATCGAACGCGCCACGCGCGCTGCCCTGGTGGCAGACCAGGGCCGTGCCCTGCTCGACCAGGTGCACGCGCCACCAGCACAGGTTGGCGGCGAAGAAGGCGACGTTGCCGCCGCCCGCGATGAAATCCTCGACGGCGTCGCGCGTCGGCGCGGTCCAGTATTCGTCGTGGCCGACCGACACCAGCAGCCGGTAGCGCAGCAGCAGCTCCGGATCGTCGTGGATGTCGAGGTCGGTGCAGAAATCGGGCGCATAGCCCTGGCGCGCCAGCCAGCGGATGAAGCGCGCGTCCCAGTGCGCGAAGGTCTGGCGCGCCGAGGCCGCGTCGTAATGGTCGGGCGCGCCCCAGGTCGGCCCGCCGATGCCGCCGCCGGGGCGCCGCAGCGAGACGCGGGCGCCGGGCGGATCGCTCGACGGCGGCGGCTGGTCGTAATAGCAGCCGCCGCCGCTGTGGTTGTAAGCGTGGTAGGTGGCCAGCGGCAGTTTATACAGCATGCCGAGTCCCGGCCGATGCATCTTGCGCCCGCCACGCACCACGAACAGCGCCGCGCCCCGGTCGAGCGCCAGCGATGGCGCCTGCCTGCCCTCGGCTTCCTCGAAATGGGCGATGTACACCGCCGAGGGCCAGTGCGCCGGCACCGGGAATTCGTAGGCGGGCCAGCGCCAGTCGTCGCCGGCGCCGCGCTCGGGCGCACGCTCGCCTGGCAGCCAGGCGGAACTGTGCATGGCCTGGAAACCGTCGCGCCACAGATAGAAATGCACGCGGAAGCGGCGGCTGTCGGTGGCCACGTGCAGCACCAGCCGCTCGCCCGGTTGCACGCTGGCGCGCGCCGGATACGCGCGGATCATTCCGGCAGCTCCGGTTCGACGCGCTTGCGCACCAGGTAGGGCGGCATCGCCAGCGCATGCAGCGGCAGGCGGCGGAAGGTGGCGAGCGCCTGGGCCGGGGTTTCGACGATCGGCTCGTCCTTGCCGTTGAACGAGGTGTTCAGCAGCACCGGCACGCCGGTGCGCTCGGCAAAGCCGGCCAGGAGCGCGCGCAGCAGCGGGTCGCCGTCGCGGCCCACGGTCTGCAGGCGGGCGGTGCCGTCCACGTGGGTGATCGCCGGCACGGTGCGGGCGCGCTCGGGCCGCACGGGCGCCGCGTACTGCATGAAGGGCGAGGCGCCGGGCACGTCGAAATAGTCGTGGGCATGTTCTTCCAGCACCACCGGCGCCAGCGGGCGAAACCACTCCCTTTCCTTGACGCGCGCGTTGATCCAGTCGCGCACGTAGCCGCGCCGCGGGTCGCCCAGGATGCTGCGGTGCCCCAGCGCGCGCGGTCCGAATTCGCTGCGTCCCTGGTACAGCGCCACCACCTTGCGCGCGCACAGCAGGTCGAGCATGCGCGCGCACAGGGCGTCGCGGCCGTTCGGACGCTCGACCACCAGGTCGGCGGCGTCGGCCACGGCCTGCGCCACCGCCTCGTCGATGGCGGCCGGCAACGGCGCCGGGCCGAGGTAGTCGTGGCGCCAGCGGTAGTCGCAGCCCTGGCCGGCCAGTTCGATCAGGCCGTACACGGCGCAGCCGAGCGCGGTGCCGGCGTCGCTTGGCGCCGGCGGGATGAAGACGCGCCGGAACGGCGTCTCGCGCAGCAGGCGCTCGTTGGCCGAGCAGTTCAGCGCGGTGCCGCCGGCGAAGCACAGGTCATCCATGCCGGTGGCGGCGTGCAGCCAGCGCGCCACCGCCAGCAGCGCATCCTCGAAGGCGCGCTGGCCGGCCGCCGCCAGGTTGGCGCAGTCGGAAAAGCGCACCTCGGGCGCGCCGTAGCGAAAGCGCCCGCGCTCGGCCAGCAGCACGCGCCAGGCCGGCGGGATCGCGACCCGGCAGCCCTCGACCTCGAGCGGCGGCAGCGCCAGCACGCGCGCGTCGCCGTGCGGCGCCAGGCCCATCACCTTGCCCTCGTTGCCTTCGCCGGGGAAGAGCGCCTGCGTCAGCAGGAAATAGAACATGCCCAGGCCGACGAGGCGGGTGTCGTCGCGGTCCCACAGCTGCTTGCCGATGCAGGTGATGCGTTCGCGGTTGGCGACGTAGAACGAGGACACTTCGCGCCAGTCGCCCGGCACACCGGCCGCGCCAACCCAGTGTTCGGTGAAGTCGGCCACCGGACTGCCCTGGCCGTCGACGATCATGACCGCCGCTTCGCGAAACGGCGACGGGTGGAATACGCTGTACAGGTGGGCCAGGTGGTGCGAGATGCGCGCGCGGCGGCAGCCAGGCGCCAGCACCAGGGTGTCGGCCAGCTCGGCCTCGTAGCTGGCCAGGGCCGCGATCTCGGCGTCCGACGAGTAGCACTCGACCAGCACCTCGACCGGGCGCTCGAGGCCGGGCAGGGCGGGGCGATAATGCTGGCGCAGGTCGCCGGGCTTGCCCCAGTGGTGCTTGTGGCGGGTGAGCCTTTCCTTCTGGATCGCCCATGCCAGCTGGGAGCCGTGCATCAGGCAGATGCTGGCGTCCTGGGTACGGTTAATGCCGAGCACGGCCGGGCCGAGCGTGGTAGAGGCGGAGGCATCGTTCATCGTCTTCTCCTGTATTTTTGCAGGGCTTTCTTTTGTAGCGATGGGGCGATCCAGCCCTACTTTGAGCACGATGAGCTGCCATTAGTTCGGCACGGCTTTCGCGCGTGCGCGGGCCTGCGCATTTACCCGCGCATGAAACCTGAGCGCGCCGCCGCGGTCTTAGGATTTGGTTGACACTGGCAAGCGAGGACATCATGGCGCAAGCGAATCCGGCCCAGGCCGACCAGCCGACGCCGCAGGGCGAGGGACCGTCGGACGGCCGCGCGGGCGGCGGCACGCAATTCCTGCTGCAGGCCATGCAGGATGCGCTGGCGGAAATCCAGGTCTGCGAACTGGCGATCGAAAAATCCGGCAACGAGGAGGTCAAGACCTTTGCCCAGGCCATGGTCGACGAGCATGGCCGCATGGGACGCGACATCGAGCAGCTCGCCAGGCGCAAGGGCCTGGGCGCGCCCCAGGATTTGCGGCCCGAGCAGGAAATGACGGTCGAGGAATTGTCGAGCCTGTCGGGACGGGATTTCGAGCAGCGCTGGATCCAGTACAACATCGACGCCCACGAGCGCGACATCAAGGTCTTCCGCCACTACGCGGGCGAGGAACCCGATCCGGACATCCGCACGCTGGCGTCGACGATCGGCGAGACCCTGGCCGAGCACCTCAAGATGGCGCACGAGCTCGGCAAGAAACTGGCGCAGTCCTGAAGGGGCGCAGGCACGCGCGCGGCGCTCGCGGTATGATGGGACACCCTCTCATCCGTGATAGAACGTATGCTGCACACGCCCCCGACCTTCACGCCGCTGATGGCGGCGCAAGCCCATCCCGACCCGCTCACTTTCCTGTTCCACCACGGCCGCCTGCTGGTGCGCGAAGCCGACCTCGCGCTGCCCGACGCCGCCGCGCTGTCCGCGCTCGATCTCGACCCGGCGCTCCTGCAGCCGGTCGGCCTGCTGGGCGAGCGCTATTGCCAGGCCGGCTGGAGCGAGCGCGAGGAGGCGCCGCCGGGCTATGCCTGGCGCGGCCTGCGTTCGCTGTTCTTCGGCGACATGGACGAAGCGCTGATGGGCGTGGCCGGGCGCGCGGCCCAGATCGCCGAATGGGCGCGCACCCACCGCTACTGCGGCGCCTGCGCCCATCCGATGGAACGCCTGTGGCACGAGCGCAGTTTTAAATGCACCCACTGCGGCCACCTGGCCTACCCGCGCATTTCGCCGGCGATGATGGTCCTGATCAAGAACGGCGACAAGGTGCTGCTGGCGCTGCACCACGCGTCGGCGGCGAAGCGCTTCACGCCGCTGGCGGGTTTCCTGGAGGCAGGCGAATCGATCGAGGAAGCGATCCACCGCGAGGTCTACGAGGAGGTGGGATTGCGGGTGACCAACCTGCGCTATTTCGCCAGCCAGTCATGGCCCTTCCCGCATTCGCTGATGATTGCCTTCACCGCCGACTATGCCGGCGGCGAGATCCGCATCGACACCAGCGAGATCGCCGAGGCGCGCTGGTTCGGCCCGGAGGACGAATGGCCGGAGCGCGTGCCGCACATTTCGGTGTCGAGTGTGCTGGTTGACGCGCACCGGCCGCCAGAACCTTGAGAATCTAGGCCTCGCCCGGCGCCGCGGACAGGGCCGGCGTGGCGCGCACCACCGCCACCGTCGACGCCACCATGGCCGGCGCCGCCCGTGGTGCGGAGGCCGCCGCGATCGCCGTTTCCTGCGGCCGTGCCCCGGTGCCGCGCAGTTGCACCGCGCGCTGCAGCAAATCGAACCAGAACGGCGCGCCGAACAGCGTGGTCGCGGCCGTGATCAGCCAGCCGGCCGCCTGCAGGGCGAAGGCCGCATCCAGCACCGGCGGGAAGCTTTCCCAGCCGATCGGCAATGCCCACAACTGGCGCAGGGTCTCGGCGTCGAGCGCGCCCGGCGCCCCGCCGATGTGCGCGGCCAGCTGGGGCTGCTGCCAGAGGGTGCGGAACAGATTGATGCTGTCGATGTTGAACAGGATCGCCAGCAACAGCGAGATCAGCAGCGAGATCAAGAGCTGGCGCCGTTTATAGGCGCCCGACACCCGCTCCATCGCATTGTCGAACCAGCCGGCCACCAGCAATTGAAAACGCTCCAGGTCGCCGGCCGCGCGCGCGTGCAGGGCATGCAGGGCGCGCCGCACCTGCGGGTCGCGTATCGCGTCGATGTCGGCGCCGAGGCGCGCGAAGTCGCCCGGCACCTTCTGGATGCTGTCGACCAGGGCAATCGCGAAGTGCGCCGGTTCGATGTAGGATGGGCGGGCCGCGAGATGGCGCTCGTCGACCGGGTTGCCGTCGCTGTGCGGATTGACCAGCGGGTGGGCGTATACCATCTGGGCCAGCGCATCGAAGCGCGGGTCGTTGAGCATGCTTTTGATGCCTGCCAATAAAGTGTTGGCGCGCAGCCGGAACGCCGCCGCCAGCGCCTCCTGCAAGGTGGCGACGATCAGCGCCACCGTGCCGTAACAGAACGTCAATCCGATTGCCACTTCGAGTACCGAGCTTCCGAACATAGGCCGCCTCCTGTCGCATGAGAACCTGTCCACGCTAGCGCATCCGCGCAACAGATGAGTCCGGTTTGCTCAAGAATTCGGCAGACTGCGCGGCAGGCTTCGGAAGCCTCCGCGCATTTTCTATATACTGACGGCAATCGTATTTTTAGGGTTGAACATGTCTGACAAAGAAGCATTCACCGAACACGACTGGCGCCGCCTGCTGGCCAGCCTCGGTGAAGATCCGAACCGTCCAGGCCTGCATGAAACGCCGGCACGCGTCGCCAAGGCCTGGAAACACTGGACCTCCGGCTACGGCCAGGATCCGGTCGCCGTCCTCAAGGCTTTCGAAGACGGGGCCGAGCAGTACAACGAACTGATCGTGGTGCGCGGCATCCCGGTCTACAGCCATTGCGAACACCACCTGGCGCCTTTCTTCGGCAAGGCGACCATTGGCTATCTGCCGAACGGCAAGATCGTCGGCCTGTCGAAGCTGACGCGCCTGGTCGACATCTTCTCCAAGCGCCTGCAGGTGCAGGAACGCATGACCATGCAGATCGCCAATGCGCTGATGGAAGTGCTCGAACCGAAGGCGGTGGGCGTGGTCGTCAAGTGCCGCCACATGTGCATGGAAAGCCGCGGCATCCGTACCCAGGGCGAGGAAACCATCACCTCGTGCATGCTGGGCGAACTGCAGCCGAACCTGGCGCTGCGCACCGAGTTCCTCGCGCTCGCACGCGATTAAGCGCGCCCGACAATTCCCCCTATGGCAGCGTTGCATCGTCTTGCCGTACTAGCGTACTGTCTGCGACTCTGCGCCTTGCCCTAGGGTTTTGTCAGACGCTCCAGGAGCCTGGTTCGCGGCGGGCTGTAACGGCTCGCCGGGAACCCGTTCCATAACTTCGCCCTCAAAGGAGTTTTAGGGGGCGAACGATGGCTCGGTCTGAATTCCCCAGCGACATTCCGCGCGAGCAGTTCGAGCGCGTGCGTGGCATGCTCGAAGCGGCGCGCCGCAAGACGCGCCCCCGCAAGCACGACCTGTACGACGTCTACTGCGCGGTCCTGTATTTCCTGCACACGGGCGCCGCGTGGCGCAGCCTGCCGCGCGAGTTTCCGCCCTGGCGCACCGTGCACGAATACTTCACGCAGTGGACGATGTTGCGTAATGGCGGGCGTTCCCTGCTCGAACAGACGCTCGAGACGCTCGGGCGCGACGTCGAGCTGGCCCAGCTGCACCGCCTGATGCGGCCGCGCTGACAGGGCAGGACGGCCAGGCCCCGCGTGGAAGCACCGCAACAGTGGCAACGATATACCCTGATCCCGGGCATGGGCTCTACTGTCGAGCCCGGCTTTGTCACATTCTGTTGCGATTTCAAATCGTGCGCACTGGGCGGCTGAGCTAAGCTGGGTTATTGTTGTTTTTTCATCCCGGCGCCCCCGATGTTCGACCAATTGAACCACTACCTGTTTGCGATCTTCAATTCTTCCCCTGGCCTGGACGGCTGGCGCCTGCATGGCGCCATCTTTGCCGCCGAATGGCTGATCATGATCGTGCCGCTGGGGTTGGTGCTGATGTGGATGAATGGCGACACCGCCCAGCGCGAGGCCGCCGTGCGTGCCTTCCTGGCCGCCGCGATCGCGCTGACGATCAACAAGCTGATCGGCCTGGGGTGGTCCCATCCGCGCCCCTTCGTGGCCGAGATCGGCCATACCTTCCTGTATCACGCGCCCGACAGTTCCTTCCCGAGCGACCACGGCACCAGCATGTTCTCGGTGGCGCTGGGTCTCCTGCTCGGTCCCTTGCGTGAAGCGCGCCGCTTCGGCGCCGCGCTGCTGCTGCTGGCCCTGCCGGTGGCCTGGGCCAGGGTGTTCCTGGGCGTGCACTGGCCGCTCGACATGGTCGGGGCGCTGGTGGTGTCGACCTTTGCCGCGCTGCTGATCAACACGCGTCCTGGCCAGGCGCTGGCCGCGACGCTGGTGCCGCTGATGCAGACCGTCTACCGCCGGGTGCTGGCGGCGCCGATCGCAAGGGGCTGGCTGCGTCCCTGACGACTACGCTGGCGTTTCCGCTTGCTCGAACACAAGCTTGTCGTTCTCGTCGAGGTGGAACAGGCCGAGCGGCTGTCCGGTGACCTGCTCGGGCTCGTCCATTTCGGTGCAGCCATTGGTTTCGACCCGCCATACCAGCTCGCCGGCGCGCAGCGTGTAGACGTTCTCGCCTGAGGCAAACAGCTCCAGTTCCACATCCGCCGCCGGCAGCGTGGCCAGTTCGAAACGGCGCTGGCAGTCCGGCAGGTGCGCCGCGACCAGTTCCAGCGTGACATCCTTCTTCCAGAAATGCTCCTGCATCGCGCGCACGGTCAGCGTGTGTTCGTTGCCGTCGATGTAGTAGGTGGCCGAGCCGTCGACGCAGCCGGCCAGCAGCAAAGGCGCCAGTAGAAAAAGTTTTCGCATGCAGGGATTCCAATAAGGCGGACAGGGCGCCGCGGCCAGTATAGAACGCGTCCTTCTCGCCCCGCAACTGCCCAGCCGCAGGCTCCCGGACTCCCCGCTTTGTCGATTTGGGTGATCATGAAGCCGTTGCCGTCTTCACCACCCATCATGAACACGAAACAGGCTGACTACGAAACGCTCGAAGCGCAAGGGGCGAAACCGGTCAAGATGTGGACGCGCGGCGTGCCCGTCGAGAGCGAGGCCAAGGAGCAACTGAGCAAACTGGCGCAGTTGCCCTTCATCTACCACCACGTCGCGGTGATGCCCGACGTGCACCTCGGCAAGGGCTCGACCATCGGCAGCGTGATCCCGACGCTCGGCGCGGTGATCCCGGCGGCGGTCGGCGTCGACATCGGCTGCGGCATGATGGCGGCCAAGACCACGCTGCGCGCGAGCGACCTGCCCGACAGTTTGGCGAAGCTGCGCAGCGCCATCGAACAGGCGATCCCGCATGGCATGTCGCCGAAGACGCGCAATGCCCGCGGCCGCGACGTCGGCTCCTGGGACCGCCCGCCGGCGCCGGTGGAAGCCGGCTGGGCGAAACTGAAGGACGAATTCGACGCCTTGTGCCGCAAGTGGCCCAAGCTGCGCGGCACGAACAACTACAAGCACCTGGGCACCCTGGGCAGCGTTTCCCTGATTGAGAAGAATTTTGTCAAAAGTTGTCAGTTAGCTGCGTCAGCCTGGCTATCATGACCTTGCCCGTTGGGCGCTATCTGCCAGTGCCGCTTCGCGCCGTGAAGCACGTCAAACCAAAAATCCTGCAGTTCGTCCGAATTTCCGCGTCGTATGCTACAGCCCCCCGAGGGTCTCGATGATGGGGCACGACAGGTCAGCTCCTCCCGCCTCGCATTCCTTGATAAGCGTTTTCAGCGTCGTGCGTATCCGGTTTAAATCTTCGATGCGGGCTTCGACGATAGCGAGTTTGGCCACGGCCGCGTCGTGCGTTTGTCGGCAACCATCGTTCTGATTCAAAACCATCAAATCGTTGATTTCTTCTAGCGAAAACCCCAGCGTCTGCGCGCGTTTGATGAACCGTACCCGGGCGACAGCTTGGTCGTCATAGTAACGAAAGCCGCCAAGCTTCTTCTCAGGCTGGGCAAGCAATCCCCGCCGCTCATAGAACCGGACAGTTTCGACATTGACACCCGCTTCTGCTGCAAGTTTCCCGATAGTAAATGCCTGATGCATATATGTCCCTCCGGTCTCAAAAAATTCGCTTGACTCCGTACTATTGTACGGACTCTATACTACGTTTACCAGCCTTACTTTGGAACGTGGATGAACACAGAAAACCTTACAAAAACGACACTCGTTGGCGGCGCGCTGGCTGCAATAGCGGCATCCGCATGCTGTCTTGGTCCTTTGGTCCTGGTCAGCCTTGGCATAGGTGGCGCATGGATTTCGAACCTTACCTTGCTTGAGCCTTTCAGACCGGCATTCATTGCTTTGGCACTAGCTTGTATGGCATTGGCTTACCGTAAGATTTATCGTGCCCCTGCCGTAGAAAACTGCCAACCTGGAACGCTGTGCGCCATGCCCGAGACCAACAAAAGGTATCGGTCCATGTTTTGGATTGTTTCGATGCTCGTGCTGGTTGCCTTGGTCTATCCGTATTTCGTGCCGTTGTTCGTCTAGGAATACCGCATGTTCGTCAAGAGTAGCGTTACGAAGCGAACTCTCTGCGCAATTGGTGTTGCTTCACTGGTGTACGGGACAATCCTTGTCCTCCTGTTGTTTATTCCGGGCCTGAATTGCTGCCCAGTTATCTTTTAATCATTCGGGAAAAATATCATGTTCAAAACCCTTGTCAAAATTAGCTCGCTCATCGCGGCCGTCGCAGTTTCTTCATGGGCCTTTGCTGCACCAAAGACCGTGACTCTGGACGTTCCTGGCATGAACTGCGTCACGTGTCCGATTACGGTGAACAAGGCGTTGAAGAAAGTCGACGGCGTGCAAGAAGCCAAGACCGATTTTGCGACGAAAGAGGCTGTTGTGACCTTCGATGACAGCAAAACCTCCGTCGCGAAGCTCACCCAAGCAACTACCGAAGCAGGCTATCCTTCGACGTTGAAAGTAGCGAAATAAGATGAAAACACTGGCTTTTCACGTTACTGGCATGACCTGTGGCGGCTGTGCCACTTCGTTGGAAGGCGCGCTTTCAACGGTCGAAGGGATTCTCAATGCGTCCGTTTCCTATGATGAGAGTCTGGCGAAGGTAACCCTGGAGGCAGGAGTTGAAGCCGATGTCGTCATCCAAGCCGCAAAGGCCAAGGGCTACGCTGTGCAGTTGAACGACAAAGCAGCTGACCAGCGTGCTGGGCGTGGACCGGCATTAAAGGTGGTCATCATAGGCAGCGGTTCTGCGTCGTTTGCGGCCGCTTTGCGCGCAGTAGAAGAAGGAGCATCCGTGACTATCGTCGAAGCCGGAACCATCGGCGGAACGTGCGTCAATGTCGGCTGCGTTCCGTCGAAAATCATGATTCGCGCAGCGCATATCGCGCATCAGCAAGCGCATCACCCTTTTCCGGGCGTGAGCAAGAGCACGCCCAAGGTCGACCGTGCAGCGTTGGTCGCCCAGCAGCAGGGACGTGTCGAGGAACTGCGCCATGCGAAATATGAGTCGATTTTGGAGACGAATCCCAACATCGACCTGGTTCAGGGCCGCGCCCGTTTCATTGATGCGCATACCCTCGAAGTCACAAAAGCAGGTGGAACCACGCAACAAATCGTTGGAGACCGCTTTTTGATTGCCACCGGCCGTTCCCCGAACATTCCCGCTACACCGGGGCTAGCAGGAACACCTTACTGGACATCAACGACGGCGCTCATCGCGGAACAACTGCCTGAGCATCTGCTGGTGTATGGCGCCTCCGTTGTAGCGCTGGAGCTGGCCCAGGCCTTCCTTCGTTTGGGCTCCAAGGTCACCCTGATTGCCCGCTCAACCCTGTTGTCCAAAGAAGACCCGGCGATTGGTGCCGGCTTGCAAGCAGTGCTCGAAGCCGAAGGCATGCAAATTTTGACTCATACGCAGCTATATAGCGTACGACATGAAGATGGTCTGTTCTATCTCGACATTGGCAACCAAACCCTGATTGGCGACCAGCTGCTGGTCGCGACAGGCCGGCAAGCCAATACGGCTGGGCTAGGGTTGGATGCCGCCGGAGTCGACCTCGATTCGACCGGGGCGGTTGTTATTGATACGCATATGCGTACGTCTGCCCCACACATCTACGCGGCAGGCGACTGCACGAATCAGCCACAGTATGTCTATGTAGCTGCCGCGGCCGGCACGCGCGCAGCGCGCAACATGATGGGCGACGACGCGGTTCTCGACCTGTCTGTGGTGCCTGGCGTTGTATTCACTGACCCGCAAGTCGCGACGGTTGGGCTTACCGAGCAGCAGGCCGGAGCGCAGAAGCTTCAGGTGAACAGCCGGACCCTGACGCTCGACAACGTGCCTCGCGCGTTGGCCAACTTCGATACGGTCGGCTTCATCAAGCTGGTAGCCGACAAACAGACCGGACGCCTGCTCGGCGCCCAGATACTTTCAGCCGAAGCTGGCGAAATGATACAAACTGCCACGCTGGCTATTCGCAATGGGATGACTGTGCAAGAGCTGGGCGACCAGCTATTCCCTTATCTCACTATGGTTGAAGGGCTGAAGTTGTGTGCCCAAACGTTCTTCAAGGACGTGAAGCAGTTGTCGTGCTGTGCAGGATAAGCATTGCAGCTTCGAACCGCCTGGTAGCCACAACCTGGCGGTGAGTTGTCTAAGCCTGGATACCGCATGATTTCTTTAAGCCGCGCAGCGTAGGCGCTCCTGCCGCCCGACCTCGATTGAAGAGGCGACCTGATGCCTACTCATTTTCAATTCTCAGCATTGAAGAGGCATCATGGAAACGCAATACGACCTAGTCATAATCGGAGCCGGCACAGCAGCGATGGTAGCGGCTATGCGGGTACGCGCCGCAGGATGGAGGGTTGCGGTCACGGACTTTCGTCCGTATGGCGGCACATGTGCATTACGCGGCTGCGACCCTAAAAAAATGCTCATTAGTGGCACTTCAGCAATCGACCATGTCCATCGAATGCATGATAAAGGGGTAGCTGGAGATGTCCATATCGACTGGCAAAAACTGATGGCGTTCAAACGCTCCTTCACCGACGCAGTGCCGGCAAAGAATGAGCAGCGGTACCGCGACAAAGGCATCGACATCTTCCATGGTCGTGCCCAGTTCACGGGTAAGAATTCCCTGGACGTGGACGGCCAAGCGCTCGAAGCGAAGTACGTTCTAATAGCATCCGGTGCGGAGCCGGTTAAGCTGAACATTCCGGGCGAAGAATACCTCATTGATAACGAAGGCTTTCTTTCTCTCGAGGCACTCCCCAAGCGCATCGTTGTGGTTGGAGGCGGCTTTATCGCTGCCGAGTTCTCCCACATTGCAGCGCGTACAGGGACAAATGTCACCGTTATCGAAGGCGGCCAACGCATCTTGCAAGCCTTCGACGCGGACCTGGTCGGTTGGCTAATGGAGAAGTTTCAGGCACTCGGCATTGACGTTCGGACCAGGACATCAGTCGAGGCAATCGAGAAAATCAACAATGGTTACCGGGTACGGGCGTCTACCGACGGAGCCAAAGTCAGCGTTGATGCCGATTTGGTCGTGCACGCAGCCGGGCGCGTTCCCGCGTTGGCTTCGCTTAATCTTCGAGCGGCAGGCGTTGCGACAAGTAACGGGCGTCTGGAACTCAACGACTATTTGCAGAGCGTCACTAACCCCGCAGTCTACGCGGCCGGTGACGCGGCTCAGAAAGGTCCGCCTTTGACACCGGTATCAAGCCACGATGGGAAGGTGGTTGCCGCTAATATTCTAAGAGGTAACCACCAAAAACCAGACTACCGGGGTATCCCGAGCGTTGCATTCACTACGCCACCAATCGCACGTGCTGGTCTAAGCGAGGCCGAAGCACACCAGCAGGGAATCAAGTTCCGCGTGCAAAGCCAACGGGCATCAACCTGGTTTACTGCACGCCAAGCTGCGGAGCCCTTGTACGGGTTCAAGGTGCTGGTCGACGAACAAACAGACCTTGTGGTGGGGGCGCATTTGGTTGGGCCGCATGTGGACGAAGTGATTAACGTGTTTGCGCTGGCCATTCGGCATGGCATCACTACGGAGGAACTTAAAAGTACAATGTTCGCCTATCCTACCGGTGCTTCGGATGTTGGCTACATGCTGTAACCTGGTGAAATTCTCCCCGCGGTTCCCGTAAGCCGTCAGCAAGGTATCATCTCTCAGAGCTACCGTGATGCGCGGTCGGCGCTCCCACGGCCGTACACCTGTGTGGGTCCCGGTGGAACTTAGGCATTCATGCCCGAAGCCGATTCCGGTCCCTGGAGCAGAACGTGTAGTTCTGACGCAGCCGCGGAAACGACTTCCGTTAGCGAGGCTAAAAGGTTAGAAGGAGAAGTAGCGTTCTGCAACTGTCCACGGTAATCCACAAGCATGACGTGTAAGGACTCAACGACCTTCTTTGCCTGGAGCATGTCAAGGGTCGCCTGAAAGTTGGACTCTGCTTCAAAGGCGAGGTGGATGTAATGGTCCAGAGAGTCAATGCTGCTGTGCCCGGTCCATTCCATAACCTTTAGCTTCAACGTTTCCGTCGAGAGCGCACGGCGGAGGTCGTCCTCAGTCTGGTAGTGATGTGTTCGGATGAGGTCGCGGAAGATATTTGTGATGTAACGATGTCGGAAAGCGTGTAGGCAGGCTTCCTCATCTTCAATACCCGCAGCCTTCCTAAGTAAATACAGTTCGCTTGTATGCGTGTCGATTCCCAGCGGTTGACCGGAATCGACTCCAATGAAGAGGTAACCATGGTCATTGGCAAGACCTATGGTCTTCCGAATGACCTTTTGCCGATAATGCTTGATGAAAGAAAGGATTTCCTTGAGGTCAGCTTGTGTAACGGGCACGAAGCGATAAGTGTCATCCCGGCGTTGTTTCGAGTTGAATACCTTTAGCTCACCTGTTTTGGTCGCATCTTCGACATCCTGTACTTTTACGAGAGATACCTCCATGCGCCGACCACCGGTAATCTCGAGAAGGCGGAGCATGATGTACCGCCGTCGGGATACGAACGGCATTGCGTCTAGTGTCGCACTGGCTTCGTAGAGCCGATTTACCGCCGACGTCGAGATGGGCTGGCGCCTTCTCGACTTTCGGTGTCGTGGGACGGACTCGTGCACCCAGCTGGTTCGATTGACTGTTGATGCACCACCTTTGGACGTAACTTGCGACGTCTTCAGTTCAGCCCTAATCCTCCCGGTAGGGCCAATGAGGTTTAGGCCGGGTAGCCGGTTGTCCACAAACGCCAGGAAGTTGAGCACGGTTGAGCAAATCTTCGTAACTTGCTGCTCTGCACGCTTCTTTTCCGTTGGTTGTTCCTCATCCTTTTCCATTAGCAGCATGTTGACGAACATCTTGAAATGGCTGTCGGTTAGGTCTATAAAATCGACTTTATTCAGATAGCACCATCGGATAAGGTGGCTTAGGTTTTTCGCCCAAGTCAAAAGTGTGCCTCCTTTGTTTTTCCGGGAGCGCCCCTTTCTGTAGCCACTTAACAGGTAGAGATTGGCCATCCAGCAGGCTGTGCCGTCAGGCCACAGGAGCTGTGGAACGTCGTGCGCTGGGTACCCGCGCCCTGCATGTAACGGGAGCTTGCAATCCTCCGTTGTGATGCAATAGAGCTTGCTTTGACTGGTCATGATTGAGCGAGCGTCGGCTGTTTGAACTTCCTGAGTAATTCGCCCCGTCGCTTCTGGAATTCATCTTGTTTTCCTGCTGCTTCGGCCATTTGCTGCGCGAGGGCTAACACCTCATCAAGGCGCTGGCTCATAAGCGCGATGTCATTGGCAATTCGAGCAAGCTGTTCACTCTTTGTCGCCAGTTCGTCCTTGTACCAATCAATCGTGCCACGGCCTGCGCGGTCACCTCTCGTCTGAAGCTCCTTCAGCTTTTCGAGGGCAGCCTTTCGGTAGTCGTTCAGCGCCTCGTAGCCTCCGTCAATGATATTGTTGGCAATCGATTTATGCGTGTTTAACGACATCCCGACTATGCCGGACTCGGTGTATTCAAAAGCGGCGAGGCTGCCTTGCGTGGACAGAGCTGGGCTGATGGTTTCCCGCAGCTTTTCATCAACCGATTCAGGCGCCCGGACAAGCTTTACGAGGAGCTCGTATTCCATGCGTACTGACGCGGATTTTGGGAGGGATATTTCTTGTGCCGGTCCAGTCATCTCAGGCCTCATGTAGCCGAATAGGGTTGTTAATTACCTTGTAGAGGATGCGGTATTCCTCCCCGTGCGGGCCTTCGATGAACTCCGGCTCCACTTCCGCCTCTCCTGATGCCAGCAGGTCTTCAACGTAGTCAACAACGTCTCTTTCCGGCAGAATGTGCAGGTCATTGAGCGACAAGGCGTATCGCTGGCAAATGAGCTGTGCGAGCTCTTCGGTCGCGGAGTGGTCTGCCTTAATCATGTCCTTGGCGATGGTCGCTTTGACGCGGCTGAGAGCCTTGCCCGGAAGCGCTTCTGTAACGTAGCGGTATGTCATCGAGGGCTTCTTATGCCCAAGGAAGTGGCGCAGAACCTCGATACCTCCGAATGACCCTTGCCAGAAGAACAGCATGGCAAAATTCCGGCGGAGTTGATGTGCGCGGATATAGTAGCGCCGACCCTGGTCGTCTGTCGCGGTCTGGTGGTAATCGCAGAACCGGTCGAAGCATCGACGCAAATCAGATTGACAGGTGCCGTAGTAGGGTGGGTTGCTATGCCAGGCGCTGAAGGGGAAATCAAAGAGATAACCGTTGGACTTGTAGCCCAGTTTCCGCAAGTTAGTGGATAGCTTTGCTAACAGCTTGAGTGCCTCGGCTCCGATGTGGGGCAGTGGGCGAAGCGAACGCTGCCTATGCTCTAGGACGTTCGCCTTTCTCAAGTTGAAGGCGAGGAAGTGCCATCCAGCCTCTTCAACAATGCTCTCCTGGGTAAGGTCCTCCAGTTCCGAGACCCGCCGGGCCATGAGTGTGTTGACCAGAATCGCAATAGCTCCATACAGCACCTCCAGCATGCTGTAGAGGTTCCGGCCGCTCCTTAGTTGCGTAAAGAACTCCTCACGCGTGTCAGCGGTGGTTCTCCAGTCGGTGACTCCAAGCGCTCTCAGCTTGTCGGGAACTGGGATTGGCAGCTCTCGAATATCGCGACCAGTCGCAGCCAGGGCCAGATAGTAATCAACCAATTCCGTGCCGTACTCGAGGTAGAACTCAATCGCTTGGCCAAAAATAGTGTTGGCAACTTCGAAGGGAAGAGTAGTGAACCGTGCTCTTTCTTTTGTTCGCTCGTTCCGCAGCACTGTGGCTTCTTCCAGTGCCGTCAATGCCTGGTCCGAAATAAGTTCGACACCGTGTTGCCGTGCAACTCGCATGCTCTTGAGCGCGCCAATGTAGCTGGCAACGAATTCAGCGGCGGCCCGCTCGTCTTCGTCAAGGTTGTTGACCGGGACCGCCGGCAACTCCTGATTGAAACGGTGAGAGGGAGCGACATCAAGTCCGTCGAGGATTAGTCCGTCGAACTTCAGGTCAGAAAGAACCTGGTTGCCTATGGCAAGCCGAAGTAATCGCGTACGATTCACGCGATATTTGAACTCGGTCATTCCAGAGGCGTTCCCCGGAGAGTAAATGTCGTTCAGTTTCAACCACGCCCTTGCTTTGATGATTTGGTCAGCCGGGAGTATCCAATCGGATTCATTATCGTCCAGCTCGAAGAGTTCCGGCCAAGCTACTTTCGTTGCAGCCAGGTCTTCCGGGGGCACGTCGACCGTCTGCAAGAACGAAACAATCCGTTTCATGGGGGAGTAAATACTGGTTTTGATAGAGCGATGGGAGGTGAGGATGTCGATGAACAGCATGACATCGTCTGCTGTCACCATGCGGAATCCCTTGGCTGCCAGATTGAGCTCGGAACCTTGGAGCAGGAAATAGTCCACTACGTGCAATGCGACTGCGACACGCATCCGTGCCGTCCTCAGGTTGACCGTGATGCTACCTGTGAGTGACGGATGGGTTTGCAGGCAAAGGAATCGCTTGATGCTGCTCAGCAGGGAGCTATTCTTTGGGGCTGTGAGCAAGGAGCCATCGTCGATTACCTTTCGGAAGTCGATGAATGTCTTTTCGGGGCCGAACGTGCATTCCCACGTGTCAGCTTCGAACGAGTTGTTTCGCCAGGACGCGTGCTCAAGGGCCTGATTAGTGACCCGAAACTTGTTGATAAAATCCAGTTCTTTCGGCAGCGGGCTATGCACAGACCACCTCCATGAAGTTTGCCGGGCTGGTGTTGGCTGCCGCAGCAGACATCATTTTTTTAATGCTTCGGTCGTGAAACGCTGCGCTTTCCACATGCGCCTTAAGTCGTTTGCTGAACTCTGTCCAGTACAGGGCTTGTGGCGTGAGGGCGCGCCCAAGTGCCGCTGCCTGGGAAGCCGCCTCAGCTATGGATAAAAGGGTAGCGAATATGCCGGGGCTTGCAGCGACCATCAGTTCGCTCGGTGCCCGTCCTGTACCGGTGACCGCAGACGGTTCTGAAACTTCCTTTTCCTTTGGAATGAGTGGAGTCGTTGCATGGTTCTTCAGGAACTCGTCCATTTCAGCAGCACTGCTAAAGTGCAAAGCCCGCTGCATGTACGGCGTGTCCTTGGTTGCTTCAACGATAAGTAGATTCTGGAAGATTCGGACCCACCGGGTAGTAAAGTATTCCCAGAGGGAGTCGGGGAGATAGTGCCTTAAGGACGTCTCATTGGTGTTGCCGAGCTCCCGAGCCATCTGTGTGATGTCCATAGTTTCGAGGAAAACCAGAACGCCACGAGTTGACCTAATTCTAGGAATGGTGACATACGTCGCCAAACTCCCGAGCCGAGCTTCATGCGCAAGTGCGAAGTGCCGGAATGTGGAATTGATGTTACTGCTACGGATAAAGTGAGCTGGAGCGCCCAACGGCTTGCCGGTGTAGATAACCAAGTTCTGCCAGCCGGTAACACCGTTGTCCTCCATGTATTTACGAAGAGGCGCTGTAACTTCAATCCATTGTCGGACGACACTGGCGGCATCTTCCTTTAATAAAACGTCATGCCAACCATCGCCGGCGTCACGTTCCTTCAGCACGGTGAGCGTTAGTCCTCCGTCGGTTTCGACGGCGTTGACCCGCTTGCCTCTAACATCGAGTAGTTTCGCCGTAGCAAGAGCAGACTCGGAAAAGCGGCCATCATACGATGCGAGGAGCCCCATAAACGCCATGGCCTCTTGGCGTCCAGGTATCCCAAGGTAACGAGCGAGGCGTTCCTTCGAGACTCTGCTACGTGCTGCAAGGTCCGGGTAAACAATGGTTGGGACACGGGAAGTGTCGGTATATCCGGCGTGCGTCTCTTTGAAATACTTGATGGCGAAAGGAAAACCGCGCTCCCCCGAGGTAGAACTTGTTACCTTTTCGAGTTCACTGGCCGGCGGAAGCTTTTGTACTTCAGCGGCCAGCGCATGCCCCCGTTCACGGTCGCGGAAAAACGAGTCGAGGTGGCCGCGCAGCCATGACTGAACCATGGCGAAATCGGCCTTTAACTGTTCGAAAAGGAGTTTTGTAGCTTCCTCGTCGGTAATGTGTAACGGGACAGTCGTGATGAGTTTCTGGGTCACGACGGTTGAGTTACCATCCGTATCAGTCTTGACCTTTCGGTGCCCGATTGAATCGCCTGACAGAAGCTTTGGGTTGCCCGCAGGGTAGGCGCTTGACGGCTCCGCTACAATCTTCTGTTTAACGAGCGATTTCCAGTAGTTCGTGTAACGTGACCACAGCTTCTGGAGAGAGCCTAGAGTGCCTTCTTGGACAACGTCCTTTCGGCGTGTCATCTTCATGAAGTGGTACTCCATGAAATCGACCAAAAACGTCTGAACAAACGACGGCTCCATGAGAAGGTCTGGCAGTATCGGCTGGTGACTTTCCGCTCGATGACAGACAAACCGCGTGAACGTGGTGCCGAAGTCTCGAAGACTGGAATCCTTAGCCTTTGGCCGAGCTATCGAGCGTAGGCCCTCATAGAATTGATTCGTGAAGCGTTCACCGAGAACGGGCACCATGTCCCCGAGCAGGACATTGTACTCAGTGCCAGACTTGGCCTGAAGCAGGTACGGCCGCAGCCGTCGAACCTGCTCGTCATTAAGCTTGATTTGCTCAAAGGCCTGGACAAACTCATCGGGCACAGCCGCGGTCGCTTTCTGACGGTGGTCGGCGAGATTTACGGGTACCGTGGAATTTAGCCGCTTGAGCACCTTGTAGAAGGTGTATGCCCAGTTGGCTCGGGTTGTCGGTGATGCGTCTATAAACTTTTTTGAACCCAAAGCGCCATAAAACAGAACCTGAAGCGTCCGGAAGCGTTCAGTGTTGAAGGCGATAGAGGACGATATGCGCTGCTCGTCTATGACCCTCAAGAGGCAGTCGAACAGCAGAACGGCTCGTTTCGCGCTGCCTTGTGAGGCCGGGGACCCAGGGGCCGTTGCACCTAACAGCAGGTCCAATGCGTTGGCTCCGAGGCGTTGAAATTGAACGTCCGGGGTGTCCCATTCGTCAGTGGTTACGCGTAGCAGACCACTGCTGACAATTGTCAGTCGACTACGGTGCGCTTCGTCATGCTCGTTCACCTATAATTTCCTAGCATCTTCCTCTTTATCAACAGCAATAATGGACTGCTGACAATATGTTGTCAATCAGGGAAAGCGGCGGCAACCACTTCGTCGAGATCTGCCTGGACGAGGACAACTTCGTCTGGCTGATGCTGCATTCCGGCTCGCGCGGCGTGGGCAATGCCATCGGCACCCATTTCATCGAGCTGGCCAAGCAGGACATGCGGCGCCACATGGTGAATTTGCCCGACCAGGACCTGGCCTATCTCGAAGAGGGCACCGAGCACTACCGGGATTACATCGAGGCCGTCGGCTGGGCCCAGAAGTTTGCCCGCATCAACCGCGAGGTGATGATGCAGAACCTGATCCACGCGGTACGCAGCGTGATCGTGAAACCGTTCGAGACCCACGTCGAGGCGGTCAATTGCCACCACAACTACGTGCAGCAGGAACGTCACTTCGGCCGCGACGTCATGATCACGCGCAAAGGTGCGGTCTCGGCGCGCGCGGGAGAACTGGGCATCATTCCCGGTTCGATGGGCGCCAAGAGTTTTATCGTGCGCGGCAAGGGCAACCCGGAAAGTTTTAACAGCTGCAGCCACGGCGCTGGCCGCACCATGAGCCGCACCGAGGCCAAGCGCCGTTTCACCCGCGCCGACGTCGAGCGCGCGACCCAGGGCGTCGAATCGCGCAAGGACGAGGGCGTGATCGACGAAATCCCGATGGCGTACAAGGACATCGAGGCCGTCATGCGGGCCCAGGACGAGCTGGTCGAGGTGGTCCATACCCTGAAGCAGATCGTCTGCGTGAAGGGCTGAGAGCGCGTCCCAACAACCTTTGAAGAGTGAACCCATGCCAGACGACGAACAGACCCAGCTGGCGCCGATGACGGCGCCCTATGTTCCGCCGCAGCCGCTGACGCTGCGCATCAACGGAAGCGACCACCACCTGCAGGTCGAGCCGCGCGTGAGCCTGCTCGACGCGCTGCGCGAAACCCTGCACCTGACCGGCACCAAGAAGGGCTGCGACCGCGGCCAGTGCGGCGCCTGCACCGTGCTGGTCGATGGCCAGCGCATCAATTCCTGCCTGACGCTGGCCGTGATGCACGACGGCCGCGAGATCACCACCGTCGAGGGCCTGGGGCAGGACGGGCAACCGCATCCGGTGCAGCAGGCCTTCATGGACCACGACAGCTTCCAGTGCGGCTACTGCACGCCGGGCCAGGTCTGCTCGACCGTCGCCCTGCTGCGCGAGATCGCCGAAGGCCAGGCCAGTGCCGTCACCCGGGGCGAGCGTCCGCAGGGCTTGAGCGACGACGAGATCCGCGAGCGCATGAGCGGCAACCTGTGCCGTTGCGGCGCCTACCAGAACATCGTGGCCGCAATCCGCAGCGTGGCCGCTGCCCAAGGATAAGGAGGCCCCGTATGCATTCGATCTCGTACGAACGGGCGCGCGACGTCGCCCATGCCGTCGAGCTGGGCAGTTCTCCGGGCAGCAAGTTCATCGGTGGCGGCACCAACCTGCTCGACTTGTATAAAAGCGGCATCGAGCGTCCGACGCGGCTGGTGGACGTCAGCCGCCTGGCCCTGAACACGGTCGAGGAATTGCCCGATGGCAGCCTGCGCATCGGCGCCATGGCCAGCAACACGCTTGCGGCCAACCACCCGCTGGTGCGCCAGCGCTACCGGTTGCTGTCGGAAGCGATCCTGAACGGCGCCTCGGCCCAGCTGCGCAACATGGCGACCATCGGCGGCAACCTGCTGCAGCGCACCCGCTGCTATTACTTCACCGACCCGACTTTTAGAAGCTGCAACAAGCGCGAACCCGGTTCGGGCTGCGCTGCAATCGACGGCTTCAACCGCATCCACGCCATCCTCGGCGCCAGCGAATCCTGCATCGCGACCAATCCCTCAGACATGGCGGTCGCGCTCGTCGCGCTGGACGCCACGGTGCGTCTTGCCGGTCCCGATGGCGAACGCAGCGTGCCGATCGGAGACTTTCACCGTTTGCCGGGCGATACCCCGCAGTTCGACACGGTGATCAAGCAGGGCGAACTGATCACGGCGGTCGACCTGCCGCCGTCCAGCTTCGGCGCGCACTCGCATTATTTGAAAGTGCGCGACCGCGCCAGCTATGCCTTTGCCCTGGTGTCGGTGGCCGCCGCGCTCGACCTGCAGGGTGGAACGGTGCGCGACCTGCGCCTGGTGCTGGGCGGCGTGGCCCATAAACCCTGGCGCGCCGAGGAGGCGGAGAACATGCTGCGCGGGCATGCCTTGACGCCGGAGCTCATGGCGCGCGCCGCCGCGGCGGCCGTCGCCGGCGCCCGGCCGCACACCCACAACGCATTCAAGATCGAACTGGCCCAGCGCGCGGTCGTGCGCGCTCTGCAGGTTGCAGGAAAAAGCGCCGGAGAAGGCAAAGGAGGAGCGGTATGAGCATCGTCGGTGCACCCATCAACCGAGTCGACGCCTGGGCCAAGGTCAGCGGCGCGGCCCGCTATTCGGCCGAACACCCCGTCGACAACCTGGCGCAGGCGGTGCTGGTCACCAGCACGGTCCCGAACGGGCGCATCAGGCGCATCGACACGAGCGAAGCCAGTGCCCTGCCCGGCGTCGTCCACATCATGACCCACGAGAACGCGCTGCGCCTGCCGCGAAAGACCAAGGACGGCAAGCTGTCGCCGCCGATTGGCCGAGTATTGTCCCTGCTGCAGGACGATGCGGTCCACTACAACAACCAGCCGGTCGCCGTGGTGGTGGCCGAGACCTTCGAGCAGGCGCGCGAAGCGGCGGCGCGCGTGCGCGTCGAGTACGAAACGCAACCCGCGCTGCTCGACTTCGAGGAAGCGAAACAGCACACCCATCCGCCCGAGAAGGTGCTGTCCCAGTCGACCGACACCAGGCGCGGCGATTTGCAGGCCGGCCTGCTGTCGGGCAGCGCGCGCATCGACGTCACCTATCGCACCCCGGTCGAGAACCACAACCCGATCGAGCCGCATGCGACCATCGCCGCCTGGGACGGCGACGACCTGCTGCTCTACGATTCGACCCAGTACATGAAGGGCGTGCAGCGCACGGTCGCCGGCACCCTCGGCATCGCGGAAGAGAAGGTGACGGTGCTGTGCCCGTATGTCGGCGGTGGCTTCGGCTGCAAAGGCTCGGTCTGGTCGCACGTGGTGCTGGCGGCGATGGCCGCGAAGGGCGCCGGGCGTCCCGTGAAGCTGGCGCTCGACCGCAACCAGATGTTCGGCCCGGTCGGCGCGCGTCCGGTGACCGAGCAGCGCATGCGCCACGCCGCGATGTCCGACGGCAGGCTGACCGCCACCGCCCACGACACCGTCGCCTATACCTCGATGATCGAGGACTGGATCGAGCCTTGCGGCCTGATGACGCGCATGATGTACGAGGCGCCGAACCAGGAAACCACGCACCGGCTGGCGCGCATGCACCTGGGCACCCCGACCTTCATGCGGGCGCCGGGCGAAGCCTCCGGTTCGTTCGCGCTGGAGTCCTCGATGGACGAGCTGGCCTATGAGCTCGGCATCGACCCCTTGCAGCTGCGCCTGCGGAACTACACGGAGCGCGACCCGGGCAAGGAGCTGCCGTTTTCCAGTAAATCGCTGCGCCAGTGCTACGAGATCGGCGCCGAACGCTTCGGCTGGAGCCGGCGCAACCCGCAGCCGCGCTCGATGCGCGAGGGCGACAAGCTGGTCGGCTGGGGCATGGCCACCGCCACCTATCCAACGAATCGCTCGAAGGGCGCGGCCTCGGCCACGATCTACCCGGATGGCACGGTGGTGGTGCGTTCGAGCACCCAGGACCTCGGCACCGGGACCTATACCGTGATGACGCAGGTGGCCGCCGATGCGCTCGGCCTGCCGGTCGAACGCGTGCGCTTCGACCTGGGCGACTCGCGCCTGCCGGAAGCGCCGGTCTCGGGCGGCTCGACGACGGTGGCGAGCGTGGCGCCGGCGGTGCAGGCGGCGGCCAGGGCGCTGCGCCTGAAGCTGGCCGGCATCGCGACCGCGGACGCGCGCTCGCCGCTGCATGGCGCGCTGCCGGACGAGGTCGAGAGCGATGGCGGCAGGCTGTTCCTGCGCGGCGATCCGGCAAAGGTCGAATCGATGACCGACATCGTCGCGCGCCACGGCGCCGCGCCGATCGAGGCCCAGGCCGACGCCGATCCCGGCGACGCCAGCAAGAAGTATTCGATGCACGCCTTCGGCGCCGTCTTCGTCGAGGTGCAGGTCGACGAGGCGCTGGGCGAAGTGCGGGTGCCGCGCGTGGTCGGCGTCTACGGTGTCGGCAAGCTGATGAACGCCAAGACCGGCCACAGCCAGCTGATGGGAGGCATCGTCTTCGGCCTCGGGATGGCGCTGTTCGAGGAAACCGTGTTCGACCTGCGCGACGGCCGCGCCGTGAACGGCAACCTGGCCGAGTACCACGTGCCGGTGAACGCCGACATCGGCAGCATCGAGGTGCAGGTGGTCGACGAGGACGACCCGCACGTCAATCCGCTGGGCGCGAAGGGGATCGGCGAGATCGGCATCACGGGCGTGGCGGCGGCGGTGGCGAATGCCGTGTATCACGCGACCGGCAAGCGGATACGGGAGTTGCCGATTACGCTGGACAAGCTGCTGTAACGCGGACGCCGACGCGGGCGTTGTCGTAGGGTGGACGGCTCCACCCGAATGCGTGCGTGGCGAGGGCGTATGCGCCGCCCACGCGTTCGACGCCCGCGCGCATATCGCGGCATATCCGGCGCTGGTTGAACGCGTGGACGGCGCATCGGCCGCCACAGCATGAACGAGCCGGTAGAGCCGTCCACCCTACGGTCGGGCGGCAGCGTTTATTTTCCCGCCTTTTCCCAACCCCCACCCAGCGCCAGGAACAGCGCCACCTGGTCGCTGGCCAGCTTAGCATCCGACGCTGCCACCGCCGCCTGCGCGGAGGCCAGGGTGCGTTCGGCGTCGAGCGTGGTGAGGAAGTCGGTGCGCCCGAAGCGGTACAGCTTGGCGGCCTGCCGGGAGGCCAGGGCGGCCTGGTCGCGGGCGGCTTTCAGGGCCGCGTTGCGGTCGAGCTCGCGCGCATAGGCCGTCAGCGCGGTCTCGGTCTCGCGCAGGGCGTTCAGCACCACGCCGTCGAAGCGCGCCAGCGCGGCGGCGGTGCCGGCTTCGGCTTGCTCGATGTGCACGCGCGCGGTGCCGGTCGAGGGTATGGTCCAGGAGATCAAGGGGCCGAGGCTGTAGCGGAAGGTGTTGCCGTCGCCGAAGCCCGACAGCGTGCCGGTGCTGCCGGCCGACAGGCCCAGGCTGATCGACGGATACAGCTCGGCGGTGGCGACGCCGATGCGCGCGGTGGCGCCGGCGAGCACCCGTTCGGCCTGGCGGATGTCCGGGCGGCGCTTCAGCAAAGCGGCGCCGTCGCCGACGGGAATTGCGGAAGCCAGTTGCGGCGCCCTGGCGCACTGCACCACCGCCTGCGGGAACTTGCCCGGGACCTCGCCGGTCAGCACGGCCAGCCGGTACAGCGCGGTGCGGCGCTGGGCTTCCAGCGGCGGCAGGGCGGCGCGCAGCTGTTCCAGTTGGCCCTGGGCGCGGCTGTTGTCGAGCGCGGTGCCGCGTCCGAGTTTCACCCGCTGCGCGGTCGACGCGACGAACTTGCGCTGCAGGTCCACCGACTGCTGGGCGATCGCGATCTGCTGGCCGGCCGAGCAGGCTTCGGCATAGGCGCGCGCCGTGTCGGCCGCCACCGTGACGTGGGTCAGGTCGAGCGCGGCCTGGGCCGCTTCCGTGTCGGCGTCCGCCGCCTCGATGGCGCGCTTGATCTTGCCGAACAAATCGAGCTGGTAGGAGACGTGCAGGCCGGTGTCGTAGGTCGCCTCGCTTGGGAGCGCGCCCGGCAGGCCCATGGCGGCGCCGGACTGGCGGCCGAAGCCCGGGGATGCCGACACGGCCGCTTCCGGCCGGCGCAGCTCTTCCGCTTCGGACAGCACGGCGCGGGCGCGCGCCAGGTTGGCGGCGGCCACGCGCAGGTCGGTGTTGGCGGCGAAGGCTTTATTGATCAAGCCATCCAGCGTGCTGTCGCGGTACAGGCGCCACCACTCGGCCGGCAGCGGCGCCAGGCTGAAGGGCTTTTCGGCGCCGCCCACGAACGGCGCCGCGGCCTCGGGGCGCTTCACCGCGGCTTCGTCCGGCACGCGGTAGTCCGGGCCGACGGTGGAACACGCGCTCACGGTCAGCAGCGCCAGCGCCGCCGCCGCTTTCAGGGGAAAGAATCGGTAATGCGTCATGATGCGGTCAGTTTTTCAGCGAGCTGGGCGCGGCCATCGCGTGCGCCTGGACGCGCGGGGCCGGCGTGCCCTGGCCCGGCAGCACCTGCACGGTCGCGGTCTGGCCGGCGACCAGGCGCACGTTGGCCGGCACCGGATCGAGGGCCACGCGCACCGGAATGCGCTGCGCCAGGCGGACCCAGTTGAAGGTCGGGTTAATGTTCGGCAGCAGGTTGGTGCCGGTCGTGCGGTCGCGGTCCGAGATGCCTTCGGCGAAGCTCTCGACGTGGCCGCTCAGCTTCTGCGGCGCGCCCATCAGGGTCACCGCGACCGGGTCGCCTAGGTGGATGCTAGGGAGCTTGGTTTCCTCGAAATAGCCTTCGACGTAGAACGAGCCGCGGTCGACCAGGGCCATCACCGGATGGCTGGCGCTGACGTACCCGCCGGGGCGCAAATCGAGGTTGGTCACAAAACCGTTGACGACCGATTTCACCTGGGTGCGCTCGAGGTTCAGTTTCGCGGTGTCGCGGTTGACCACCGCCTGCGCCAGCGCGGCGCGCGCAGTCTCGACGCGCGACTGGCCCTGCTCGCGGGTTTCCTGCGCCACCAGCTCGTCGAGCTGGACGTTGCGGCGCGCTTCGCGCTGGGCCTGGTTCAGCGCGGCCTGGGCCGCCTGCTCGGCCGCCTCGGCCTGGCGCAGGGCCAGTTCGAAGCGCGCGCGGTCGATCTCGAACAGCAGGTCGCCGGCATCGACCTGCTGGTTGTCGTGCACGTAGACGCGGGTCACCTGGCCGGTGACGTCGGGCGCGACCTGCACCACGTAGGCCTTGACGCGGCCGTCGCGCGTCCAGGGTTCGACTTCATAGTGGCGCCACAGCTGCCAGCCCGCGAACACGGCGCCGGCGGCGGCGACCAGGGTGATACCGACCCGGCCCACTGCCGGAAGGGAGAATTTCATGACCATATTCAGAATAGCTTGGATCCAAGGAGAGCAAGGCTGCCCAGCACGATGATGAACAGCGAAAAATCGAACAGCGCCGGGTGCCAGACGTGGCGATAGAAACCGGTGCGCGCCAGTACCCAGTTGAAGAGGCGCGAGACCACCAGCGCGAGCAGGGCCAGCAGCAGCAGCGGTGGCACATAGATGCCGTAGAGGCTGACTTCGCCGATCATCGGATTTCCTTCTCTAAAACGGGCGAGGGTTGATAAGGCAGGGCTTGCGGGAACAGGTCGCGGCGGATGCCGGCCAGCGCCGCCAGCGCGTCGCGCCGGGCAGTCGAGGCCTGGGCCGCGCTGACCGAGCGCAGCGCGTTGTCGAGCGAGGCCAGCAGGCGCGCGTCTTCCTGCGCATCGTGGCGCGGACGCGCTTCGAAATGCTGCGCCAGGTGTTCCAGCAGCGCCCACAAGGCGGCCTGGCTGCGGCCCAGCTCGTGGCGCGCGGCCAGCAACTGGGTCATGTTCAGGCCGATGCGCAGGTCGACCAGGGCGTCGGCCGCCTGCAGGTCTTGCTGGGCGCCGGCCATCGCCAGGCGCGGCGTCAGCAGGGCGATGCGGTCGACCATGCGCGCCGAGAATTCCGGCACCGAGGGCGCTTGCCTGCCGTCGCCCATGCGCGCCAGCTCCTTCCAGCCGGCGCGCAGCAGGCGGCGCGCGGTCCAGCCGGCGCCGACGCTGCGGAACAGGCCGATGACCAGCACCGCCAGCGCCAGGCCGGCCAATTGCGCCAGCGTGCCGTTGATGAAGGAGGCGGCGTCGGCGGTGTTGGTGTCCTGCAGCGCCAGGGTGCCGGCGATGCCGAACATGAAGGGCATCGCCTTGCCGAAGGTGGCCGGACGCGCGATCAGCACGCCCAGCAGCAGGAAGACGGGCGCGCAGGCCAGCACCAGCATCTCGAAGCTGTGCAGCGCCGGCAGCACGGCCAGCAGGTAGAAGGCCGACAGCGGCACCGAATAAATGGTCCAGACCAGGAAGCTTTTAATGAAAGGCACCGGGTCGTCCTGGGTGGCGAAGAAGCAGGACATCACCGCCGCCATCATCGGCACCGCCGCGCCCGAGGGCCAGCCGGTGGCGATCCAGAAGGCGCAGCCGGCCAGGGTGGCGATGACCGCGGCCAGGGCCGAGACCAGGGCCATGCCGCGGTCCAGGTGCAGCGCATGGGCCGGCACGCCGGGCAGGTGGCGCGCCTCCAGCGGCAGGGCGCCGGCCGCGCCCGCGCCGATGTGGCGGCGCAGGGTCTGCGCCTCGACGCCGGCGTCGACCAGGGCGCGCAGGCGCGCCGCCAGGTTCAACTGCACCAGCTCGAGCCAGTTCGCATGGCGCGTCGGCGCCGGCGCGAGTTCGTCGATGGCGGCGCGCAGGCGCTGCGGGTCGCTTGGCGTCTCGCCCTTCGGGGTGGCGGCCCAGGCGGTGATGTCGGCCAGCAGCGCGCGCCAGCGCACGGAGGTGTCGGGGGCGTCGAGCGCGCCCAGCTGGCGCATTGCCAGCAGGCGGTCCTCGATCGCCGAGAGCAACGGCACCATGGCCGCCAGGCGTTCCTGCAGCGCGTGGATCGCGTTCGAGGTCCAGCGCAGGTGCGAGGTGTCGAACGGCAGGTGCACGGCCATCATGCGCAGCTCGGTGATGTCGCCGGCCAGCTTGCGGCGGTCGCCGGCGCTGTTGACGTCGCCGTTCGGCGCGAGCGCGTCGGCGATCCAGTTGCGGGCGTCGCGCAGCGCCTTGTCCAGGCGCGCCAGCATCACCGGGCCGAAGCTTTGCGGCAGCACCAGCGAATGCACGACGGTGGCGCAGGTGATGCCGAGCAGGATTTCCTCGACGCGGGCGACGGCGATGTCGAAGATCGTGCCCGGGTTGTCGACGGCCGGGAAGGCGATCAGGCCGGCGGTGTAGCCGGCCAGCATCAGCACGTAGGAACGGGGCGTGCGGTCCAGCAGCGACACGTAGAGGCAGCCGCCGACCCACAGCGCCAGCACCAGCGACAACAGCTCGGGCGAGTTGGCGAATGCCGGCACGATCAGCACGGTGGCGAAGGCGCCCAGGAAGGTGCCGCCGAAGCGGTACACGGCCTTCGAGCGGGTCGGGCCGGCAAACGGGGCGGCGACGATGTAGGCCGTCATCAGCGCCCAGAATGGGCGCGGCAGTCCGATGCGCATCGCGATGTAGAGCGCGAGCATCGCTGCCGCAAAACTTTTTACCGAGAACAGGACTTCGGTCTTGCTGGGAAACTTCACGCCTGCTTCTCTCCGGCGGGCAGCTCGCAGGGCTTGCCGATCTGGGCCTGGATGCTGCTCAGCACGCGCAGGCAGGCGTCGATCTCGGCCTGGTCGAAGCCGGCAAAGAGGTTGCGGCGAAACGGGATCAGTGCTTCTTCCATCTGCCTGGCGCGGGTCTTGCCGTCGGCGGTGAGCTGCAGCAGCTTGGCGCGGCGGTCCTGCGGGTCCTCGTGGCGTTCGATCAGGCCGCTCTCGATGAGCAGGTCGACCACGCGCACCAGCGACGAGGCTTCCAGGCCCAGGGCCTCGGCCAGCACGCCGGGACGCACGCCGTCCTGGCCGAGGCGGCCGAGGATCAGCACCGGCAGCGCGGTGGCCTGCGACAGGCTGTATTGCGAGGCGACCTTGTCCGCCATCGCCTTGTAGGCGCGCGAGGCTTGCGTCAGCGTCGCAGTCAATTGCATCAGGGTTTGATCGAAGGGGTCCATGCTGGAGGGATATTCGTTTGAGTGCGAAAGTTTAGCATGCGAAGTAATTTCTTGCAGGACGGGAGCAAATCTGGACGGGTGGATCAGGGGCGTAGGGTGGACGGGTTGCCCGTCCACGCGGTGATAGTCGGCGGCAAGATCATCGCGGGTAATCCGTCGACCGGTAACGATCGACGCGTGGACGGCGAAGCCGTCCACCCTACGCGTCAGCTTCGACGCCGACGAAGAATCAGGATTCCTGTTCGAACCTGGCCTGCAAGGTCGCAATCGCCGCCAGCGAGGCCGGCAGGTCGAACTCGTGCTCGGGCGCCACCTTGCGCAGCACCTCGATCGGCGCATAGCCCCAGTGCACCGCGGCGAAGGCGACGCCGGCCTTGCGCGCGGCCTGGGCGTCAGTGGCCTGGTCGCCGATGTAGAGCGCGGCGCTGGGCGCGACCGCGGCGCGTTTCACGACCTTGCGGATGCGCGAGGTCTTGCCGAAGATCGACATGCCGCATTCGTACTGGCTGATCAGGGAAGCCAGTTCCGGCCCCAGCACTTGCCGCACGTTCTCTTCGGAATTCGACGACACGATGGTCAGCCCGATGTCGCCGCGCGCCAGTTCGCGCAGCGCATGGTCGACCTGCGGGAACAGGCGGACCTGACCGGCGTTCTGGCGCATCAGGGCCTTGAAGCTCGCGGCGGCCAGCGGCAGTTTCCAGGTCGGCATGCCGACCTGGCGCATCATCTCGCGCGGCTCGTAGCGGCGCAGGCGCTCGACCTGCGTGACGTCGATGCGCCCGAAACCGTGCTGGTCGGCGATCTGGTTGAACACGCTCAGGAAGAAGGGAAAGGAATCGGCGAGCGTGCCGTCGAAGTCGAAAATGGCGAGACGGTAAGTCATGCTGGCAGCGGGACGAAGGTAGGCGCCTGCATGATACACAATGGCGCGGCAGGCCCCCGCGACGCCTGCCGCGCTACCCCGACGGACTCAGGCGGCGGACTGTTGGGCGCCGCGTTCCGGCGTCACGAACGCCAGGCATTCCTCGAAGGAGCGCAGCACCATGTCGACGTGTTCCTGCACCTCGGCCTGGGCGACCGTGGTCTCGCCGAACGGCAGGCGCACCGTCACCAGCAGCACGTTCGGCAGGCGCGCGTGCAGGTCGCGCGTCGCTTCGCGCCACTGCGCCAGCGTTGACTCGACCGGGTAGGTGATGAACACGGTCGAGATCAGGTCGGCCGCGTCCGGCCCCGGGCTTTCCTGCTCGGCGCCGACCACACTGCTGCGCGCATCGATGTCGACCTCGCGCAGGGCGCGCACCAGCAACTCGCAGAGTACGTCGTCGCGCTCGGTGCCGAGGCCGGCGCACAGCACGATCGAGCGCGCCGGCACGTCGAGCGAACCCTGCCAGCGTCCGAGGCGTTCCTCGCGCATCTGGCGCAGGTGGGCGCCGATGTTGGCGTCGAGCAGGGACACGCGCTGGCGCTTGCGGCTCTTGCCCGGCGCGCCCGAGACCGGCGTCAGGGTGGCGGCGACGTCGGCGATGGTGGCGCGGATGTGCTCGACCTGGGCGGCGTCGATCTGGCCGCTGCGCTGCTCGGCCGCGGCCAGCACCACGCCCGGCAGCAGCACCTGGTCGCAATAGCGGGCGAAGCTGTGGCGCTCGAGGTAGGTTTTCGCATCCTCGATGATCGCGTGACGGTCGCCGCTCAGCACGCGCTGGTAGAAGCGCTGCGCGGTGGTCACGTTCGGCACCTCGCCGAGCAGGATGGTGACGGGTTCCAGCGCGCGCACGTGGCGCCCGGCCACGACCAGGCACAAGGTCAGCGGGGTCGACAGCAGCAGGCCGACCGGGCCCCACATCGCGCCCCAGAACAGCGCCGAGACGATCACCGCCAGCGGCGACAGGCCCGAGCTGTGGCCATACACCTTCGGTTCGATCACGTTCGCCACCAGCAGTTCGAGCGCGACGAACACGGCCAGGCAGGACAGCGCCAGCGTCCAGCCGGGGTCGATCGCCGCCACGAACACCGCGATCATGGCGCCGGCGGCCATGATGCCGAGGTAGGGCACGAAGCGCATCAGGCCGCTCAGCGCGCCCCACAGGAAGGCGTGCGGCACGCCGAAGGCCCACAGCACCGCGCCGATCAGGGCGCCGAAGGTGAGATTGACGATGAACTGCGACAGGAAGAAGCGCGACACGCCGCGCGTGGCGTCGGACAGCGCGCGCACGGTGCGGCTGATCTCCGCCTGGCCGGCGAGCCGGATCGCGCGGTCGCGCAGCGATTCGTGTTCGAGCAGGATGAACACCAGCAGCACCAGCACCAGGCCGGCCTCGCCGATCGGCCCCCAGGCCAGCGAGAACAGGCGCGCCAGGGTGTCGCGGGTGGTGGCGCGCGGGGCGCGGATCTCGACCGGCAGCGGCTGGTTCGCCGCCGTGGTGAGCGTGCCGCGGCGCACGGTGACCGGCGGCGCCGGCGGCGGCGCCACCTGCGGCGCGACCGCGCTCAGCTCGGCCTCGAGGCGCGCGAACGGGCGTTCGGTCATCTCGCGCACCTTCTCCACCTTCGACTTGATCGCGGCGCGGTACTGCGGCAGGTCGCGCGTGACGGCGACCAGCTGGAAGGCGAGGATGGTGCTGATGCCGACCACGCAGGTGCCCGCCAGCACCACCGACAGCAGCGTTGCCGGCAGCTGCGGCAGGCCGACGCGGCGCAGGGTGCGGATCAGCGGCGCGAGCACCAGGCTCAGGATCGATGCCAGCGCCAGCGGTTCGAGCACGTCGCGGCCGAAGTAGAGCAGGCCGAGGATGCAGGTGGCGGTGACGATGGTGCTGGACGTGAGGTAGCTGAGCAGGGATGAATCGCGCATCGATTGCAGGGGCATCGGAGATCGGTCGGCGTTGGCGTTGGTCGTGCGAATGGCACATGCCATCGGCGCGAGCAGTCTAGCACCAATGGCAACCCGGCAGGAGGGGTAGGGTGGGCACATCGTGCCCATGCGGTGATCGATCACGGCCCCGTTTCGCGCGGGCTGATCTTGCTGCGAACTATCACCGCGTGGGCACGGGTGCCCACCCTACGTCAATTCAGGCCAGTAGGGTGGGCACATCGTGCCCACGCGGTGATCGATCACGGCGCCGTTTCGCGCGCGATGATCTTGCTGCAAGCTATCACCGCGTCGGCGGCGAAGCCGCCCACCCTACGTTCAGGCGTTCAGCTCCGCGATCAGCGAGCGGTGCGCGGCCGCGCCCGCCATCGTGCCGGCGGCCACGGCAAAGGCCACGTTGCCGGCGGCGCGCGCCATGTCGCCGCAGCAGAACACGCCGGGAACGCTGCTGGCCTGCATCGCATCGGTGCGCACGAACGCGCCGGCATGCCCGGTCTCCATCGCGCAGCCGAGCTGCTGCGCCAGCGGGCTGGCCATGCGCATCTGCGGCATCACGAACAGCCCGGCCATCGGCAGCGTGCGGCCGTCGTGCAGGACCACGTCGGCATGGCCGGCGATGCGGGCGACCAGCGTGCGTTCGAGCGTCACGCCGCGGCTGGCCAGCGCCGCCAGCTGGGCCGCATCCGGCTCGAAGGCACCGTTCAGGAACAAGGTGACGCGGCCCCAGTCCGGCAGCAGCAGGGCGTGGTGCATGGCCAGCTCGCTGCTGGCGACGACGCCGATCTCGCCTTCGTCCAGCTCGTAGCCGTGGCAGTAGGGGCAATGGAACACGGTGCGGCCCCAGCGCTCGGCCAGGCCCTCGACGGGCGGCAGCTCGTCGACGACGCCGGTGGCCAGCACCAGGCGGCGTCCGGACACGCGCGCGCCGTCGACCAGCGTGACCTCGAAGCCTTCTTCCCCGGCCGCGGCGTGCGTCGCGCCGCCTTCGCGCCAGGACACGGTGGGGTAGGCCTGCAGTTGCGTGCGGCCCAGTGCGGCAATGGCGGCAGCCTCGGCGCCGTCCTGCGTCAGGAAGCCGTGCGAGTGGTGCGCAAAACGGTTGCGGCGCTGGCCGGTATCGACGACCAGCACGCGGCGGCGCGCGCGCGCCAGTTGCAGCGCGGCCGATAGGCCGGCATAGCTGCCGCCGACGACGATCGCGTCGAAGTCGGCCTCATTCGGGATGGTGGACATGGTGGTCTCCTCGATGTTGGGCGTACTGCGGTTGGGCGTACTGCGCATTGAAGCGTTCGGACAGCTCGGCCAGCGTGACGCCGGCGAAGCGGCTGATCAATAGAGCCTCGGCATCGTCGAACGCCGAGGCCAGCGACTGATTGACCACTTTCTCGACCAGGCATTCCGGATGATCGACCCGGTTGCCCATCGCGAACACGGTGGGCGAACCGACGGCCTCGTAGATGTCGCGCAGGGTGACCCGGCCCAGGTCGGCCGTGACGACCCAGCCGCCGCCGTGGCCCTTGCCCGAGCCGACATAGCCGCGCTCGCGCAGGCCGGCCAGCGTGCGCCGCACCAGCACCGGATTGGTTTGCAGGAAGCCGGCCAGCTCGTCGGAAGTGAGCGGCCGGTCGCTGTGGGCCATGTGCAGGAGCAAGTGCAGGACCGAGGAAAGTTTGCTGTCGCGTCTCATGTAACTTATGATAGTACAAAAGTGCGCGACGCGGTAGGGTGGGCGGATTCACCGCCCGCGCGGGGATGGTTGACGCATGGGTAACAGGGCGCGCTGTCTTGCCGCTAACTATCTCCGCGTGGGCACGGCGTGCCCACCCTACGGGTCAGCGCACAGGCTGCTCATCCTGAGAATCGAGCACCGCCAGCAAGCGCACCGCATCGACCGGCTTGACCAGGTGATGGTCGAACCCGGCGTCGCGCGAGGAGGCGCGGTCGCTGGCCTGGCCGTAGCCGGTCAGCGCGATGTAGACGGCGCCCGCCAGCGCCGGCTGGCTGCGCAGCTGGCGGGCGAGGGCGTGGCCGTCGATGCCGGACATGCCGATGTCGAGGATGAATGCGTCCTGCAATTGCGTCGCCGCGGCAGCCAGGGCGGCGCGCGGGTCGTTGACGGTCCGGACCACGTGGCCGGCCGTTTCGAGCAGGGCGGCCAGGGTCTGGGCGGCATCGACGTTGTCGTCCACCAGCAGGATGCGGCGCCGTCCGCGCACGGCCGCGGGCGAGGGCGCCGCCGGCGTGGCGGGCGCCGCAGCCGTACTGGACGCCAGCGGCAGTTCCACCGTGAAGGTGCTGCCGTGTCCAACGCCTTCGCTGTGCGCCCGCACCTGGCCGCCGTGCATGGCGACGATGTTCTTCACCAGCGCCAGCCCCAGGCCGAGGCCGCCCTGGGCCCGGTCGGGCGTGCGCTTGCCCTGCACGAACAGGTCGAACACCTGCGGCAGCAGGTCGCCGTCGATGCCGCTGCCGTTGTCGGCGACGTCGATCCTGACCTTGCCGCCGGCCGGCGTCACCGTCAGCATGATCTTACCGCCGGCGGGCGTGTACTTGGCCGCATTGGCCAGCAGGTTGGCCGTGACCTGGATCAGGCGCGCGCGGTCGCCCAGCACGCTCGCGCGCGCCGTGCCCAGTTGCACCACCAGCGCGTGCTTGCCGGCCTCGATCAAGGGATGGACCTGCTCGGCGGCCTGGGTGACGACCGCCTTGACGTCGACCTCGGCCATCTCCAGCTGCACCATGCCGCGCGTGACGCGCGAGACGTCGAGCAGGTCGTTCACCAGCGTCGTCATGTGGTTCACCTGGCGCGCGATCACGTCGCTGTACTGGCGCACCTTGTCCGGCTGGCCGGGCGCCAGGCGCAGCACCTGGGCCGCCGCGCTGATCGGCGCCAGCGGGTTGCGCAGCTCGTGCGCCAGCATCGCCAGGAACTCGTCCTTGCGGTGGTTCGCTTCCTGCAGCGCCTCCTCGGCCAGCTTCTTCTCGTGGATGTCGGTGTCGGTGCCCAGCCATTTGATGACGGCGCCGGCCTCGTTGTGCAGGGGCAGGGCGCGCGCCAGGATCCAGCGGTAGTCGCCCGAGCGGTGGCGCAGGCGGTAGGTCATCTCGTAGGACGTGCCGCTGGCGACGCTGTGCGCCCATGCCGCGCCGGCGCCGGCCTGGTCGTCCGGGTGCAGCATGTCCTCGGCCCAGGTCCTGCCTTCGGCCGCGCCGGGTTCCAGCCCGACGAAATCGTAGAACTGCTCGTTGTGGTAGTCGATCGTCCCGTCCGGCAGCGCCGTCCACACCATCTGCGGCATCGCGTTGGTGATCGTGCGGAAGCGCTGCTCGCTGTCGCGCAGCTCTTCCTCGAAGCGCTTGCGCTCGGTAACGTCGCGGGTGGTGCCGGCCACGGCCTCGACTTCGCCATCGGGCCCGATGATCGGCACGAAGATGTAGTCGTAGATGCGGCGCCCGAAGGTGCCGTTGAAGGGCACCTCGCCGCGGATCGGCGCCTTGGTTGCCTTCACCTGCTCGATCTCGCGGTCGTGCATGGCGGCGTGCCAGTCCGGGTAGCCCAGTTCGAGGCAGTTCTTGCCGAGCGCTTCCTCGCGCGTCCTGCCCCACATCTGCAGCAGCACCGCGTTGGCGTAGGTGAAGCGGTGTTCGAGGTCGAACACGTAGACCAGGTCCGGCGTGTTCGACAGCACGGTCTCGTACAGCCTGCGCTCGCGCTCCGACGCGGCCGCCATCGCCGCCAGTTCGCGCTGCGCGCGCGCGTGGCGCGCCTCGTTCTCCTGTTCGCGCAGGTGGCGTTCGGCCAGCAGGGCGACCAGGTCGGAGAAGTAGCCGATTTCGCTCGTCAGCGCGGCGCCGGGAAGCTGCGGCGCCGGATGGTAGAAGGCGAGGGTGCCGAGCACCCGTCCGCCCGGCGAGTGCAGCGGGAACGACCAGCAGGCACGCACATCGTGCGCCATGAACAGCGCATGCCAGGGCCGCAGCCGCGGCTCGGCCAGTACGTCCTCGACGACGACGACTGCGCCCGAGTGCGCCGCCTGGCCGCAGACGCCTTCGTGCGGTCCCACCGGCAGCAGCGCCAGCGCGGCGGCGAAATCCGGCGGCAAGCCGCTCGCGCCGGTCAGGCGCAGCCGGCCGGCGGCGGCGTCGAGCAGGCAAAGCGCAGTCCAGGCCTGTCCGCCGGCCAGGCGGCGCGCTTCGTCGAGCAGGCTTTGCAGGGTCTCGTCATAGGAGGCGCCGCGTACCGCGAGCGACAGGACGTGCTTCAAACCATCGAAATCCAAGCCTTCACCATGTGGCTTCATGTAAACGTCCAGTCGCTAGCGTAATTGCCTGGACGATTGTAGCTTATGGAAACTGGGTAAGCCCTTGCGGCGCAGCCGTGCGCTCCCTCGACAAGGCCCGCCAATAGTGTGTTTGCTTCGCGTGAACACCTTTACAATCTTGTCATTCCCTTCACGGCAGATGCCGGAGCACACCATGGCCCAAATCCACCCTGTCGGCTGGCGCGAGATGTCCGTGACCGGCAGCGCCGCGCGCGAGATCGAAACCCTGGCCTTCCTCGAGCAGCGCCTGTCCGATACGCCTTACGTCATCTACCATGGCGTGCACTGGACCAATGTCGAGCAGGGCTACTCGGTGTATGGCGACGTCGACTTCATCATCCTCGCGCCGAACGGGCGCATGCTGCTGATCGAGCAGGTCGCGGGCTTTCTCAACGAGACGCGCGACGGCATGGTCAAGAACTACCAAGGTAAGCCACGGAAGATCCGCAACCAGATCCTGCACACCATCGAAGGCCTGACCCGGCGCTACCAGGGCGAGCTGTCGATCGACTACCTGCTGTACTGCCCCGACTACATCGTGCGCGACCCGCAGCTGGCCGGCATCGACCCCGCGCACATCATCGACGCGACGCGCAAGGGCCGCCTGGCCCAGGTGATCCGCGCGGCGCTGCCGATCACGGACAAGACCGAGGACTTCGACAAGGTCACGCGCTTCCTCGGCGACACCCTCAGCCTGCGCCCCGACCCGAGCGCGATGATCGGCTCGGCGGCGCAGATGGTCACGCGCCTGTCGGGAGGATTGGCCACCTGGGCGCGCCGGCTTGAATTTTCTCCGTTCCGCCTGCGCGTTGTGGGCACGGCCGGCAGCGGCAAGACCCAGCTGGCGCTGGCCGAATACACGGCCGCGATCGACGCCGGCCTGCGCCCGCTGTACGTGTGCTTCAACCGGCCGCTGGCCGACCACATCGAGCGCCTGATGCCGCCCGGCGGACGCGTGGCCACCTTCCACATGCTCAGCGACGCCTACATGCGCGCCCAGGACGTCACGCCCGATTATGCTTCGCCCGACGTCTGGGACAAGATCGAAGGCGCGCTGGCCTCGGCCAAGCTGCCGGAAACCTGGCAGTTCGACGTGCTGATCGTCGACGAGGGCCAGGATTTTTCGATCGCCTGGCGCGACATCGTGCTCTCGATGCTGAAGGAAAACGGCCGTGCGATCTGGCTGGAAGACCCGGACCAGAACCTGTACGGCCGCGCCATGGTGCCGCTGCCCGGCTGGGTGGTGCTGCATTCGAACACCAACTTTCGCAGTCCGCGCCAGATCGTCAGCATGCTGCAGTCGCTCGGCGCCGCGCGCCAGCCGGTGGAGGCTGGCAGCCCCTTCAAGGGCGCCGACATCGAGGAGCTGACCTACCCGGAAGGCGACGTCGAGGCCATGCTGGCCCAGACCCGGCGCGCCGTGACCGCCTGCCTGCAGGCCGGCTTCCAGCGCCAGGACATCGCGATCTGCTCCTTCCGCGGCCGCGAAAAATCGGCCATCCTGAACCTCGATAAACTCAGCGACGCCCACACGCTGCGCTCGTTCACGGGCGAATACGACCTGTTCGGCAACCCGGTGTTCCGCGAGGGCGGCCTGCTGGCCGAGTCGGTCTACCGTTTCAAAGGGCAGAGCGCGCCTTGCCTGATCTTCACCGAGATCGATTTCGAGCAAATGGACGAGCTGGTGCTGCGCAAGCTATTCGTCGGCATGACGCGGGCGAGATTGAAGCTGGTGCTGGTAATGAGCGACCGGGCGTCGTTGCAGATGCTCGATCGCAGCGAGGAGATGCGGCTTTGACCTTGCGGAAGGCGCGCAGGGTTATTTGGTGAGGTAGGGCTTGAGGGCATCCAGCAGTTCGGGCGGGAGCGTGTCCTTGTCGATGTACTGGTTGCGCAGTTCGGCCCGCAGCTTTGCCGCGCCGCCGAAAGCGCGTTCCAGCCGCTTTGCGTAATCCGCGGCGAGCAGTTTAAGGACCGGTTCGGCGATGTCCTCGTCGAACAGCCGGGCATCGAAGGTGTTGCGCACTTGTTCGAGGGTGGTGCATGCGCCCCGGTCCGTATAAAAGATGAGTCCGGCATCGCCGGTGGTGAACTGCGGCTTGCCCGGAGAATGTTTGGCAATGTCGTAGCCGCCAGTAGCGTAATACGTCCTGCCCGATGCATCCTGGGCCCGGGCGTAGATGAACCATATGCTGTGCCACTCTTCGGCATCGGTCAGGCCCTCGCAGTTCGCCACTAGCTGGCTGGGAAGAGGATCGAACTTCACCCGCGCGGCTTCGTAGCGCAAACCCAGGACGGGTTCGGTCAGGATACGAGGCGATGGAGGCGCGGCAAATACCCCGAAACTGGCAAGAATAAAGAGCGCGGCGGCGAGCAGGTGTTTATTGTCGATAGAAGGCATGGCTGGGCTTGTGGTTTCGATAGTGTGGGCCGCCCCAGTAGTCGCGCTGGAGGAAGTCTGAAATCCATTGCGTTCCGTCGAACGCGGCAATGTGACCGGATTTATTACCGCCGGGGTAGGGCTGGATTACGACAATGTCGCCCTTCATGAATTTGTATGTGTCCGGATTCGCTACGACGATTTCGCTGAATCCGATTCTTCGCAAGGTCGGGCCGTATTCCTTGGCGTGGGTCGGATGATCGCCCAGGCGAGCGCCGCCGGCCTGCAGTGCAATGCGAACGTGAAGCGCGCATCGACCCTGGCTTTTCCTGACGGCCTTTTTGCGCAGGTGCTTCGCAAATTTATCGGTATCCAGCCGCATGATTCAGCCTATGCCGCCACCCGGTTCACCGCCAGGTCCCACCCGCCCAAGGTGCTGCCGTTCACGCCGCCGCCAATCCTCTGCTGCGTGTATTTCCATTTGACCTTCGAGAACTTCAGGCACAGGTTCTCCGTCATCCCGACGCCCGGCTTGATGCCCGGCTTGCACATCCCGATCAGCACGTTCTCCAGGTCGATCTCGAAATACTTGATCGGCTTGCCGTCGCCGTCCGCGCGCATGAATTCGAATTTCGCCTTCGAGATGGTCTTGCCCATCGCGCAGTACTGCAGCAGCAGCGGCGTCGACAGGTCGGTGATTTTCGAAATCAGGATGTCGTCGAACTCGGCGCGCTCCGCGGTATGGCCGCCACCGGTGGACGCGGTGGCGCTGCGCGGCTGCGTGACGCCGAAGTCGACGTCCAGGCATTCGATCCAGCCCTTGTGCCCGTCGTCCTGGGATTCACCTTTGATCCCTTCAATGTGAAGGTATGCGTCGATTGCCATCATGACTCCATAGAAATTTCTTAGGAAAATTCTTGCCATTTCGCATGGAAGATGCGGATTCCTGCGATGGCCAAGGGAGATTGTCGGATGGGCGCGACGAGGCAGGCTTATGCAGCCTCAATAGCCGGGCCGGCTAACGAAGAGGAACAAGAAATGGCAGCCGCGGCAGTCTTGCTGCCTGGGTAGAAGAGCATGCATGACTGCATATTGCACCCATGCCGCCTGAAGGGCGTTTACTTGCCTTGCCGGTTATCCGCCATCTCGCGCTCTGCATTCGCAGGGGCGCCGACGGGCGGCGCCGCACGCACGCAATTGCGTCCCCCATGCTTCGCTTCGTAGAGCGCCAGGTCGGCCGCATGCACCAGGGTCTGCACATTGTGCCCATGCGCCGGATACGAGGCGACCCCGATCGATGCGGTCGCGCCGATGCGCTGGCCGTCGTGCAGCACTTCGCCGGCGGCGATGAGCTGGCGCAGGGCGTCGGCGCGCTTGATGGCGTCCTCGATGCCGCATTCGGGCAGCAGCACCACCATTTCCTCGCCGCCCATGCGGCAGGCGACGTCGGCCGAGCGGATGTTCTCGCGCAGCGTCAGCGCCACCTTGCGCAGGATGGCGTCGCCGCCCTCGTGGCCATAGGTGTCGTTGATGCGCTTGAAGTGGTCGAGGTCGAGGACGAGCACGCTCAGTGGAACGCCGCTGCGGCTCGAGCGCGCCAGTTCGCGTTTCAGGATCTCGTCGAGATAGCGGCGGTTGTAGAGCTGGGTGAGCGGGTCGATGATCGACTGCTGGCGCAGCGAGACGCGCAGTTTGACGTTGCTCAGCGCAAGGCCGAGCTGCTCGGCCACCTGCCCGATCCACACGTGCTGGATCGGCTCGCCTTTGGCCAGCTCGCCGCCGGTGACGGTGAGGCAACCGATGACGTCGCCCTGCGTGACCAGCGGCAGGCATAGGCGGTCCAGCTTGCTGTCGGCCGCATGGCGGCACGCCAGCCCATCGCCGTCGACGTACAGGTGCGGGCTGCCGCGCCGCAGCGCCCAGCAGTCGAGCGCCTCGATCGTTTCCGGCTCGCCGGCGAAATCGCCCCAGCCGGCCTTGCGTTCCAGCAGGTCGCGCGAGTTGTTGTACAGGTAGAGGCTGCCCGACAGCTTCGGCAGCAGGCGCGGTAAATAGCTGGCGATGATGCCGGCCGATTCGTCGACCGTTTCCGCCAGCTCCAGCGAGTGCATCAGCTCGGCGCTGCGGAACAGCAGGTCGTTCTGCGAGGCCAGGCGTTCGGCCGTCACCTCGGCCTGGCCGGCGGCCTGCTTGGCCTTCAGTTCGGCGGCGTTGCGCTGGCGCAGCACGCGCTGGCCGGCGACCAGCATCGCGGCCAGGAACAGGATATTGGTGATGGTGGCGAACAGGCTGGCGTTCGCGGCGGTAGTGGACGTGGCCAGCAATTGCCCGCCGAGGTCGTTGCGCCGCTTGGCGTAGATGGCGAGCTCGTCGCCGATCAGCTTGCGCAGCAGGTCCATCTGCGCCTTGCCGGTACCGGTGGCCATGAATGCGGCGGCGGCATCCAGGCCGCCTTCGCGGCGCAGGCCGATGGTTTCCTCCACGATGCGCAGCTTGGCCGCCGTGGCATGCTCTATTGCTTCGACACGGGCGATCTCGGCCGGGCTCGTCAATTCCTTGCGCAGCGCGGCCTGGGTCGCGGGAATCGCGTTGACGGCGGCGTAATACGGCTCCAGGAAGCGCTGGTTGCCGGTCACCACGAAGCCGCGCTGGGCAGTCTCGGCGTTGAGCAACATCTCGAGCAGCGTGAGGTTCAGGCGCTCGGCATCCGATGCGCTTTGCAGTTCGGCCACCACGACGTGGACCTGGCGATTCACGATCACCGGGAGGGCCGCCACGGTCGACATGACGAGGATGATCGCACCGGCGGCGACCTTGATCTTTGTTTCGAATTTCATCAGCAAATCAGCGGCACCCCAACGGCCTTAGTCACGGGACATTGTGCACGGTTCGACGAATCGAGATCGGATGCGGAAAGCGAGACGTCTGCATGCGTGTACCGGGCGAGAGTACCACAACGCAACTCCTGCACCTGCCCGAATGCCCTCGCCACGCCCCGCCAACGCGTCTATCGCGCGCACGAGAAGTTGCAAGCTCGGCTATGATGACGGCCGGCCGGCAGTTTCAACAGCAGTCTTGCTTGGGTAACGTCGAGCGAATTGTTGAAGTATGCAGGTGGAGTCGCGATGAGTGCAGCAGGTGCAGTGCCCGTTTCAAATGGCGTAGGTGATAAACAGTATGTACTGATTAATGTGCTGAAGGCGGTGGCGGCGCAGTTGATCGTGCTGCATCACCTGGCCTTCTATGGACCGATGGCCGATCACGCCTGGCCGCTCGCGCCCGACCTGTTCAGCTGGCTCGCGGGCGACGCCCGGATTGCCGTGCAGGTCTTCCTCGTCATCGGCGGTTTCCTCGCCGCGAAATCCCTTTCTCCGCACGGCCTGCCTGGCCTCGATCATCCGCTGCGCGCGATCGGGCGCCGCTATCTCAAATTGGCGCCGCCGTTCATCGTGGCGATGCTGTTTGCGGTGCTTGCCTCGTATATCGCAGGTGCTTGGATGGATCACGATTCGATCTCGGCGCCGCCGAGCCTTCTCCAGTTCGGCGCGCACATGGTGCTGCTGCAGGATGTGCTGGGCTATGAAGCCTTGTCCGCCGGTGCCTGGTATGTCGCGATCGATTTTCAGTTGTATGGGTTGATGTGCCTGCTGCTCTGGTTGTCCGGACGCCTGGGACAAGCCAGCAAGTGGCGATGGGTCGTGCCAGCCTTGGTAGGTGTTGGCGTCACTGCCTCGCTGTTCTTTTTCAATCGCGACTCGGACTGGGATATCTGGGCGCCGTACTTCTTCGCGAGTTATGGCTTGGGCGCGCTGGCTTGGTGGGCGAGCGATCCGAAGCGGCAACCGGTGGCGATCATGGTGTTGTTGTTGCTGATCGTTGCGCCGACACAGCTGGCGCTGGCGGTTGATTTTCGGGTGCGGATTGCGGTGGCGTTTGCCGTGGCCTGCTTACTGCTTTTACTCGGTCGTGAGAGGCCGGCCTTGCTTACAGGGCACATATCCCGTCTCATGCAACTCCTTGCACGGACTTCGTATTCCGTCTTCCTGGTGCACTTCCCGGTGTGCCTCGTCGTGAATGCCGCTTTCACGCGGTTTGCACCGGAGCTGCCGCATATTCAGTTCATCGGTATGGTGGTGGGCTGGACTAGCAGTTTGATCGCTGGTGCCGCATTCTATCGTTGGGTAGAGGTGCCGATTGGGCATGTTTTTGCACAGTCGCCGCACGCTGACGAAGAAAAAATAACAGCAGCGAAAGTGAGCGGAGCCGGACAGCTTTAATTGCGACACCAAAACTTATGGTCTCGTCAATGGGGCCTATCGGCAGAGATATCGGTTTAAAAGGTTCAAAAAATTTGTTAGCGTCCGCTGTGTAAGGTAGGATCATGTTTTTATCCTACGACGGTGCCTCGTGTACGCTCTATATACTTTCGATTTTCTTCGTACGGTTTCTCATCAGTTGAAGGACACGTTGGAAGCGCTGCCGGCTTCGACCCTCAATGATCTGGCACTTGGTCAATTAAATGAATTTCAGTCGGAATCTCAGTCTGCGCAAGGCGTGTACTTATTAATTTATGATGGCCAGCCACGATACATCGGTAAAGCGAATAATGTAAAAGACCGTTTATCGCAACATTTGACTAAACTTTCTGGAAGGCGTCACATTGATTTGGAGGCGCTCACATATAAGGTGTTGTTGCTCGATAAGAGCATGAGTACTGCTGCTAATGAAGATATTCTCATCGGCCTCTTTAAGCAACAGTACACGGCCATGTGGAACGGTGCTGGTTTTGGGCCAAAAGACCCAGGTAAGGAACGAGACACTACAAAGCCCGGAAAATTTGATCGACAGCATCCAATTATTGATGACTATCCAGTAAGTATTTGTCCGGATGAAGATGGAAGTCTTCCGCTTGGACAAGTGCTTGCAAGCATGAAATCTCAATTACCCTATGTGTTCAGGTATGAAGTGCCATCAGACGAACTAATAAAGAAAATTAGTGTCGCGGAGGTCACACACGTTGCGCGCGACCTCCTGCAAGCTGTCGTATCTCACCTGGGGACTGGGTGGCGAGGCGCCATTATCAGTTACGGTATGGTTTTATATCAAACGAACAAAAATTATCCACACGGTATCGAATTAAATCCCTAAGCACTAGGCTGCAAGCTCTAAAAGATTCTGTCCGTCAGTCCGTAAATGGGCACATACATGCTGAGCGATGATAGAAGCTAGTCGCACGGGCACTGCATTTCCGAGTTGACGCATCGTTTCACCCCAGGATCCCTGAAAAATGAACGAGTCGGGAAATGTTTGAATACGAGCCGATTCACGAACCGTAAAATACCGAACAGTACCATCAGGTCTGCGAAGCATGTTTTCTCCTCCTGGGACACCATGATCGCCTGCCTTCAAAGCTTTTGCTGGTTCATCCAAGGGGCTACCGGTATGACCTGGATAGATCCGTGCGCCGGGTTGAAATTTGTGTGCTTGGACTAGTAGAGCACGCGGGTCTGTCTCTGGATCCGGTAGGTCGGATATTGCATCTCGGACTGTCAACCACGGGCATCGCTCACTTTCCGCGTTTATCTTCTCGCTTACTTTAATGAGTCGATCGACTGTTTCTGGAAACATCGGACGATCTTTTTGAGCTACCTGATGGCGCTCCCAGTAGTCTCCACTCTTCCATTGTGATAATAGAAGTGCATGCTGGCTATGTGTTTCAGCGGGAAAATGGAATTGTATGCCGAGATCTGCGCGGAATCCCACGATGAAGACACGCATGCGTTTTTGCGGAACACCGTAGTTCGCTGCATTTACGAGCTTCCAACGTACGTGATATTCGCTTAAAGCCCCTGACGCTTGATGTTGGCGCAATCGAGCTAGGTGCAGGGACCACTCTTCGCCCTGATGCGCGCATAGTGAAGGGAATTCTAGCTGCAGCAAAATATAACCGAAATAGTCAGAAAACGCTGCGCGCGTTAATCCCTGAACGTTCTCAAAAACGAAAGCTCTTGGTTGAGTTTCGCGTACTGCTCGGACTGCCTGCGGAAACATATCGCGAGCGTCGAGAAACCCTCCATGTTTGCCACCAAGCGAAAATGGTTGGCAAGGTGGGCCTCCTGTTATTAGATCGATATCGTGAAAAGAGCTGTAATCAAAATTGCGAACATCGCCCTGTATCACATCAGGCCACTGTGATACAGGATCTATTTTTTCGGCTTTGTTAATCCGAATAGTATTGCACGCGTGGTGGTTCCACTCCACAACCGCCCGGTGGGTTATATCTTTTTGACTAGAAAACCCGAGGGCCAAACCTCCGGCACCGGCAAACAGTTCAATCGAGTTAATTGTCATATCTATATTCGCTTACGGATACGAAGACGAAGGAGTCATCAATTTTGCTGAGGTCAGCCATCAAACAAGTAACTTGTTTGATGGTCAAGGATAGATGTATTTTACTGTATGTTTGTACAGTATTCAAAATTGGTGTTGTTGGTTGCGACGCCTCGTCTTTAAAAATCTGTCGCCTTCCCCCAACTAAGGGACTCATGTCCGTTGAGCGCCATCAATATTAGCGGAAGCTTTCTGCGATAGCGAGACGCGAAGAAGGGGAAATTTATGGTTGACAGCGTCAGTGCCGTTGTGCGCAGCCAGATCATGTCACGGGTACGTAGTAAAGATACCCGCCCGGAAATGGTCGTCCGTCGGCTTGTACACGGTGCAGGCTTCCGCTACCGGCTACACGTCGCTAACTTACCGGGGCGACCAGACTTAGTCTTTCCGAAACGCAAGAAAATTATTTTCGTTCACGGTTGTTTCTGGCATTCACACGTAGGTTGTGGCGGCGCTAGAGTCCCAAAGTCGCGCACAGACTTTTGGCTTGAAAAGCTCGGCTCGAACAAAGTTCGAGATGAACGCAACATGCAAGCGCTCATTGAAGCCGGCTGGGAGGTTTTGGTTTTATGGGAGTGCCAGCTACGCGATCCTGAGCTAATTAAAAGGATCAGGACATTTTTGACCAAGTAGTTGGGACTGGAGGGGCGGCTTGCAACAATTGCCGCCCTCATCTTGAGAATTTTGACACCTTCTGCAATAGCAGAGATCAAACGTCAATATTCCCCGCCTGCAGCGCATTGCTCTCGATGAAGTTCCTACGCGGCTCCACTTCGTCGCCCATCAGCGTGGTAAAGATCTGGTCCGCCGCAATCGCGTCCTCGATCTGCACCTTCAGCAGGCGGCGCACGGTCGGGTCCATCGTGGTTTCCCACAGCTGTTCCGGATTCATCTCGCCCAGACCTTTATAACGCTGCTTGGACACGCCGCGTTCGGCTTCCTCGCGCAGCCACTGCATGGCGGTGTGGAAGTCGGTGACGGCGAATTCCTTCATCTTCTCGCCTTCGCCGCGGCGGATGATCGCGCCTTCGCCCATCAGGCCCTTGAAGGTCGCGGCCGAGCCGGCCAGCACGCCGTAGTCGGCGCTGGCGACGAAATCGGCATCGATCTGGGTGACCTGCACGTTGCCGTGGCGGATGCGTTCGATGCGCAGGGCGTGCTTTTCGCTCAGCTCGTCCGAACGCACGCTCACCGTCACGGTCGGGTCGGCGATCGCCGCCGCCATTGCCGACGCCGACGCCTGCGCGTTGTCCAGCGTGGTCAGGTCCAGCGTGACGCCGCCGGCGACGATCGCGGTCAGGGCGGCGCGGTCGATCACGCGGGTCAGGCGCATCATGATGGCGTTCGCCAGGTTGTACTGGCGTACCAGTTCGGCCAGGGCGTCGCCGGTGATCGGGTCGGCGCCTTCGCGCGGGATCAGCGACGCGGTGTTCAGCGCCACCATCATCATGTAGCTCGCTTCCTCGACGTCGTCCTTCAGGTAGCGCTCGTCGCGGCCGGCCTTCACCTTGTACAGCGGCGGCTGGGCGATATAGATGTGGCCGCGCTCGACCAGCTGCGGCATCTGGCGGTAGAACAGCGTCAGCAGCAGGGTGCGGATGTGGGCGCCGTCGACGTCGGCGTCGGTCATGATGATGATGCGGTGGTAGCGCAGCTTGTCGACGTTGAATTCGTCCGGGCCGATCGAGGTGCCCAGCGTCGCGATCAGGGTCGTGATCTGCTCCGACGACAGCATCTTCTCGAAGCGCGCCTTTTCCACGTTCAGCACCTTGCCGCGCAGCGGCAAAATCGCCTGGAACTTGCGGTCGCGGCCCTGTTTTGCCGAGCCGCCTGCCGAGTCACCCTCGACGATGTAGAGTTCGGCCAGGGCCGGGTCGCGTTCCTGGCAGTCGGCCAGCTTCGAGGACAGGCCCAGCCCGTCCATCACGCCCTTGCGGCGGGTCAGGTCGCGCGCCTTGCGCGCCGCTTCGCGCGCACGCGCGGCTTCCACGATCTTGCCGCAGATGATCTTGGCGTCGTTCGGCTTTTCGTTCAGGAAGTCGGTGAGCGTCTTCGCCACGATCTCTTCGACCGGGCCGCGCACTTCCGACGACACGAGTTTATCCTTGGTTTGCGACGAGAACTTCGGCTCCGGCACTTTTACGGACAGCACGCAGGTGAGACCTTCGCGCATGTCGTCGCCCGAGATTTCGACCTTGGCCTTTTTCGCCAGTTCGTTCTCGTCGATGTACTTGTTGATCACGCGCGTCATCGCCGCACGCAGGCCGGTCAGGTGGGTGCCGCCGTCGCGCTGCGGGATGTTGTTGGTGAAGCAGAGCACCTGCTCGTTGTACGAGTCGTTCCACTGCATCGACACGTCCACCGAGATGTTGGTGCCGTTGTCCGACATGCGGTCGCCGGTGGCCTGGAACACGGTCGGGTGCAGCACGGCCTTGGCCTTGTTGATGTACTCGACGAAGCCACGGGTGCCGCCTTCGAAGGCGAAGATTTCTTCCTTGCCGGTGCGCTGGTCCGAGAGCTTGATGTTGACGCCGTTGTTCAGGAACGAGAGTTCGCGAATACGCTTGCTCAGGATCTCGTAATGGAATTCGACGGTCGTGAAGATCTGCTCGTCGGCCCAGAAGTGGACTTCGGTGCCGCGCTTGTCGGTGTCGCCGATGACCTTGATCGGCGAGACTTCGACGCCGTCGCGGATTTCGATTTCGCGGTTCAGCGGGACGCCACGCTCGAATTCCATTTGATGGATCTTGCCGTTCTGGCGCACGGTCACGCGCAGCAGCTTCGACAGCGCGTTCACGCACGAGACGCCGACGCCGTGCAGGCCGCCCGACACCTTGTAGGCGTTCTGGTTGAACTTGCCGCCGGCGTGCAGTTCGGTCAGGGCGATCTCGGTCGCCGAGCGCTTCGGCTCGTGCTTGTCGTCCATCTTGACGCCGGTCGGGATGCCGCGGCCGTTATCCGTGATCGAGATCGAGTTATCCGAGTGGATGGTGACATGGATTTCGGTGCAGTAGCCGGCCAGCGCCTCGTCGATCGAGTTGTCCAGCACTTCGAACACCAGGTGGTGCAGGCCGGTCCCGTCCGAGGTGTCGCCGATGTACATGCCCGGACGCTTGCGGACTGCTTCCAGGCCTTCCAGAATTTGAATCGAGGCGGCGCCGTATTCGTCCGGCGTGGCCGGCGAGGAAGGCATTGGTTGAGTGTTCTCGGACATGGACTGCTTTCTCAAAAAACGATGTATTCAGACTGCTCAGTTCGGGCCGCAATCCCGATAAAACAAGGCGCGGCCCCCGATGCTTTTAAATGCGCATCGGCATGACGACATATTTGAAGTCGCCATTGTCGGGAATCGAGATCAGGGCCGACGAATTCGAGTCGCCCAGGGCGATGTTCACCTGGTCGCACTTCAGGTTGTTCAGCACGTCGAGCAGGTAGGTGACGTTGAAGCCGATGTCGATCGCGTCGCCGCCGTAGTCGATTTCCAGTTCTTCCACCGCTTCTTCCTGGTCGGCGTTGGTCGAGCTGATCTTCATGCTGCCCGGGGTGATGATGCAGCGCACGCCCTTGAACTTATCGCTGGTCATGATCGCGGCGCGCTGCAACGAACGCAGCAGTTCTTCGCGGCTGATCGTGAAGTCGTTCTTGTAGCCCTTCGGGATCACGCGGGTGTAGTCCGGGAATTTGCCCTCGACCAGCTTCGACACCAGTTCGATGTCGGCGAAGGTCAGTTTGACCTGCGAAGCGGCGATGTCGAGCTGGACGGTGTCGTCGCTTTCTTCCAGCAGGCGTTGCAGTTCGATGATGGTCTTGCGCGGGATGATGACTTCCTGGCGCTCGAATTCCTGCTCGGCTTCGACCTGGCAGAACGCCAGGCGGTGGCCGTCGGTGGCGACGGCGATCACCTTGTTACCGTCCAGCACCAGCAGCAGGCCGTTGAGGTAGTAGCGGATGTCCTGCTGGGCCATCGCGAAGTGCACCATGTTGAACAGGTGCTTCAGCGTCTTTTGCGGCAGGGTGACGGTGGCGTTGTGGCTTTCCGCGACCGAGACGGTCGGGAATTCCTCGGCGGCCAGGGTCTGCAGCGCGAAGCGCGACTTGCCGCTCTGGACGGCCAGGCGCTTGTTCTGCAGCGTCATCGTGACGTCGCCCGATTCCGGCAGCGCGCGCAGGATGTCCAGCAGCTTGCGGGCGGCGACGGTGGTGCCGGTCACGTCCGGGCCCGAACCGATGTTGGCGTGCGTGGTGATCTGCACTTCGGTGTCGGTCGACAGGAAGGACACGCTCTCGCCGTCCTTGCGGATGAGGATATTGGCCAGAATCGGCATGGTGTGCCGACGCTCGACAATACCGCTCACGATCTGCAGTGGCCGGAGAAGCGTGTCTCGGGTGGTTTTGACCAGTTGCATAGTTATCCTCAGATGAGTTAATACAGTGAAATTGTTGCTACAGCACTATTTTGCCGTTTGTGTGGGGCAAACACAAATTCGGCTGCCATTGGCCTTCATGCACGCGTGGGCACGGGGCGCCCACCCTACGGTGCATCCAGTGTAGGGTGGGCGCTCCTGTGCCCACGCGTTTAACAAGCGTGAGCACAGCCGGTCCAAGCAATTACCCCTTCAGCGTTTGTTCCAACACGTGCAGTTCATGGTTGCACTCGGCGTTCTTCTGGCGGTCCTGGGCGATCTTGCGCACGGCGTGCAGCACGGTGGTGTGGTCGCGGCCGCCGAACAGTTCGCCGATTTCCGGCAGACTCTTCTGGGTCAATTCCTTCGCCAGATACATGGCGATCTGGCGCGGCCGGGCGATGTTTGCCGGGCGGCGCTTCGAATACATGTCGGCGACCTTGATGTTGAAGAAGTCGGCGACCGTCTTCTGGATGTTCTCCACCGAGATCTGCCGGTTCTGCACCGACAGCAAGTCCTTCAGCGCTTCCTTCACGATGTCGATCGTGATGTCCTTGCCGTGGAAACGCGAGTAGGCCAGGATCTTGCGCAGCGCGCCTTCCAGTTCGCGCACGTTCGAGCGCAGGTGCTTCGCCACGAAGAAGGCGACGTCGTCGGAGAGGGTCACGCCCTCGGACTGCGCCTTCTTCAGCAAAATCGCCACCCGCATTTCCAGTTCCGGCGGCTCGATCGCGACCGTCAGGCCGGAGTCGAAGCGCGAGATCAGGCGGTCGTCCATGCCGGTGATCTCTTTCGGATAGGTGTCCGAGGTAATGATGATCTGCTTTTTCGCGGCGATCAGCGCCTCGAACGCATAGAAGAACTCTTCCTGCGTGCGGCTCTTGCCACCGAAGAATTGAATATCGTCGATGAGGAGCATGTCGAGCGAGTGATAGTAATGCTTGAAGTCGTCGAAGCCCTTGCGTTGATAGGCGGTGACGACGTCGCGCACGTACTGCTCGGCGTGGATGTAGCGGATGCGCGCGCCCGGCTGGTCGGCCATGACCTGGTTGCCGATCGCGTGGATCAAGTGGGTCTTACCGAGGCCGACGCCGCCGTAGAAGAACAGCGGGTTGTACGACACGCCCGGGTTGTTGGCGACCTGGATCGCGGCGGCGCGCGCCAGCTGGTTGGCCTTGCCGGTGACGAAACTCTCGAAGGTCAGGTCCGGGTTGATGCGGCTTTGCTCGCGCTTGGGCGAGTTGGCGATGTTCAGGTTCGGCTGGGGTTCCGGGGCCGACGTCGGGCGCAGCTCGCCGGGGGCGTGGTCCGGCGCCGGGGCAGGGCGCACGTCGGGCTTTTTCGGCGCGTTCTTCGGGTCGAGCACGAACTGCACCTCGACCGGGGCTTCCCAGTACTGGCAGGCGAGGGCGGTAATACGGTTGGCGAACTGCGTCTTCACCCAGTCGAGCTTGAAACGGTTGGGCGCCGCAATGCGCAGCTTGCCGTCCTCGTAATCGAGGACGACGAGCGGTTTGATCCACGCGCTGTATTGTTGCGGCGTCAGCTCGAGCTCCAGCTGCGCGGAGGCGGTCTGCCAAAAGTTTTCCATGTGTGCGGCTTATTGATACGTAACACGCTATTTTACCTGTCTTCGCGAAAGTTATCCACAGGTGAGCCAGAGTTTTTCGCGCGACGCTGGGGATAAAAGCAAAGTTATCTACATACGGAAACAACAGGCGCCTTGACAGCGGGTTGGCAAGTAGGGTCTAATTCAGGGTTCCCTGTCCGCCCGCCTGTTCAGCCCTCTCCAGATGGTTGAGAAATGCACGGACTAGCTGTGGCGTGACGCTGGCTTAACGTAGCGAACTGTCATTGGCGCCGATTCCTGACGAACAGACGTCAGACCCGATTTTGCATACTATTTTGCTTTAAGCGAGACCACCATGAAACGTACTTACCAACCTTCCGTCGTTCGTCGCAAGCGTACGCACGGCTTCCGCGCACGTATGGCTACCCGTGGTGGCCGCCAGGTTCTGAACGCACGCCGCGCCAAGGGCCGCAAGCGTCTGGCTGTCTAAGCCAGCCGCGCCCCGGTCGACCGCGGTCACATGACAGGCGAAGGTTCGCACGACTTCGCGCGCGCTCGGCGCATTCTGAAAACGGATGAATTTTCATCCGTTTTTCGTTTGCGGCCCACGCAAAAATCCGCGCATTTCGTGCTCTACACCCGCCCCAGCCCGCTCCCGCATGCGCGGCTGGGCATCGTCGCGGCCAAGCGCTTCGCGCCGCGCGCGGTCACCCGCAACACCATCAAGCGCATCACGCGCGAACTGTTCCGTACCAGCGAACTGCAGTCGCTCGACTGCATCGTGCGCCTGGCGCGTCCGGTGAATACCAAGGACGGACCGGCCACCACGACGGCGCTCAAGCGCCTGCTGCGCGCGGAACTGTCGCGCCTGCTCGCTTCGCAGCGTCCGAGAAAGACGGCACCGGTGCCTCCGGCAGCGGTAAAGTCTGCTCCGTCGTCGTCATCATGAAAACCCTGCTCATCTGGATCGTGCGCGCCTACCGGCTCGTGCTGTCCCCGATGCTCGGGCAGAACTGCCGTTTCTATCCTTCCTGTTCCTGCTATGCCATCGAGGCGCTCCAGACCCATGGCGCGCTGCGCGGCAGCTGGCTGACGGTGCGCCGCCTCGGCCGCTGCCATCCCTGGAACGAAGGCGGGCTCGACCCTGTGCCGCCCGCGCGGCACAAGCATTCTCACTCAGCCGCTTGCGGTTGCAACCACTCCTGACGAATACCTCAATGGAAATCAACAAACGTACCATTCTGTGGATTGTCTTCGCCGTTTCGCTTGTCGTCCTTTGGAACAACTGGATGGTGTCGAACGGTAAGCAGTCGATGTTCTCGCCCGCGCCGCCGGCCAAGGTCGCCCAGGCGCCGGCCACCGGCGCCAACGGCACCGCCGGCGTCCCCGCCGCTCCAGCCCAGCCCGGCGCCGTGCCGACCGACGCAGCCGGCCAGCCGGCTGCCCCGGCGCCTGCGCGCACCGAGCGCATCACCATCACCACCGACGTGGTGAAGGCCGAGATCGATACCCTGGGCGGCGTGATCCGCCGCCTCGAGCTGCTGCAATACCCGGACCACTTCGACAAGACCAAGAACCAGGTGCTGTTCGACGTCGCGGGCAACAACGTCTACCTGGGCCAGACCGGCCTGACCGGCGGCGCCATGCCGAACCACGCCACGCCTTTCGTGGCGCGTCCGGGCCTGCGCACCATCGACGGCAACAACCAGGTGCAGCTCGTCCTCGAAGCCGAGCAGGGCGGCGTGAAGCTGACCAAGACCTTCACCTTCAAGCGCGGCGACTACGTGATCGACGTGCGCCACGACGTGACCAACCTGACCGCGGCGCCGATCCAGCCTGCGCTCTACCTGCAGCTCCAGCACGACGGCAACAAGCCGCCGGGCGACTCCTGGTTCACCCCGAGCTTCACCGGTCCGACCCTGTGGACGCCGGAAGACAAGTACCAGAAGCTGAGCTTCGAGAACATCGAGAAGAACAAGGCCGAGCACTCGACCAAGTCGAACGGCGGCTGGGTTGCGATCTCGCAGCACTTCTTCGTGTCGGCTTTCATTCCGGCCGATAACACCCCGCGCGACATCTTCACCAAGAAGATCGCGACCAACCTGTACGCGATCGGCACCGTCCAGTCGCTGGGCAGCGTGGCGCCGGGCGCGACCGTCTCGAACACCGCGCGCCTGTACTCGGGCCCGCAGGACGAGAAGAAGCTCGAGACCATCACCCCGGGCCTGGAACTGGTCAAGGACTATGGCATGTTCGCGATCATCGCCAAGCCGCTGTTCTGGATCATGGACCACATCCACCAGCTGCTGGGCAACTGGGGCTGGACCATCATCGCCTTCACGATCCTGATCAAGCTGGCCTTCTTCCCGCTGTCGGCCGCCGGCTACCGCAGCATGGCGAAGATGCGCGTGGTGACGCCGAAGATGCAGGCGATCCGCGAACGCTACAAGAACGACCCGGCCAAGATGCAGCAGGCCACCATGGAGCTGTACAAGTCGGAGAAGATCAACCCGCTGGGCGGCTGCCTGCCGATCCTGGTGCAGATGCCGGTGTTCCTGGCCCTGTACTACGTGCTGCAGGCTTCGGTCGAGATGCGCGGCGCGCCGTGGATCGGCTGGATCACCGACCTGACCCAACCGGACCCGTTCTTCATCCTGCCGGTGCTGTACGCGATCTCGATGTTCGTCACCGCCAAGCTGAACCCGCAGCCGGCCGACCCGATGCAGGCGAAGATGATGCTGTTCATGCCGCTGGCGTTCTCGGTCATGTTCGTGTTCTTCCCGTCGGGCCTGGTCCTGTACTGGGTGGTCAACAACCTGGTGTCGATCGCGCAGCAGTGGGTCATCACCAAGAAGTTCGAGCCGAAGAAGTAAGCCTCTTTCTTCGCTAGCAAAAGCCCGTGGAAAACCACGGGCTTTTTTTATCATCTACAATTTCCGCATGAAGCTTGATACCTCCCCCATCGCCGCCATCGCCACCGCACCGGGACGCGGCGGCATCGGCGTCGTCCGCGCCTCGGGCAAGGCCCTCGGTCCGCTGATCGAATCGCTGTTCCCCGGCACCCGATTGGCGCCGCGCCACGCCACCTATATCCCGTTCAAGTCCGCGGACGGGACCGTGATCGACCAGGGCCTGGCCCTGTACTTCAAGGCCCCGCATTCCTATACCGGCGAAGACGTGCTGGAACTGCAGGGCCACGGCGGCCCGGTGGTGCTGCAGATGCTGCTGGCGCGGGTGCTGGAAGCGGGCGCGGAACACGGCCTGCGCCTGGCCGAGCCGGGCGAATTCACGCGCCGCGCCTACCTCAACGACAAGCTCGACCTGGCCCAGGCCGAGGCCGTGGCCGACCTGATCGACGCCTCGACCGAAGCGGCGGCGAAGTCCGCCTCGCAGTCGCTGTCGGGCGCCTTCTCGCAAGTCGTGCACCGCCTGGTCGAGCAGACCATCAATTTGCGCATGCTGGTCGAGGCCACCCTAGACTTCCCGGAAGAGGAAATCGACTTCCTGGAAAAATCGAACGCGCGCGGCCAGCTGGCCGGCATCATCGATTCGCTCGAGCACGTGTTCCGCCAGGCCGCGCAAGGCGCGCTGCTGCGCGAAGGCCTGAACGTGGTGCTGGTCGGACAGCCGAACGTGGGTAAGTCCTCACTCCTGAACGCGCTGGCCGGGGCCGAGGTCGCGATCGTCACGCCGATCGCCGGCACCACCCGCGACAAGGTCAGCGAAACGATCCAGATCGAGGGCATTCCGCTGAACATCATCGACACCGCGGGCATCCGCGCGATCGACGAGGGCATCGATGTGGTCGAACGGATCGGCATCGAGCGCACCTGGGGCGAAGTCGGCAAGGCCGACGTGATCCTGCACCTGCTCGACGCCAACCTCGGCCCGAGCGCCGCCGACGAAGAGATCGTCGCCGCCTTCCCGGCCGGCGTGCCGGTGGTGCGGATCTGGAACAAGATCGACCTGTCGGGGCACCGCGCCACGGTCGAGCAGGCGGCGGACGCGACCCACATCTATTTGTCGGCCAACGAGAAGACGGGGATTGACCTGCTGCGCGCGGAGCTGCTGCGCATCGCCGGCTGGCAGCAGACCGGCGAATCGCTGTACCTGGCGCGCGAGCGTCACCTGATCGCCCTGCGCGCCGCCCGCAAGCACCTGGACGTGGCAGCCCAGCATGCAGCGCAGGACGACCAGTCGCTGGACCTGTTCGCGGAAGAGCTGCGCCTGGCGCAGGATCAGCTGTCGAGCATTACGGGCGAGTTCACGCCGGACGATCTGCTGGGGGTGATCTTCAGCCGGTTCTGTATCGGCAAGTAGGGTGGGCACGTTGTGCCCACGCGGGGATTGCTAACGTTATCGATACCGCTCCGGTTGATCTTGCCCCAAACTTGGCTTCCGGATCATGCCTGACGACTCGACCACAAACGATCACCGCGTGGGCTCGAGAGCCCACCCTACAAAAGCATTGTCACCGCCGTGCGCACATGGCCCCGTGCCGCTTCATGCTAGGCTCTGCCTGAAAACACAGGAGCCCCCATGACCGATCCCCACGCACGCCGCCGGCGCACCCTGCTGGCAACCCTGGCCGTTTCCGGCGCGGCCTTGCTGGCTTCCTGCGCCAGCATGCTCGGCCCGCGCGAAGTCGACGTGCCGCTGTGGAAGCTGCAGGCCAGCCTCGACCGCCGCTTCCCGGTCGACAACCGCCTGCTCGAATTGTTCGACGTGCGCCTGACGCGCCCGCAGCTGGCGGTGCACGGGGGCGACCGCGTCTCGCTCACCGTCGACGCCAGCCTGGCCCAGTCCCTGCTGCGCGAACCGCTCGCCGGCAGCCTGGTGTTTTCCGGACGCCTGTACGTCGACCCGGCGCGCAGCGGCGTCTTCATGGCCGAGCCGCGCATCGAGCGCTTCGCCATCGGCGGCATGGACAAGCTGGTGCAGCGCCAGCTGACGCGCGCCGCCAACGGCCTGATGGACACGCTGGTGCTCGACATCCCCGTCTATACCTTCCGCATGGAAGAGCTGCGCTATGCCGGCGTGCAGTACGTTCCGACCCGGATCGCCACCACGGCAAGCGGCTTGCGCATCTCGCTCGAACCGGCCTCCAAACCCTGAGTCCCCGCTACCGGGCCGGCGTCGCACAAAGCCGCGCACGATTGGCCTGGGCCATGAATTTATTGTCAATAATGCTATGATTTCCGCAGATGACAACGCTGGCGCGGGTGCCGCGTGTGGCGGGTGGAGAAGGTGTTGCACAGTTGCCGCAAGGGCGAGATTCCTTGAGGATGGCGTTGCGGATGCGCCGGGTTCGGCGCACACTGGACGCCGAATTGCTGTGGCAGCGCTGCCGGTACGGGCTTCGGGATTGCGCTTCCTCATGCCCGGAATGTTCCGCTGAAGTAATCTTGCTTTACGGATTGATGTGCTGCGGTTGGGGGTGAATCTTGGAAACGATACAAGAGAGTTTGCCGAACGAAAGCGTGATGGCGGAGCCAATGACGGCCTCGGCGGCGCGGGTCATGCCCACGCGCCTGAGCCTGCCGGCCAAAGGTTCTTGCTGGTATTGCGAGAAGCCGCTCGACAGCGTGCGCCGCTTCTGCGGCAAGGACTGTGCCGATTCGTTCGACGAAGAAGCCGAATACACGCGCTGATATACGCTCCTGCCGGGTGGCCGTCACACCCGCATGGGCGCTGCCGCCGCGCCATGCCGGGCCGATCGTCTTCGACCAAGGGTCCCGCTGCCCGGGCATCGCGCTTGCGGTGCCGCACCGGGCGTCCTGCCGGAAGTTCTAACCGGTCACCTTGGCCCGTCCGGGCCGGTCGAGCAGTGCCAGCGCGCGCTCGAAATCGAAGTCCGCGACCGCGGCGGCAAGCGCGCCGTATGTCTCCTCTCCCAATTCCTTGACCAGGGCATCGCGCGCCTGCTCCACCAGGTCGACGGCCTCGCCGTCGCCGATGTCGAGCAGGGCACGCAGGCGGCTCACCGTATCGTCGCTGCGGGCCAGGCGCGGCGCCGGCGCGGCGGCTTCGGACAGTTCCGCCATCGTGTCGAGTTCGCGCAGCACATGCGCCAGCTCGGCATCGAGGCGCAGGAACAGGGCCGGGATGGCGGGCATATGGGAATCCTGGGGACGGGGAGCACGCATCGCATCGTCGAGCGCGAGCGCGGCCGCGTGCAGCGAACGCGCCTCGATCAACCCGGCCGCACCCTTGATCGTGTGCACCAGGCGCTGGGCCAGCGCCAGGTTGCCGGTGTCGATGGCGGTGCGGATGGCGGCGCCGGCGCTGCGGTAGTCGAGGCGAAAACGCGCCAGCGCGCGCAGGTAGACCGGACGGTTTCCCATCAGGCGCTCGACACCGGCCTCGACATCCACCAGCGGCGCGGGCGTCGCGTCCGTTGCCGCCTGTGCGGGTATGGCCGGATCCGGCTTATTCATCGCGCATCGTCGTCGCAGCTCAGCGGGCCGTCGTGAACGACCAGTTGCGGCTGACCGCGGAGCCGTTGACGGTGCCGGCGAAGGTCACGTCATAGGTCGTGTTCGCCGCCAGCGGCGACAGCGGCACGATCGCGGCCGAGGATTTCCCGGTATGCGTGTCGTTCGCATTGCTCAGCAGGCGCGTCGGCAGGTCGGCGCCGCCGCGTGGGCGCACCGTGAAGGCCTGCACCGTGACCGGGTCGTTGATGTTGGCGTGCACGCTGATCGGATAGCCGACTTCGTTGCGGTCCGGTACCGGGTCGGGCGACTCGGTGTCGCTGAAGAAGTTGCGCGGCACGGCGGTCTGGGCATCGAAGGGCCAGACCGCGACCTGGCCGCGCGCCAGGGTCGTCGCATAACCGTTGCTGGCGCCGAAGTTGGCGGTGAAATAGCTGCGGCCGTTCGTCGCGGTTGCGGCACCGGTGCCGATTTCCCTGAATGCGGGCTCGAAGATGACGAAGCGGTGATAGACCGCGGTGATCAGCTCCTCGGCCATGTATTGGCCGGAACTGCTGTTCGCCGCCGAGATCACTTCGCCATAGGCAGCGGGGCGCACCAGCACGTAGTTGGCGGCGGCCAGGCGATCGGCCAGGGTGACGCCGGTGAAGCCCTGTTTTCCTGCGACCTGCTCGTGCGAAATGACATTGTTGATGCGCTGGTAGTCGGAGTGACCTTGCGCCGCGATGTCGATCACCGTGCTGTGGGTGAGCGCGGACAAGCCGGTTTGGGTACGCCGGTAGTTCAGCCATGCGCGGCCGTCGAGTGCGATGTTGCCCGTCAGCGCAGGGGCGCCGGGTTGCGGCGGCGTCTCCGTGACCGGTGGGGCCGGGGTGAGCGGATCGGGGATCGCGGGCGGCGCGTTGCTGGTGGGCGGCGCGACCGGGGCCGGGCTGTCGCCGCCACCGCCGCCGCAGGCGGCCAGGGCCAGGGCGGTGACGCATCCCGCCAGTATTGTCCGCGCACGCAGCAATTCGCTCATCCGTAACTCCTGATATTAATCAAATCCGTGGATGCACATTCTAGGGCAAATCCACAATGCATGACTCCGGCGCCGTGCGCGACCATGGTGCTCCCGCCACGGTAGAATACGGCCATCTTTTCCAAGTCCGGACATCAATTGAACCAGCCCCGACCCAAGCGCCTGGCGCGCGCCAAGTTTGCCCTGCCCAGTTTCGTCACCCTGCTGTCGATCGCCTGCGGCTTCGGCAGTATCGTCATCTCGGTCGACAACGCCCAGGTCGGCGCGCCGGGCGACTTCCGCCTGGCCGCCATCCTGCTGGTGCTGGCCGGCGTGTTCGACGCGCTCGACGGCTTCGTGGCGCGCGCCACCAACACCCAGTCCAGCTTCGGCGTCCAGCTCGATTCGATCGCCGACGTGATGAACTTCGGCTGCGCACCGGGTTTGCTGCTGTACTGCTACGGCTTTGCCCAGCTGGGCGCCGCGCACCCGACCATCGTGCGCATGGGCGGCCTGGCCTGCTTCATCTTCGTTGCCTGCGGCGCACTGCGCCTGGCGCGCTTTAACGTCTCGGTCGGCAAGACCGATCCGCGCTACTTCGTCGGCATGCCGATCACGGCGGGCGCGGCCTGTGTCGCCTCGGTCGTCGTGGCCTGGCCCGATCCGGTGGTCAACAACGCCCAGGCCTTTGCCGTGATGGCGCTGATGGTCGCCGTCGGCACCCTGATGGTCTCGACCGTAAGATTTCCTAGCAGCAAGCAAAAACTGACCAAGGGAATGTACATCGTCCTGGCTGCGGCGGTTCTGCTGCTGATCATATTGCAGACGCGCTTTTTCGTGCTCTTCTTCCTGCTCTATATCTGCGCGACCCTGCTGCTGAACATCGCCTGGCAGGGCGGCTGGCGCGGCATCGCGCCGCCGAAGGTGTACGACGAGGAAGAGTCGACGGTTTAAGCAAACTTGTCGAGCAGGGCAGCCAGCCGCGCCGCCGTCGCGCGCGCGTCCTCGAGGCTGCCGGCCTGCTCGCTATGGGTCACGACCGTTGCCGTGAGCAATTGAACAAAGGAGCGGTCGAGCGCCTTGCGCGCCGCCGCCATCTGCTGGGCGACGGCATCGCAGTCCGCGGGTTCGGCCGCCAGCGCGATCAGTTTCTGCACCCCACGCAGCTGGCCCTCGATGCGGGCCAGGCGGTTGAGCAGGTCCTTCTTTTGCTGGGCCGTCAGCGCGCGCCCTTCGACGATCTTGACGCTTTCCGCCATGGCGACCTCAGGCGACCTCGTGCCCGCGCGCCGCGCGCAGGATCGCGAACCAGTCGTCGCGCGCCAGCGTGAAGCCGGTGGCCGCGACCGCGGCCGCGACCGATTCGATGCGGCCGCTGCCGGTAAGGGGAATCGGGCGGCTCGGCAGCGCCATGATCCAGGCGAACACCACGCCGGCGAAGGATTGGCCAAGGCGGTCGGCCACGTCCTGGATGGCGGCGCGCAGCTTGACGATGTGCGGCTCGGTCGCGGTGAACAGGCGCCCGCCGCCCAGCGGCGACCAGATCATCGGCGCCACGCCCAGGTCCTGCAGGCCGTCGAAGGTCTCGTCGAACATCGGCGCCGTGTGCAGCGGCGAGAACTCGACCTGATTGGTGGCCAGCGGCACGCGCCGGTTCAGCGCCTCGAACTGGTGGCGGGTAAAGTTCGACACGCCCACGTGGCGCACCTTGCCGTCGCGCTGCAGGCGGGTAAAGGCTTCGGCGACCTCGTCGAAGTTCATCAGCGGATCGGGGCGGTGGATCAGCAGCAGGTCGAGCCGGTCGGTGCCGAGCTGGCGCAAGGAGGCTTCGGCCGAGGCGACGATGTGCCGGGCACTGGTGTCGTAGTGCTGGATCGTGTGCGCCGGACGGCGAGCGGACACCAGCTTGATGCCGCACTTGCTGACGATCTCGATCCGGTCGCGCAGCGAGGGCCGCTCGCGCAGGGCTTCGCCGAACAGGCTCTCGACGCCGTAGTCGCCGTAGATGTCGGCGTGGTCGAAACTCGTCACGCCGAGGGCAATGCATTCCTCGATGAAGGCGACGCGCGACGACACCGGCATGTTCCATTCGCCCATGCGCCACATGCCGGCGACGATGCGCGACAGTTCGAGGCCATCCTGGCGGGTGGCGATGCGGGGGCAGGTGGCGGAAGGCTGGGACATCGGCGGCTTTCTTGCATTTACGGTAACGAGGCATTATAGCGACGGCGTGCAGGTCGCGTCGGATGCCTGGTCGCGTGGACATGCGTATCGAAACGTCGCGGCATATCTGTCGTCGCTTGAACGCGTGGGCGGCGCACACGGCGGCAATACGGATCAATCCGGGTGGAGCCGCCCACCCTACTGGTCTGAAAAAACAAAACGCCCGCCGGGCGAACCGGGCGGGCGTCGTTGCAGGCGAACTGAACGCTTACTTCATCCAGAGACGCAGCGAGTCCCAGGCGCGGCCGAAGATCGAGGCTTCCGGCACTTCTTCCAGCGCCACGACCGGCAGCACCAGCAGCGGCTTGCCATCGACCATCATCTTCAGGGTGCCGACGCGGCCGTTCTTCGCCAGCGGGGCGACCAGCGGGTCCTTGCGCTCGAGCACAGGCTTGAGCTTGCCGGCGACGCCTTTCGGCACCGTCACCAGGACGTCGTTGGTGAAGCCGACCTTCACGTTCGATTGCGAACCCTTCCACACTTCCGGCGTGGCCACGGCCTGGCCCTTCGAATACAGCTTGACCGTGTCGAAGTTCTGGAAGCCCCAGTTCAGCAGCTTCTGGCTTTCCTGGGTACGCGCGCTGTCCGAGTTGGCGCCGGACAGCACCGAGATCAGGCGGCGCTCGCCGCTGTTGCCGTTCGGGCGGCGCGCCGAGGCGATCATGCTGTAGCCCGAGGCGTCGGTGTGGCCGGTCTTCATGCCGTCCACGGTCGGGTCCAGCCACAGCAGGCGGTTGCGGTTCTGCTGGGTGATCTTGTTGTAGGTGAACTGCTTGACCGAGTCGATCTTGTAGAACTCGGGGAAGTCGCGGATCACGTGGGTGGCCAGGCTGGCCAGGTCCTGCGCGGTCGAGAAGTTGTCCGGGCTCGGCAGGCCGTGCGGGTTGGCGAACCTGGTGTTCTTCAGGCCCATGCGCTGCGCTTCGCGGTTCATCAGGGTGACGAAGGTGCCTTCGTCGCCGGCGACCGCTTCGGCCAGCGCGACCGCCGCGTCGTTACCCGACTGCACCATCAGGCCATGCAGCAGGTCGCTGATGCTGACCGGGGTGGCCGGGTCGATGAACATCTTCGAGCTGCTCGAATCGACTTTCCAGGCGCGGGTCGAGACATTGACCATCTGCTCCATGGTCAGCTTCTTGTCGCGGATCGCCTGGAAGGTGACGTAGGCCGTCATGATCTTGGTCAGCGATGCCGGTTCGATCCGCAGGTTCGGGTCCTGGGCGGCGATCACCTGGCCGCTGGTGGCGTCGAGCAGCAGCCACGATTTCGCTGCGATTTGAGGCGCGGGCACGCTTTGCGCGCTGGCCGAGATCATCACCAGGCTGGCGGCCACGGCTGCAATCAGTTTCTTCATGGGAACTAAAGTCTCAATCTAGGGGTGGGTGAAGCGCAGGCAATGTGAGTACACACATTGCCTGGAGTCAAAGAAGGGACTCATTATAGGCCAGTGCCGCCGCGAACAGAACACTCTTCAATTAGTCTTAATACACGCTTAATTGTTGCGATCCCACATTTGAATCACGAGATTCTTGATCGGATTGAGGCGGCGGTGGAAGAAGTGGTCGGCGCCCGGGATCACGATCACCGGGATTTCCAGCGGCCGCGCCCAGTCGAACACCATCTGCAGGGTGATGGTGTCGTCCTGCTCGCCGTGGATCAGGATGGTGTCTTCGGGCACGCTCGGCATCGGCCACTTGCCGGCGGCGGTGCCGACCAGCACCATGCGCTGGACCGACTTGCCCTCGGCCGCCAGGCGCGCCTGCAGTTGCGCCTGCACGAAGGTACCGAACGAAAAGCCGGACAGCGCCACCGGCAGGCCCGGATACTGTTCCTGCATGTGCTCGAGCATGACCTGCATGTCGTCGACCTCGCCGTGGCCGCGGTCGTGCTCGCCCTCGGACTCGCCCACGCCGCGGAAATTGAAGCGCGCGGTCGCATAGCCGAGCGTCACGAAGGTGCGCGCCAGCGTCTGCGTGACCTTGTTTTCCATGGTGCCGCCGTACAGCGGGTGCGGGTGGGCCACCAGCGCGATGCCGCGCGGCGCCTCTTCCGGCAGGTCGAGCAGGCATTCCATCTTGCCGGCGTGGCCGGTCAGGTAAAACTTTTTCGAAAACTTGTTCATATAAAAATCAGATCTTCAGGCGCTCGACGACCTCGCCTTTCAGGATGTGGTTGTCGATGATGTCGTCGATGTCCGTGGTGTCGACATAGGTGTACCAGGTGCCCTGCGGGTAGATCACCACGACCGGGCCTTCCTCGCAGCGCTCCAGGCAACCGGCCTGGTTAATGCGCACCTTGCCCGGCTGGTTCAGGCCAAGCTGTTTGATACGCTTTTTCGCATGCTTTTGCGCGACCTCGGCGCCGGCCTTGCCGCAGCTTTGGCGGCAATTCTCGCCTTCGCGCACGTTCATGCAGAAAAAGACGTGGTGTTCGTAGAAAGGTTTCTCGTCGTTCATATTCTCGTCCTGAGCAAGAGCCAATGGGCCATCCGCAATGATACGCGGGTTTAATGACGCCCTTCGTGCCGATTCAGTTTATGGGAGGGAAGCAGCAGGAACCAGAGCGCGAGGAACGGCCAGCTCATCGACAGGAACTGGGCCGCCCCGTTGAAGTTCAAGAACTTGCCCTGCACCCAGCCCTGCAGGGTGGACGTGAAATACGGGTTGGCCGGGATCGTGTTCACCACGATCAGGCTCAGCACCAGCGTGACCACGGCCAGGCGGCGCTGTGCGATTTGCGGCGCGAAGGCCAGGCCGGCCAGCATGATCAGGCCGATCAGGAAGCCGCCCTCGGCGCCGGGCGTGACCCAGACCAGGGCGTTGTCGGGGCGGAACAGCAGGGAGCTGGCCAGGGTCTTGGTCAGCAGGGCCGCGCCCAGCATCAGCAGCACCAGGGTGTAGCGCGGCGCTCCCCGGCGCAGCAGGCACAGCAGGGTCAACGCGGCGCCGGTCATGCCGCAGGCGGTGATGATGGTCTCCGACAGCCAGTACTGCTCGACGCTCATCGCCGGCCCCGGGCGCAGCATGGCGACCAGGTCGATGTCCTCGTCGAACAGCGTCGACAGCCAGCCCGACACCATCGGCAGCACCTGGCCGTGGCCGAACAGGAAGCTCTGCGGGTAGATCTGGGCCAGCGGCCACAGGGCGAGCAGCACCAGGCCCTGGCTCGCATGCGGGGCGAACCAGCGCCGCCGCAGGCGGTTCAGCCGGCCCTCGGCCAGCAGCAGGCGCACCGCGAGCGGACCGATGCAGGCGCCGATGAAGCAGCCGACGCTGTTGGTCAGCAGGTCGAGGTTCGAGGGCACGCGGCTCGGCAGGAAGTTCTGCACCGTCTCCATCGTGCCCGACACCAGGATGCCGAAGACGGTCGTCAGCAGCACCGCCCAGATCCCGCGCACGAAGGGGTACAAGGCCAGCACCAGCAGCACGCCGAGCGGCACGTAGCCGACGACGTTGACCATCACGTCGAAGCCGGTCCAGTAGCGCTGCTTGACCAGGTTCAGGAAGGACAGCAGCGGCAGCCCGCTGTTGCGCCAGCCGGTGAAGGGATACCAGCTGGCGTAGACGATCAGCAGCAGGTAGGCCAGCAGCGCCGCGCGCGCCACGGGGGAGCTGCGGCGCGCGGGCGCCTCCGGCAGCGCGGGGCCGGCCGCGGTTCCCTCTACTTCCGGCTTGCTCATTGCGTCCTGGTGTCGATACCTGCCAGCCAGGCGATGATGTCGGCGGCCGTCGCGTCCAGGCTGGCGCCCAGCGCGCGCACGCCGCCGGCGGCGTCGGCGCTCGGGGCCGGCGAGGCGCGGCTGAAGGTCTTCTGGTCGAGCAGGGTATGGCCGCGGAACACCGAGGCGCGCAGCACCAGCTGGCCTTCGCTCTGGCTGGCGCTGGAGAAGGCGTGGGTGAACTCGTCGACCTCGACGCGCATGATCGGCACCCCGGTGGTGGTGTCGGTGGCCGACAGCACCTTGATGCCGGCTTGCGCCAGGCGGGCCTTGAGGCGCTGGGTCACCAGGATCAGCGGGCTGGCGCTCCAGCGGCTGTTGGCATAGGTGCGCGCCTGCAGCGGGTCGGCATAGTTCAGGCGGTACACCATGCGCTCGTTCTCGAGCGCGGGCGAGCCGGTCGCGTCCATCACGACGATGGCGGCCAGCGGCGCCTGGGCCGCCTGGGCGGCAGGCGCGCCGAGCGGACCGAAGTCGAAATGGGCATTGTTGGCGGCGGGCTTGCTGGTGCCGCAGCCGGCCAGGGCCAGAGTCAGGGCCAGGGCGGCGGTGCCGAGGATGCGGGGCGAAATCATGGTGGTCAAGGTCCTCATTTGGTCGGGGCGACGAAGCCCGGCTCGCCGGGGCCGGGTTGCGCGCTCGGCGCGCCGAACAGGATGCTCTGCGGACGGTCGGAAATCGAGTCCGCCGTGCGGCGCACCGAGCGCAGCGCCGTACGCGCCTCGTCCGTCATGCGCACCACGTGCGGCAGGGTTTCCGCTTCCAGGTCGGCCGTCACGCCGGTCAGCGAGTCGATCGCGCCGTTCAGGCGGTTCAGCGGGCCGTCCGGCGCCTGCAGGCCGGTGGCCAGGCGGTCGTAGTTCTTCGCGGTGGCGGTGGCGCTGTCGGCGAAGGTGTCGAAGGACTCCAGGCTGCCTTCGAGCTTGTCGGCCAGGCGCGGCAGCTTGTCGATCGTGGGGCCGAGGCGCTGCGGGATCTCGCCGTAGGCGGCGGCCGCCTTGCTGATGTTGTCGAAGGCGCCGATGATGGTCTTCTGGTTCTCGTCGCTCACCAGGTTGTTGATGCGCGCGGTGATCTCCTCGGTGCGGTCGAGGATGGCCAGGCCGCGCTTTTCCAGCTGGTCGAGCAGGCCCGGGCGCAGCGGAATGCGGCCCACGTGGTCCGTGTCGGTCTTCAGGAGCGGCGAGCCGGTGCGGTCGTCGTCGAGCTGGATGAAGGCGATGCCCGTCACGCCCTGGTAGCCGAGCGAGGCGAAGGTGGTGGTGGTGATCGGCGAGCCTTCCTCGACCGACAGCTTGATGAGGATCTGGCCGGTCACCTTCGGGTCGAACACGATCTCGTCCACGCGCCCGACTTCCAGGCCGCGGTAGCGCACGGTCGCTTGCGGGTTCAGGCCGGGAATCGACTGGGTGGTGACGATTTCATAGGGGGCCAGTTCGGTCTTGTCGCGGTTCAGCCACAGGCCCACGAGCACGGTCGCCACCAAGAGGGCGATCGTGAACACGCCGGTCATGAGGGCATACGATCGGTTTTCCATGTTACTCCTTCGCTTCGTCCTCCGCCGCCTCGTCGCGTTCGTCGAGCACTTCGAGCGCCCGGCGGCCGCGCGGGCCGAGGAAGAAATGTTTGATGAAGGGATGGTCGACCCGCAGAACGTCGCGCGACGGTCCCACCGCCAGCACGTGCTTCTCGGCCAGGACCGCGATGCGCGAGGAAAGCGCAAACAGCGTGTCGAGGTCGTGGGTGACCATCACCACGGTCAGTTTCAGTTCCCGGTGCAGGGCCTGGATCAGGGCCACGAAGGCATCCGAGAGGTCGGGGTCCAGGCCCGCGGTCGGCTCGTCCAGGAACAGCAGGCGCGGTTCCAGCGCCAGCGCGCGCGCCAGCGCGGCGCGCTTGACCATCCCGCCCGACAGGTCGGAAGGCATCTTGTTGGCGTGCTCCGCGCCCAGGCCCACCATGTCCATCTTGAGCAGCACCGCGTCGCGGATCACGTCTTCCGGCAGGGCGCGCAGTTCGCGCATCGGCTGGGCGATGTTGTCGAACACCGTCAGGGCCGAATAGAGCGCACCCTGCTGGAACAGCATGCCCCAATGGTTGCGCATCTGCCGCAGCTGCTCGGGGCCGGCCGCGCTGATGTCCTCGCCGAACACGCGCACGCAGCCGCGCGTCGGCCGGTTCAGGCCCAGCATCTGGCGCAGCAGCACGGTCTTGCCGGTGCCGGAACCGCCGACGATCGAGAGGATCTCGCCCGAATAGATTTCCAGGTTCAGGTCCTGGTGCACCACGGTCTTGCCGAACTTGGTCCACAGGTTGCGGATCTCGACCACCGGCGGTCCGACGTCTTCCTCCGGCCTGCGGTTCAGGCGCTGGCGGCGCGCAGTGCTGTCCATCTTGTCGTCCACCGCCATCAGAACCCCACTCCGTTGAAGATGATGGCGAACACGGCGTCGGCCAGGATCACCACGGTGATCGCCGTCACCACCGAGGTGGTGGTGCCGCGTCCCAGGCTTTCGGTATTCGGCTTGATGCGCAGGCCGAAGTGGCAGGACACCAGCGCGATCAGCACGCCGAAGGTCACCCCTTTCAGCAGGCCGATCGTGTAGTTCACCAGCGGCACCGCGTCCGGCAGCTTCTGCAGGAAGTAGCGGAACGACAGGCCCAGCTCCAGCTTGGCCGAGGCCATGCCGCCGATCAGGGCCATGGCGTCGGTCCAGACCACCAGCAGCGGCATCGAGATGGCCAGCGCGATCACCTTCGGCATGATCAGGCGGTAGCCGTGGGAGATGCCCATCACCAGCATGGCGTCGAGCTCCTCGGTCACGCGCATCACGCCCAGCTGGGCCGTGATCGAGGAACCGGAACGGCCGGCGACCAGGATCGCCGCCAGCAGCGGCCCGAGTTCGCGGATCACGCTCATGCCGAGGATGTTGACCAGGTAGATGTCGCCGCCGAACATGCGCAGCTGCTGGGCCGACAGGTAGGACAGCACCACGCCGATCAGGAAACCCACCAGGGCCGTAATGCCCAGCGCCTGGAAGCCGGAGTGGTAGATATTCGCCGAGATCTCGCGCCACGGGCCGGTGGCCGGGCGGCGGATGAAGCGCCCGAGGTCCTGCACCAGGCGGCCGATCAGGGCGACGAAGCCGTGCAGGTGCTCGAAGAAGGTGAGCAGGCCCTGGCCCAGCACGATGATCCAGTTCAGCGCGCTGACGCGGGTGCGCGGCAGGTTGATCCGGCTGGCGTCCTCGATGCGCTTGAACAGGTCTTCCTGGCGCGGGTCGAGACGCAGGCGGGCGGGGCGCTTCTTGCCCCAGGCGTTCCAGAACATCTGGGCGCCGATGTGGTCGATGCTGTCCACTTCGGTCAGGTCCCATTCGAGCTCGGACTGCTTTTTCAGGCTGGCCAGCGTGCGGTTGATCCCCTTGAGCAGGCCGCACCCGGTGAGCACGCTGACCTGCCAGACGCCGCTCGCCATGACAGATTGCCCCGCCCCGCCGGCGGATTTCTGGATGGTTAATATTGGCGGTTTATCAATCTGCATTATTGCAGTGTAAAAGGAATTGGCCGGATTTGCATATTGGCGCTCCTGTAGAGTGCTCAGGCCGCAAGATGACGCACCTGGCGCACCGGCGCCGCGACCGGCTGGGCCGCTGCCTTCGGTCCGCCGTGACCGTCGGCCTTGCCGGCATAGTCGCTGGCCAGCAGGGCGCTTGCGCCTTCCTGCGGCATGCCGGTGACGACCAGCCATTCGGCCACCAGTTTCGCCAGGCGTTCGAGCGCGATGCGGTGGGTGGCGTCGGTCTTCGTGTAGAGCCAGTCCGAGAAGGCCATGAAGTTTTCGAAAGGACGCGCGCCCAGCAAGGTCTTGACCGTGTTGGCGAAGCGCCCCGAATTGGCCACCAGGTCCCAGTAGCGGGCAAAGCGCACCAGGCGCTGCATGGTCGGGAAATCGATCAGGCTGGTCGCCAGTACCGTGTAGGGCGGGTAGGGGTCGTACACCATCTGGAACGGCCCCGTATGGCGGATGATCGGCGTGCCGCGCAGGCGTTTCAGGATGCCGAACTGGATCTCGTGCGCGCCCAGGCCCACCAGCTGGTCGAAGCCGCGTGCGAAGCTGGCGATGTCCTCGCCCGGCAGGCCGGCGATCAGGTCGACGTGCAGGTGGGCCTGCGATTGCGTGCACAGCCAGCGGATGTTGTCGGCCGCCTTCTCGTTGTTCTGCTTGCGGCTGACCAGGGCTTGCACGTCCGGATTGAAGCTCTGGATGCCGATCTCGAACTGCAGGGCGCCGGCCGGGAATTGGGCGATGGTCTCCTTCAGCGCCTCCGGCAGGTGGTCGGGCACCAGCTCGAAGTGGGCGTAGACCGGATCGTCCGGATTGGCCGCCAGCTTATCGAGGAAGAACTGCATGATGCGCTGGCTGGTCTTGACGTTCAGGTTGAAGGTGCGGTCGACGAACTTGAACAGGCGCGCGCCGCGCGCGTACAAATCGTCCAGCTGCGCCAGGAAATCATCCAATGGGAACGGCCAGGCGGTCTTGTCGAGCGAGGACAGGCAGAATTCGCACTTGAACGGGCAGCCGCGCGAGGCCTCGACGTAGATCGTGCGGTGCGCGATGTCCTCCTCACTATATAAAAAATAGGGCAGGGCGATCTCCGCCATCGGCGGCTGCACGCCGGCATGCACCTTCATCAGCGGCTTGGGGCCGTGCAGGATCTCGGCGCACAGCTTCGGGAAGGTGACGTCGCCCCAGCCGGTGACGACGTAGTCGGCCAGGCGGCAGATCTCCTGCTCGTTCGTCTCATGCGACACCTCGGGCCCGCCGAGCACGATCGTGACCTCGGGCGCGACGCGTTTGAGCATGGCGACGATCCTGGTCGTCTCTTCCACGTTCCAGATGTAGACGCCGAAGCCGACGATGCGCGGCCGGCGCGCCAGCAGGCGCTCGACCACCTCGGTGGTCTTGGCGCCGATGACGAATTCCTGCAGTTCGGTCTCGGCCTGGAGCGGCCCCATGTTCGCCAGCAGGTAGCGCAGGCCCAGCGATGCGTGGGCGTAGCGGGCGTTCAGGGTCGATAGCAGGATGGTCATGGCGGCGGCAAACGAAGCAAAACAGCCATTTTACGCGTTGGCGCGTCATCAGCGCTGGCGTTGTGCGATGTTGCCTGTTAGAATAAGCGCCGGAATTCAGGAAGCCTGTTGCCCAGTTGAGGAACAGTTTTCCAGCAAGTTATGCCTGATGACCATAGCAAGTCGGTCCCACCCCTTCCCATCCCGAACAGGACCGTGAAACGACTTTGCGCCGATGATAGTGCTGCAACCAGTGTGAAAGTAGGTTATCGTCAGGCTAGTTAATAAGTAGTAGGCAAAAACCCCGTCGAGTTGATACTCGGCGGGGTTTTTGTTTTTGCGCCCATGTTTAACGGTGCAGAGTGTTGGCTAAAGCAGGCTAACAATGCTCAGAATTCACGCGTGGGCACGGGGCGCCCACCCTACTTATGCTTTCCGTATTGAAATTATCAATTGATCATGCACAGAATGCATGATTCACGATTTTTCATGAAAGCAGATCATGTTCCTCAGCAATATCGAAACCATCCCCGGCAAGACCATCACCGCCAGCCACGGCCTCGTCTCGGGCAGCACGGTACGCGCCAAGCACGTGGGCCGCGACATCATGGCCGGCCTGAAGAACATCGTCGGCGGCGAACTGCGCGGCTACACCGAACTGCTGGAGGAATCGCGCGCGCAGGCGATCGAGCGCATGAAGACCCAGGCCCAGCAGATGGGCGCCAACGCCATCGTCAACGTGCGCTTCTCGACCTCGTCGGTGGCCGCCGGCGCCGCCGAGATCTACGTCTACGGTACCGCGGTCACGGTCGCCTGATGGAACTCTATTTATTGCTCCTGTTCTGGGGTGTGCCCATCGTGCTCGGCTTCGTCTTCGGGCAGCTCAACGAAAAGCGCCACTACCGCGCGATCCACGCGCGCGAGAAGACCTGGCTGCACCTGCCGGCCACGGCAAGCAGGCATCCGGTGCTGTCGGGCCAGGTCGCGCGCTGCGAACTGGTCGGCGGCAGTGTCGTGGTCTCGGTCGATTACTTCAAGCGCGCCGCCGCGGCCCTGCGCGCAATCGTCGGCGGACCGGTCAAGTCCTATGAAAGCCTGCTCGACCGCGCCAAGCGCGAAGCCGTGCTGCGCCTGAAGGAAAGCTGCCCAGGCGCGCACGAGATCGTCAACCTGCGCCTGGAAACGGCGCCGCTGTCGAAGAACGCGCAGGGCGGCATCGGCTCGGTCGAGGTATTCGCCTTCGCCACCGCGCTCTACTACACCGAAGCGCCCCATTCGTGAAATACCAGCCCTCGCTGCCCAGCCATAACGACAACGTCGCACAGGAACATCCGCTGAAGGATTTCCTGAAGATCCTGACGGGGCTGGCGGCGCTGGCGCTGCTCGGCTTTTTCCTGCTCGGCCTGCTGGTCGATACCGTGGTCGAGCGCATGGATCCGGCCACGGAAGCCGCGCTCAGCCGCCTCATCGCGGACAAGGCGCCGGCCGCGCCAGGGCAGGGCGACGCGCGCGTGGTCAGGTTGCAGGCGCTGGTCGACAGCCTGCGCGGCTGCGCCGGCGTGCAGGGGCCGGCGACGGTGCGCCTGCTCGATTCGACGACGCCGAACGCGGTCGTCATGCCGGGCGGGACGATCCACGTGTTCTCCGCGCTGCTCGACCGGGTGAGTCCGAGAACGGCCTGGCCTTCGTGCTGGCGCATGAGCTGGCCCACCTCGCCCACCGCGACCACCTGCGCGCACTGGGGAAAGGGATTGTCCTGTACGGCCTGGCGGCCCTGGTCGGCGGCGACACGTCAAGCCTGGCGAGCGTGCTGGCGCCGGTACGGCAGCTGGGCGAGGCCAGGTATTCGCAGGCGCGCGAGTCGCAGGCCGATGCGCTGGCGCTCGCGGTGCTGGCCTGCCGCTATGGCCATGCCGGCGGCGCCACCGAGTTCTTCGACGCGCTCGCTGTGGGCGAAGACGAGGCCTTGCCGGGCGCGCATTATGTCGCCTCCCATCCGGCGCTGCGGGCGCGCATCGCGGCGCTCCAGGGCATGATCGCGCAGGCCGGCATGCGGACCGGCGCCGTGACGCCGCTGGTCTTGGCGCAGCCAGGCGCGCCATGAATACAACAGCTGCCCCCACAGCCGCACGGTAGCTGGCCCTATCGACTTGACGAGTTCGCAAGGCGCATGCCAGCATGCAAACAGTATCTCCGCATCAATATCGAGCAGTTCTGCACCAGGAAGTCCCACCCTCCGGTCACGCGGCCGCGGCCGCAGAAAGCGTCCATATGAAGCGTAGCAACAGCGCGGTTGTCGTTCCGCGTCGACTCCTCCTTGCGGCATCCCTTGCCTTGACCCTCGGCGCCTGCCACCGTGGCGGCGACGACGGCCCCGCAGCGCCGCCGATCGAGACCGCCTCGCGCATCAATGTCGAGCTGGCCCGCACGACACACGGCGTGGCCCACGTGCGCGCCGACGATTTCCGCAGCCTCGGCTATGGGCTGGCCTATGCCTATGCCCAGGACAACGTCTGCATGTTCGCCGACTCGCTGCTGACGGCGCGCGGCGAACGCTCGCTGTTCTTCGGCGGCGAAGCGCGCGCGCCGAAGCGCACCGCCGACGAATATGGCGCCGCCAGCGGTTTCATGGACCTGAAGAACGAGGACAGCGACTTCTTCTTCAAGGGCTACCTCGACCTCGAGCAGCTGCGCGCCAACTACGCCGCCGGCGCCCAGGAACCGCGCGACATCCTCGCAGGCTACGTCGAAGGCTACAACCGCTACCTGAAGGACTACACCGGCAAGCTGCCGGCCGCCTGCGCCAATGCCAAATGGGTGCGGCCGATCACGCTCGACGACATGAAGCTGCACGCAGGCCTGCACGATCGCATCGTTGCGCACGATGCCGCCGGTCAGCG
>NZ_DAMCPG010000013.1:0-108004 GCF_032106685.1 Massilia sp.
GGCCTTCTACGGCAACCCGCGCACGGTCTCGGCCACGCTCGAGTACCGCTTCTAAGCCTTCGCGCCACCAACCAGGACAGCGCGCCGCCTTCCGCAGGGGCGGCGGCGCGCCCCGCTTCCCTTCCATCGCGGAAGACCCGAACAGGATTTCCCCAGCGTGCTTAACTTCACTCCAATCAGTTTCCAGAGCAGCGACGGGCTGGCGTTGTATGCACGCGATTACGCCGCCCAGGCCGACGAAACGCGCCCGCTGGCCCCGCTGCCGGCGCATTTGCCCGTGATTTGCCTGCACGGCCTGACCCGCAACTCGGCCGACTTCGACGAGCTGGCGCCGGCCATCGCGCGCATGGGCCGGCGCGTGATCGCACCCGACGTGCGCGGCCGCGGCCACTCGGCGCGCGACGCCAATCCCGACAACTACAACCCGAACGTCTACGCCGCCGACGTCGCCAAGCTGCTGCACGACCTGGGCATCGCGCGCGCCGTGTTCGTGGGCACCTCGATGGGCGGCCTGATCACCATGACGCTGGCCATGCGCCATCTCGACCTCATCGCCGGCGCCGTCCTGAACGACGTCGGTCCCGTGCTCTCGACCCGCGGCCTGGCGCGCATCGCCGGCTACGCGGGCCGCTGCAATACGCTCTCCTCCTGGCAGGACGCGGCCGGCTACCTGAAGGACATCAACGCCTGCGCCTTTCCCGACAGTCCCGACGAGGAATGGGACAAGTGGGCGCGGCGCGCCTTCGAGCCCGACGCCGCCGGCAAGCTGGCCCTGCGCTACGATCCGAATATTGCGCTGGCATTGCAAGCAGGTAAACTGCGGCCGTCGTCGCTGGCATCGCGCATGGCCTTCCGGCGCCTGGCGCACCGCCGCCCCACCCTGCTGGTCAGGGGTGCGCTGTCGGACCTGGTGGAACCGGACCAGGTCGCGTGGATGCGGCGCGCCGCGCCCACCATGGAATACACCGAAGTGCCGAACGTCGGCCATGCGCCGATGCTCACCGAACCGGAAGCGCTGGGCGCGATCCGCCAGTTCCTGTCGCGGCTTCCTTAAAACAGAATCAGAATCACTGGAGACACCATGAATGACCTGATCAAACCCCTCATCAAGCCCATCGGCGCAGCCTTGCTGGCCGCCTTCGCCGCCAGCGCCGCGCCGCTCGCGCTGGCCGCCGGCCCCGACCTGAAGATCGCCCTCATCGCCGGCAAGACCGGCCCGCTCGAAGCCTATGCCAAGGAGACCGAGACCGGCTTCATGATGGGCCTGGAATACCTCACCGGCGGCAAGATGGAAATCAACGGGCGCAAGCTGAAGGTCATCGTCAAGGACGACCAGAGCAAGCCGGACCTGGGCCGCACCCTGCTGGCCGAAGCCTATGGCGACGACAAGGCCGACATCGCGGTGGGCACCACCTCCTCCGGTTCGGCGATCGCGATGCTGCCGGTGGCCAAGGAATACAAGAAGGTCCTGATCATCGAGCCGGCCGTGGCCGACGCCATCACCGGCGAGAAGTGGAACAAGTACATCTTCCGCACCGCGCGCAGTTCCATGCAGGATGCGCTCGCGGCAGCGAGCACATTGAAGGGCGGCAGCGTCGCCTTCCTGGCCCAGGACTACGCCTTCGGGCGCGACGCCATCAAGGCCGGCAAGGAAGCGCTCAGCGCCACCGGCAGCAAGGCCAGGGTCGTGCACGAGGAATACGCGCCGGCCACCACCACCGACTTCACCGCTTCGACCCAGCGCCTGTTCGACGCTCTGAAGGACAAGCCGCAGCCGCGCGTGCTGGGCATCGTCTGGGCCGGCCCGAACCCGATGAACAAGATCGCCGACATGAAGCCCGAGCGCTACGGCATCGCGCTGGCCCCGGGCGGCAACATCCTGCCGGTGATGAAGACCTGGAAGAACTACGCCGGCACCGAAGGCACGATCTATTACTACTACGCCTTCCCGAAGAACAAGATGAACGACTGGCTGGTCGCCGAGCACCAGAAGCGTTTCAAGGCCCCGCCCGACATGTTCACCGCCGGCGGTTTCGCCGCCGCCAGCGCCGTCTTCAACGCGCTGTCGAAGGTCCCGGATGGGAACAGTGAAAAACTGGTCGCGGCGATGGAAGGCATGCGCTTCGACACCCCGAAAGGCCAGATGAGCTTCCGCAAGGAAGACCACCAGGCGATCCAGTCGATGTACCACTTCCGCATCAAGAAGGACCAGGCGAACGAGTGGGACCTGCTGGAACTCGTGCGCGAGATCCCGGCCAGCGAGATGCCGCTGCCGGTCAAGAACAAGCGCTGACATGGCGGCCACCAACGCACAGCAGCCGTCGCTGTCGACCCGCGACCTGACGATCCGCTTCGGCGGCCACGTCGCGGTCGACGCGGTGACGGCGGACTTCTTCCCGGGGACCCTGACGGTGATCGTCGGCCCCAACGGGGCCGGCAAGACCACCTACTTCAACCTGGTCTCGGGCCAGCTCCCGGCCACTTCCGGCCAGGTGCTGTTGGGCGGCCAGGACATCACCCGCCATGGCGCCGCGCGCCGCACCCGCCTGGGGATCGGGCGCGCCTTCCAGCTCACCAACCTGTTCCCCAACCTGACGGTGATGGAGAACGTGCGCCTGGCGGTGCAGAGCCGCGCCGGCCTGGGCCTGAACATGTTCTCGGTCTGGTTCGGCCACAAGGAGCTGATCGAGCGCGCCGAGCATTACCTGGAGCGCGTGGCGATGTCGTCCAGGCGCGAGGCCCGCGTCGGCGCCCTGTCGCACGGCGACCAGCGCAAGCTGGAAGTGGCGATCCTGCTGGCGCTGGAGCCGTCGATCCTGATGTTCGACGAGCCGACCGCCGGCATGAGCGTGGACGAGGTGCCGGTCGTGCTCGACCTGATCCAGTCCGTCAAGCGCGACGCCAGCAAGACCGTGCTGCTGGTCGAGCACAAGATGGACGTGGTGCGCCAGCTGGCCGACCGCATCATCGTGCTGCACAACGGCACCCTGGTCGCGGACGGCATGCCCGCCGAAGTGATGCAATCGAAGATCGTACAGGAAGCCTATCTTGGAACACCCGAAACCGAACCCGCAGCCGCCATCGCCTGACCAGGCCGGCGCGCCGCTGCTCACGCTCTCCGGCGTGCACACCCACATCGGCCAGTACCACATCCTGCAGGGCGTCGACCTGGTCGTGCCGCGCGGCGGGCTGGCGGTGCTGCTCGGCCGTAACGGCGCCGGCAAGACCACCACCCTGCGCACCATCATGGGCCTGTGGAAGGCCAGCGCCGGCGCGATCGTCTTCGACGGCCGCGACATCACGAAGCTGGCCACGCCCGACATCGCGCGCCTGGGCATCGCCTACGTCCCCGAGAGCATGGCCGTGTTCTCGGACCTGACGGTGCGCGAAAACCTGCACCTGGCGGCGCGCAGCGGCCCGATGGACGGGGCCCGGCTCGACTGGATCTTCGGCTTCTTCCCGGCCCTGAAGAAATTCTGGAACTACCCGGCCGGGAACCTCTCGGGCGGCCAGAAGCAGATGGTGGCGATCGCCCGCGCCATCGTCGAGCCGAGGAAGCTGCTGCTGGTGGACGAGCCGACCAAGGGCCTGGCCCCGGCCATCGTGCAGAGTTTGATCGCGGCCTTCCGCGAGCTGAAGGACACCGACACCACCATCCTGCTGGTCGAGCAGAACTTCAATTTCGTGCGCTCGCTCGGCGACACCGTGAGCGTGATGGACGACGGCCGCGTGGCCCATGCCGGCGGCATGGCCGCGCTGGCCAACGACGACGAGCTGCAGCAGCGCCTCCTGGGCCTGTCGCTCGCCTCCCACCAATAGGAGCCACACGATGAGTGCTACCCTTCCCCGCGCCGCCGCCCTGCCCAAGGCGGACGCGCCGCTGCCCAAGGCGGACACGCCGCTGCCGGCGGCGCCGCGTGACATCGCGCCGCTGCTGCTGGTGCCCGCCATCGCCCTGCTGGTGCTGCCGCTGGTCGGCAGCTTCCCGACCTGGGTCACCCTGACCGTCGCCGGCCTCGCGATGGGCATGATGATCTTCATCATGGCCAGCGGCCTGACCCTGGTGTTCGGCCTGATGAACGTGCTGAACTTCGGCCACGGCGCCTTCGTGTCGGTGGGCGCGTTCGCCGCCACCATGGTGCTGCTGCCGATGCGCGGCTGGCTCGAGATGGATTCGCTGCTGGTCAACCTGGGCGTGCTGGGCCTGGCGGTCACGGTCGCGATGCTGGTCACGGCCCTGCTGGGCTGGGCCTTCGAGCGCGTGATCATCATGCCGGTCTATGGCCAGCACCTGAAGCAGATCCTGATCACCATGGGCGGCATGATCGTCGCCGAACAGCTGATCAACGTGATCTGGGGCGCCGAGACCATCGCCCTGCCCTTGCCGACCAGCCTGCGCGGCGCCATCTTCCTGGGCGACGCCGCCATCGAGAAATACCGCCTGGTGGCGGTGATCGTCGGCCTGGTGGTGTTCGTGGGCATGTTCCTGACCCTGAACCGGACCAAGATCGGCCTGCTGATCCGCGCCGGCGTCGAGAACGGCGAGATGGTCGAGAGCCTGGGCTACCGCATCCGCCGCCTGTTCGTCGGCGTGTTCGCGGCCGGTTCGGCGCTGGCCGGCCTGGGCGGCGTGATGTGGGGCCTGTACAAGGAGACCCTGTCGGCCGCGATGGGCGGCGAGATCATGATCATGATCTTCATCGTCATCATCATCGGCGGGCTGGGCTCGGTCGGCGGCTGCTTCATCGGCGCCCTGCTGATGGCCCTGGTGGCCAACTATGCCGGCTTCCTGGCCCCGAAGATCGCGCTGGTCTCGAACATCATCCTGATGATCGCGATCCTGCTGTGGCGCCCGGCCGGGCTGTATTCGAAGATGCGAGGCTGACATGGCGATGAATCCCATGACCCGGCTTCTTTCCGGCGACCTGCCGCGCAGCCGCATCCTGTCCGCGGTGCTGATCCTGATCCTGCTGGGACTGGCCTTCGCGCCCTTCCTGACCAGCGGCGCGCGGCCGCTCAACATGGCGGCGACCATCTGCGTCTACATCGTGCTGGTCGCCTCCTACGACCTGCTGCTGGGTTACACCGGCATCGTGTCGTTCGCCCACACCATGTTCTACGGGATCGGCGCCTACGGCATCGGCCTGGCGCTGGCCTCGGTGGATGAGCCGACCTGGGGCGTGGCGATGAAGGGCCTGGGCCTGGCGCTGCTGCTGGCGCTCGCCCTGGCCTTCATCGTCGGCCTGTTCGCCCTGCGCGTGCGCGCCATCTTCTACGCCATGATCACGCTGGCCGTCGCCTCGTCCTTCGCCGTGCTGGCCTCGCAGCTGTCGGACTTCACCGGCGGCGAGGACGGCAAGACCTTCAGCGTGCCGGAAGTGCTCACGCCCGGCTTCACGCTGGTCGAGAACGAGGTGTTCGGACGCGCCATCGACGGCAAGCTGCTGACCTACTACCTGGTGTTCTTCGGCTGCCTGCTGCTGTTCCTGTTCCTGCTGCGCCTGGTGAACTCGCCCTTCGGGCGGGTGCTGCAGGCGATCCGCGAGAACGAGTTCCGCGCCGAGGCGCTGGGCTACCGCACCGTGGTCTACCGCATCTGGGCCAACTGCCTGGCGGCCCTGGTGGCGGCCCTGGCGGGCGCGCTGATGGCCCTGTGGCTGCGCTACGTCGGCCCCAAGACCTCGCTCGGCTTCGAGGTCATGACCGACATCCTGCTGATCGTCGTGATCGGCGGCATGGGCACGATGTACGGCGCGGTGGTCGGCGCGGCGCTGTTCATCCTCGCGCAGAACTACCTGAAGGAACTGATGGCGCATGCGTCGGCCGCCCTGGAAAGCGTGCCGCTGCTGGCGGCCGCCCTGCATCCGGACCGCTGGATGCTGTGGCTGGGCGTGTTGTTCGTGCTGTCGATTTATTTCTTCCCGATCGGGATCGTGGGCAAGCTGCGCGTGCGTAGCTGGCTGGCGGCGCGCTGATCGTTTTCCTCCTGGCGCGGGCGTCCCTCGTCCGCGCCTGTCACTTCTCCCGTTGTTGCCTTCGTAGGGTGGACACCTGTGTCCACGCGGTCTCACCCTTCGCACATCACAACAGCTCCAACGTTGGTGGCGTCCGAATATTCCGGTGGTCCGCGTGAGCACCATCCCGCGTGGGCACAAGTGCCCACCCTACGCAAAGCCGACTTCCATCCAGCGGCTCACGAGCACGCCCCACCGTGCGCACCACGCCGCAGCCCAATAGCCGCTGAGTTCGTACGCACTTGAATAGAGATCAAAGTAGGCCATCGTTCAGCTCATATGATGAACTCAACCATGGCCTCGTGTCAGCCAGCGCGAGTGGAACAGCCATCTTTTCTGGCTCCGCATGAAAGCACAATCCCATGAAACTACTCAAGTCGTACACCGCGGCCGGCGCGCTTGCGCTGGCGGTGCTCGCGCCAGGGGCCGCCGGCGCCGCGGGCATCGCGGTGCTGGACGAAGGCTTCGACGACCTCGCCTCGCTGCCGGGCTGGACGCTCGTGAACAACAGCGTGCCGGCGGGCAGCACCTGGTTCCAGGGCAATGCCGACGTCTTCGGCGCCCAGTCCGGCGCCGCCAACGCCTACGCCGCCGCCAGCTTCATGGGCGCCACGAACGGCCAGGGCACGGTCGACAACTGGCTGATCACCCCGCTCCTGTCCCTCAGCGGCCTGACCAACTTGTCCTTCTACACCGCCCATGAGGCCATGCCGGGCTCCGCCGACTTGCTCGAAGTGCGCTGGGCGCCGGGCAGCGGCAGCGGCACCGGCGGCTTCACTACCCTGCTGACCAGCTTCGGCGGCGCCGGCTACCCGACCGACTGGACCCGATGGAGCGCCGGCCTGGACCTCCAGGGCGAGGGCCGTTTCGCCTTCCGTTACGTGGGCAATGCGGGCGCGCTGAACTACATCGGGCTCGACACGGTCCGCGTCGTCACGGCGGTGCCGGAACCGTCGCTCTACATGATGCTGGCCCTGGGCCTGGGCGCGCTGAGCTTCATGCGCCGCAAGACACTGAACTGACGCTTCCGGAGACCACCATGTCACCCAACAAACTCTTCGCGGCGCTCCCCTCGCCGCCATCTGCGCCCTCATGCCGCGTCACGGCGCCGCCCAGGAACAGCAACAGGGCATGGTCGTCGTGCGCGACGCGCAGACCGGCCAGCTGCGCGCTCCCACGCCCGCCGAAGCCCGCGCGCTCGCGCCGAAAGCGACGGGCGCGATGACGGCGCAGGGCAAGCCTTCCATGGTCACCCACGCCAGCGGCGCACGCCAGGTGCACCTGGGCGTGCGCGGCCTCGTGTATTCGGTCGTCACCCGCGACGCCGGCGGCAAGCTGGCCGACCAGTGCGTGCACGGCGCGGATGCCGCCGACCAGGCCGTCCACCGGCACGGCGAGCAAGTCCAACACGGACACGACAAGGAGGGTCGCCATGAAAACAAATAAATGCGCAGGCAAGCTCGCGCTGCGCGTCGCCGCGGCCCTCGCATTGTCCGGCGCCGCCTTCGCCGGCCAGGCCGCCACCATCACCATCGTCAACCAGAACGCGCCCGGCATCGGCTTCAACGACCCGGCCCCGGCCACGCCGGTGGGCGGCAATCCCGGCACCACGCTCGGCGCCCAACGTCTGTACGCCTTCCAGCACGCCGCCAACATCTGGGCGTCCACCCTCACCAGCAGCGTGCCGATCCGCATCGGCGCCTCCTTCGTGCCGCTGTCGTGCACCGCGAACAGCGCCGTGCTCGGCTCGGCGGGGGCGAACGAGATCTGGTCCGACTTCACCAACGCGCCGCGCCCGAACACCTGGTACCCCAGCGCGCTGGCCAGCAAGCTGGCCGGCGCCGACGTCGCCACGCCGGGCGAGCCGCACATCATTTCGCGCTTCAACTCGCGCCTCGGCCTGTTCCCCGACTGCATGCCGGGCTCGGGCTTCTACCTGGGCGTCGACAACAATGCGAACGGCCAGATCGACCTGGTCACCGTGCTGTTGCACGAAATGGCCCACGGCCTGGGCTTCCAGACCTTCACCGACGACGAGACCGGCGCCCAGATCAACGGCATCCCGTCGATCTGGGACCACTTCCTGGTCGACAACCGCACCGAGCGCCCCTGGGTCGGCATGAGCGAGACCGAACGCGTCGCCTCGGCGATCAGCGGCGACGGCCTGTCCTGGAACGGCCCGAACGTCACGGCCGCGGTGCCGCAGCTGCTCGATCCGCGCTCGCGCTTGACGGTCAGCGGCAGCGCCGCCGGCAACGCGGCCGGCGACTATGCCGTCGGCGACGCCTCCTTCGGCCCGCCGCTCGGCGCCAACGCGGTCAGCGGACAGCTCATGCCGGTGGTCGAGCAGGCCGACGGCACCGGACTGGCCTGCAACCCGCTCGACGAGCTGAACGCGCTCGCCGTGCGCGGCAATATCGCCCTGGTCTCGCGCGGCAGCTGCGACTTCGTTTCCAAGGCGCGCAACGTGCAGGCCGCGGGGGCGATCGGCATGATCGTTGCCGACAACGCACCGGGCGAGCCGAGCGGCATGAGCGGCGACGATCCCGCCATCACGATCCCATCGGTGCGCATCACCCAGGAAGCCGGCGTCACCCTGCGCGCCGCGCTGCAGACCAGGTCGCGCACCCGTTCCGGCGTGGTCGCATCGCTCGGCATCGATCCGAACCGCCTGTCCGGCACCGATCCGCAACGGCGCATCCTGATGTACACGCCGACCACCAACGCGCCGGGCTCCTCGGTCTCGCACTACACGACCGATGCCAAGCCGAACCGGCTGATGGAGCCGTCGATCAACGCCGACCTGTCGCACAGCGTCAGCCTGCCGAACGACCTCACCTACCCGCTGCTGCAGGATATCGGCTGGTAGGTGCAGGCCGGCGCGTGCGCCAGGAGCTTAAAAAAAGGCCGGCACCCCGAGGGCGCCGGCCTTTGTTCCTTCGTGCACGAGGAATTACTGCTGTTCCTGCGCAGCCTTGTAGGCGGCAACGCCGTTCACGATTTCTTCCTTCGCTTCTTCCGGACCGGCCCAACCCTCGACCTTGACCCACTTGCCCTTTTCCAGGTCCTTGTAGTGCTCGAAGAAGTGCTGGATCTGCTGCAGGCGCAGGTCCTGCAGGTCTTCCGGCTTTTGCCAGTGGCTGTAGATCGGCAGGATCTTGTCGACCGGGACCGCCAGCACCTTGGCATCGCCACCGCCCTCGTCGCTCATCTTCAGCACGCCGATCGCGCGGCAACGCACGACCACGCCCGGGATCAGCGGGAACGGGGTGATCACCAGCACGTCGCACGGATCGCCGTCGGCAGCCAGGGTCTGCGGCACATAGCCGTAGTTGCACGGATAGTGCATCGCGGTGCCCATGAAGCGGTCAACGAAGATCGCGCCGGTGTCCTTGTCCACTTCGTACTTGATCGGATCGGCGTTCATCGGGATTTCGATGATGACGTTGAAGTCGTTCGGCACATCGCGGCCGGCTGGAACGTTGTTCAGGCTCATGGGTTATTCCTTGGTTGCTGAAGATTCAATAAAGGGAAGCATTATATCGAATAGGCATCAGCTTGTGCGACGCAGCAGGGGCATGTGGTGCGGCAATTGTGCAGCCGGCAGGCCGTCCGGATGACTATGCGGGAACGCGTTCGAGTACCGCTCGTTCCACGCGGACATAACTGAGTCCGAGAATTGGCGCAAGGGAATACATCGACCGGCGCGTTGAGCGAACACAAGCGATGGCGATATCGCGGTGGCGCGGCGCCCCGGTGCTCCCTACCATGGATCAGGTCGGCGTCAATGTCGACGCCGGGCCCATGCGGGAAATCCCCATGGGCACGCTGGACTCCCTTCCCCCGCGCGGCGGTGAGCGGCAAGGAAGGCAGCATCCCGGCGCCACGACTACCGCCCCCCGCGCCGCTGCCCTGACCGCCAAGCGCTCCCGGCAATCACCTTTCATCGACAGGAGGCAGGACATGAAAACGTTTAACCGGTTTGCTACCCGGCTGACGCGGCCCTGGCTGGGCATTCTCGCCCTATTGCTGGGCGGCGGCGCGGCGGTCGCGGCGCCATCGCCACGCGGCGCGGATGCCCCGCCCGCGACCGGACAGCTCATCGCGCACGCCCAGGCGCAGGCGGAGTGGATCAATGGGCAGTCCGCAGGCCCCGCGACTTGCCCGCACAAGCACCGGCATGGCCTGCGCTACAGTGTCCAGCGGCTCGACGTTACCCGCTTCGAGGCCTTCCCCACCGCCATCAACAACCATGGCTGGGTTGTCGGCTACAGCGACACTGTCACCGGCGTCATGCCGACGCTGTGGATCGGGAGCCGGGCCTACGATCTCGGCAGCCTGGGCGGCACCGTCGGCTACGCCTACGACATCAACGACGCGGGCCAGATCGTCGGCTTTTCCAACAACGCCAATGGGGTCATGCGCGCCTTCAGCTGGTACCGGGGCCGGATCACGCCCCTGCGCAACCTGGGCGGCAGCCCGACCTCGTTCTCGGTAGCGTGGGGCATCAACCGCTCCGGTGTCATCGGCGGCACCAGCGCCGTCCCGGACGGCTCGCGTGCGCTGGCCGTCCTCTGGCGCAAGGGCACCCCACGCCCGCTGGAAAGCCTCGGCGGCGCGAATTCCTCCGTCCTCCGGATCAACGATGCCGGCTTCAGCGTTGGCGTAAGCAACGACATCAGCGCCACCCAGCATGCCGCGCTCTGGACGCCGACCGGCGAGGTCGTCGACCTGGGCGCGGAGGCGGTCGCAACCGACATCAACAACAGCCGGCGGATCGTCGGCTACACCTTCTCCGGCACGACCATGTCCAGGCCGGCGAAATGGTACGGCGGCGTCCGCACCATCCTGCCGACCCTGGGCGGCGAAAACGGGGCCATCTTCGGCATCAACGAAAAGGACGAGGCCGTCGGCTTTTCGCAAACGGCAATCGGACTGGAACGCGCGACGATCTGGTTCGGCGCCAAACCGGTCCAGCTCGACACCCTGCTCGACGAGGCCAGCCAGGGCATCACGATCGATGCCGCCTATGCCATCAACGACAAGGGGCAGATCGCGGCCATCGAGCGCCTGCCCAACAACAGGGTGCAACCCCTGGTGCTGACGCCACGCCGCTGCCACGGCAAGTGAGTGTGCGAGCCGCCGGGCGCCGCGCTTCGCACCCGGCTGCGCTGGCGCCGGAACCGCGAACGGCCGGCCGGATGGGCCGGCGGCGGCGCGGGTCGTTCCGGCCGCCGCCGTCCGGCTCAGAGGATGTTCGCCAGCGCGCTGTGGCGGTAATGACTCGCCGCGCGCTCGTCCTGCCCCAGCGCCTCGTGCAACTGGGCCAGCTTCAGGTGGATGTCGCGCACCATGCCGGCGTCGAGCGCGTCCGACAGCGCCTGCTCCAGGTAGCGCTGGGCCTTGCCCCAGAGCTTCTGGCGCAGGCAAAGCGAGCCGAGGGTGAGCGCCAGCTCGGGGTCGTTCGGGCGCTCGCGCAGCCAGGTTTCGCATTTCTCGATCTGCGCCAGCAGGGTGGCCGAGCCGGCCGGGCCGGCGGCGTCGCGGTAGGCGCGGAGCACGCGCTCGTCCCAGCCGGACTTCAAGGCCTCTTCCGCGATCACGCGCGCCTCGTCGTGCAGGCCGCTGGCGTTGAAGGCGGCGGCGGCGCGCGCCGCGACGGCCGGCTGGAGCCGGTCGGCGGCGGGCACGCCGGCCCAGAAGCGCCGGATCGCTTCCGGATCCTGTCCCTCTTCCGACAGCAGGGCCTCGTAGGCCATCTCGCGCAGGCGCGCCGCCAGCGCCGGATGCAGCGCATTGCGCTTGTCCAGGATGCGCACCAGGCGCAGCACCTCGGGCCAGTTGCGCGCCTGCTGGTGCGCCTTCATCGACCACTGCAGCGCGTAGATGTGGCGCTGGCCGCTGGCGTTCAGTTCTTCCACGGCGGCCAGCGCCGCCTCCGGCTGGTGGTCGTCGACCAGCAGCTCGATGACGGTCATCAGGCGCGCCGTCTTCATGCCGTTGTCGGCGGCGATGCCGGCCAGCCAGGCGTCGCGCCGCGCCGGCTCGCGCATGCGGTGCGCGGCGCGCGCGCCGATCAGGGCCGCCACGCCGGCGTTCTCGGGCAGCTCGGCGGCGCGCATCGCGGCCTTCTCGGCATGGCCGAAGCGCCCCTCGAGCAGCGCCTTGAGCGCGTCGCGCAGGCCCTTGTTGCCCTCGCGCTCGCGCTTGCGCTGGCGGTAGGCGGCCACGCGTTCGGGCATGCGCCGGGTTGCGTTGATCGCGCGCACCAGGCCGTAGAGCATCAGGAACAGCAGCGCCAGCAGCACCACGAACAGGTTCAGCGACATGTCGATCCGGTGCGGCGGATAGAACAGCACCACGTTGCCCGGATTGAAGCGGGCCGTCACGGCGATGCCGATGGCGGCGGCCATCAGGGCGACTAACCAGAGGAGTAAACGCATGGATTAAGGCTTCGTCTTGTAGTTGCGCACGGCGTTCAGGCTGTCGGCCAGGGTCGGCATCTCGATCGACAGGTTGTTCGCCTGGACCTGGCGCAGCACCGACTGCACCTGCTGGGTCGAGCGGGCGCGCGTGTCGAAGTAGCGCGCCAGGGTGTCCTGCGCGGCGGTCAGGTCGTCGGCGAAGGTGGTCTCGTCGCGCGAAAGCAGCGCCATGCGCGCGTTCAGCAGGCGCAGCTTCAGGCTTTCGCGCACGAAGTAGCGCTGCTCGGGCGAGAGCATCAGCGCGTCCGGCGTGTTCACGCTGCGCACGCGGATCAGCTGGCGCACGTCGTCCCACATCTCCTCGGTCCAGTTGCGCCAGGTCTGCACCATGCGCTCGCCGACCGACAGCGGCGCGGCCGGCGCCGCAGCCTTGTCGGCAACCTGCGTGCCCTGCGTGCCCTGCGTGCGCGCGCCGCGCGCCGGCGCGGCCGGCAGCAGCGGCTTCTCGTCCGACAGCAGCGGCAAGGTGTCGACCTGGCCGATGACGCTGTCCAGGCGCACGGCGACGCCGGCCAGGTCCACCGCCGGCAGCGCCTTGAGTTTTTCCATGTCGCTGGCGATCGCGCGGCGCACCGTGATGAACTGCGGCTTGTCCGAACGCGACAGCGAGCGGTCGGCGTTCTGCAGCGCGATCAGGGCGCCCTGCACGTTGCCGGCCAGCTGCAGCTGCTGGCTGGCGGTCGAGAGCACCTGCTCGACTTCCGACAGCGCCCATTCGTCGCGGCTCTTCGACAGGTCCTGGTAGAGCTGCTCCAGGGCCAGCTGCTGGCTCTGGCTTTCCAGCTGGCGGCTTTCGAGCACGCCGACCTTCACCTGCAGGGCTTTCGACTGGTCGGCAACGTCGCGCGCCAGCGCGGCCGTTTCGGCATTCATCTGGTTGCCCTTCTGCAGGCTGATCGCCATTTCCTTGCGCAAGGTGTTGATGCGGCTGTGGCTCGACCAGGTCTGGGCGGCCAGCAGCACGGCCAGCACGATCACGGCCAGCGGCAGCGGGCGCGTCAGCCTGTCGGCCAGGCTCGGCCCTCCCATGGGCGCTCGCGCGCCCGCAAACGATTCGGGGGCCGGCGCCTGCGGCGCGGCGGGAGGCTGCGTCGGCGGCAGCTCTGGATGATTCGGCAGTTCGTTCATGTTCGAGATTGTAACGCGGCAAGTAGTCGCTCGTCGCCCGAGCCGGTGAGCGTGATGCGCGCCAGGCCCAGCGCGCGGGCGGCGTCGGCGATGCGCGCATGGGGCACGATGACGTGCTGTTGTTGCATTTTCACAACCAACTCATGGTCGAGCTGCCGCAGCAGCCCGAACAGGCCGCGCAGCGCTTCCGAGCTGGTGATGATCCAGTCGTTCGGCGAGGCCAGCAGGGAACGCAGGGTCGCGCCCAGTTCCGGCGTGAGCGCCGGCACGCTGCGCCGGTAGGCGGGCACGATCGTGAGCGCGGCGCCGGCGGCGCGGAAGCCCTCGGCCATCAGCTCGCGCCCGGTCTCGCCGCGCACGATCAGCACGCGCTTGCCGCGCAGGGCGGCCAGGTCCAGCGTCTGCAGCAGGTTCTCGGAATCGCTGCGCGTCGGATCCTGGGGGCCGAGGATGGTGGCGTTGGCCTCGGTCAGGCCGTGCTTCGCCAGCGCGGCGCGGCTGCCCTCCCCCAGCACCGCCAGTGCCACCTGGCGCGGCCAGGCGGACACCAGCGCCATCGCGGCGTCGATCGCGTTCGGCGACACGAAGGCGACCAGGGCGTAGCTGTCGAGCTCGCGCATTGCCGCGCGCAGGGCCGACTGGTCGGCCAAAGGCGCGATCTCCAGCAGCGGCAGCAGCACCGGCGTGCGGCCGATGGCGGCCACGGCGCGCACCAGGGCGTCGGCCTGGGCGCGCGGCCGGGTGATGACGACGGACTCAGGCATCGGGACTGGCGTCCTGCCGGATCGTTTCCAGGATCGCGTGCGCGTCCTGTTGCCCCAGCAGTTCGGACACGCGCTCGCCCAGCAGTTCCGGCTGGCCGGCCGCGCCCGTCAGTTCGGCGTGCGCGCTGCGCTTGCCGTCGGGCGTGGCGACCATCGCGCGCAGGCGCATGGTGTCGCCCTCGACCGTGGCGTGCGCAGCCAGCGGGATCTGGCAGCTGCCGCCGAAGATCTTCGAGACCTTGCGCTCGGCCATCACGGCGCGCGCGGTGTCCAGGTGGTTCAGCGGCGCCAGCAGCGCGCGCAGGTCGGCGCCGTCCAGGCGCTCGCCGCTGGCGATCTCGATCGCCATCGCGCCCTGGCCGGCGGCCGGCAGGCTCAGCTCCGGCGCCAGCACGGCGCGGATGCGCTGGGGCAGGCCCAGGCGCTTGAGACCGGCGGCGGCGAGGATGATGGCCGCGTAGTCACCGCGGTCGAGTTTGGCCAGGCGGGTGTCGAGGTTGCCGCGCAGCGGCTGGATCACCAGGTGCGGATAGCGGGCCGCGACCAGGGCCTGGCGGCGCAGGCTGCTGGTGCCGACGACGGCGCCGTCAGGCAACGCGTCGAGGCTGGCGTAGTCGTTCGACACGAAGGCGTCGCGCGGGTCTTCGCGCTCGAGCACGGCGGCCAGCTCGAAGCCTTCCGGCAAGTCCATCGGCACGTCCTTCAGCGAATGGACGGCCAGGTCGGCGCGGCCCTCGGCCATCGCCACTTCCAGCTCCTTCACGAACAGGCCCTTGCCGCCGACCTTGGAGAGGGTACGGTCGAGGATCTGGTCGCCACGCGTCGTCATGCCGAGAATGCTAATTTGGCAATCTGGATATAATGCGGCCAGACGGTCGCGCACATGTTCCGCCTGCCACATGGCCAGGCGGCTCTCGCGCGATGCGATAATCAATTGCGACGGCACTTGCACCTGCTGCGTCATTTCGGATGCTTTCAAAACGAATTCTTTCACTGTCGTTGCGCTCACCGGCCGATGCCAGTAAAGGCCCTTGCATAGGATCACAAATTTTAGCATGGGGCCTGATTGCAGATCGTGGCCAACCGCCATGCACAACCCGGCGTTTCCAACATTAGAGAATCAGTGGTCGATATGGACAAACCCGTTGCACCCGACAACCTCGCCGGCGCCGACAAGGACGCCCCGCTGAAAGAAGACATCCGCCTGCTCGGCCGCCTGCTCGGCGACGTGCTGCGCGACCAGGAAGGCGACGCCGTCTTCGACGTCGTCGAGACCATCCGCCAGACCGCCGTGCGCTTCCGGCGCGACGCCGATCCGCAAGCCGGCCAGGAGCTCACCAGCCTGCTGCACAAGCTCACCCGCAACCAGACGATTTCCGTGGTGCGCGCCTTTTCCTACTTTTCGCACCTGGCCAACATCGCCGAGGACCAGCACCACAACCGGCGCCGCCGCGCCCACCTGCTGAACGGCTCGCCGCCGCGCGAAGGCAGCGTCGGCTACGCCCTGGGCAAGCTGCGCGCCGCCGGCGTGGACCAGAACACGGTCGAGAACTTCTTCAGGAACGCCCTGATCTCGCCGGTACTCACCGCCCACCCGACCGAGGTCCAGCGCAAGAGCATCCTCGACGCCGAGCACGACATCGCGCGCCTGCTGGCCGAGCGCGACTTGCCGCTGACGCCGAAGGAGCAGGTGCGCAACCTGCAGCTGATGCACGCGCGCATCGCCACCCTGTGGCAGACGCGCATGCTGCGCTACACCAAGCTGACGGTGGCCGACGAGATCGAGAACGCGCTGTCCTACTACCGCATCACCTTCCTGCGCGAGCTGCCGGCCCTGTACGACGACATCGAGGACGAGATCGGCGTCCAGTACCACGGCAAGCCGGCGCAACTGGGCGACAGCGCCTACGTGCAGATGGGCAGCTGGATCGGCGGCGACCGCGACGGCAACCCGAACGTGAACGCCGACACCATGCGCCACGCCGTGATGCGCCACGCCACCACCATCCTCGACTGGTACCTGGACGAGGTGCACGCGCTCGGCGCCGAACTGTCGACCTCGACCCTGATGGTCGACATCACCCCGGCCATGCAGTCGCTGGCCGAGCGTTCCACCGACCAGTCGCCGCACCGCGAGGACGAGCCCTACCGCCGCGCCCTGATCGGCATGTACGCGCGCCTGGCGGCCAGCGCGCGCGAACTCGGCGCGACCAACATCCTGCGCAAGGAAGTCGGCCACGCTGCGCCCTACCTCGATGCCAACGAATTCGCCGCCGACCTCGAGATCGTGGCCGAATCGCTGGCGGCGAACCACGGCGCCATGCTGATCGGGCCGCGCCTGGCCGGCCTGATGCGGGCGGCGCGCATCTTCGGCTTCCACCTGGCCTCGCTCGACATGCGCCAGACCTCGGACGTGCACGAGCGCGTGCTGGCCGAGCTGTTCGAAAAGGCCGGCGTCGAAGCCGACTACGCGGCGCTGTCCGAGGACGGCAAGGTGGCGCTGCTGCTGGCCGAACTGGCCCAGCCGCGCCTGCTGTACACCCCCTACGAATCGTATTCGGAAGAAACCGAATCCGAGCTGGCCATCGTGCGCGCCGCGCGCGAGATCCGCCAGCGCTACGGCGCGCGGGCGATCCGCAACTACATCATCTCGCATACCGAGGCGGTGTCTGACCTGCTCGAGGTGCTGCTGCTGCAGAAGGAAGGCGGCCTGCTGAAGATCTCGCAGGGCATGTCGGAGGTGATGGTGATCCCGCTGTTCGAAACCATCCCCGACCTGCAGCGCGCGGCGAACATCATGGAAACCTGGATGGCCCTGCCGCCGGTGGCGCGCCTCATCGAGCACCAGGGCCGGCTGCAGGAAGTCATGCTCGGCTACTCGGACTCGAACAAGGACGGCGGCTTCCTGACCTCGAACTGGGAGCTTTACCAGGCCGAGCTGAAGCTGGTCGAGGTGTTCGAACGCGCCGGCGTGAAGCTGCGCCTGTTCCACGGCCGCGGCGGCACCGTCGGCCGCGGCGGCGGCCCCAGCTACCAGGCGATCCTGGCGCAGCCGCCGGGCACCGTGAACGGCCAGATCCGCCTGACCGAACAGGGCGAGATCATCGCCTCGAAATTCTCGAATCCCGAGATCGGCCGCCGCAACCTCGAGCTGCTGGTGGCGGCCACGCTGGAAGCGAGCTTGAGCCCGCATGCGGCGGAGGGAGACAAGGCCGAGCGCCTGGCGCGCTTCGAAGCCGTGATGGCGGAACTGTCCGCGCGTGCGTACAAAGCCTACCGCAACCTGGTGTACGAGACCCCGGGCTTTACCGACTACTTCTTCGCCGCCACGCCGATCGCCGAGATCGCCGAACTGAACCTCGGTTCGCGCCCGGCCTCGCGCAAGTCGACGCGCCGCATCGAAGACCTGCGCGCTATCCCCTGGGGCTTCTCCTGGGGCCAGTGCCGCCTGCTGCTGCCGGGCTGGTACGGTTTCGGTTCCGCCGTCTCCGAATGGCTGGAGGAAGGTCCGCAGGAGGAACGCGATGCGCGCCTGGCGACGCTGCAGGAGATGTTCCGCGAGTGGCCCTTCTTCGCTACCCTGCTGTCGAACATGGACATGGTGCTGGCCAAGACCGATCTGGCGATCGCCTCGCGCTATGCCGGGCTGGTGCCGGACGCCGCGCTGCGCGAGCGCATCTTCAAGCGCATCGCGGCCGAGCACGGCGAGACCATCCGCCGCCTGGAAGCGATCACCGGCGCCAGCGAGCGCCTGGCCGGCAACCCGCTGCTGGCGCGCTCGATCCAGAACCGCTTCGCCTATCTCGACCCGCTGAACCACCTGCAGGTCGAGCTGATCCATCGCCACCGCGCGATGTCCCGTGAACCGGGCGAGATGGATCCGCGCGTGCACCGCGGCATCCACCTGTCGATCAACGGGGTCGCGGCCGGCCTGCGCAATACGGGTTGAACGTAAGTGGGCGGCTCGTCATCCGGTTCACTGGACCGGATGACGCCACGCGGTGATCCTGCTCTTCCCTATCACTCCAGCCTGATCGCCATGTCGAAGATCCACGTCCGGCGGATCTCGACCACGTCGTACTGGCGCGCCAGCGCAGGCGGGAATGGCCCGTACAGCGCCTGGCTCTCCACCACCTGGCGGATCGCGTCGTCGATGGCGGGGACGCCGCTGGACAACACGAAAGTCACCTTCTCGACCGATCCGTCGGCGCGCACCGCGATCGTCACGACCGGCTGCCTGTGCGGCTGCTTCACCGCCTCGCGCACCATGTCGAAGGTCATGTTCATCTCGATCTTGCGGCTCATGGCCTGGGCGTAGACGACCAGGTCCGGGTTCGGGTCGGCGCGCCCGAACATCCACCCTCGGCGCAGGCTGCTCGCCGCGGGCAGCGCCTCCTGCGCACGCTTCGCGGCGTCGCGCTCGGCCGCTTCCCGGTCGAGCTGGCGACCGATCGCGCGCAGCCGCTCCTCGCGCGCCGCTTCCTGCCCGGCCTTCTCGCGCTGCGCGGCTTCCTGACGGGCTGCTTCCTGGCGGGCCGCATCCTGACGGGCTGCTTCCTGACGCGTTGCTTCCTGACGGGCCGCTTCCTGGCGCGCCGCTTCCTGACGAGCCGCTTCCTGACGAGCCGCTTCCTGGCGGGCTGCTTCCTGACGAGCCGCTTCCTGGCGGGCTGCTTCCTGACGAGCCGCTTCCTGACGGGCTGCTTCGTGACGCGTCGCTTCCCGGCGTGCCGCTTCCTGACGGGCCGCTTCCTGACGGGCTGCCTCCTGAAGAGCCGCTTCCTGACGAGCCGCTTCCTGACGGGCCGCTTCCTGGCGCGCGAGCTCGTCCCGGGCCTGCGCATCGCGCCGCTCCTGCTCCTGGCGCAAGGCTTCGCGGCGCAGCGTTTCTTCCCGCTCGCGCGCTTCGCGTTCCGCTGTGCGGCGCGCGGCGTCGTTCCTGGCCGCTTCCTCGGCGCGGGCGGCCTCCTGCCGCGCCTGCTCGCGCTGCGCCTGCTGCTCCTGTTCGCGCCGTGCCGTTTCCATGCGTTCGGCCTCCAGGCGCGCCGCCTCCGCGCGCTCGCGGTCCTGACGCGCGGCGTCCTGGCGGGCCTGCTCCTGGCGCAAGGCTTCCTCCGCCTGCAGCGCTTGCCGGGTAAGAAGCTGGCGCTCCGTTTCTTGCCGGGCGGCCTCGCGCTGCGCCAGCGCGATCAGTTCCGCTTCCTGCCGTTGTGCAGCCTCCTGCGCGGCCGCACGAGCAGCCTCCTGTGCGGCTGCCCGGGCGGCCTTCTCTTCGGCCTGCGCCTGCTCGGCCCTGGCCAGGGCGAGCGCTTTTTCCTGTGCTTCCTGTTCACCCTGCTCAGGTGCCGGCGCGTCGTCGGGAACCGCTTGCGGCGCCGGCTCGGGCACGCTGACAAGCTTCGCACCCGACCGCTCCGCCGCCGCAGGCGCCGGCTCCGGCACCGGCCGGGGTTCCGGGCCTGGCGCAGGCGCGGGTGCCGGCGCGGCAGGGGCCGGCACGCTCTCAGCAGCGGCGACGGGCGGCGGCGGAACCGGCTTCGGTGGGGTGACAGGACGACGCTGGCCCGCCGCGGCAGGCTTCGTCTTGCCTGGCGGCGCAGCGATCGCCTGTGCGGGCGCGGGCGCCGTGGCAGGCGCCGCGGCCAGGGTAATACGCAAGTCGTTCGCGCCCAGGCGTCTCTCCTCCCAGGGGAACTGCAGCTGGGGCAGCCCGAAGGCCTCGCCGCCCAGCGAAATGCTCAGCAGCAGGCCATGCACCGCCAGCGAGACGATGAGCGCGCTACGCATCCGCCAGGGGCCGCCTTGCGCGTAGGCCCCGGCACCCGCGTCGGCAAACCCGTGCGCGGGCGCCGATGCGGGCCACGCGGAAGCGCTTTCATTGTTGACCGCTGCGAGGTGGGGTGACTTGACCATGGTGAGGACTGCAAGGATGCCAATGAGGCAAGGAACCCGGCGATGCTATCACAAAGGAAATATTTTCCGATTCCGGCTGGAATCTCCCGTGCGCGGCTTCAACGCAAGGCGGCGGCCGGACTTCCATGAAAAATGCCGCCGGGGCCAACGGCCCGGGCGGCATTCCATGCAGGGGCAAATGCCCGCTTGCCTCCTTACTGCGGCGTGCAGTTGCCCAGGCTATCGCCCTGGCGCAGCTTGGCCGGCACCGCGTTCGGCGACACGCAGATGTCGACGCTGCGGCCGCTGCCCGCGCTGTCCGGCTTGTGGCAGACCGCCACCTTGCCGTTGCCGCAGCGCGCATCGATCACCGAGACCGTCACCGACGCCGGCGCCGGGCAACCGTTCGCGCTGATGGCCTGGGCGGTGAGCGCGAAGGTTCCCGCCCCGGTCGGCGCGAAGGTGGCGGCGGCGCCGTCGGCGGCCAGGCCCGGCGCCGGGTTCCAGGCGAAGCCGGTGCCCGGGTCCGCATCGTAGGCACGCAGGCTGACGCTTTGCGCGCCATAGCCCAGCACGATGGTGCCGGCCGGCTGCCCGGTCGGCGTGGCGTCCAGGCGGCTGACCTCGACGATCGGCTGCGGTACGTGTCCGATGACGTTCACCGTGGCCGGCGCGGAAGCGCTCAGGCCCGCCTTGTCGATGGCCGTCAGTTCGACCTGCTGCGCGCCGATGTCGGTGCAGCTGAACACGGTGCGCGAAGCATTCAGCGTCTCGATGCCCCAGTTGTCCGTCGTGCCGCCGTCCAGGTCGGCCGGCTGCAGGCTGGCCGTGCCGTTCGCCAGCGTCAGCGCGAGTGCGCGCGTACGCACGCTGGGCGCCTCGAAGTCGTTGCTGACCGGGTTGGCCGGCGCGCTCTCGTGGCTCAGGCGGTTCAGGGCCGTCACGGTGTAGTAGTAATACCGGCCCGCCTCGGCCCGGGTGTCGACGTAGCCGCTCGCGTCCGATTCGACCACCGCCAGCAGGTTGTCGCCACGCTCGGTGTCGAGCGTCCGCTCGCCCGAGCGGTAGACGGCGAAGCGGCGTACCTTGTCCATCTCGTCGCGGGTGTCGATCGCCGGGCTCCACGCGAGCTGGACCGCGTTGTCCTGGCCCGGCGCGGCGCTCAGGGCGGACGGCGCGGAAGGCTGCAGCGTGTCCTTCCAGGGCATGGCGGGCACCAGCGCCGGACGGGCGTAGGTGTCCTGCATCAGGTCGGTGCGGTAGCCCAGCGGGTTGGCCGCCAGGAAGGCGTGGCGGAAGTGGATCTGCCCGGCGATATTGCCCTGGGTGCGGTTCAGGGCGATCTGGTTGGCCACCTGCTTCGGGTCCAGCCAGCCGGCGGTGTTCATCTTGTAGTCGGCGATGCCGACGTAGACGTGGCGGCCGAAGGCGTTCTCGTTCCACCACGGGACCAGGAGCTTGTAGTCCGAGCCGGCCTGGCCGATGTACCAGTAGACCTGGGGCGCCAGGTAGTCGACCCAGCCCTGCTGCAGCCAGGTGCGGCTGTCGGCGAAGTTGTTCACGTAATGCTGGTTGGCGCCGCTCGACGTCGGCGAGCCGATGGCGGGATCAAGGCTGCTGCGGTAGATGCCCGACGGCGAGACGCCGAACTTGACCCAGGGCTTCGCCGCGCGGATGCGCTCGCCCACCTGGGCGATCAGCAGGTTGACGTTGTCGCGCCGCCAGTCGGCGCGCCCCGCGGCCGTCGCGGGAAAGCCGCGCGGGTGGGCCGCATAAGTCGCGTCGTCGGCGATGGTGCCGCTCGGGTAGAAGTAATCGTCGAAGTGGATGCCGTCCACGTCGTAGCGCTCGACGATGTCCATGATGACGCTGGTGACGTAGTCGCGCACCTCGGGCAGGCCGGGGTTCAGGATCTTCACCGTGCCCACCGTCAGCAGCCATTCCGGATGGGTGCGCGAGATGTGGTTCGCCGCGTACTGGGCGGGATTGTTCTCGGAAGCGGTATTCGCCACCGCCCGGTAAGGATTGATCCAGGCGTGGAATTCCAGGCCGCGCTTCCTCGATTCGTCGATCGCGAACTGCAGCGGATCCCAGGCGGGCGCCGGCGCGCTGCCCTGGTTGTTGGTCAGGTAGTAGGACCAGGGCTCGAGCGTGCTCGGGTACATGGCGTCGGACTGGCTGCGCACCTGGAAAAAGGCGGCGTTCATGCCGGTCGCCTTGTTGTGGTCCAGAATGCCGGCCAGGGCCGCGCGCTGCTGCTCGGGCGTCTGGGTGCGGTTCGGCCAGTCCAGGCTCAGGTGGGTGCTGATCCAGACGCCGCGCAGCTCGCGCTTGGGCGTGACGGAAGCGGTGTCGGCATGCGCCAGGGACGCACCGAAGGACGCGACGAGCAGGCTCGCTGCCGCGGCAAGCAAAAGTTTTTTCATGTTGTCGTTTTTTGCGGGTTGAGGTGAACACGCCCGCACGGCTGGCTGTGCGGGCTGCGCCCGATGGCGCCCGGCGTCTCCCACGCCAAAGCATTGCCATCTTCTCAAGAGATTACGCGCGGGAAATTGGCGTCACCAATGAATTTGCGGCTGTGTCGCATAACCCGGACACATGAGGCGACGGCGCGCCCGCCGGAAGGGTCGCAGCCCGATCGTCAGCGCCGGATCGACAGGCCGACGGTGAAGCTGGCGTAGGGGGTGTTGTGGTTCAGGCCGCGCGAAAACATGGTGTCGATCTCGCAATCGTTCGTCAGGAGCCAGGCCAGGCCGATGCCGGCGCTGGCCTGGGTGCCGCCATGGCGGCTGGACGCGATCTGCGGCATCGCCAGTTCGGCAACCCCGCGCAAGCGCGCGTCGAAACGCTTTTCCAGGCCGACGCCGAACAAGCCGTAGGTGTAGCGTCCGCCTTCGTCCTCGTGCTCGACCGCCAGGCCAGGCATCACACTCAATTGCATGTCGCCCGGCAATTCCCAGCTGCCGACGACGCGCAGCGACGGCCGCACGCCCTCGCCACGCAGCAGCCGCGAGCCGGTCGGCAGGGTGGCGTCGAGCAGCACGCCAGTCGACGGCAGGCTGCCGCGCGCATCGGCGACGTGCCACAGCAGGCCGATCGTGCTGTCGGCATAGCCTGCCTGCGTGGTGCGCGCGCCGCTGGCCGGATCGCGGCGGTGCAGCACGCTGCGGCCATCGCTCTCGATCCGCAGTTCCAGCAGATCGCTCAAGCCGACGCGCAGCGTGGTCGGCGTGCTCAGCGTATGCTCGCGCCCCGCCTCGCCGCGCGCGCGTTCGCTCAGGAGGCCGGTTTCGAGCTGCACCCGGCCCTTGCCGATGCCCTCGCTGGATTCGACGAAGTCGGGCCGGCCGGAAGCGATCGGCTCGTCCTGCCCACCCTGCTCCTGGGCCGCCGCACCGGCGCAGCCGAGCGCCAGCAGCATGAGGAGCCGGCGGGCGAGCCGGCCTGGAGGGGGATGGCAAAGAAGGGATCGTGTCATGCGCGGCTCCATGATGTCGGCGCCGGCGTCCGTGCGCCGGCCACGACCGATCTTACAACCGCCGGGCCGGACGGGGCGGTCCGTTTGGGCGGCCGCGCCCGCCGGCCGCGTCAGGCCGCGAGCAGGGGCCGCCGCGCGGGCGCGGCGACCTGCGCGGCCGGGCCACTGCTTTCGGTCTCGTCGAGCTTGAAGGCGCCGACCACCTGCGCCAGCCGGGCGGCCTGCTCCTCGAGCGCGCCGGCCGCGGCGGCCGCCTCCTCGACCAGTGCGGCGTTCTGCTGGGTCACGTCGTCCATCGTGGCGATCGACCCGTTGACCTGGCCGATGCCCTGGCTCTGCTCGCTGCTGGCGGCATCGATCTCGTTCATCAGGTCGGCCACGCGGCGCACGGCCTGGACGATGCCGGTCATGGTGGCGCCGGCGCTATCGACCAGGCGCGCGCCGGCATCGACCTGCTCGACCGAGGCGTTGATGAGCAGCTTGATCTCCTTGGCCGCGGCGGCCGAGCGCTGGGCCAGGTTGCGCACTTCGCTCGCCACCACGGCGAAGCCGCGGCCCTGCTCGCCCGCGCGCGCCGCCTCGACGGCGGCGTTCAGCGCCAGGATGTTCGTCTGGAAGGCGATGCCGTCGATGACGCCGATGATGTCGGCGATCTTGCGCGAGCTCGCCGTGATCGCGCCCATGGTGGCGACCACCTCGCCTACCACCTGGCCGCCCTGCTGCGCCTGGCCGCTGGCCGACATCACCAGCTGGTTGGCCTGGCGCGCGTTGTCGGCGTTCTGGCGCACGGTCGAGGTCAGCTCTTCCATCGCGGCGGCGGTCTCTTCCAGGCTGGATGCCTGGGCCTCGGTGCGGCTCGACAGGTTCATGTTGCCGGCGGCGATCTCGGCCGAGGCGCCGGCGATCGCATGGGTGCTGGCGCGCACCTCGCCCATGGTGCGGTTCAGCGACGAGACGAAACGGTTGAAGGCGTCGGCCAGCAGGCCGACCTCGTCCTCGCTCTCGACCGGCATGCGGCGCGTCAGGTCGCCCTTGCCCTCGGCGATCTCGCCCAGCATCGCCGCGGCGCGCGCGACCGGCGCGGCGATCGCGCGGCTGATCAGGAAAATCACGACCAGGCCGATGCCGCCGCCGATCGCGCCGGCGACCAGGCTGACCAGGAGCGTCGAGCGCGCCAGCTCGCCCAGCACTTCGCTTTCCGGCACCTCGGCGATCACGTACATGTCCAGCTGCGGCAGGTAGGACGAAGCGACGATCTGCCGGCCGTGTTCGGCATCGTGGACGGCGCTGGCGAACTGCGCCTTCTTCATCAGCTGCGCCACCAGTTCCGGCGAATAGCCCGGCAGGCCGGCGACCTTGTGCTCGCCGTCGGACAGGGTGGCATCGCGGTGCAGCACGATCCTGCCGTCCGGGCGGGCCAGGAAGACGTAACCGGACTTGCCGACCGTATAGCCGCGCACGGTATCGGCCAACTGCTGCACCGACAAGCCCAGGCCGGCCACCGCCAGCTTGCCCTCGCCGGCGTCGACGCGGGCATTGATGAAGAGTTTCATTTCGCCGGTCTTCGGGTCCGGGTCCAGGTTCAGCTCATAGGGATGCCCGCTGGCGAGGAAGTTGCCCATCCAGGCGTCGCGCGGATTGCCCTTCTCCATCGTGTAGCTCAGGCCGCCCTGGTCCAGGAACTTCAGCTGCCCGGGCGAGGCCCAGAACACGGTGGCGGCCTTGTTCACTTCCAGCACCTTGGCGGCATAGGCGCGCCAGGCGTCCATGCCAGCGTCGTCCAGCCCGGCGCGCTCCCAGTCCGCCAGGTAGGTGTTGTTGGCCACCGCCAGCGAGGCGGCCAGCGGCGCGCCGATCTGGCGCAGCACGTCGTTGCCGATCTCGCCGACCACCGCCGGCAGCTCGTGGCCGACCACGCGATCGCGCATGGTCCTGCCCGTCAGGGTGACGCTGAGCGCGGCCGACACCAGGATGAAAAGCAGCAGGCAGGTGGCCATGCCGAGCATGAGCTTGGTCTTGATCGACCAGCGGCGGAGGAATCGGGCGAGCATGAGATAGATGTGAGAAATAGTGAATTTGTTGCCTCATGGCATGGTCTCGCGATCCTTCTGTTTGCGTCAACGAAATTCGGCGCAGTTGTTTCCAGCTTGATAAGGAACGTTGCGCCAGTGCCGCAATGAAGGTGCCGATCCGTCTCCGCATGTGTTTGCCTGCTTCGTAGGGTGGGCACGCCGTGCCCACGCGCTACGGGCGTTTCCTTTCGCCCGCGGCAGATATGCGTCGCCCACGGACGCCGAGCGAAGCCTCGGGCTGCGGTTGCCGTTCATCGCACGCTTTACGGGCGATATCTCTCTGCGCATGATTCCAGACGCTGCGCAACGCGTGGGCACGGGGTGCCCACCCTACGATGGCCAACCGTTGCGTACGGAATAAAAAAAGCCGCCCGGTCGTCGACGGGGCGGCTTTCTGGGCTAGACCGAATCGGCTTACTTGTCGTGCAAGAAAGTCTTCAGCTTGTCCGAACGCGAAGGCTGGCGCAGCTTGCTCATGGCCTTGGCTTCGATCTGGCGGATACGCTCGCGGGTCACGTCGAACTGCTTGCCCACTTCTTCCAGCGTGTGGTCGTTCGACATCTCGACGCCGTAGCGCATGCGCAGCACCTTCGCTTCGCGCGGGGTCAGCGAGTCCAGCACTTCCTTGATCACGTTGCGCATCGACGCATGCAGCGCGGCGTCGAGCGGCGCCAGGGTGGCGTTGTCCTCGATGAAGTCGCCCAGCTGCGAATCGCCGTCCTCGCCCATCGGGGTTTCCATCGAAATCGGTTCCTTGGCGATCTTCATGATCTCGCGGACCTTGTTCTCCGGCATTTCCATCTTCTGGGCCAGGGTCGCCAGGTCCGGCTCGCTGCCGGTTTCCTGCATGATCTGGCGCGAGATGCGGTTCATCTTGTTGATGGTCTCGATCATGTGCACCGGCACGCGGATGGTACGGGCCATGTCCGCGATCGAACGCGTGATGGCCTGGCGGATCCACCAGGTCGCGTAGGTCGAGAACTTGTAGCCGCGGCGGTATTCGAACTTGTCGACCGCCTTCAGCAGGCCGATGTTGCCTTCCTGGATCAGGTCGAGGAACTGCAGGCCGCGGTTGATGTATTTCTTGGCAATCGAGATCACCAGGCGCAGGTTGGCGACGGTCATTTCGCGCTTCGCGGTGCGCGCGCGCTTTTCGCCGGCAGCCATCTGCTTGTTGATCTTGCGCAGGTCGGCCAGCGGCAGCGCCACACGCGCCTGCAGGTCGATCATGCGCTGCTGCAGCTCCTTGATCGCCGGCAGGTTACGGCTCAGCACCGCGCTGTACGGGTAGGCGCAGTCGACTTCGCGGTCGCCCCATTCCAGGTCGGTCTCGTTGCCCGGGAAGACCTTGATGAAGTGGGCGCGCGGCATGCCGCAGCGGTTCACGCAGATGTCCAGCACGGCGCGCTCGATAGAGCGCACTTCGTCCATCTGGCCGCGCAGGGTGTCGCACAGCTTTTCGACCACTTTCGCGGTGAAGCGGATGCCCAGCAGCTCGTGCGAGATGATTTCCTGCGCCTTGTTGTAGGCGGCCGAACCGTAGCCGCTGCTCTTGAAGGCATGGCCCATGCGGTCGAACTGCTCTTCGATGATCGCGAACTTTTCCAGCGCGCTCTTGCGCAGCTGCGCCAGCTGCTCGGCCGAGTAGCCGGCAGCGCCGCCGCCGGCAGCACCCTCTTCTTCCTCGACCTCTTCCTCTTCTTCCTCTTCCTCGTCATCCGACGCAGCCGCGGCGGTGCTCGGGGCCGGGGTCGACGAGGACTCGTTCAGGTCGACGAAACCGTCGACCACTTCGTCGATCTTCAGCTCGTCGCTGGCGATCTTGTGCGACAGCGCGATGATCTCCGAGATCGTGATCGGGCAGGCCGAGATCGCCTGGACCATGTCCTTCAGGCCTTCCTCGATGCGCTTGGCGATCTCGATCTCGCCTTCGCGGGTCAGCAGCGACACGGCGCCCATTTCGCGCATGTACATGCGCACCGGGTCGGTGGTGCGGCCGAAGTCGGAGTCGACGGTCGACAGCGCGGTCGCGGCGGCCGCTTCCACTTCGTCTTCGCTGGTCGGGGTCACGGCGTTGTCCGACAGCAGCATCATTTCCGCTTCCGGCGCGCGCTCGTAGACGGCGATGCCCATGTCGTTGAAGGTCGCGATGATGCCTTCGATCGCTTCCGGATCGATGATGTTTTCCGGCAGGTGGTCGTTGACCTCGGCATGGGTCAGGTAGCCGCGCTCCTTGCCCATGTTGATCAGGTTGCGCAGCTGCTGGCGGCGCTTTTCCAGCTCCTCGCCCGAGAAGCCTTCCTCGCTCAGGCCGGCCAGGCCCTTGGCCTTGCGCTCGCGCGCCTTCGACACGGCCTTCAGTTCGGCGCGCTCGACAGCGTTCAGCGCGGCGACTTCGTCGTTTTCCGGCATGAATTCGCTCGGCTTGCGGCCGCGGCGGCCCGGGACCTTTACCTGCGGCAGCAGGTAGCCCGAGGTGTCGATCGCGGCCAGCGCGGCGGCGTCGGTGGTCTTGCTGACGGTGCTGCCGGTACCGGCCCTGGCGGCCGACACGGCGGCGGCTGCCGCTGCGGGTTCGAGACGGCGGGTGCGGGTGCGCACGACCTTCGGCGCCTCCTCGGCGGCGGGCGCAGGCGCGGCGGCGGGCGCGGCGGCCACCGGAGCCGGTGCCGGCGCCTCGGCCGCCTTCAGTGCGGCCAGCTTCGAGGTGCGCTTGCGCACGATGACCGGCGCCACCGCCGGCGTGGCCGGGGCGGCGAAATAAGGCTCGGCATCGGCATCGGCTGCCGCGCCCGGGGCGGCAGGCGCTTCCGCTGCCACCTCGGCCACCGGCGCGGCGGCGACAGGCTCCGGCGCCGTTTCGACGGCGGCAGGCGCCTGTGCGGCTTCGACGGCGGCAGGCGCCGCTGCGGTCTCGACGGCGGCAGGCGCCGCGTCGGCAGCCTCGGGCGCCGGAGCAGCCGCTTCGTTCGTTGCCGCCTCGGCCTGGGCCTTCAGCGATGCCAGGCGCGAACGGGTCTTCACCACCGTCACCTTGGCCGCCGCTTCCGTCTCGAGGAAGTAGGAGGTCGCGGTTTTCGGCACTGCCAGCTGTGCCGTGGTGGTCTTGGACGGCGCCTTCTTCGCTGTCAGGGTCAGGGTCTTGGCGGTGTTCTTCATAAAAAAACTCTCCTGTCGAGGCGGATGCGCGCCTGCGAGGTCAATAATTCACCATGGCCCGCTGGGGCCCGGGGGAAAAGGAAACGGGAATGGCCCTAACTAAGGGCGCACAGGCCACAAATCAAGCGCGCCTTCCCCTGCGGCGGCACGCGGCCTGGCCGGATGCGCGGGTGGCAGGGGTTCGATGAGCAGTGATCAAGATTGCGGTGTGCATGGCGGAACGAAAAAAAGCCCGTCGGCTGAAACGGGCTTGGTTCTAATCTCGGTTAGGAAGAATAGAGGGGACGGACAACATTATGCCTTAAAGCAAGAATTGGTGATAATTGAAATATCCCATAATGGATATAAACAAATCACATAGTGCTCCATGACCACCCACGGACGACTCTTCCGTCCCTCTGCGCCGGCGCAAGCCGTGCGCAAGGCAAGAGGCGGATCATACACGATTTCGCGAGCGATGGCGCCGGTTTGCCGCTTCGCCCCGGCAACCACCCTCCCCAACGACGACTTCACACGGATATCACGCCGAATTGACACCGACCTCACACCGACCTCACACGATTTGCAGCGCACTTGTACCAGCCAGCATGCTATCCTTCGCTTTCCCGCTATTACCATGAAGTCAATGAACACCATTAGTCCTGCCGCCGAAACCGCCGACGTCAACACCAGCACTCCCGCCGAGAACACCAGCACGGAATCGACCGCGTCGAACGCCGCGCCGGAAAATGCGGCGGCCGGCGCGCCGGCCGGCAACCCGGCGCCCGCCGCCGCGCCCGCGCCGTCGGCGCGCGCCCTGCTCAAGCAACTGCAGCAGCAATTCCCCGCTTTCCGCGACTGCCTGCCGCTGGCGATCGGCATCGACAAGCAGTTGCTGGCCCGCATGCCCGGCCTGGACCGCAAGACCATGCGCGCCGCGCTCGGCATCCACACCGGCTCGATGCGCTACCTGCGCGCCATGGAAAAGGCGACCGTGCGCTACGACCTCGACGGCGTGGCCGGCGCGGAAGTGACCGACACCCACCGCAGCCACGCCAAGGAACAGCTGCAGCAGCGTTTCAAGAAGGAAGCCGAGCGCAAGAAGGTCGAAAAAGCCGCGGCCGCCGAGGCGGAAGCGGCTCGCCTGCGCCAGGAAAAGCTGCAGCAGCTCGCGTCCAAGTTCTCGCGCAACTGATTGCGCGGGCATGAGCGCAACGCCTGAGGATACCCTGCCGCCCTACCAGGGCCTCGCGCTGTCCGAGGTGCTGGTGGTGAAGTCCGCATCCGATGCGGCCAGCGCCTTGCAGGCGCTTGCCGCAGCGGACGTCATCGGCTTCGACACCGAGTCCAAGCCGACCTTCGCCAAGGGCGAGGAATCGACCGGACCGCACCTGGTGCAACTGGCCACCGACGACGGCGCCTACCTGTTCCAGATCGGCGCCGCGCCGGCCTCGGCGCTTGTCGAGCTGCTGCGCGCCGTGCTCGAGTCCGACGTCATCCTGAAGGTCGGCTTCGGCCTGGGCGACGACCTGCGCCGGGTCCGCGCCAAGCTCGGCATCGAGCCGCGCAACGTGCTCGACCTGTCCACCGCCCTGCGCCGCCGCGGCGAACGCAACCCGCTCGGCGCCAAGACCGCCGTGGCGCGCTACTTCGGCCAGGAAATGCAGAAGTCCAAGCGCATCACCACCACCAACTGGGCGCTGCCGCGCTTAAGCGACAAGCAGATCCTGTACGCGGCCGACGATGCCCACGCCGCGCTGCGCGTCTACCGCCGCTGGCGCGCCACCCAGGACGCCGCCTAAGCGTCCCGCACACTCCCGATGGCGGCCTCTTGCCGCCTCGCCCTGTCGGCCTGCTGTCTCCGGCCTCGCCCCTTCCCCCGGCGCTTTTCCGGGCGCCCGGGGCTGCCCGTCATGTCCACCACGCCTACAAGAACCTAGCAGAAACCTATCACTATTGATTGCTTCTGTTTCATAATTCACGCGGTACACTTTCCATGGCGGCAACGCCAACACGACAAAGACAAGTGACACAGTCACCACGGGAGACCGCAATGAAACACCTGAAAACCGTTTTTTCCTACCTCCTCATCATTGCCGCGGGCATCGCCATCGGCACCCTGGCCCCGCGCGTGCCGCAATGGCTGAAGGGTGACTACACCGAAGGCAACTACGCCGCCTACTTCCCCAACCCGAGCACCAAGGTCGTCATGTACGGCACCGAGACCTGCCCGTATTGCGCCAAGGCGCGCGACTACCTGCGCGAACGCGGCATCGCTTTCGCCGACTACGACATCCAGAAGTCGCCCGCCGCGCGCGAAGCCTTCGGCAAGCTCGACGGCAAAGGCGTGCCGCTGATCCTGATCGGCAACCGCCGCATCGACGGCTTCATGGCGCCGGTCTACGACGACGCCCTGAAGAACGCCGGCATCGTCCCGCAGACGGTGGCGCAGGCGCGCTGATCCGTAACGCGCGGCCCACTCCGCGCGCTTTCCATTTCCCGCAACAGGATGCCGTGCGACCAGACGGCGCGGCATCCGCACGTCCCCACGTCTGCCTTACCGGAGAGATGAAATGAAGCGCAAATTTGCCCTGTTCCTGTTCGCCCTCGGTCTCGGCGTCTCGGCGGCCCAGGCCGCCGACCCACGCTATTGCAACAAGATCTACGAGCTGTGCGGCGACGATCCCGACATCTGCTACGCCCAGCTGATCGCCTGCCTGGAACGCTGATCGGCCGCGCCAGCGCGCCTGCTCTTCTTTTTTTCGCAACAATTATGCTGCGTGAACAGACGACGCGGTATCATTCTGTCATCACGTCTGCCCTGACCGGAGAGATGAAATGAAACGCAAGTTTGCCCTGTTCGTGTTCGCCTTTGGTGTCGGCATCTCGGCCGCCCACGCTGGCGATCCCGACCTCTGCTGGAAGTTCTACCGCGCCTGCAGCGATGGCCCTTCCGAGTGCCTGGACCAGTACTACTACTGCCTGGAAACCTGACAGCCGCCGCTGCCGGCAGGCAGCGATGTGACGCGCCATCCGGGCCGGCGCATGCCGGCCCCGCAACGACAGGAAAACCGATTTGACGACCAGCCGGCTTCGCTCCTCCGCTTTTCACGCATCCGCAGCGCGCGCCACGGCCGCCGCGCTGGCCCTGTTCTCCTGTGCCTTGCCCATGCATGCCCAACCCGCCCAGCCCGCCCAGCCCGTCCGCCAGAGCGTGCCCGACACCCTGGAGCAGCGCCTGGCCGCCTGCATCGCCTGCCACGCCCCGAAGGACACGCAAGGCACGAGCGCCGGCGGCGTCTACTTCCCGCGCATCGCCGGCAAGCCCGCCGGCTACCTCTACAACCAGCTGGTCAACTTCCGCGAGGGCCGGCGCCAGTATCCCCTGATGACCTGGATGGTCAGCCACCTGCCCGATCCCTACCTGCACGAGATCGCCGACTACTTCGCCGGCCAGCATCCGCCCGTGCCGGCGCCGCCGCCGGCGCGCGAGAGCGCCGCCGTGCTGGCGCGCGGCGAGCAACTCGTGCGCCGCGGCGACACGGCGCTGAAGGTGCCGGCCTGCGTCGCCTGCCACGGCGAGCGCCTGCTGGGCGTGGCCCCGGCCATCCCGGGCCTGCTGAACCTGCCGCGCGACTACGTGAACGCCCAGTTCGGCGCCTGGCGCAATGGCGTGCGCCAGGCCCACCTGCCCGACTGCATGGCGACCATCGCCGCGCGCCTGGCGCCGTCCGACGTGTCGGCGATCTCCGCCTGGCTGGCCAGCCAGCCGACGCCGGCCGACGCCCGCCCCGCCGCGCGCGCCGCCAAGCCCCTGCCCCTGGCCTGCGGGAGCGCGCCATGATGCGGCGCCTGGCCTTCCTGCTGGCCGCCGTCCTGGCCGCGCTGGCGATCGCGGCGGCGATCGCCTGGCCGCGCGAGCAGTTCGTACCGAGCGCCTCGCCCGAGGCGTTTGCCGCCACCTCGGCCAACATCGCGCGCGGCGCCTACCTGGCGCGCGCCGGCGACTGCATGGCCTGCCATACCGCGCGCGGCGGCGCACCCTATGCCGGCGGACGGGCGCTGGAGACACCCTTCGGCACCCTGTTCGCGCCGAACATCACGCCCGACCGCGACACCGGCATCGGCAACTGGAGCGCCGACGACTTCTGGCGCGCCCTGCACGACGGCAAATCGAAAGGCGGCCGCCTACTCTACCCGGCCTTCCCCTACACCAGCTACACCAAGGTGTCGCGCGCCGACGCCGACGCCCTGTACGCCTACCTGCGCAGCCTGCCGCCGCGCCAGGTCCAGAACCGCCCGCATGCGCTGCGTTTTCCCTACGACAGCCAGCTCGCCCTGGCCGGCTGGCGCCTGCTCTACTTCAAGCCCGGCGTGTTCGAGCCCGAGCCGCGGCGCGATGCGCGCTGGAACCGCGGCGCCTACCTGGTCGAGGGCCTGGGCCACTGCGCCGCCTGCCACAGCACGCGCAACCGCTTCGGCGCATCGAGCGAGGGACTGGAAGGCGGCCTGATTCCGACTATCGGCTGGTACGCGCCCTCGCTGACCTCGGACGCCGAGGCGGGACTGGGCAAGTGGAAGGAAGAACACATCGTGCAGCTGCTGGGCACCGGCGTGGCGCCCGGCGCCAGCGTGACCGGGCCGATGGCAGAGGTGGTCGCGCAAAGCCTGCAGCATTTGACGCCCGCCGACCTGGGGGCGATGGCGGCCTACCTGAAGTCCCTCCCCGGCCCGGCGCCGCGCGAGCGCGAACCCGCGCCGCGGCTGGATGACCAGGTGCTGCAGGAAGGATCGCGCCTGTACGGCCAGCACTGCGCGGCCTGCCACGGCGAGCGCGGCGAGGGCCTCGGCCCCTATCCCGCGCTGGCCGGCAACCGGGCCTTGACGCTCGATGAACCGGTGAACGCGATCCGCGTCGTGCTCAACGGCGGCTTCCCGCCCGGCACCGCCGGCAACCCGCGTCCCTACGGCATGCCGCCCTTCAGCCACGTGCTGGACGACACCCAGGCCGCGATCCTCATCACCTGGCTGCGGGCGAGCTGGGGCAACGCGGCGGGGCCGGTGTCGAGTGCGCAGGTGAATCGGTATCGGGCGGTGCCGCTGGATTAGGGGCAATCAAAACGTGGAGAACCCATGCAGATCACAGCAATTGTCACAAACTCAGCCGCCGGACACGATGTGACTGTTCGGACCGGCGACTCGGCCCAGCTCTTGCGTGTGCCGCCCAAGAGCGCGGGCAAAGGCTCTGCGATCAATGGCGGCGAGTTTCTCATGCTCGCGTTGGCCACCTGCTACTGCAACGACCTGTATCGCGAGGCCGAGCGTCTCGGCATACCGATCGACGGCGTCGAAGTGGAAGCAAGCGCCGAGTTTCCGGGGGTCGGTCTCGCCGCCACGAACATTACCTACCGGGCAAGCGTGTCCTCCCCTGCCGCGCCTTCCGTGCTGGCGCAGTTGCTGTGCGAAACCGACGCAGTGGCCGAAGTACATAACACTGTGCGGGCTGGCGTGCCGGTCGAGTTGGTGAGGCGCCAAGCCTAGGCCTGGGTGTTCAGTCGCCGCCGGAGCTGCCGGGCCGTTCGCCCTGCGCCGCCCTCAAACCAGCTCGGCAAACCCGACGCGGTCCGTGGTCGCGTTGCGCGCATCCTCGACGCTGACCTTGTGGCCGGCCAGCAGGCGCTCGAGCGAGGCGTTCATGGTGTGGCTGCCCGGATCGCGGCCGCTGTTCATGTGCTCGCGCAGCGCGCCCAGGTCGCCGGCTTCGATCAGGCGCGCCACGGCCGGATTGACGCTCAGGCATTCGGTGGCCAGGTGGTAGCGGTTGGCGTCGAGCGAAGGCAGCAGGGCCTGGCACAGCACGCCGCGCAGGGCGTGGGCCAGCGCCTGGGCCTGGGATTCGCTGTTGCCCAGCAGGCGCTGCATCTTCTGCAGGCCCATCTCGGTCGAGCGCGCGTGCAGCGAGGCCAGCACCAGCGGGCCGGATTCGGCCAGGGCCAGCGCTTCCTGGGCGGTCTGGGCGTCGCGGATCTCGCCGATCACGATCACGTCCGGGCGCTCGCGCAGCGCGTCCAGCGCGCCGAGGTAATAGCTCTCGACGTCGCCGTCCTTGCCGACTTCGCGCTGGGTGATGATGCACTTGCGCTGCGGGATCAGGGTCTCGACCGGGTCTTCGATGGTGATGATGTGGCCCGAACGGCGCTTGTTGATCTCGTCGATCATCGAGGCGATGGTGGTCGACTTGCCCTGGCAGGTGTCGCCGATGATCAGCACCAGGCCGCTGGAGAGTTGCGCGAATTCCTGGGCATCGCTTGACAGGCCGAGCTCGGCCAGCGGCAGCGGCTCCTTGGGGAAACGGCGGATCACGCAACCCAGGCGCTTCTTGCCCTGGAAGCTGAAGCAGTTGGCGCGGATGCGCGCCGTGTGCAGGTCGATCGAGCGGTCGAAGGCGCGCTCGGCGATGCGCTCGGCCCAGTTCGGCTCGATGACGTCGAAGAACTCTTCCAGCTCTTCCTTCGTGATCGGCGAATCCGTCACCGCCACCAGCCCCTTCGGCTGGCGCAGCATCAGGGGGCTGTTCTGGTGGATGATGATGTCCGAGAACACCAGGCGCGAATTGAGCAGGTGCAGGATCTGCTCGACCAGCGTGCCGAAGACCGGATGGTCTTCGTTCTCGATATACGACAGCGTGGGGATTTGCGAGGACTGGTGGTATTCCATCTGGCGTGGCTCTTTGATCAATCGAAGTGTCGTTCAGACAATACCGATCATTATAAAACCATGCCCGCCAGAAATTGCATCTGCCGGATAGAAATTATTCAGCGTCCCAACGCGGCAACGATCTTGTCGCCGAAGATGGTCAACGCCACCCCGGCCACGACCACGAGTGCACCGGCCATGCGGATGCCCGAGACCTTGCGCACCGCCATGTTCACCAGGCCGAAGTTATCGATCGCCATCGACATCATGAGCTGGCCGGCGATCACCAGCACCACGAGGTTGAGCAAGCCGATGCGCGGCGCCAGGAATACCGTACCGAAGACGAAGGCCGCGCCGAGCACGCCGCCGGTCAGCTTCCACAGCGGCTGCTGGGCCAGCGCGCCGAAGGCTTCGCCGACGCCGCCGCGGGCAAAGGCGGCAATGCCGAGCACGACCGTGCCGACGCTGAACGAAATGAAAGCCGCCACCACCGAGTTGGCCTGCAGGGCATTCGCCAGCTGGCTGTTGACGGCAGCCTGCACCGAAATAAAGAGTCCTACGCAAAAGGCCAGTATGAACAGGGCCGCATTCATGATCCACATCCTTTCCGGCCGGGCCGGAGACAAAAAGGGCAAGATTGTAGTGGATGTGGCAGCAGCGTGCACCGCAGTGCACCAATTCGGGGCGCCAGACGCCGCTTTCGCCGTCCCGGCGTTGCCGCCGCACACCATTTTGGACCGTGGTCCGGCATGACCGGGCAGGTTGGGGCAACCGTCATGTCGTCCGCGCCCAGCCGCATTCTGGTCGCGTTTCCCTGCAGTTCGTCGCAAAACGGATGCGCCCGCCGCCGCTGCGCCTTACAGTTTCACCATCGACAACCGTGAGGACAAGAACATGAACAAGCCCACTCTCTCTTCCATCGCCCGCCGCACCCTGCTGGCCGCCTGCATCGCCGCCAGCCTGGGCGTCGCGGTCCAGGCCGGCGCGGCGCCCTGGTCCTGGGGCAGCGAGCAGGTGCAAGGCAGCGGCCGCATCGTCAAGCAGGCGCGCCAGGTGTCCGGCTTCACCGGCCTGTCGCTGGCGGTGCCGGGCCGGGTCGAACTGCGCATCGGCGACAGCGAAGGCGTGACCATCGAAGCCGACGACAACCTGCTGCCGCTGCTGGAAACCGTGGTCGACGGCGGCACGCTGCGCATCCGCCCGAGCAAGCGCAACCTGAACCTGCAGTCGAAATCGATCCGCATCGTGGTGCAGGCGCGCTCGATCGAGCGCCTGTCGCTGGGCGGCTCGGGCAGCATCGAGGCCGACCCGCTGCGCGCGCGACGCATCGATCTCGACCTGGGCGGCTCGGGCCGGATCAACCTGAAAGGCGTCGACGCCGAGACGGTCTCGGTCTCGCTCGGCGGCAGCGGCGACGTGCAGGTCGGCGGCGGCACGGCGGGCAAGGTGTCGGTCTCGATCGGCGGCTCGGGCGACGTCGACATGGGCCGGGTCCAGGCCACCACCGCCAGCGTGTCGCTGGCCGGCTCGGGCGACGCCACGGTCTGGCCGCGCGAGCGCCTGAGCGTGTCGATGGCCGGTTCGGGCGACGTGCATTACTACGGCGACCCGCAGGTCAGCAAGTCGACGGTGGGCTCGGGCGAGGTCAAGCGCATCGGCGCGTCGCCGCGCTAATGACGCAGGGGCACGCCGTGCCCACGCACTAGATGTTCATCCGCAGTTCGCGCCCGAGAGGATTGGCTCCGCGGCGCAAACAGGAGAGGCGCCGCCGGCGGGACGCTTTGGGACACGCCGCCTTGAAGCGGCTTTCGCTTCAACGCGTTCGGCTATCGCTGCTCATCCATACGCGTGGGCACAAGGTGCCCACCCTACGGACTTCAATGCCCTTGATGCTGCCCGTGCCCATGCCCCTGCATCGCCGGCGCCACGTAGGTCAGCGGCTTGACCTGGGCCTCGACCGTCACGCTGCTGCGCTTCTTCGCCGCGTCCTGCACGACGAGGGTGACCGGCACGGTCTCGCCTTCCTTCAGCTGGCGCTTCAGGTCGAAGAACATCAGGTGGTAGCCGCCCGAGGCCAGGTTCACCGGCGTGCCGGCCGGCAGGTCGATGCCGTCGACGGCGCGCATGCGCATGGTGTTGTTTTCCATCGCCATCTCGTGGATCTCGGCGCGCCCCGCGACCGGGGTGCTCACGCCAACCAGGCGCACGGCCGTGGCCGACTTCAGCTGCATGAAGGCGCCGGCGCTTTTCGCCGCTGGCACCGTGGCGCGTACCCAGGGGTCGGTGACGCTCACTTGCGCCAGCGCGCTGGTGGAAAACAGGCCGGCGGCCAGCAAGGCAAACAGGGTAGGCTTCATGGTCGGCAAAGCGAAGTGGGTGACAGGGGATTATAACGAAACTGCGGCCTCAGGCCGCGGCCTTGAGCGTCTCGCGCTCGACCAGCACGGTATCGACGCTGTCGGTCAGCCACAGCTGGCCGTCCTGGATCGTGCACTGCAGCTGCATCGAGCGTTTCGCCAGCTTTTCGAGCTGGGCGCTGGCATCGAAGGGGATGTTGATCACGGTGAGGTTGCGCGCGCGCTCGAGCTTGTTGGCGATGCCCTTCCACCAGATGTGGCTGGTGGCGCTGTAGCTGTAGACATAGACGTGCTCGGCGCGGCCGCAGGCCTTCAGGAGGCGCTTCTCGTCCGGCTGGCCGACCTCGATCCAGGTGTGGATGGCGCCGGTCAGGTCCTTCTGCCACAGGTCGGGCTCGTCGGTGTCGAACAGGCCCTTGGTGAAGGCGAGCGACTCGGACGCATGCAAGGCAAAGGCGAGCACGCGGATCATCACGCGCTCGTCGGTCTCGGAAGGATGGCGGGCGATGGTGAGCCCGTGCTCCGCGTAGTAGTTGCGGTCCATGTCCGCGATCTGCAGTTCTGCCTTGTAGATGGTTGCTTTGAGGGCCATTGATGCTTGATTACTTTCTTATTTAAAAACGACTGTCCGGTCGCCGTTCTGCAAAATCCGGTGTTCCACGAACCACTTCACCGCCCGCGCCAGCACCACGCATTCGACGTCGCGCCCGATGGCGGTCAGTTCCTCGACCGTCATCGCGTGGTCCACCCGCTCGACGTCCTGCTCGATGATCGGGCCTTCGTCGAGGTCGCCCGTGACGAAGTGGGCGGTGGCCCCGATCAGCTTGACGCCGCGCCGGTGCGCCTGGGCATACGGGCGCGCGCCCTTGAAGCTGGGCAGGAAGGAATGGTGGATGTTGATCGCCCTGCCCTGCAAGGCTTCGCACAGCCCCGGCGACAGGATCTGCATGTAGCGCGCCAGCACCACCAGGTCCACCTTGTGCATGTCGAGCAGCTCGACGATGCGCGCTTCCTGCGCCAGCTTGGCTTGCTCGCTCGCCCCGGTGGCCAGCGGCAGGTGGTGAAACGGGATATTGTAACTTGCCGCGAGCTGGTAGAAGTCCATGTGGTTCGAGACGATCGCCGGGATCTCGACCGGCAGCAGCCCGCTCTTGTAGCGGAACAGCAGGTCGTTCAGGCAGTGGCCGATCTTCGAGACCATGATCAGCACGCGCGGCTTGGCATGGGCGTCGTGCAGCTGGCCGCGCATGGCGCCCTGCTCGCAGAAGGCGGCGAACGCGCCGCGCAGGTCGGCGTCGCCCACGCCCGGGTCCTCGGCCGCGAAGTGCACGCGCATGAAGAACAGCTGCGACTCCGGATCGCCGAACTGGGCCGAATCGATGATGTTGCAGCCGTGCTCGGCCAGGAAACCGGCGACGCGCAGCACGATGCCGCGCTGGTCATGGCAGGACAGGGTCAGGATGTATTCCGGGTGCGTCATGGCGGCCAACTCGTCGTAGTCTCGGGGCGGATCATTGTCGCATGAGCTTGCAGAAACAGCCACGCGAGAAAACGCACGACCGTGTTTTTTCTGTATAGTATCCAGGCCTGACTCAACCCCACAACCTGAACGGAGACACCACGATGACCCAAGCCACGAACGACCAGTTCCTGCTCGCCGCCCGCCCCGTCGGCCTGCCGAAGGACAGCGACTGGCAGCGCGCCGCGCCGGCCCTGCCCGACCTGAACGAAGGCGACGTACGCGTCAAGCTGCTCTACCTCTCGCTCGACCCGGCCATGCGCGGCTGGATGAACGAAGGCAAATCCTACGTGCGCCCGGTCGCCATCGGCGAAGTCATGCGCGCCGGCGGCATCGGCATCGTGGAGGAATCGAAGTCGCCGAAGTTCGCCGCCGGCGACACCGTGATGGGCGTGATGGGCGTGCAGCGCTACTGGAGCGGCCCGGCCGACGACCGCGGCGCCATGCTGGCGAAAGTCGACCCGGCGCTGGCCCCGCTGCCGACCTGGCTCAACGCGCTCGGCATGCCGGGCATGACCGCCTACTTCGGCCTGCTCGACGTCGGCCAGCCGAAACCGGGCGAGACGGTGGTGGTGTCGGGCGCGGCCGGCGCGGTCGGCATGACGGTCGGCCAGGTCGCGCGCAACATGGGCTGCCGCGTGGTCGGCATCGCCGGCGGCGCCGACAAATGCCGCTTCGTGGTCGAGGAACTCGGCTTCGACGCCTGCATCGACTACAAGGCCGGCCCCGTGAACGCGGCGCTGAAGGAACACTGCCCGCAGGGCGTGGACGTCTACTTCGACAACGTCGGCGGCGACATCCTCGACGCCGTCCTCACCCGCATCAACATGAAGGCGCGCATCGTGATCTGCGGCGCCATCTCGCAGTACAACGCGACGGGCGCGGTCAAGGGCCCGTCCAACTACATGTCGCTGCTGGTCAACCGCGCGCGCATGGAAGGCATGCTGGTCACCGACTATGCCGCGCGCTACCCGGAAGGCGTGGCGAGCATCGCGCGCTGGATGAAGGAAGGCAGCTTCAAGGCCAAGGAACACGTGGTCGAAGGCTTCGAGAACTTCCCGTCCGCCCTGAACATGCTGTTCGAGGGCAAGAACCTCGGCAAGCTGGTGCTGAAGGTCGCCGACGCCTAAGTCCCATCCGCACCTGCCTTGATTCGTTTCGAGGCGGGTGCATTTTCCTTGAACTTGCGCGGTTTGCGGGCGTCTACTTGCGATGCTCCTTCGCCCCCTCCCGGCAAGCTGCCGGGAGGGGTGGAAGGGATTTTTCACCTTCTACCATCCACCGCTCACGTCGAGGACACCATGCAAGCCTTTTCCAACACCGATCCCGCCATGCACGCCCAGCTCGAAGCCCAGGTCGACCTCATCACCCAGATGTCGCGCCACGCCACCGAGGCCCTGGGCCAGCTCGGCGAACTGAACCTGCGCATGATGCGCCAGCTGATGGACGACAGCGTCAAGCTCGGCCGCGCCCTGGCCGCCTGCCAGGCTCCCTTCCAGATGGGCGCGGTGGCGATGCGCGAATCGCAGCCGGCCGCCGAACACTGGCGCGCCTGGCAGAGTGCTCTGATGCAGGTGCTCAGCTCGGGCGGCGCGGCCCTGGCGCGCGACGCCAACAACGGCAGCTGGCAGGCCGCCCGCGGCGCCGGCGACTTCATGCGCGGCGCTGCCGGCGCCGCCGCCGCTGGCACTGGCGGCCAGGCCGTGCACGCTCCCGCCTAGCCGGCCGCTCACCGAACGGAGGTTCCGATGGCATCCCCAGGCAAACGCCAGGACGGGCCGGCAGACGCGCTCGCGCTGCTGCGCCGCGAACACGACAGGGTCCGCCAGCTGTTCCAGGAATTCGAGCGCGTGCGCGGCATCGAGGAAGAAGAGGAACACCTGGCCAACCTGGTCGACGACATCTGCTACGAACTGACGCTGCACGCGATCGTCGAGGAAGAGCTGTTCTACCCGCTGCTGCGCGCGGCGGGCAAGGACGACGACGAGATGATCGACGAGGCCGAGGTCGAGCATGCGGGCGTACGCGAGCTGGTCGGCCAGCTCGAGACCATGTACCCCGGCGACGAGCACTTCGACGCCACCGTCGCCGTGCTGGCCGAGGAAGTGGAGCACCATATGGCGCGCGAGGAAGGCGAGATCTTCGAGGCCGCGCGCGCCTGCGGCATCGACCTGGCGGCGCTGGCGCGCCGGATCGAGGCCAGGCGCCGCGAGCTCGACCAGGACATCGACGAAGGACTCGACGAGGGCGTGCCCGGCGCTATCGACGCGATGGAGCCGCACGCGGGCATGCGCCTGCCGCCGCGCGCGCCCGACTGAGAGCGCCGTTCGATCCCGCGCGCGATGCGATGCGCCATCGCGCGCATCCCGTGCGCACCGCGCGCAGCAAGCTGAAGGAACTAACATACCGGCCGTGTCTCTAACCGCACGAGCGCGGCAATGCTGCGCTTGGAGCCTGCCGGACGGGGCTCCTCCTTCATTTACGTGCAGGGCAACCAGGAGAGCGACATGGCGACGAGTAAGGAGAGCGGCAAGAGCGCGGGCAGCTCCGGCGGCAGCGCGCAGAAGAGCGGCAGCGGCAGCGGCAGCGGTCCCGCCAAGCGCGGCTTCGCGGCGATGGACCAGAACCAGCAGCGCGAAATCGCCAGCAAGGGCGGCCAGGCCGCCCACCAGAAGGGCACGGCGCACGAATTCGATTCCGAAGAAGCGCGCCGCGCCGGCCAGAAAGGCGGTGAGGCGGTGAGCCGCAACCGTGCACACATGGCCGACATCGGCCGCAAGGGCGGCGAAAGCCGGCAGTCGGCAAACCGCGCGGCCGCGGCCGCCAAGACGGCGGCCGGCAACCGCCAGGGAGGCAAGGAGCAATAAGCACGGGCCGTGCGGCCTGCGCCGCCGACCCGGCCTGGCGCCCAGGGCGCATCCGGCCGGGTCGCAGCCCCCTTCCCTTCTTTTCCTTTTCTTCCTTCCTGCGCGGCCAGGGGGCCGCGCAGCGACCGCAAGCCTTATGCGCTTGCCATCCGTTCACACTCCTCCGCACAGCGGCGGCAGGCGGCCGCGCATTGCTGGCAATGATCCATCTGGTGCTTCCCGCATTCCTCTGCGCAGGCGCGGCAGATCTCGGCGCACAGGCGGCACACCGCGGCCGCGTTCTCGCTGGCGCGCGCCATCACGCCGGCCGCCAGCCGGCACACCTGGCTGCAATCCATGTCGAGGGCGATGCAGCGCGCCATCATCTTCACGTCCTCCTCACGCAGGCAGGACGCCGCGCAGTTGTCGCAGGCCATGGCGCAGGCATTGCAAGCGTCGATGCAGCTTTGGAAGTGATCGAGTTTCATCCTTGTTCTCCTCATGTCGGCTGGTCGAAGAAAACAGGATAGGGCCGGCCCGCGCCGCGCGGCGCACGCATGGCCGGTACCGACGCCCTGGGAGCCGCAGGAGGCGGCCGGCGAGGCGGGCGCGCCTGTGGTACATTCCCGGCCCTATGCCACACGAGCTCAAGTACCTGACCGCCTATCCCGAGCAACTGCGCCGCCAGGCCGCCGACCTGCTCGCCGAAAACCGCCTGGGCGCCCTGCTGCGCTCGCGCTATCCGCGCGCCCACGGCCTGCGCACCGACCGCGCGCTCTACGACTACGTGCAGGACCTGAAGGATGACTACCTGCGCAACGCCGAGCCGGTCTCGAAGGTCGCCTACGACAGCAAGATCCACGTGGTCCAGCACGCGCTCGGCCTGCACACGGCGATCTCGCGCGTCCAGGGCAGCAAGCTCAAGGCCAAGCACGAGATCCGCATCGCCAGGGTGTTCCGCGACGCGCCCCTCGAGTTCCTGCGCATGATCGCCGTGCACGAACTGGCCCACCTGAAGGAAAAGCAGCACGACAAGGCCTTCTACAAGCTGTGCTGCTGGATGGAGCCGCAGTACCACCAGTTCGAGCTCGACCTGCGGCTCTACCTGACGCACATGGAACACACCGGCGAGCGGCTGTGGGCGGCCGAGGCCTGACCCGTGGCCAGGTCCGGGCTCACTCCTAGCTCGGGAACAGCAGCTGTATGTCGTCGTCGGACTTGAAGGTGTTCAGCACCCATCCATCGTTTCCGCGATAGAAATAAAACGTCCAGCGCATGGCATGTTTTTCGAATCGTTGGATGTGCACGATGCGCAGCAGGTTCTCGCCGACCTTGTCTTCGCGGATGAACTCGTGTCCGATGCTCCTGCCGAAGCGTTGCGCCATCGCGGGTTGCTGCAGCTTGATCTGCTCGATCATCACATCGAATTCCGCTCGCGGCACGATCAGGAAAGACCGGACCACTTCCACGCCGCCCGCCAAGTCGCCGTTGCCGACCTTCGCCATGACCTGGTTGGTCAGCGCCCTGGCCGCAGCCGTGTCCTTCAGGGTCTCGGCCACTGCGCTCGCACACAGCAAGTAAAGCAGGGCAAACAACAGCTTGATTCGATGTGTCAACTGCACAGAATTTTTCTCCAGGATGCGTGATCAGGACGCTTGCGCGCCGGCCGACGGCAGCGTGCAGCGTAACGATGCGAGCTGCCGCCCAAGGCAGGTCCCTGGCGGGTCCAGGGATCAGACAAGGTCGAGTGTACAACGAATGTTGCTTATGAATCAACTCAGCTGGAGTAAACGCAACATTCATATACCCTACCCCCCTATGCTATGATCCACGCACAGGAGAACACATGAGCCACACCGCACGCGAAAAAACGAAATTGCTGAACCGGGTGCGCCGCATCCGCGGCCAGCTCGAAGCCGTCGAGCGCGCTCTCGAGGGCGAGCACGACTGCGCCGAGATCCTGCACCTGCTGGCAGCCGCCCGCGGCGGCATGAATGGCCTCATGGCCGGCGTCATCGAGGACCACATCCGCGAGCACGTGGCCAGCCCGGCGCTGGCCGACGACGAACGTACGCGCGGCGCCGACGAGCTGGTCGAGGTCGTGCGCAGCTACCTGAAATAGAGAAATGGCAGTCAAGTCCCCCTGCATCGAACTATGCAGCTTCGACGGCCGTACCGGCTTCTGCACGGGCTGCCTGCGCACCCGGCTGGAAGCGCGCGAATGGAAGAAGATGACCGACCACCGGCGCCACCAGGTCATCAACGAACGCACGCGCCGCGAGAAGAAGCTGGCCGGCAAATAAACGCCCCACCCCAGGAAAGACCATGAACACGATCCGCGAACACGACGACCTCTCGCGCTGGACCCACGAACACGTATTCGACAAAGGCGGCGCGGGCCCGCACGCGGCCGAGCGCGGCACGCGCCTGGTGATGTGGATCACGGCAGCCATGATGGTGGTCGAGATCGCCGCCGGCTGGTGGTTCAACTCGATGGCCCTGCTGGCCGACGGCTGGCACATGAGTTCGCACGCCCTGGCGATCGGCCTGAGCGCCTTCGCCTACGCCGCCGCGCGCAAATATGCGAAGGACCCGCGCTTCGCCTTCGGCACCTGGAAGATCGAGATCCTGGCCGGCTACACCAGCGCGGTGTCCCTGCTCGGCATCGCCGCCCTGATGGCGACCAGTTCGATCGAGCGCTTCTTCGCACCCTCGCCCATCCACTACCAGGAGGCCATCGCCATCGCCGTGCTCGGGCTGGTGGTCAACGTCGTCTGCGCGGTCATCCTCGGCGGCGCCCACCACCACGGCCATGATCACGGCCATCATCATGGTCACGCACACGGCCACGACCATCACCACGGCCACGACCACGGCCACCATCATCACGACCTGAACCTGAAGTCGGCCTACGTGCACGTGATCGCCGACGCCGCCACCTCGGTGCTGGCGATCGCCGCGCTGTTCGGCGGCCTGTTCTTCGGCTGGGGCTGGCTCGACCCGCTGATGGGCATCGTCGGCGCCGTGCTGGTGGCGGTGTGGGCCAGGAACCTGATCGTCGACACCGGCAAGGTCCTGCTCGACCGCGAGATGGATGCCCCGGTCGTGGCCGAGATCCGCGAAGTCGTGAAGGCCGACGCGGGCAGCGGCGACACCCGCATCGTCGACCTGCACGTCTGGCGCGTCGGCCGCGCGTCCTATGCCTGCGCCCTGAGCGTGGTCACGAACGACCCCGCCCTCGGCGCGGACCGGATCCGCGAACGCCTGGCGGTGCACGAAGAAATCGTGCACACGACCATCGAGGTCCATCAGCGCGGGTAAAGCCGCCTTCCCGCGCCGTGCGCCCAGGTGTACAGCGCCGGCAGGATCAACAGCGTCAGCGCCGTCGACGACAGGATGCCGCCGATGACCACCGTCGCCAGCGGCCGCTGCACCTCGGCCCCGGTGCTGGTCGCCAGCGCCATCGGCAGGAAGCCGAGCGAGGCCACCAGCGCGGTCATCAACACGGCGCGCAGGCGCGCCTCGGCGCCTTCGCGCATGGCCTGCTCGGCGCCCAGGCCCTGTTCGCGCAGCGCGCGCACGAACGACATCATCACCAGCCCGTTGAGCACGGCCACGCCGGAGAGCGCGATGAAGCCGACCGCCGCCGAGATCGACAGCGGCAGGCCGCGCAGCCACAGGGCGAGCACGCCCCCGGTCATGGCGAAGGGGATGCCGCTGAACACCAGCAGCCCGTCCTTCAGGCTGTTGAACATCAGGTAGAGCAGCGCGAACACCAGGGCCAGCGCGGCCGGGACCACCAGCGCCAGGCGCTTGCTGGCCGCCTGCAGGTTCTCGAACTGGCCGCCCAGGCTCAGCCAGGTGCCGGCCGGCAGCTTGACCGCCGCCAGCTCGCGCTCCAGATCGGCGACAAAAGAGCCGAGGTCGCGTCCGCGCACGTTGGCGGTGACCACCACGCGCCGCTTGCCGTTCTCGCGGCTGATCTGGTTGGCCTCGGGCACGAAGGACAGGGTCGCGATCTCCGACAGCGGGATGCTGGCGGCGCGCCCGTCCTCGGCCGGCAGGGCGATCGGCAGCTGGCGCAGGCTGTCGACGTCGTTGCGCAGGCCCTCGGGCAGGCGCACCGTGATCGCGAAGCGGCGGTCGCCCTCGAACACCATCCCGACGTCGCGCCCCCCGACCAGGGTGCCGAAGGCTTCCTGGACGTCGGCCACGTTCAGGCCATAGCGCGCGGCCTTGATGCGGTCCACGTTCAGCGTCAGCGCCGGCAGCCCCTCCAGCTGCTCGACCTTCACCTCCGCCGCGCCCGCGACCTTGCCGAACACGCGCGCGACCTGCTGGGCGGTGGCCAGCATGGCCTCGGTGTCGTCGCCGAACACCTTGACCGCGACGTCGCTGCGCACGCCCGAGATCAATTCGTTGAAGCGCAGCTGGATCGGCTGCGAGAACTCGTAGCTGTTGCCCGGTACGCGCTGCGCCGCCTCGGTGATGGCCTGCACCAGTTCGGCATGCGTCTTGCGCGGTGTCGGCCACTGGCTGCGCGGGCGCAGCATGATGTAGCTGTCGGCCGCGTTCGGCGGCATAGGGTCGGTCGCCACCTCCGAGGTGCCGACGCGGGCGAACATGCGCTCGATCTCGGGAAACTCCTTCAATAGCGCGGCTTCCAGGCGCTGCTGCATCGCCACCGACTGCGACAGGCTGGTGCCCGGAATGCGCACCGTCAGCACCGCGATGTCGCCCTCGTCCAGATTGGGTGCGAACTCCGTCCCCAGCCGGGTCGCCAGCACGAGACTCAGCAGGACGCTGAGCACGGCGAAGCCCAGCGCCACAGGACGGTTGCGCAGCACCCGGTCGAGCAGGCGCCGATAGATGGCGCGCGCGCGGTCCATCAGCCGGTTCTCGTGCTCGGGCACGGCTTTCGTGACGAACAGCGCCACCGCCGCCGGCACGAAGGTGACCGACAGGATCATCGCCGCCGCCAGCGCCAGCACCACCGTGATCGCCATCGGATGGAACATGCGGCCCTCGATGCCCGACAGCGCGAAGATCGGCAGGTAGACCGTCATGATGATCAGCTGGCCGAACAGCAGCGGCCGGCGCGCCTCGGCCGCCGCCAGCGCCACCTCGGCGAAACGCTCCTCGCGCGTGAGGGTGCGGCCGGCCGCGGCCTGGGCCAGTCCGAGGCGGCGGATGCAGTTCTCGACGATGACGACGGCGCCGTCGACGATGATGCCGAAGTCGAGCGCGCCCAGGCTCATCAGGTTGGCGCTGACCCCGGCCTCGACCATGCCGGTGAAGACCATCAGCATCGTGAGCGGAATCACCAGCGCCGTGATCAGGGCCGCGCGCAGGTTACCCAGGAACAGGAACAGGATGGCCACCACCAGCAGCGCGCCCTCGACCAGGTTGGTGCGCACGGTGGTGATCGCCTTGTTGACCAGCACCGAACGGTCGTAGACCGGCAGCGCGTGCACGCCGGGCGGCAGCGAGCGGTTCACCTGCGCCAGCTTGTTGCGCGCGCTCTCCGCCACCGCGCGGCTGTTCTCGCCGATCAGCATGAAGACCGCGCCGAGCACGACTTCGCGGCCGTTCTCGGTGGCCGCGCCGGTGCGCAGCTCGCGCCCGAGCTCGACCTCGGCGACGTCGCGCACGCGAACCGGGGCGCCCCCGGCCACGTCGAGCACGATGTTGCGGATCTCTTCCAGCGACTTCACCTGGCCGGGAGTGCGCACCACGAACTGCTCGCCGCCGCGCTCGATGTAGCCGGCGCCGGCATTGGCGTTGTTGCGGTCGATCGCCTTGACCAGCACGTCCAGCGACAGACCATGCGCCGCCAGCCGGTCCATGTCGGGCGCCACCAGGTATTCCTTCAGGTAGCCGCCGATGGTGTTCACCTCGGTCACGCCGGGCACGCCGCGCAGCTGGGGCGCCACGATCCAGTCCTGGATCTCGCGCAGGTCCATCGGCGTGTAGGGCGTGCCGTCGGGCTTGCGCGCGCCCTCCTTCGCTTCCACGGTCCAGTAGAAGATCTCGCCCAGGCCGGTGGCGGTCGGCCCCATGGCCGGCTCCACGTTTTCGGGCAGCGCGGCGCGGGCGCCCTGCAGGCGCTCGCTTACCAGCTGGCGCGCGAACCAGATGTCGGTGCCGTCCTTGAACACCACGGTGACCTGGGACAGCCCGTACTTCGACAGCGAGCGGGTCTGCTCCAGGCCCGGCAGGCCGTTCATCACGGTCTCGATCGGGAAGGTGATGCGCTGCTCGACTTCGAGCGGCGAATAGCCCGGCGCGGCGGTGTTGACCTGCACCTGGACGTTGGTGATGTCGGGCACGGCGTCGATCGGCAGGCGCCCGTAGCTGTGGACGCCCAGGCCGCCCAGGCAGAGGAAGGCGAAGATCACCAGCCAGCGGCGGGCGATGACGAAGGCAATGAGTCGGTCGAACATGGCGGCTCCTTCAGTGCGCGTGCTCGGCTTCGCCCTTGCCGAGCTCCGCCTTCAGGAGGAAACCGCCGCTGCTCGCGTACGCCGTTCCGGCGTCGAGGCCCTTGACGATCTCGGTGCGCTTGCCGTCCGTGCGCCCGGGCGTGACCTGCTGGGCACGAAAACCGCCCGCGGTGCGCACGAACACCACGTTGCGCTCGTGGATCGTCTGGATCGCGTCGCTGGCGACCGTCACCGGCACCTGGGCCTCCTCGCCCAGGATGTCGACCGTGGCCAGCATGCCGGGGCGCAGGCGCAGGCCGGGATTGGGCAGCGTCACCCGGGCCGTGGCCATGCGCGTGGCTTCACCCAGCACCGGCCCGACAAAGGAGACGCTGCCGGCCAGCTCGCCGGACCCGGCCGCGATGGTGATCACGGCGGGCATGCCCGGCGTGACCTGGGCCAGGCTGGGGCCCGGCACCGCGGCCTCGATCCAGACCTGGGACAGGTCCGCCACCGTCAGCAGCGCCGCGGTCTCGGCGACCGACTGGCCGGCGACGGCCGGCTTGTCCACCACCACGCCGTCGAAAGGCGCGCGCACGGCGACGCTGCTCGATACCCCGTCGTGCGGCGCGATGCCGAGCGCCGCCAGGCGCTGCCCCGCCGCGGCGGCGGCGATCTCGGCGTCCTTCAGCGCGGCCTGGGCGGCCTCCATGTCCTGGCGCGCGGAAATCCCCTGCTCCCACAGGCTGCGCTCGCGCTCGTAGACGCTACGCGCCAGCGCCAGCCGCGAACGCGCGCCGGCATGGTCGGCGCGCCAGCCGGCGACCGCCGGGCTGCGCACCACGGCCAGGGCCTGGCCCTTTTTCACCGTGCTGCCGACCGACACCGGCACCGACTCGACGATGCCCGGCGCCGGTGCGGCCAGCGCCACGCTGCGCTCGGCATTCACCTTGACCTGGGCCGGCAAGTGCAGGTGTTCGCGGATGCGCGCGGGCCCCGCCCGGTCGAGCGCGATGCCGTTGGCGCGCAGCTGGGCCGCGCTCATCGCGATGTCCTCGTCCTGGCCGGCGCCGGCCTGCGGTTGTTCGGGATGGCGGTCGTCGTGGCCGTGCGAGTCCGCGTGGGCGGCATGACCGTCCCCCTCCACGCGCGCGGGCGCGGCCGGCTGGCGCCACAGCAGCAGCGCGGCAAGGATGGCGGCGATCGCGCACATCAGCGCGATCCAGATAAGCTGTTTCCTGTTCATGGTCTTCTCAATCGTCTGTCTGGTTCGTTTGCGCGTTGTCGGTGGCGGCGCCGGCCAGGCGCTCGATGTCGGCATAGGCCTGCCAGGCGGCCAGCAGCGCGTTCCACTGGCGCGCCTGGACCTGGGCCAGCGTGCGCTGGGCGTCGAGCACGTCCAGCAAGGCGAACTTGCCGTGCTCGAAGCCCTTCAGGGTCAGCGCATGGCTGGCCCTGGCGTCGGGAATCGCTTCCTCGCGCAGCAGCGCGGCTTCCCGGCTGGCGGCCTGGAAGCGGACGTGGGCGGCCGTCAGTGCCGCCACGGTGGCGGTTTCGGCCGCGGCCAGCTCCTCGCGCGCCTTGTCGGTGCGGCGCAGGGCGGCGCCCAGCCGGCCGCTGTTGCGGTCGAACAGCGGCAGCGGCACCGACAGCCCGAGCACGGCCTGGCGGCGCCCGATCTCATCCGCGCGCTGGCTGCCGACCGACAGCGTCACATCGGGAATCCGCGCCGCGCGCTCGACCTGGACCTGGCCATCCTGCGCGGCCAGGGCGGCGCGTGCGCGCCGCACCGGCGCCGCCTCGGCGGCCCTGGCCAGCAGCACCGGCAAGGGCGCCAGCCGGGGCAGCGGCGCGTCCGGCTGCGCGGCGAGTTCCAGCGAATCGCCCGGCCTGCCGAGCAGGGCGCCGAGCCGGGTGCGGGCCAGCGCCAGTTCGGCGCCGGCCGCGTTCAGTTCGGTCCTGGCTTCCAGCGCCGCCAGGCGCGCGCGGGTGGCGTCGATCGGCGGCACCTTGCCGGCCGCGACCTGGCGCGCGGCGACGTCGACGCTGCGCTCGGCCAGCGCGGCCAACTGGGTGGCCAGTTCCTGGCGCTCGCGCGCCACCAGCGCGCCGTGGAAGGCGGCGACGACCTCGGCGCGCACCTCCTGGCGCAGGGCGGCCAGGTCGCTGCGGGCGAGCGCGGCCTCGCCCTCGGCCAGCGCCATCCTGGCGCGGCGCTTGCCGCCCAGTTCGATCGGCTGGTTGATCTGGATGGTGGTGGTCCTGGCGCCGGCCTGTTCGCCTTCGCGCAGGTATTCCAGGGTCGGGTTCGGATAGCGTCCCGCCTGGTCGACGGCGGCATCGAATGCAGCCGCCTCGTGGCCGGCCGCGCGCAGGCGCGGCTGCTCCAGCGCGAGCCGGATCGCCGCCGGGAGGTCGATGGGTGTGGCTGCGCCGGCCGGCGCGCCGTGCAGGGGCGCAGCGGCCGAACCGCCGCCGCACGCCAATGCCGACACGACCAGCAGGACGGACAGCCGCCTGTGGTGAATGCTCATGTTTTGCTCCTGAATTGAAGATCGTTCAGGCGCGCAGGTGGGAAGCGGGCCGCGCGGGCCCGCGAACGGAAGGACTGCGCGCGCTAGCTAAGCGCGGCAGGCCACTTTGGGCGTTCGGGACGCGCCGGCGGAGGCGGCGCCAGGATGGCGGATGCGGCGGCGGCGGCGCCGGACTGGGGCTCGCTGCCGGGAAAGGCCGGTGCTTCGGAAGGAAGGCCGACGCTGTGCCCGAGGGTGCAGGCCGCGCAGTGCGGATCGGCCAGCAGGGAGGCGCCCTCGTCGACCACGAAGGCCGGCTGGGCGGTGAGCCCGTCCTTGCCGGCGACGACGTGGTGGGTAACCCCGGCCGGGGTCGTCACGCAGCAACGGTCGGCCACCGCCAGGGCAACCTGGAAGGGATAGACCAGCAACAGCATGATGAGGATCCAGCGGCGCATCGGTTCGTGATCGGAATCGGCAAAAAGCTTGTCGGGATGACAGCCAACCTCGCCATCATACCTGCTAATGCGCAACCTGGCGATGCGCGCCGGGTAGCGGGGGCGCATCTTGAACACGCGGCCGGGCCCGGCGGCGCCAGGATGCATCAAATATAACACTCGTTGCCAACACGCAACGCTAGAGGAAGCCCTCTTGGTTTCCTCACGTAAATTCATCGACTTTCAATGGACCGTTCGCTAAAGTCGCTTCCGGCCTGGCGCACGACTTCTGTCGGCCGGCGACACCGCATCGCCTCCTCCACCGCCGGCGTGGCCGCGAGGACTTTCCTGACGATTTTGACACCATGTATCCGTACCTTATTCCCGGCAAGGCCTTGCGCGCTTGCCTGCGCGCGGCCCTGCCCGTCCTTCTGCTGGTCCTGGGAACGAGCGGCACCGTCGCCGCCGGCGACACCGCGCCCGGCTGGCAGCTGTCCGGCTTCGGGACCTTCGGCGCCGCCCATTCCAGCGAGCGCCATGCCGACTACAGCTCGTCGGCGATGAAGGCCAGCGGAGCCGGCCGTTCGCACGACTGGAGCCCGCAGGTCGACAGCAAGCTCGGGCTCCAGGCCGACCTGCGGCTCGGGCCGCGCTGGTCGGGGGTGCTGCAGGTGGTGAGCGAGCAGCACCTCGACTACAGCTACCGGCCGCGGGTCGAATGGGCCAACCTGAAATACCAGGCCACGCCCGAGCTGGCGCTGCGCTTCGGCCGCATCGCGCTGCCGGTGTTCGTCGCCGCCGACTACCGCAAGGTGGGCTACGCCTATCCCTGGGTGCGCACACCGGTCGAGCTCTACGGCGCGATTCCGCTGTCGAACAGCGACGGCGCCGACCTAACCTGGCGCTGGGACGGCGACGCCGTGCGCGGCACCACCCAGGTCTTCGCCGGCCGCACCACCGTGCCGCTCTTCGCCGGCGCGCACCTGCGCGGCAGCGGCATCGCCGGCCTGTCGCAGACGATCGAGCGCGGCGACCTGAGCGTGCGCGCTTCCTTCATCACCACGCGCCTGACGATCACCCTGTTCCCCGAGCTGTTCGCCGGCCTGCGCGCCTTCGGGCCGCCAGGCCAGGCGCTCGCCGACAGCCTGGCCGTGGAGCACAAGCGCGCCACCGGCACCAGCATCGGCCTGAACTACGATCCGGGGCAGTGGTTCGTATTGGGCGAAGCCGGCCACTACGCGGTCGACGCCTACCTCGGCGCCTCCGATTCGGCCTACGCGAGCGCCGGCTACCGTCACGGCGCGTTCACGCCCTACCTCGGCTATGCCCGAACCTGGGGCAAGCCGCCGGCCGGCCCGCATGCGCTGGCACTGGACCGCCTGTCGCCGTCCATGGCCCAGGCCGGCGCGCTCCTGAACGCCAGCGTCGGCGCCATGCTGCGCGCGATTCCCTCGCAATCGACCTCGACCCTCGGCCTGCGCTGGGACGCCGGGCAGAACGTCGCCCTCAAGCTGCAGTTCGACCGCGTGACCCCGCGCGCCGGCTCGCGCGGCACGATGATGAACCTGGGACCGGGATTCCGCTCCGGCCGCACGGCGCAGGTCACCAGCGCCACGCTCGACTTCGTGTTCTGAGGCGGCCATGCGCATCTCCCGCATTTCCCTTCCAGGCCTGCTCGCCGCCGCGCTGCTCGCGCTGGCCTGCACGACATGCCAGGCCGCCGACCTGGTGGTGATCGTCTCCGCCCGCAGCGCCGTCGAGGCGCTCGCGCCGGCGCAGGTGGCCGCGATCTTCCTCGGCCAGAGCGCACGCTTTCCCGGCGGCGCGATCGCCACCGCCGTCGACCAGGCGCTGGGTTCCGACGAGCGCAGGCAGTTCTACCTGCGCGTCGCCGGCAAGACCCCGGCCCTGCTCAAGGCGCACTGGTCGAAGATGGTGTTCACCGGCCGCGGCCAGCCGCCACGCGAACTGCAGGGCAGCGCCGCCGTGCGCCGCGCCGTCGCCGAGGACCCCGAACTGATCGGCTACATCGAACGCGAGGCGCTCGACCCCAGCGTGCGCCCGGTGCTGCTGCTGCAATGAAGAACGCCATGAAGACACCGGCACCGCCGCGCCGCAACCGCCTGCTGCGCTGGCTCGGGCGCGGACTCGAGACCTACATCGCCCTGCCCCTGTTCGCGCTGCTGCTGGTCGCCCTGCTGTGGCCGCTGACGCTGCAGTCGATCGACTCGGAACGGCGGGCCGCGGGCGTCGCCGCCGAAGCCGCCACGCGCGAACGCCTCGACACCTACGAGGCGCAGATGGCGCGCAGCCTGAACGGCATCGACCAGTCCCTGAAGGTGCTCAAGTACGCCGTCGAGCTGAACGGCGCGCAGGGCGCCCTGCCCGCCCTGCGCGAACAGGGCCTGTTGCCGCCCGGCCTGGTGTTCGTGGTCGCGATCGCCGACAGCCGCGGGCGCGTGGTCGCCAGGAATCCCGACGCAGGCGCGTACGAGGGTGGGAAAGAAAGCACGGACGTCGGCGCGCTCGACGTCTCGAACGCCGCCTATTTTCTCTACCACCGCGCCAACGACGACGGCCAGCCCTTCGTCGGCGCCACCGTCGGCGACGCCGCCAAGGCCGAGCCGCACCTGCACTTCACGCGCCGCATCAACGACGCCGACGGCCGCTTCGCCGGCATCGCCATCGTCGAGGTCGATCCGAGCTATTTCACCAGCGCCTACGAACATGCGCGCGACGGCGCGCACGGACTGCTGGGCCTGGCCGGTACCGACGGCGTGATGCGCGCGCTGCGCATCGGCGACCAGGTCAGCTGGGGCCAGCGCATCGAGCTGGGCCGCGCGGCGCAGGAAGCGGTCACGCTGCGCCGCAGCGCGCCCGACGGCCTGGCGCGCTACACCAGCGTGCGCCGCCTGCACGGCTTTCCGCTGGCGGTGGTGGTCGGCCTGGCGCGCGGCGAGCAGTTCGCGTCCTTCGAGCGCCAGCGCCGCACCCGCCTGCTGGGGGCCGCCGCCGCCAGCGCCCTGCTGCTGGCGGTGGCCGCGGTGGTCTCGGTGTGGTCCTGGCAGCTGGCCAAGGCGCGCCGCCGCGCGCGCCGCGCCCAGGAGACCTACGCCGCCGCCTCCGAGGGCAGCCTCGACGCCTTCGTCGTGATGCGCAGCGTGCGCGACCTGCGCGGCGCGGTGCTCGACTTCGAGATCGAAGCCGCCAACTCGGCCGCCGAAGCCATCTTCGGCATGGGCAACGAGGCGCTGCGCGGCCAGCGCCTGTGCGAGTTGCTGCCCCACTTCCGCGCCAACGGCATCTTCGAGGACCTGACGCTGGTGGCGACCGACGGCCAGCCGCGCGAAGGCGAATGGCGGGCGCACGCGCCGACCGCCCAGGGACGCTGGCTGCACCGCCAGGTGGTGGCGGTCGAGGACGGCGTGGTGGCGATCGTGCGCGACATCACCGAGCGCAAGCTGGCCGAGGAGCGCATCTTCCACATGGCGCACCACGACGAGCTGACCGGCCTGCCGAACCGCAACCTGATGCACGACCGGATCGACCAGGCGATCAGGAACGCCGCGCGCAACGGCGAGGGCGTGGCCCTGGCCTTCGTCGACCTCGACGGCTTCAAGCTGGTCAACGACGGCCTCGGCCACAAGGCCGGCGACGAGCTGCTGAAGGTGGTCAGCCGCCGCATGGTCGCCTGCCTGCGCCGCAACGACACCCTGGCGCGCTTCGGCGGCGACGAATTCGTCATCCTGCTGCCCGACCAGGGCACCGACCCGGCGGCGCTGGCGCCGCTGCTGGAAAAAATCCGGGTCGCCGTCACCGAGCCGGTGCAGGTGGCCGGCCAGGCGGTCCAGGTCAGCTGCAGCATGGGCGTGGTGATGTACCCGCGCGACGGGATGGACGCCAGCGCCCTGCTGATGAACGCCGACGCCGCGATGTACCGCGCCAAGGACCTGGGCAGCAACAACTTCCAGTTCTACGCGCGCGAGATGAACGCCAGCGTCGAGGAAAAGCTGGTGCTGCTCGACGGCCTGCGGCAGGCGGTGCAGGCCACCGTCGACGGCGCGGGCGAGAACAGCTTCCACCTGCTCTACCAGCCGAAGCTCGACTTGAAAAGCGGCCGCATCTTCGGCGTCGAGGCGCTGATCCGCTGGCGCCACCCGGAACATGGCGTGGTGCCGCCGCAGCGCTTCATCGGCCTGGCCGAGGAAAGCGGCCTGATCGTCCCGATCGGCGAATGGGTGGTGCGCAGCGCCTGCCGCCAGGCCCAGGCCTGGCGCGAGGCCGGGCTGGGGCCGATCGCGGTCTCGGTCAACGTCTCGGCGCGCCAGTTCGAGGAGGCGCGCCTGGTCGACCGGGTCGCCGCCGCGCTGGTCGATTCAGGCCTGCCGCCGGCGCTGCTGGAACTGGAAGTGACCGAGAGCCTCCTCATGCGCGACCTGCAGAAGTCGGTCGCGACCATGCGCGAGCTGAAGGCGATGGGCGTGTCGCTGTCGATCGACGACTTCGGCACCGGCTATTCGAGCCTGTCGGCGCTGAAGAGCTTCCCGATCAGCCGCCTGAAGATCGACAAGAGCTTTGTCAGCGAACTGGCGGACAACCCGGACGACCAGGCGATCGCGATGGCGGTGATCTCGCTCGGCCACAAGCTGAACCTGAAGGTGATCGCCGAAGGCGTGGAGACCGAGCAGCAGTGCCGCTTCCTGCGCGAGAACGAGTGCGACGAGATGCAGGGCTACCTGTTCAGCAAGCCGGTGCCGGGCGCCGAGATCGCACGGATGGTTGCGCTGCACGTGGCGCGGCCGGGGTGCTGCGGGAGCCTGGCGCTGGCGCAGGAGCAGCAGGCGGCTGCGCTGGCGGAATGACGCGTAGGGTGGTCGGCTCCGCCCTGGTCTCGACATTGACGCAGCGCGTGCGCCGCCCACGCGTTCAGCGACTGTGTGAGACAACGCGGTCTGCCCAGGACTGTCGAACGCGTGGGCGGCGCAACCGGCGCGTCGGCTCGCACTGCCGGGTGGAGCCGACCACCCTACGTCATGCAGCGGGGCCGGCGAGCGAACGCAGGCGCTTGACCAGCGCCTCGGCATCCGCATCGATGTTCATCAGGTCCACGTGCGCCGGACGCACGAAGCCTTCCTGCTCCTGGTGGCGCGCGAAGGCGGCCAGGCCGTCGTAGAAGCCTTCGGTGTTCAGCAGGCCGATCGGCTTGGCGTGGATGCCCAGCTGGGCCCAGGTGACCATCTCGAACAGTTCCTCGAGCGTGCCGAAGCCGCCGGGCATGGCGATGAAGCCCTCGGCCAGGTCGGCCATCATGGCTTTGCGCTCGTGCATGTCCTTGACCACGAACAGGCGCGTCAGGCCCGCATGGCCGACCTCGCGCTCGACCAGGGCGCGCGGGATGACGCCGGTCGCTTCGCCGCCCAGGCGCAGCACCTCGTCGGCGATCACGCCCATCAGGCCGACCTTGCCGCCGCCGTAGACCAGGGCGATGTTGTGTTCGACCAGCGCGCGCGCCAGGAGGCGCGCCGCGTCGGCATAGATGGGCTTGGCGCCGTTCGAGGCGCCGCAATAGACGGCGATTGATTTCATATGTATTCCAGTTACGTTGAAGCGCTCGAGCACATCGGGCCGGCGAAGGCGCGCCGTCGAAGCCAGTACGTGCGCACGCCGAGACGGTGCGACGCAGCCATGCGGGAGTGGCTCAAGCGCCGGGGTCGCGGCCCTCTTCCGGGAGTTTCTTGAGGTATTCCTCCGCCAGCTTCTCGAACAGCAGCCGGGTGTCGCCGCGCAGGTAGGGACCGAGCATCGACAGCACCTGGTAGCAGCCGCGCGCGAGCGCGTCGGCGATCGCCTGCTGCTCGCTGTACTTGCGCGGATTGCGCACGTATTCGTAGGACAGCCAGTAGGTGGCGACGACCACCATGTTGGTCGCCATCGCGCCGATCTGCTGGTCGCCGGCGTCGAGCGAGCCTTCGCTGCGCAGGTCTTCGCAGAGCTGGCGCGCGACCTTGATCTTGTGCGCGAGGATGGCCTTGAAGTGCAGTTCAAGCTTGCGGTTGCGCGAGAGCAGGTCGTTCAGGTCGCGGTAGAAGAAGCGGTAGCGCCAGATCAGCTCGAACATCAGGTGCAGGTAGAGCCACACGTCCTCCATGTTCGAGCGCCGCCCCGCCGGCACCGTGAGGATGCGCTCGATCTCGGCCTCGAACTGGACGAAGATCGAGTTGACGATGTCGTCCTTGTTGCGGAAGTGGTAGTACAGGTTGCCGGGCGAGATATTCATCTCCTCGGCAATGACAGTGGTCGTGATGTTCGGCTCGCCGAACTCGTTGAACAGCCTGAGCGAGAGCTCGAGGATGCGTTCACGGGTACGGCGTGGAGCTTTTTGTAGCATGGAAGGGGGCATTTATGGTGTCACCCGCAAGCATAACATCGAACGCCACCCCGGCGACACTGCCGGCCCGGGCCGGTCACGCCGCATCGCCGCCCGCCGCGCCTGTCCTGGTCCGGCTTGCCGGCTTCTTGTCCGCCTTCTTCGCCGCCGGCTTCTTCGCCGCCGCCTTCGGCCTGGCGACGCTTAGTTCGGCCAGCATGCGCTCCAGCTCGTCGATGCGGTGGTTCAGCGCTTCGATCTCGCTGCGCGCCGGCACGTCGATCGCGGCCAGGGCGCGCGCCACGCGCTCCTCGAACACCTGTTCCAGCTTGCCCCAGGTGCCGGACGAGCGGCGGCTCGCGCGCTCGGCCTTGCGCGCCACCGTGTCGGTCGCGTCCTCGACCTTGCGCGCGCGCTTCTGCAGTTCGGTGCCGTCGCGCACCAGGCGCGTGAATTCGCGCCCGCCTTCCTGCTGGGCCTTGGCGAAGGCGCCCAGGCCCGCCTGCCAGATCTGCTGCGCCGAGCTGCGCACCGCGCGCGCCAGGTCTTCCTCTTCCTGCTCCAGGTCCTCGATCTTCTTGTTCATTGCTTCCTCGTTTCCGTGTCCCCCTCATTCTAGGAGCGCACGCTAGAACACGGATTCTAAACGCGCGCGCGGGTGCGCTGCAGGGCGACCGCTTCCCGCAGCGCCGCCATCAGGGCGTCGCCGCGCCAGGGCTTGGCGTAGAAGCGGTCGGCCGCGCCGCTGCGCAGCGCCTCGGCGATCTCGGCCTCTTCCTCCTGGCCCGACAGCAGGATGCGCACCGTGTCCGGGTACAGGCGCCGTGCCCGGGCCAGCAGTTCGGCGCCGCGCATGCCCGGCATGACATGGTCGCTCACGACCAGCGCCACCGGCGTGCGCGCGAGGATCGCCAGCGCCTGTTCGCCCGAGGACGCGGCCAGCACGCGCCAGCCCTGCTGCTCGACCAGGTCGGCCAGCACCTCGAGCATGAAGGCGTCGTCGTCGACCAGCAGCACGGCCGCCGCGGGCGCAGGCGCAGGCGCGGCCGGCGCCAGGAAGGCCTCGACCTCGTCGGCGAAGCTGGCGGGCTCGAACGGCAGCGCGATGTAGCCGCCGGCGCCGGCGGCGAGCAAGGCGTCGCGCCGGCCGCCGTCGGCGCGCTCGACCAAAACAACCAGCGGCACATGCGGCGGCGCGTGCCTGCCTTCGGCCAGCACGGCGCCGGCATGGCGGGCAGCGCACAGCACCAGGTCGGGCGGCACGGGGTCGTGCTCGCCGATGTTGACCGTGTGGCCGCGTTCGCGCAGCAGGCGCGCCATGGCGGCGAAAGCGCCGTGATCGTCGTCGATGATGTGGATGCGTGCCGCCACCTTGGCTCCGAAGCTTGTCATAACAGCCCCCATTATGCCCGCTGCGGATCGCCGGCGCTCAATCCGGCCAGCTCGGCGACGACGGCGTCGAGCACGCGCGCGTCCAGGCCCAGCGCGACGTGGCCGACGCCGCCGAAGGCGATGTTGCGCGCGCCGGGCAAGTGGCTCGAGGTCTGCGGCGAGACGATGTTGTCGTGGTGCGAGAAGATCGAGGTGACCAGGGCGCGGCGCTCCGGCCCCTCGCTGTCGGCCAGCGCGCGCAGCCAGGCGCTGGCGGCCTCGCCGCGGCGCCCCATCTGGCGCGCGTTCACGCCCAGCCCGAAGCGCGCCAGTCCGGTGCCGAAATGCGGCGTGCCGAGCGTCAGCAGGCGCGCCAGCCTTGCCGTGCCGTGCCTGCGCATCCAGGCGCGCGCCACCAGGCCGCCCATGCTGTGCGCCACGATCGCCACCCGCCCGGCGCCGGTGGCGGCGCGCAGCTCCTCGACCGCGCGCTCGACCAGCGGCACGTAGCCGTCGATGTCGCCGGCCAGCGGCACCAGGTCGACGGTCGCATGGCTGATGCGCTCGCGCTCCAGGCGGCGGCCGAACAGGGCCCAGTAGCCGCCGTTGCAGCCGTAGCCGTGCACCAGCAGGACCGGCACCGCGCGCGCATCCGGATAGACGCGCAGACAGGAGGTCGCGCGCGGCATGAACCAGGAGGTGGCCAGCATGCTGGCCCGGAACTCGGCGCCGAGCATGCGCAGGAAGGCGCCGGGCTTGACCCGGTACTCGGCCGGCGTCGGGCTGGCGAAGATGGCGCTGAGCAGGAAGTTGTTCATGTTGATCAGGAGGCGCGCCAGCACCACGCTGCCCAGTCCCAGCGCGGCCGCCTGCCAGGGCGCCGCCCCGCCCCAACGCCAGCTCGCCAGGCCGATCGCCAGCGCGGCGAGCGCCTGGACCAGCAGCACCAGCCGGGTCATGCGCCGCGCGTTCATGGCCTCACCCCGGCAGGCGTGGCGCCGGCCGCCCGGTCAGTTCCAGCGCCAGGCCGCTGGCCAGGCGCGCCGCGATGGCGTAGATCGAGAGCTGCGGGTTGGCGCCGATCGAGGTCGGGAACAGCGAGCCGTCGTGCACCGACAGGTTGGCGATGCCGCGGTAGCGGCCGTCGGGCGTGGTCACGCCCAGGCGCTCGTCGCCCGACATGGCGCAGCCGCCCATCACGTGGGCCGAGGCGACGCGCGTCAGGTGCAGTTGCTGCGGCAGCGCGGCGATCTCGCGCTTCGCCTCGGTCCAGCTGGCGTAGACGCGCGCCGTCTCGTGCGCCGGGCGCACGCTGGCGGCGCCGGCGGCGAACTGGATCTCGGCCATGGTGAGCAGCGCACGCCGCGCGCCGTCCCACAGGAAGTCGTTCAGCGGGTAGTCGAGCACGGCCGCGCCGTCCTTGAGCTGGACCGCGCCGCCCGGCGAATCGGCGTGGAAGCCGTCGCGCAGAAGCGCCAGCATGCCCTGGATGTGCGGGAACTGGCGCATCATCGCGGCATGGTCCCGGCCGAAGCCGTTCATGGTGGTCGACAGCAGCACCGGGTGCAGCGGCGGCGCCTCGAGCTTGTAGCCGATCGGGCCGTCGATCGGCGCGCTCTGCAGGAAGTGGTCGGAATACACGGTCTGCGGCGCGCCGGCCCAGGCGTCCACGCGCTGCGGGAAGATGCCGGCCGAAATCAGGGTCGGGTGCAGGAAGGTGCGCTTGCCGAGCAGTCCCCTGGGGTCGGGCGCGTTCGAGCGCATCAGCAGCGCCGGCGAATTGATGGCGCCGCCGGCGACGACGAAATGCTTCGCGCGCAGGCGGAGCAGGCGGCCGCTGGGCGCCACGCCGTCGGCTTGCAAGGCGATGCACAGCAGCTCGTCGGCGCGCTCGCCCTGGAACACGAAGCGTTCGGCGCGGGCGCGCGTGACCAGCACCGCGCCATGGTCGAGCGCCGAGGGAATGGTGGTGACCAGCATCGACTGCTTGGCATTGGTCGGGCAGCCCATGCCGCAATAGCCGAGGTTCCAGCAGCCGCGCACGTTGCGGCGGATGAAGCCGGACGGGATGCCGAGCTTGTCGGCGCCGCGCTTGAGCAGGTCGTTGTTCTCGTTCGGCGGCGCCTGCCAGTCGCTCACGTTGAGGCGCCCTTCCATCACGGCGAACCAGTGCGCCATGGTTTCGATGTCGTAGCCGGCCAGCGCGAAGTTGGCGCGCCAGTAGTCGAGCGTGGCGGTCGGCGTGCGAAAGCTCGAGGTCCAGTTGACGGTGGTCGAGCCGCCCACGGTGCGGCCCTGCAGGATCTTGATGCCCTTGTCGAGCGTCTGGCGCGCGGCCGACTCCTGGTACAGCGTGGGATAGGCGTCGGCCTCGCGCATCTTGAAGTCGCTCGAGGAACGCAGCGCGCCCTCCTCCACGATCGCCACCTTCAGCCCGACCAGCGCCAGGATCTCGGCCGTCACCCCGCCGCCGGCGCCGCTGCCGACGATGACGACGTCGGCCTCCAGCGTGCGGTCGGTTTCCAGCGCCGCGGCATCGACGATGTGCCAGCCGCGCGCGATGCCTTCCCGGACCGGATCGGGAATGATGCCGGCGCCGGCCTGCATGGCTTGTTCTTTCATGGTCGGCTCCTCAGGACAGTTCTTTCAGGGGGCCGGGATAGCCGATCGCCGCCCAACTGGCCGGCTGCGCGTACCAGGCGCCCAGCACCAGGTCGTGCAGCGCCGAATAGGCGGTGCGCAGCAGGGCGACACGGTGGGTGCGCCAGTCCTGCAGGAAGGCCGCGACCTCGCTCTCGCGGGCATCGGCCCAGCCGCCGGAGATGCCGGTCAGCAGGCGCCGCGCCGGCGCCAGCGCGAGCAGGCCGAACAGGTCCTGCACTTCCTTCTGCACGGGCAGGGGCAGGTTGGCGATGGCCGCATGCACGCCCTCGATGCCGGCGGCGACGCCGGACTTGCGTGCGGCCGGATCGTCCGGCAAGGCGCCGGCCAGGATCGCCGGCACGATGGCGCCCAGCGCGGCGCGCGCCTCGCCGTCGAGCACGAAACGCTGGGGGGCTGGCGCCTGGGTGGCGCGCCAGATGCCGCCGCCGGCGGCCAGGACGAGCGCGGCCAGTGCGCCCGCCTTCAGGAAGGATCTGCGGCTAGTCTCCATCGGTACATCCTTGTTGTTATTTTCCTAGTGTACGACAAAGGAATCCGCGCAAGACAGCCGGGATTAGAGGGCTTCGTCGAAACGATGGCGTGGATGACATGGGTGCAAACAAGCTTTGCATCCAGGGCTCAGGGTGCAAATAATATTTGCATGGAAACAAGCGCAGGGTGGGCGCCCCGTGCCCACGCGTGAACGATGAGCAGACGCAGCGCGTTGTCGACGCCAACACGACGCCGGCGTCACGCGTGGGCACGGGGGCGCCCACCCTACGGGTACCGCCAGCATCGACAATGGCGGACAACACCGTGTGCACAAACAGACAAGCGGCGCAGGCGCGCCTTCTCAGCGGCGTCCGGGCCTTGTACCATACGCGCATTCAGCTCGACCACGAAAGACGCACATGACCATGACCACCCTCTCCCGCGCCATTAGCTTGGCCCTCTTCGCCGCCGCCTGCGCCCTGCCGGCCCACGCCGACAGCACCTCTTCCGCCGCCTCGAGCGCGGGCTCGGCTTCCTCGGCCAGCATTTCCGATTCGATCGGTTCATCGAGTAACAGCTCGAGCGGCGACGACCGCGTGGCCGCGGGCGACTACCGCGTCATCGACGTCGCCCAGGCGCCGGCCAGGACCGACACCACCCGCATGACCCTGCGCGCCACCGCCGCCGGCCCGACCCGCGAGTTCTACCTCGACGTGCCGAACCGCGCGCTGGCCGAGCGCCGCGTCAACGCGGGCGAACTGGTGCGCGTCAACGAGCGTGTCTACGGCTACGAATTCGCCTACGCCGACGACGGGCGTCCCTTCTTCCTGGCCCTGCAGGACGCCTGGTACCGCGAACTGGGCTCGCGCAAAGTCGCGATCTGATGATCCTGCGCGCCGCGGCCGCCGCGCTCGCGCTGTCGGCCTGGTTCACCGCCGGCGGCGCCCAGGCCGGCCTGCCCACCTTCTGCGAGCGGCCGCGCGAGGTCACGGCGGCCGACCAGGACCGCGTGCTGCGCTTCGCCGGCGCGGTGAAGACCGAGCTCGAGCGCTCGGGCCAGCCGGTCGCCCTGATCGCCCGCGCCGGCGTCGACCTGTCCCGTTTCGGCCTGCTGTACTCGCACGCCGGCATCGCCCTGAAGGACAGCCCGGGCGGCGCCTGGGCGGTGCGCCAGCTGTATTACGCCTGCGACGAATCGCGCCCGCGCCTGTTCGACCAGGGCGTGGCCGGCTTCGCGCTGGGCGCCGATGCGCCCGAGCGCGGCCACATCGCGCTGCTGTTCCTGCCCGATGATAAAAGCGCGCCGCTGGCCCGGGCGGCGCTGGACAAGCCGCTGGCGCTGTCGCTGCTGGCCGGCCAGTACAGCGCCAACGCCTATGCCTTCGGCACCCGCTACCAGAACTGCAACGGCTGGGTGGCCGAACTGCTGGCCGGCGCCTGGGGCGGCATCGGCAGTCTCGGCGCCAGCCCGGAGGCGCGCGCGGACGTGCGCCAGGCGGCCCAGGACTGGCTGCGCGCCCAGGGCTACACGGCCGGCCCGGTCAGGATTCCTTCCCGGCTGCTGATGTTCGCCGGCCAGTTCGTGCCGCTGGTGCACCTGAACGACCACCCGATCGAGGATCTGCATGCGCTCGCGCTGCACGTGAGCGTACCGGACGCGATCGCCGACTTCGTGCGCCGCGAGGCGCCGGGGACGCAGCGCGTGGAGCTGTGCCACGACCGCGAGCGCATCGTCGTGCGGCGCGGCTGGGAACCGCTGGGGGCGGACTGCAGGCCGGCGCCGGGCGACGAGGTGATCGCGCTCGATCGATAAGCCTGGCCGCCCCGCCATGAACCTGGGGAAGTAATGACTCCCTAGCGGCGGATCAGGTAGCGGATCGTCGGGCCGTCCTGCTCGATCTCCAGCACTTCGTAACCGTGATTGCGGGCGTCGAGCGGAATATTGTTGATCGACTGCGGGCAATCCGACACCACTTCGAGGATTTCGCCCGGCTGCAGCTGGGGCAAGGCCTCCAGCGTGGCGATCGCCGGATACGGGCAGGGCTCGCCCATCATGTCGAGGCGGTAGGTGGGTGTGTAGACAGGCTTGCTCATGCGGTTTCCTTTGCCAGTGCGCTTTGTTGATTCGCTACGCGAGTTGCTTCCTGCTGCGCTTGCTTGCGCGCGAAGAAGCGCTTTTCCCACCAGAGCACGGCCAGCATCGACAGCGCCAGGCCGGCGTAGGTGGCCATCAGGCCGCCCTGGGGTCCCAGGCGCGCCAGCAGGTTGACCTTCTCGAAGTCGTCGACGAGGAAGGGCGTCAGGTCTTCCCACCAGGCGGCAAGCAGGGTCGCGCCGACGATGTTGCCCAGTCCCACCCACCAGTAATGCACCTGGCCCTCGACCGCGCGGTACATCCAGCCGGTCTCGCAGCCGCCGGCCAGGACGATGCCGAAGCCGAAGAGCAGGCCGCCGATGACGGCGTTCGGGCCCGCCCACAGGATCTTCGGCGCCACGCCCAACTGGACGTAGCTGTAGATGCCGATGGTGCTGACCGCCATGCCGACGATGATCGCCTTGGCCATCTGGGTGCGTCCGGTCAGCCAGAGGTCGCGGAAGGCCGAGGTGAAGCAGACCTGGGCGCGCTCGATGATCAGCCCGAAGCCGACGCCGAACAGCGCCGCGATGCCGAGCTTGGGCGCGTCGAAGGTCAGGGCCAGGGCCCAGCATACGAAGGCGACGAAGACCAGCATGCCCAGCCGGAAGCGGCGCCGCGCCTGGCCTTCCTGCTGGCGCAGGGGCTGCACCGCATGCACGCGCTGCAGCTTCACCGGCACGCGGAACACCGGCAGCATGCTGAAGCGGGCGCCGAACCAGGAGCCGGCCGCGGTGGCCAGGGCGAAGAACCAGGCGTGCAGGGAGAACTGGGGGATGCCCGTGAAGAAGGCGGCCAGGTTGCAGCCCATCGCCATGCGCGCGCCGAAGCCGGCGATGATCCCGCCGACCACGGCCTGGAAGATGCGCACCCGGTGCTGCGGCATGCGCAGCTTGATGTTGTTCGCCCAGAGCGCGGCCGACAGGCAGCCGGCGAACATCCCGAGGATCATCACGCCGTCGACGCGGTCGAGCGGCGTGCCCTGCAGGCCGATGACCTTGAAATAGGCCCAGGTCTCGGGGTGCATGCCGGCGAACTGCAGCAGGTGGCCGCCCCAGCGCGTGAATTCGCCCGTCACGGCCCAGAAAGTGCCGGTGATGCCGAAGTAATAGGTTGAGAGGATGCCCGCGGCGATCACGGCCGAGAACGGCGACCAGAAGCGGACCAGGTATTGTTGTTTGAAATTTTGCCAATGCATGTGCAACGGACTCCTTGCTGAACGAGCCGGGCATGCGGCGCCTGCCGCGCCCCGGCGAGGGGCGACAGCATACCGCCCGCGGCGTTCAACATCCAGAGGATAATTGCTTTAAGCACAAAAATATGTGGAAAAAGCAACAAATCCACCCCTGGATCGGCGCTCGATGCCGAGGTCCTGGCGGGCCGGTATCGAATCGCCCGATGCGGCAGCGCTGCGCAGGCTTTCGCTGCCTGATGCGGTAATCTATCGCTTCCCACGCTTCGGAGAGCGCCATGGTCAGCAAGAACATGATTTGCCTGTGGTTCGACGGCACGGCGCTGGACGCCGCCCGCTTCTACGCCGCGACCTTCCCGGACAGCGAAGTGAAGGCGGTGCATCATGCACCGGGCGACTACCCTTCCGGCAAGGAGGGCGCGGTGCTGACGGTCGAGTTCACGGTGATGGGCATCCCCTGCCTGGGCCTGAACGGCGGCCCCGCCTTCCGCCACAGCGAGGCCTTTTCCTTCCAGGTGGCGACCGACGACCAGGTCGAAACCGACCGCCTGTGGAACGCCATCGTCGGCAACGGCGGCCAGGAAAGCGCCTGCGGCTGGTGCAAGGACAAATGGGGCCTGTCCTGGCAGATCACGCCGCGCGCCCTCACCGAGGCCATTGCCGACCCCGACAAGGCGGCGGCCAGGCGCGCCTTCGAAGCGATGATGGGCATGCGCAAGATCGACATCGCCGCCATCGAAGCCGCAAGGTACGGCCGAGGTGGCTGAGGCGGCAAAGGACGAGGGTCAGCGCTTCAGGATCTGGCTCGCGATGCCGCGCAGGATGTTGACTTCCTCGGTCTCGAGCCCGGTGCGCGAAAACAGGCGTTTCAGGCGCGGCATCAGCTTCTTCGGGTTGTTCGCGTTCAGGAAGCCGATCGCCACCAGGGCTTCCTCGAGGTGGGCGTACATGCCCTCGATCTGGGCCAGGCTGGCGGCATCGCCCTGGAAGCCGACGCCGCGGCTGTCGACCTCGTCGCCGACGGCCGCCATGCGGCACTCGTAGGCCAGCACCTGGGCCGCCTGCGACAGGTTCAGCGAGGAATACGCGGGATTCGCCGGGATGTTGATCAGCACATTGCACCCCTCGACGATCTCGTTGGGCAGGCCGACCCGCTCGTTGCCGAGGATCAGGGCCGGGTACAGTTCGCCCTGCCCCGCACAATGGGTGGAGAAGGCGCGCGGCGTCCACACCGGCGGGGAAAACTCGCGCAGGCGCGCCGACACCGCCGCCGCGAAATTGCAGCCCTCAAGCGCTTCGCCGATGCTGCCGACGATGCGCGCGCCGGCAAGCACGTCGGTCGCGCCGCTGGCGAAAGCCACCGCTTCCGCGTCGTTCAGGGGATTCTCGCAACGCGGCGCAACCAGCACCAGGTCGGAAAAACCCATCGTCTTCATGGCCCGGGCGACCGAGCCGATGTTGCCGGCGCGGCTAGTCTCGACCAGCACGAAGCGCAGGCGTTTGAAAAGAGAGATGTCGGAATCAGGCGGGTTCATTTAGAATAGCGTCATCGCGCGGCGACGAACATTGGGTTTTCGGCATCAAGGGCCGGAATTCTAACGGGTTCGGCGCCGCTTTGCTCTTTATAATTCACTCTTGTACTCCGACGGTTCACGGCGCCATTGCGCGTGGGCGTCAGCATTTAATTACGGAAAAAGCCTCCATGCACCCAATGCTCAACACGGCCATCAAGGCCGCACGCCGCGCCGCCACCGTCATCAACCGCGCGTCTTTCGACCTCGACCGTATCACCGTCTCGGAAAAACAACATAACGATTTCGTCACCGACGTCGACCAGGCTTCCGAGCAGGCCATCGTCGAGACCCTGCTGAAGGCCTATCCCGACCACGCCATCCTGGCCGAAGAGTCGGGCGCCTCGCGCAACCTGAACGACGAGAGCGAGTACGTGTGGATCATCGATCCGCTCGACGGCACCACCAACTTCCTGCACGGCTACCCGAACTACTGCATCTCGATCGCGCTGCAGCAGCGCGGCGTGATCACCCAGGCCCTGGTCTACGACCCGGTCCGCAACGACCTGTTCACCGCCACCAAGGGCGCCGGCGCCTACCTGAACGACAAGCGCATCCGCGTGCGCAACCACGACCGCATCGGCAAGGCCCTGCTGTCGGCCGGCCATGGTCCGGACCCGCGCGCGCTGGCGGAATACCTGCGCATGTACGAAGTGGTCGCCTCGCGCTGCCACGGCGTGCGCAGCGCCGGCTCGGCCGCGCTGGAACTGGCCAACGTGGCCGCCGGCCGCGTCGACGGTTATTTCGAAAAGGGCTTGAAAATCTGGGATATCGCCGCAGGTTCGCTGCTGGTGACCGAAGCTGGCGGCATCGTCGGCGAGTTCAACGGCGAGTCGGAATACCTGAACAAGGGCGACATCATTGCCGCCGGCCCGAAGGTGTTCGCGCAGATGGTGCCGCTGATGGTCCCGTTCGCGTAATTGCGACTTCGCGTAAAATAGCGGATTGTCGGCCGGACCGCATGTCGGCGGCCTTCCGCATTGTTATTTCCACAGCGCAACAAATTCACTATAATCAGTCGTGATCCCTGACGGTATGCGCTCGACGCGCGCTGTCGGCATCGACTGCCCCATCCGATCCTGGCGCCGCTTGCGCCGGCGGCGGAATCAACTTCACCAGAGAATCTATGTCATTTGCTACCCTCGGCTTGTCCGACGCTATTGTTCGCGCAGTTACTGAGCAAGGCTATACCACGCCGACCCCGATCCAGGCCCAGGCCATCCCCGCCGTGCTCGGCGGCGGCGACCTGCTCGCCGGCGCCCAGACCGGCACCGGCAAGACCGCCGGCTTCACCCTGCCGCTGCTGCAGCGCCTGTCGACCGACAAGGTCGGCAGCACGCTGCGCAACAAGAGCGCGCCGCGCGCCATCCGCGCCCTGATCCTGGCCCCGACCCGCGAACTGGCGGCCCAGGTCGAGGAAAGCGTGCGCCTGTACGGCCAGTACACCAACCTGAACTCGGCCGTGATCTTCGGCGGCGTCGGCATCAACCCGCAGATCAAGCTGCTCAAGCAGGGCGTCGACATCCTGGTCGCGACCCCGGGCCGCCTGCTCGACCACGCGGGCCAGGGCACGGTCGACCTCTCGAAGATCGAGATCCTGGTGCTGGACGAAGCCGACCGCATGCTCGACATGGGCTTCATCCACGACATCCGCAAAGTGCTGGCCCTGCTGCCGCCGAAGCGCCAGAACCTGCTGTTCTCGGCCACCTTCTCGGACGACATCAAGGCCCTCGCCGACCGCCTGCTGGACAACCCGGCCTCGATCGAAGTGGCGCGCCGCAATTCGACGGTGGAAGTGATCGCGCAAAAGATCCACCCGGTCGACCGCGACAAGAAGCACCCGATGCTGTCGCACCTGATCAAGGAAAACAGCTGGCACCAGGTGCTGGTCTTCACCCGCACCAAGCACGGCGCCAACAAGCTGGTCGAACAGCTGGGCAAGGACGGCATCGGCGCGATGGCGATCCACGGCAACAAGAGCCAGTCGGCACGCACCAAGGCCCTGTCCGAATTCAAGGACGGCAGCCTGCAGGTGCTGGTCGCGACCGACATCGCGGCGCGCGGCATCGACATCGACCAGCTGCCGCACGTGGTCAACTATGACCTGCCGAACGTGCCGGAAGACTATGTGCACCGCATCGGCCGCACCGGCCGCGCCGGCGCCACCGGCGAAGCGGTCTCGCTGGTCTGCGTCGACGAGCACCAGATGCTGAAGGACATCGAGAAGCTGATCAAGCAGACCCTGCCGCGTCACGTGATCCCGGGCTTCGAGCCGGACATGAACGCCAAGCCGCAGCCGATCCAGCTGCGCAGCGGCGCGCCGGGCCACGCCAACCGCGGCGGCCGTCCAGGCGGCAACCGCGGCGGCCAGGGCCAGGGCCAGGGTCAGCGCAGCGCTGCTGCCGGTGCCGGTGCGGGCGGCCGTCCGGCGGGCGGCGGCAATGGCGCGCGTCCTGCCGGCAACGGCGGCGGCAACCGCTCGGCCAACGGCAACCGCGGCCCGCGCAGCGGCGCGGCGCCACGCCAGGGCGGGCGCGACCGCTAAGCCAGGCTGGCTTGGCTAAGACGAAAGGACAGACCGGTCTGCCGGCCTGTCCTTTTTTATTGTTGACATCGAGGATCGTAGGGTGGGCGCCCCGTGCCCACGCGTGAAGCCGGCGTCGTGTCAACGTCTGCAGCACCTGCGCCTGCTTATCGTTTCCTGCGTAGCTACCGGCGGATCCCTCCGAACCCACGCACGATTGACCGTCTCCGGCAGCTTCGCCACGCGAATGCTACGATAGCGGGCTGTCAACATGCGAGATACCCCATGCCGAAATTCGCCGCCAACCTGAGCACGCTGTTCCCGCAGCTCAGCTTCCTCGACCGCTTCGCGGCGGCGCGCGACGCGGGCTTCGACGCGGTCGAATTCCAGTTCCCCTACGCCTGCGAACCGGAGTGGATCGCCGGACGGCTGGCGCGCTACAACCTGGAGCTCGTCCTGCACAACTTCCCGGCCGGCGACTGGGCGGCCGGCGACCGCGGCATGGCCTGCGACCCGCGCCGCATCGGGGAATTCCAGGACAGCGTCGAGCTCGCGCTCGATTACGCGGACGAACTCGGCGTGAAGCAGTTGCATTGCATGGCCGGCAGGATCCCGCCCAACGTGCCCCATGAGCGCGCGCACGCGACCTATGTCGCCAACCTGCGCTTTGCCGCCGCCAGGCTCAAGGAACAGGACATCCGCCTGCTGATCGAACCGATCAACGACCGCGACCTGCCCGGCTACTTCCTCACCGGTTCGCGCCAGGCCGAGGCCATCATCGCCGAATGCGGCGCCGACAACCTCTTCCTGCAATTCGACATCTACCACATGCAGCGCATGGAGGGCGACCTGGCCGACAGCCTGCGCGCCCTGCTGCCGCTGATCCGCCACATCCAGCTGGCCGACGTGCCGGGCCGCCACGAGCCGGGCACGGGCGAGATCAACTACCCCTACCTGTTCCGCCTGCTCGACGAGCTCGGCTACGACGGCTGGGTCGGCTGCGAGTACACCCCGCGCGGCGACACCCTGCAAGGCCTGGCCTGGCGCGGCGAACTGGCGGGCCAGCCCTTGTAGCCGGGGAGCTGGACAGCCCCCGGTCCTTGGTGGCACCATTGCTTCCTTAACAATAAGGAGACTGCCATGATCCAGGGACTGCGCACCGTCATCTATCCCGTCACCGCGCTGGACGAAGCGACCGAATGGTACCGGCGCGTGCTCGACCGGGCGCCGTACTTCGACCAGCCCTTCTACGTCGGCTTCGAGGTCGGCGGCTTCGAACTGGGCCTGGTGCCCGACGGCGTGCCCGGCACGGCCGGCGCGACCGCCTACTGGGGCACGCCCGACGCCCAGGCCGAGCTGGTGCGCCTGGTGGGGCTGGGCGCGACGGTCGAATCTCCGGTCGAGGAGGTCGGCGAGGGCATCAAGGTCGCTACCGTGCGCGATCCCTACGGTAACCTCTTCGGCATCATCGAAAACCCACACTTCGACCTCGGGAAGCTCGCTTGAGTTGACCAACTGCAACGCCACTTCGGGCGGCGTTTGCCAGAATGGGGACTTTCCGGCCGGCATCTTCGCCGCCCAGAGGAGAGCCCATGAAGATGTTTCGTCACCTTGCCGCGCTTGCCCTGCTGGGCGCCGGCCTGCTGCTGGGCGGCTGCGCAAGCACGGGCGGCCCGGTCAGCCTGACCGAAGTGCGCGAATTCGCCGACGCTTCGGCGCGCCTGGGCGGCTATGCCGAACTGTCGCGGCGCTACCGCGACACCTACGAACGCGAGCAGCCCTACCTGCCCGCCGGCGCCGACAAGCTGGCGCGCGAGAACGACGCCAAGCGGCGCGCCGTCTACGACGACTTCGTCAGCGTGCAGAAAGCCGTCGTGCTCTACATGCAGACGCTGAGCCTGCTGGCCGGCGATACCCGCTACGACTTGTCCGAGCGCATCGACGACCTCGGCAACGGCCTGAAGGCAAATACCGATTCCGGGCTGCAGCAACGCCACATCGCCGCCTACACGGGGCTGACGCGCCTGCTCACGCGTGTCATCGCCTCGGGCTACCAGAACCGCAGCGTGGAAACCATGGTGCGCGACGGCGACGCCGATGTGCAGACCCTGCTGGAAGCCATGATCTCGCTCACCCGCCTCTACTACAAGACCAACGAGAATGAGAAGAAGACCGTGCTGGGAATCTTCGACGTCGAGCTGCCGTTCAACAACAAAAGCAGCGACCGCATGCTCGTTACCCTGGCCAAGGTCCACTACATGAACAAGTCGAGCGAATACAAGCTGATCGACCGCCGCTACGACCTGGCGCTGCAGGGCCTGACGAAAGTCGCGCTCGGGCACCAGAAGCTGCGCGAGAACCTGCACCGGCTGTCCGAGGCCGACGTGCGGCGCATGTTGGGCAATTACGGGCGGGACTTGCGGATGATCCGCGAGAACCTGTCCGGCGACTGATTTCTGCGGAGGCGGTATGGCAAGCGAGACGAAGGCAGCCGGTGCACAGGCGCCGAAAGATGAGGAAGCCGCGGCAGCCGGGGCGGTTCCCGCGCCGGCCGGCGTCGCCGACAATACCGGCCAGGGCGGCCTGGCCAGCGCAAGCCAGGTGGTGGAACTGGCCGACCAGCTATCGGCCTGCGCCGACCAGCTGCACGAGCGCATCATGCGCGACATCCGCGCCTACGAAGGCGCGACGGTGCCGGAACACGTGCAGGCCGCCGCACGCGCCCTGTTCGAAGACGAGGTCATCCTGCGCCAGCGCGCCAACGGCCTGTACGCCGACGCCGCCACCCGCACCGTGAAGTCGCTCGGGAAGTCGCAGAAGGTCGTGATCGCCCTGACTGCCGAGGCAGCCGAGAAGATCCGCAAGATTACCCGGATCGCCGAGGTCAGCGGCCTCGTCGCCGGCCTGCTGCACCTGGCGGGCGCGGCCGCCACCGGCCAGCCTGCCTCGATCCTGGCGGCGCTCGACAAGATCCGCGCCCACGCACAAGGGGTCGAGGCCACCAGGCCGCCGGGGGGCGCCCCGTCCGCGGCCGAGGCCACCTAAGCCGCCCCGATTGCTGCCGGGACGGCCGCTCGCGGTACGCGTGCGCCCATGTTCATCGGGCGCGCATCACGCTACACTGGCCCCATACAGCATTCAAATGGGGAGTGTGCGATGGACCGCTTTCCTTCGTTGCAAGCGTGTGCGGGAAGCGCGCCGGCCGGCGGCGCGCGCCAAGCCTGATGCCTGCCCTTGCCATGGCCGCCCTGGACCAAGGTCAGCTCGCCCAGCTGCGTGCCACGCTCGAGGCGCGCCTTGCCGCGCTCAGCGGCGTCGCCGCCGTCCAGACGGACGGCGGACACGACCTCCCCGTACCCGAAATCGAGACCTCGCCGGCCGACAAGGCCACGGTGCGCCTGCTGAACGATCTCGCGCTCGAGGCCGCCGGCCACAATGCCGCCCAGATGCAGGTGCTGCGCCATGCGCTGGCCAAGTTCGAGGACGGCAGCTATGGCCTGTGCGAGGAATGCGGCAACGACATCGGCTACTCGCGGCTGCAGGCACGCCCCGAGGCGCGCCTGTGCATCGGCTGCCAGACGCGCGCCGAGAAGCGTTAGACACCAAGGCTAGCGCATGTGCTGACCGCCGTTGATGGCGATGTCGGCGCCGGTCACGAAGCCGGCGGCATCCGATGCCAGGTAGGCGACCAGGGCCGCCACCTCGTCGGGTTCGCCCAGGCGGCCCACCGGGATCTGCGGCAGGATCTTGGCCTGCATGATCTCCGCCGGCACCGCGCTGACCATCTTCGTGTTCAGGTAGCCCGGCGACACCGTGTTGACCGTGACGCCGTGGCGCGCCGTTTCCAGCGCCAGCGCCTTGGTGAAGCCATGCATGCCGGCCTTGGCTGCGGAATAATTCGCCTGGCCGAAGGCGCCGGCATTCGCGTTGACCGAGGAAATGTTCACGATGCGGCCCCAACGCTGGGCGATCATCGGCTCGATGACTGCCTTGCTCATGTTGAAGACGCTGTCGAGGTTGGTGGACAGCACGGCGCGCCAGTCGTTCTGGGTCATCTTGCGCAGGCTGCGGTCGCGCGTGATGCCGGCATTGTTCACCAGCACGTCGATGCGGCCGAGCTCGGCCAGCACCTCGGCCACCGCAGCCGCGCAGGCATCGTGGTCGGTAACGTCGAGTTTGTAGGTGCTGAAGCGGTAACCCTCGTCGCGCCGGGCCGCCAGCCAGGCCTCCGGCGTGGTGTTACTCGGCGAATAGGTCAATGCGACCGTGAAGCCCGCGTCATGCAGGCGTCGGCACAGGGCCGTGCCCAGGCCGCCCATGCCACCCGTCACCAGCGCTACCCGTTTTTCCTTCATGTCTTTTCCCCTTGTCATACACGGCCACGCGGCCGGAAACGACAATTTTAGAAGCCAGACACTCGCGAATATTGAGTTGGATCAAAGGCAGAAAGCGCGCGTGGCCGCCGTGCCACGCGCGCTGCGCGACCTCAGGTGATGACCTCGGGCGCGATGGATGCGTCGAAATCGGCCCAGTCGCCGTCGACGATATTGCCGCGCGCCCGTTCGATCTGGCGCGCACCCAATCGACGCAGCACGTCGACGGCGCGTCCTTCCTGGTTGGCGTCATCGAAGGCGACGGCGACCAGCATCCCGGCCATGCGCTGCTCAACCGGGGCGCGGCCGCCCTCTTCCGCCTCGCCGGCTTCCTTCATTTTCGAGAAGCTGAACAGCGAGCCGACATGGGCGCCGACCAGGCCGCCGACGATCGGACCGGCCGGGCCCGTCAACGGCGCCGTGGCTGCGCCGACCACCGCGCCGACGGCGCCGCCGGTGGCCGAGCCCTGCACCACGCCGGCGGGCGTTTCCTTGGCGCCCGGCGAGTGCAGGTTGTCGCCGCCGATCGGGGTCAGGTCGTGCTGGCCCGCCTGGCTCAGATAGAAGCTGCTGATGCGCTCCGGCGCGAAACCGGCGTCGGCCAGGGCGCGGCGCGCCACGTCGACCTCGTCCTGGAGCTGGAAGTGCCCTGCAATGATGGTGGACATGGAATTCTCCTGCGTCGATAGATGAGCGAAGCATGCTCCTGCTGGGCTGCTGATTCTGTACGCAAACGCACGCAGTTCATTGCCACTGCCCGTAAGCCATGCCGTGGAACGCCGGTTCCGGCGCCGGCGGCGCGCTCCAGGCGCGCGTGTCGACCCGGTAATACTTCAGGAATTCCTCGTACAGCGCGCCGTGGCGCTCGGCCAGCCGGTGCGGCTGCTCGAAGAAGGCCTCGGTCGCGACCGCGAAGAACTCGGCCGGATTGGTCGCGCCGTAGTGGTCGAGCACGCCTTGCTGGCCGAACCAGGCATCGTGGCGCAGCGCCGCGAAGTCGCGCGACAGCACTTCCGACCAGCTGCGGTAACGCTCGGCGCTGCCCAGGTAGGGCGCGCCGTTGGTGCTGCCCGATTCGCTGTCGAGCTGGTGCGCGAATTCGTGCAGGACCACGTTGTGGCTCGGCGGCTCCTCGTTGTCGGCGCGCTGGACATGGTCCCAGGACAGGATCACGCGGCCGTCGCCCCAGGATTCGCCCAGCAAATCCTGGCGCTCCTCGGTCACGACGCCGGCCTCGTCGACCTGGCGCCGCGGCACCAGGAAGGCGCCCGGGTACACCAGCACCGAATGCAGGGTCGGGTAGACGGCGTCGCCGCGGGTGCCGAGCAGCAGCAGGCAGGCCTGGGCCGCGATCGTCACCCGCATCTCGTCCGTGACCTCGAGGCCGGCACAGCCGACGAAAGTCTTTTCGTGCAGGAAACGGCGCACCAGGCGCTCGAGCCGGGCGCGCTGGGCGCCGTCCATGCCGCGGAACTGCGCGACGTTGCGCTCGATGGTCGCCAGGGCGCCCGGCGGAAGCGGCCGCGACAGCGCACGGCGCAGGCGCCAGCGCGGCACCGCCCAGGCGACCAGCAGGGCCGCCACGATCAGGGACACCGTCACCAAGGCTTCCATCGCCCCGCCTCTTCGATTGTCAACAGCAGACTCACGCGGCCGCCGTACGCTCGGCCAGGTGCGATTCGAGCTCGTCGGCGCCACCGATCAGCTGGCCGCCGATGAAGACCTGGGGCCAGGTCATGCGCCCGCTGACGGCGCGCAGCACGCCCGTGTTGATCTTCTGGCTCTGGGAAATGTCAGTGTAGCGCAGGCGGTGCTTCGCCAGTGCCGCCTTGGCGCGCGCGCAGAACGGACAGCCGGGACGCGAGAACATGACGATCGGCTCGGGCGCCTCGGCCTCGGGGTTGATGTACGCGAGCATGGTGTCGGCGTCCGACACCTCGAAGGGGTCGCCGTCGCCCTCGGCCTCGATGAACATCTTCTCGATGACGCCGTCGCGCACCAGCATCGAATAACGCCAGGAACGCTGGCCGAAGCCGAGTTCGCGCTTGTCGACCAGCATGCCCATCTCGCGCGTAAAGTCGGCGTTGCCGTCGGGAATAAAGGTAATGGCGTCCGCGTCCTGGCCCTGCTTCCATTCGTTCATGACGAAGGCGTCGTTGACGGCAAGGCAGACGATCTCGTCGACACCGTTGTCGCGCAGCACCGGCGCCAGTTCGTTAAAGCGCGGCAGGTGGGTCGAGGAACAGGTCGGCGTGTAGGCGCCGGGGAGCGCGAAGACGACCACGGTCTTGCCCTTGAACAGGTCTTCGCTACGAAGGTCCTGCCACTCGTCGTGGGGACGCGTCTTGAAGACGACACTTGGGACTGGTTTTCCTTCCAGCGATTCGGCACTCGGCAGCATGGGGTTTCCTTTTCCGGTAGCAGGACGCGGCAGAGCGCCGCACCCGCCGAACTTGGGGCCTGTTGACGGGATTTCAACGGCGCGGCTGGCGCGCGCACGTGCGGGTAGCGCCCTGACGTGCTTTGTTAACGGTTAACGGCAAACGCCGCGCGGTGCGCGGCGTTTGCGTGACGACAGCGATCGTCGGATCAGGAGGGGCGCCGCGGGTCTCTGCCACCGCGCCCTTCCGGCAGGAGCATGTACAGCTCAGGTGCGCTCTTTGGCGACCTGGTTCGGCGCCGGGCCGAACAGCGCGGCGACCAGCGGATCGCGGGTGACCGGGCTGCGGTTCACGCGGATCGCGTAGTGGGTGTCGTCGGCCAGGATGTGGAAGTGGCGGCCGCTGCCGGCCATGCTCTGCTCGCGCAGGCCAGGACGCTCCTTGCGCGGGGCGGCGCCTTCGCGCTTCGGCTGGCAGATCGCGGCCAGGAAGGCCTTGACGCGTTCCTGGTCCGGGCAGATCTGGTAGACGGCCTTGCCCAGGTAGGTGGCGGTGCCTTCGATGTAGCGGGCCAGTTCGATGACGCCGGCTTCGCGCAGGTCGCGGATGTACTTGCGTGCGCCGGACGGCGAGAATTTGAGGAACCATGCGATCTCGTCGGCGAGCATCTCATGGGTCGACAGTTCGTTGATGAGCTTTTGCATGTTCTCGATCCGACGCTGGGTGGCCGAGGTCGACCGCACACGCTCGATCGGCGCCAGCGAGATCGGCGCACGTTCGGTCGGCTGGGGCGGCACGCGTTCGATCAGCGCTGAGTTGCTGGAAGTGTGCACTGCGCCGTGTTCGCCTTGCACCGCGTTGTGATGAGTCGTTGCATGCATGTTGGTGTACTCCGTTAGATAGAGAGAGACTGTGTGGTCCGGGTCGCTGTGTGTCGTCTGACACCCTGACAACACCTCGGGTTCCGCTTAACTGGCCACAAGATTGCCTGCGTCAGCCCGGCCGGTCTGTGCGCCAGCCCACATTGGCAAAATTCCAGCAGGCATTTCGGCAATTTTTTTACTGCCCGAAATCAAGAGTCCGCCGGCAAATATCTGGCTTGTTGTAGAATAGATACAGAAGTATGGAGAATTAGAAACATTCCTCCAATTTCGGGGTCGAGTCCTTCTCTCTATATATAGGGAGGCCCTGAAGAGGATGACAATGTTGCGGTTTTGTCACTCAGCAGTTGCTGTAGGTGCGCTAGCGCACGGACCCGTCGGAACTCGGCCTCGTACTCTTCACTCCAACATCACTGTCAAGGCATGCGATGTCACCCTACCTTTCAACTTATGGGAGTTTCCTGTGAATAATTCGAAGAAGATCGCCCTGGCCGTCGCCATGTTCTGCGCCGCCGGCTCCACGCTGGCCCAAGAGGCGCCGAGCGCGACCATCAACCCGTCCTGGTACATCCAGCCGAGCGTCGTCGGCATCAAGCCCGACGCCGATTTCGGCACCGACCACAAGGACTGGGGCGGCGGCCTGAAGTTCGGTAAGGCAGTGCACCAATACTGGGACATCCAGTTCGGCGCCACCCATGCCCGTTCCGAAGACGGCCCTGCCGAGTATCGCCAGACCCTGCTGGGCGTCGATGCGCTGCTGATGCTGTCGCGTGAGCGCTTCCGCCCATTCGTCCTGTTCGGCGTCGGCGCCGAGCGCGACAAGGTTGACAATCCGCTGCGCCGTGTCAGCAAGAACTCCCCTTACGCCACCGCCGGCGTCGGCTTCCAGGCCGACCTGAGCCCGCAGTGGAGCCTGCAGGCCGACATCCGCTCGGTGCGCGGCTTCCTGCGTGACGACGAAGACTTCGGCTTCAAGCAGAGCAACAACAAGTACGTCACCGTCGGCCTGAACTACGCCTTCAACCCGCCGCCTGCGCCGCCGGCACCGGCCCCGGCTCCAGTCGTGGAGGCGCCGCCGCCAGCACCGGCTCCGGTTGCTCCGCCGCCACCGCCGCCGGCACGCTTCGAAAAGGTCACGCTGGAAGCCTCGAAGATGTTTGACTTCGACAAGGCCGAACTGCGCATGCCGGCGCCCCGCCTGGACGAGATCGCCGCTGCCCTGCAAGCCGACACCAGCATCACCAACGTCGACATCACCGGCTACACCGACCGCCTGGGTTCGGAAAAGTACAACCAGAAGCTGTCGGAGCGCCGCGCCAACGCCGTGCGTGACTACCTGGTCAGCAAGGGCGTCGACGCCGGCCGCCTGAACGCCGTCGGCAAGGGCGAAGCCAACCCGGTCGTCGAGTGCAACCAGAAGAAGCGCGCCGAGCTGATCGCGTGCCTGGAGCCGAACCGCCGCGTCGAGGTCGAGCAGATCACGATCGAGAAGCGCGTGCAGTAATGTGACCCCGGCCGGCGAGGCATCGGCCTGTTTCATCGGGCGCTCGCTGGCCGTCCACACCACAAGGGGCCTCGCGCCCCTTTTTTCTTTTCTGGAGGATCCGGTATGGCTGTAAAAAAATGGCTTCCATTCTCACGCCAGATCATCCACGTGATGCGCTGCGCGGTCACCGAGTGGCTGGGCCATCGCGCGTCCAGCAAGGGCGCCGCGCTGGCTTTCTATACCCTGTTCTCGCTGGCGCCGATCCTGGTGCTGGTCATCGCGGTCGCCGGCTTCTTCTATGGCGCCGATGCCGCGCGCGGGCAATTGTTCAACGAATTGCGCGGCCTCGTCGGGGCACAGGGCGCCGAGACCATCCAGACCGTGCTGGCCGGCGCCCAGAACAAGGAATCCGGACGCTTTGCCACCATCGTCGCCACCGTCCTGCTGCTGGTCGGCGCCACCACCGTGTTCGCCGAGCTGAAGGACAGCCTGGACGAGATCTGGGACGTGCCGCCGCCGAAGGACGCGAGCTGGTGGGACACGGTGCGCACGCGCCTGCTCTCCTTCGGCCTGATCCTGGTGCTGGGCTTCCTGCTGATGGTATCGCTGGTGGTGAGCGCGGCGATGGCGGTGGTCGAAAACTATTTCGGCGGCATGTACAAGGAAGCCTCGATCATCATCGGCTGGATTTCCTCGTGCATCAGCTTCCTCGTCATCGCCACCCTGTTCGGCGTGATCTACAAGCTGCTGCCACGCATCAAGCTGTCCTGGCGTGACGTAGCCATCGGCGCCCTCGGCACCGCGGCCCTGTTCACACTGGGGAAATTCGGCATTGGACTGTACATCGGCAACAGCGGCGCGGCCAGCAGCTTTGGCGCGGCCGGCTCCCTGATCGCCCTGCTGCTATGGGTGTATTACTCGGCCCAGATCTTCTTCCTCGGCGCCGAGTTCGCCCGCCAGTACGCGCTGCAACTGGGCAGCCTGCGCCACAAGCCGGACCACGAGACCGGCGCCAGGAACGTCAAGCGCATGGCGTGATGCGGTAACGCGCGAGCCCGTCCCGAAGCGCCGGCCGGCGGCTATTCGCCCAGCAGTTCGGCCAGCGCTTCCATGCCTTCCACGCGCTCGGCCACCACTTTCAGCACCACCACCACGGGCACGCCGAGCAGCAAGCCCCACATGCCCCACAGCCAGCCCCAGAACAGCAGGCTGACGAAGACGGCGGCCGGGTTCATCTTCGCGATCTTGCCGGTCATCCAGGTGGTGACCACCATGCCGACCAGGGTGGCGATGCCCATCGAGGCGCCGGCCACCAGGATCACCATGCGCAGCGACTCGAACTGCATGAAGGCGACCAGCCCGGTGGCCGAGGTGATCAGCAAGGGGCCGAAGTAAGGCATGACGTGGGCCACGCCGGCGAAGATGGCCCAGGCGCCGGCGTTGTTCAGCCCGATCGCGCGCAGCGCCACCCACATCAGGAGCGCCAGCAGGACATTCGTCACCAACAGCATGAACATGTAGTTCTGGATCGAGGTGTTGATGTCATCCAGGATATGCACGGTCACTTTTTTCCGTGTCAGCGAGGGGCCGGTCAGCTTGACCAGCTTGCGCTTGAAGGTATCGCCCGCGAGCAGCAGGAAGAACACCAGGAACACCACCATGGTGGCCTGGGTGACGAAGGAAGCCAGGCCGACCGAGCCGGCCAGCAGCCAGTCGGTGAGCCGGAAGCTCGACGACTGCTGGGCCAGCGTCGGGCGGCGCTGGATCAGGCGCGGATTGGCGCCGACATTGGCGGTGGCCTGTTCGAGCTCGGCGGCCGCCTTCTGCACCCGCTGGATGGTCGAGCCCTCGCCGCCGGCGGCACTGGCGACCAGCTTGCTGACTTTCTGGGTCAGCGTCGGCAACTCGTCGAGGATATTGATGAATTCGTCCTGGAGCCGGAGCATGGTCGCGCCCAGGCCGCCGAGCAGCGCGGCGGTGACGATGGTGGCGCCGATCAGGCGCGGAATGTGCACGCGCTCGAGCCAGCGCACGACCGGACTCAAGGTATAGGCGATGAAGATGCCGAGCAGCAGCGGCACGAAGAATTTTTGCGCCCATTGCAGCGCGAAGACGAAGGCCACGGTGGCCAGGATGCCCAGCGACAAGCCGCGGGCGTTGACGTGGATAGGTAGACGCAGCCCTCCGGCCTGGAGCGCCAGGTCGTCGGGGGAGCCGGCGGCGGGCTCCGGCTTTACGGCCTCGGCCGTCACTGCCGGTGTTGCCCCAGGGGCGGCGGGTTTGTGCGGCTCGGCTGGAGCCGAGCCAGGACTGGCGAGTTGCATGTGTTTGCCGATATGAGTTTGCCGGTCCGCGCCGCCCCGGTGGCGGGGATTACTTCACGCGGATGTCGTTCTTGACCGATGCTACACCCTTCACGCCGCGTGCGACCTCGACTGCGCGCTGGGCGTCGCTCGGCTGGGCCACGAAGCCCGACAGCTGGACGTCGCCCTTGAAGGTCTCGACGTTGATTTCAGTTGCCTTCACGGTCGAGTCGGCGGCGAAGGCGGCCTTCACCTTGGCGGTGATGACGCTGTCGTCGATGTATTCGCCGGCGCTTTCGCGTTGCGGGTTCGAAGCGCAGCCGACCATGGTGAATGCGAGGGCGCCGGTGAAGACGGCGGTAGCGAGACGTTGGGTGATTTTCATGATGTATCCCTTTCTATCGTTGGTCAAAGTTACAGCGTTGGTACAGCGTTGCTCACTGCGAGCGGGACCGGTACGTCATTTGCCGTACGCGGTTTTTGCGGCCTGGACGCACTGGTCCTTCGCCGCGCCGGCAAACGCGTCGCACTTCTGCAGCGCGACCCGGTATTCAGCCGTCAGTTTGTCTTCGCGCGCGTTGTTGCGCGCTTCGATCATCTTGCGGTCCGCGGTGGCGTCGGCCTGGGCGGCCACCTGGGCTGCCTTGGCCTGCTTCAGGCACACGTCGCGGTCATTGCCCGCCAGCGCGCCGCAACGCGCCTTGTCGCGTGCAAAATTGGCGTCCGCGATGCGCATGCGGGCCTGGGTATAAGCCTTCAGGGTGTTCTTGTAGGCGGCGGCGGCCTCCTCCTCGGTGCGCACGCGCTCGGCCTTGGCCTCGGCCTCGCACACCTCGTGCGGATTGCCGCTGAGGCTGTCGCAGCGGGCGCGCGCCGCCTTGTAGTTGGCGACGGCCATGTCGCGCGAGCGTTCGTACGCGGTCTTGGCATCCGGCACCGCGACGGGCGGCTGCGCCGGCATGGCCGTTGCCGCCGGAGCCGGAGCGCTCACCGCCTGGGCCGGGGCGGTCACCGCCTGGGCGCGGGCATGGCCCAGCCACAGCAGGGCGGCGCCGAGAACCAGCAGCGTATGCGCATTTCTCATTTTTGTTGTCATGTTCCTTACTCCTTTTTCAACACGCCAGATACGTTTTACGCCGTTTATGGCCGCGTTTCTGTTCGCTGTCGAACACAACAGGAGATGTTTGTTTGACATTATCAAACGGGCAAATAAGCGTGCGTGAGCGCACAGACCCTCGTGCAAGCGCTGCATATTCTTGACGTACATCTTTTGCCAGGAGAACAATATGAAAACCACTCGTACGCTTGCCGCCGCCGTCGTCGCGGCTACCGCGATCCTGTCGGGTTGCGCCAGTAATACGCCGTCGTATAACAATGGCTACAACAGCGGCTACAACAACACTGCCTCGATGGGCTACGGCACCATCGAATCGATCCAGGTGACCCAGGCCGAGAACCGCACCAGCGGCGCCGGCGCCATCGTGGGCGGCCTGGTCGGCGCGCTGGCCGGCAACCAGGTCGGCAGTGGCAGCGGCCGCACGGCGGCCACCGTGGCCGGCGGCGTCGCCGGTGCTGCGATCGGCAATAACGTCGAACGCAACCGCAATACGACCGGCGGCCAGGAGATGTACCAAATTAATGTACGCATGGACAACGGCGAATACCGGACCGTGGTCCAGGACAGCGCCTACGACCTGCGCGTGGGCAACCGCGTGCGCCTGGTCGACGGCCGCGTCTATCGCTACTGATCGACGGCAGCGAATAGACGGCAAACAGCAACAACATGCACGACTGTGCGCCCGGCGCGCCGTCGTGCCGCCCCCTGGGCCGGCCCGCGCCGGCCCTCTTCCATTCTGGAGGTGCAGATGAACCCTCGATCGATATGCAAACGCATCCTGCTCGGCGCCCTGCTGGCCGCGGCCGCGCCGCTGGCGCTGTCCCAGAGCAACGATGCCAACGTGGCGCCCGCCGCGGCCAGCCAGCAGGCGCGCGAGATCGCGCGCGGCGATCCGGTGCGTTGGTACCGCGAAGACACGACGCGCCAGGAAAGAATGCGCACGCGCCGCAAGGAAATCGGCGCCGCACTCGACGAAGCGAAGAATGCCTGCAAGCGGGGGCCGGTGGCCGAGCGCGCAAGCTGCCAGAAGGCGGCGCAGGACACCTGGCGCCAGGAGATGGCGGCCTTGCGCAGTGAAGCGCCGGTGCAGGCCAGTACGGGGGACGCGGGGCGCTGAGCGCTTTGTTGGCCCCTACTATCCTACTTCCAGGATTTACCTGGCGTGACAGGCGTGACCTTGCTCGAAGGGACGTAGGGTGGACGGCTTCGCCGTCCACGCGTTCAGGCGACGCGTGCCTGTCGCGAGCGTTTGCACGAGGCCATTGAGTTCACGAAGCGTCCATGGTCGCGAGAGGTTCCGGAGCTGACCGTCAAGCCGGCGCGTCGCTTTGATCGAAGCATCACGCCTCGCACCGGAAAGCGACGAACGCCTGCGATATGCCACCGTCTGTTGAACGCGTGGGCGGGAGACCCGCCCACCCTACAGCCCTACGCTTGCAACCTGGGACACAATAAGCGTCCCCACAAAAAAAGACGGCGCCCAATCAAGGATTGCGACGCCGCTCAAGCCCCACCATATTCTTTCAACCGGCGCCAGCCATGGCGCCCGCATGCGGCGCGGCGCATGCGCCGGGACCAGGCCCGGCCAACACTTAGGCGACCTCGCGCGATGCGCGCCGCTTGTTCATGAACCAGCCTGCCACGCCCAGCAACACCGCTCCCGCCAGCGCCTGCTTGCCCATGCGCCGCTGGCGCACGAAGTTGAAGGCGGCCAGTGCATACGGGGCGATGACCGAGACGCTGGTGCCCGTGGGTTTCAGTAGAGCATCAGCCCGGGTGCGCAGCGCCCACGTGGCATGGTCGAATACAGAATGTAACATGACTTCGGGCCGCGCGCCGTGTTTTACCTGCGCTCGTGCGTAGGCCACCCCCGCACGATAGAACTCGCCCTCGCGCAGCAGCTCGGCCTTGCGCAGCGCCGGGTCGCGGCTGTGTTTGTGACCGGCCAGGCCGGTCGGTTCGTCGTTGTGATGATGCTTGTCCATGTTTCCTCCCCTGGTTGGCGCTTACATCAGCGCGTCGCGGTCCGCGCGCAGTTCGTTCATCGTTTCGGGGAAGGCGAGCTTGCCCTGCTTGAGCATGGCCAATCCCTTGGCGACGAGCACGGCCGTGATAACCGCGAATACGAGGAACATCACCAGCAGGATCTTCCAGCCCATGGCATCCCAGGCCAGCGCCACGATCATCGCGGTGCCGTAAGCCAGTGCGAACCAGACCGCGAGCACTGCGCAGGCGAAGATCGCCACCAGTTCGATCACGTGGTTGCGCACCTCCGACAACTCGAGTGCCGCCAACTCCACGCGCGACACCACGAGGCCGAACAGGTTCTTCGCCAGGCCGGAGATGCCGCCCATGAGTCCGGGGCCATGCACGACGGTATCGGTCTTTTCCATGGCGTTCTCCGGCGAGTTTATTTACGGCCCAGGACGATGCCGACCAGCAGGCCGACGCTGGCGGCGGCAACGACGGTGCGCCACGGGTTGTCCTTCACGTAGACATCGGCAGTGTGCGCCAGTTCCTTGCTCTTGACGACGGCTTGACCCTGGTACTGGCTGGCCTTGCCCATCGCGCGGTCCAGCAGCTCCATGCCGCGGCTGCGCAGTTCGTCGGCCTTTTCGCCGGTCATGGCGGCGGCGGCCGTCAGCAGCGACTGGGCGTCCTTGACCAGGACCTTCATGTCGGCGCTGGCGTTGTTGAGGCTGCTGTCGAGCGAACGGGCATTGGCGCGGGTGGTGGTGTCTAGCATGATGAACTCCTGTTGTGGTTGTTTGTGTTTGAAAAATCAGGGCACGAGGAAGTCGCGCATGTCGTCGGCATGCTCTTCCTCGACGGCGAGGATCTCGACCAGCATCTGGCGCGTGGTCGGGTCCTTGTCGCCGATCGCCTGGATCATCTGGCGGTAGGACTCGATCGCCACGCGCTCGGCGATCAGGTCGGCGCGCACCATGGCCTGGACGTCGTCGGATTCGTCGTACTCGGCGTGGCTGCGCGCGGTGAGCGTGGCCGGATTGAAGTTCGGCGAGCCGTTCAGCTGGACGATGCGCTCGGCGATGCGGTCGGCGTGCTCCTGTTCCTGCTGGGCGTGCTCGAGGAATTCGGCCTTCAGCTCGCCGTTGTTCGGGCCGCTGACCGTGTAGTAGTGGCGCTTGTAGCGCAGCACGCACAGCAGTTCGGTGGCCAGGGCGTCGTTGAGCATGGCGATGACCGCTTCGCGGTCGGCCGCGTAGCCGGCGGTAACGGCGCCGTCGTCGAGGTTGGCGGCGGCGCGGCGGATCGCTTCGATGTCGAAGCCATGCGCCAGGGATTGTCGAGCTTGTTCCATGATGTTTCCTTTGCTTCTGTTAAAACAACGGGCGCCCTGCCCGGCGCCCGGCTTGATACAGGGCTTAGCGGCCCGCGGTGCGCTGCGGGATCGGTGCGTTATCGTTCGACAGCACGATCTCGACGCGGCGGTTCATCTGGCGGTTCGCGGCGGTGTCGTTGCCGGCCACCGGGAAGGCTTCGCCATAGGCGCGGGTCGCGATGCGCTGGCGCTCGATGCCCATGCTGCCCAGTGCGGTGGCGACGGCGTTGGCGCGGCGCTGCGACAGGTCCTGGTTATAGCTCGAGCTGCCGGTGCTGTCCGTAAACCCTTCGACCAGAACAGTGCGTTCCGGGTTCTGTTGCATGACCTCGGCCAGCTTGCGCAGGGTCGACATTCCGTTCGGGGTCAGGTTGGCCTGGTTGGTGGCGAACAGCACGTCGCCGATGGTCACGACCATGCCGCGCTCGGTCTTGGTGGCGTGCAGCTCGGCCAGCTGGGATTCGAGCTGGGCGGCGCGCTGGGCCAGCGCCTGGTTCTGGGCCTGGGCGGCTTCGGCCTGCTGCTGGGCGGTCATGGCCGCGGCCTGCGCCGCTTCGGCCTCGCGCTTGGCGCGTTCGGCCTCGGCGGTGCGGGCCTCCAGACGCACGGCGTTGCGCTCGAGCGAGGCGTTGGCGATGTTCGCCTCGGCGGCCTTGGCGCGCGCCACTTCCTGGGCGGTGGCGATCTTCTGCTTGGCCACGTAGGCCAGGCGGTCGATGTCGTTCAGGCTGTCCTTCTTGGCGGCCGCCTCGTTGGCGGCGTTCAGGGCGTCGCTGGCCTGCTTGAATTCGAGCGGCGCATAGGTCGAGACCTGCGGATTGTTATTCGCGGCGACGAAATCGGCCCGCGCCTGGTCCAGCGTCGGGGTGGTGGTCGGCGTGCTGCTGCAGGCTGCCAGCAGGATGGCGCTGGCGAAAACGGCCGGTTTCAGGAAACGTACTTTCATGATCTTGCCCTCCGTTATTTTCAGGCGCCATGGCGGCGCATGTGATTCGCAAAGATGCCGTGCGGCGCCACGATGCGGGCGGCCGGCGCGAATCGAACCTGCGCACGAGCCGGCGGGTATCAAGGCCCGATGGGCGGACTGCGCGGCGCACGCTGGCGCCGCATGGCGGGAAGGCGCGGCGGCCTGCCCGCCGGTGCCGGTGCTTACTGCGAGTTGGCGCGCTCGACTTCCTGGCGCAGCACGCGCAGGTCCTCGTTGAGCGCGTCGGAGGCGGCGGTGGCCTTGGCCGAGTTGGCCTTGCTCTGCGCCAGCTGGGCGTCGGCCTGGGCCTGCATCGCCAGTTCGCGCGCCAGCTTGTAGTCCCTGGCGGCCAGCGCCTCGTTAGCGCGCATCATCTTGGCGCGCGCCGCGGTGATCTCGGCCGGGGCCAGCTCGGCCGCGCCGGCCTGCACCGCGTTCTGGACCGCATTGCGCGACACCGCGACATCGGCGGTGGCGGGGGCCTTCTGGCTGGCGCAGCCGGCCAGCGCCAGCAGCGCGGCGCACAGTGCGCCGCCAAGGAATCGTTTATTCAAGGATCGGGTTTCCATCCTGCTCTCCTGTTTATGTGAAGAAGTTGTTAACGTTATAAGCCTGTTATCGGCAGAGTTCGGTTCGCTAGCGCACACTGACGGCACTTCGCAGCGCTCATCCATTTGCAGCGTGCGACACCGCACATCGAGATCCCGGTGCTTTGGGCTAAGCTGGGTTCAAGACTGACTCCCAGCGAAGGATCGTCATGCCCGACACTACTACACCCGAGCAACATGCCGTCAAGCCACACGACGGCCGCCGCAAGAAAATCCTGCTCAGCGTGATCGGCGTCCTGGTCGCCATTCCGGTGATCGCCGTCATTTTCATCCTGACATTCGATTGGAACAAGGCGCGGCCCTGGCTCAACGCCAAGGTGAGCGAAGCGATCGAGCGCCCGTTCGCGATCCGCGGCAATCTCGCGGTGCAATGGGAAATCCCGGCGCGCCGCATGGCGCCGGGCGACCGCCACCTGCGCGACTGGCTGCCCTGGCCGCACCTGATCGCCAACGACGTCCACGTCGGCAACCCGGCCAACATGCAGCAGGCCGACATGGCATCGGTGCGCCAGTTCTCGTTCTCGCTCAATCCCTTCGGCCTGCTGCACCGGACCATCGGCATTCCGGTGCTGCGCTTCGATGCGCCGCGCGTCGACCTGGTGCGCACCGACAACGAGCACTACAACTGGGTCTACAAGAAGAAGGAAGAGGAATCGAAGTGGAAGCTCGACCTCGAGCGCATCGTGCTGACCGACGGCGTGGTGCGCGTCGTCGACGCCGTCACCAAGGCCAACGTCACGGCCCACGTGCGCACCCTGGACAAGGACCCGAAGTACGGGATCGGCTTCGAGGTCGGCGGCAGCTATAACGGCGCCCCGGTCACCGGCGGCGGCAAGGTCGGCCAGGTGCTGTCGCTGAAGGACCAGGACACGCCCTACCCGGTGCAGGCCGACATGCGCAGCGGCCCGAGCCGCATCGCGATCGAGGGCACGGTCACCGCGCCGGCCAGGCTGAAGGCGGTCGACCTGCAGCTCGAGCTGGCCGGACGCAGCATGGCGCGCCTGTACAACTTCACCGGCATCACGCTGCCGGAAACGCCGGCCTTCTCGACCTCGGGCCGCCTGCGCGGCGAGCTCGACCGCGAATACGGCCGCTGGACCTACGAGAACTTCAAGGGCAAGGTCGGCTCGAGCGACATCCATGGCAAGCTGGTCTACGAAGGCGGCAAGCCGCGCGGCAAGCTGTCGGGCAACGTCGCCTCGAACAAGCTGGTGTTCGAGGACCTTGGCCCGCTGATCGGCGCCGACTCGAACGCGAGCAAGAAGGCGCGCGGCGTGGAAGCCGTGCAGCCGGGCGGCAAGGTGCTGCCGGTCGAGGAATTCCGCACCGAAAGGTGGAAAGCGATCGACGCCGACGTGCGCTACGCGGCGGACAAGATTGTCCGCGAAAAGACGCTCCCGATCAGCAAGCTGTCGGCCCACCTGATCATGAAGGACGGCGTGATCACCCTGGCGCCGCTCGACTTCGGCGTGGCCGGCGGCACCTTGCGCTCGACCATCCGCCTGGACGGCAGCGGCAAGGCGGGCAACACGATCGCCGCCACCGCCAAGGTGCAGGCGCGCCACATCCAGATCAAGCAGCTGTTCCCGACCATCGAGCAGATGCAGGCGACGGTCGGCCAGGTCAACGGCGACGCCCAGCTGTCGGCCACCGGCACCTCGGTCGCCGCCCTGCTCGGCTCCTCGAACGGCGAAGTCAAGGCGCTGGTGAACCAGGGCACGGTCAGCAAGATGCTGCTCGAGATGATGGGCCTGAACGTTGGCAACATCATCGTCACCAAGCTGTTCGGCGACAGGCCGGTGCAGCTGAACTGCCTGGCCGCCGACTTCGACGTCAAGAAGGGGGTGATGCAGTCCCAGGTCTTCGTGGTCGACACCAAGGAAGCGATCATCCGGGTCGACGGCACGGTCAACCTCGCCAACGAGGCGCTGAACCTGACGATCCACCCCGAGACCAAGGCCCTGCGCCTGTTCACGCTGCGCTCGCCGCTGTATGTGCGCGGCCCCTTCAGCAAGCCCGACGTCGCGGTCGACAAGGGCGTGCTGGCGCTGAAGGCCGGCGGCGCGGCGGCGCTCGCCGCGGTCGCGGCGCCGGTAGCGGCCCTGATCCCGCTGATCAATACCGGGCCGGGCGAAGACAGCGACTGCGGCCGCCTGGTGGCGCTGGCGAAGACCAAGCCGACGGCGCCGCCGCCGGGCAAGACCAAGACGCGCTGAACGCTCCCCGGGGCCAGCCGCCGCAGGGCCGCCCGGCAGCTGTCCGGCGCCGCATGCGGCGCATGGGCTAGTGCCCGCGCCGCCGGGAGCGTTGAATCAAGGCCAGCCGCAGTGTGTGTTGCCGAACAGACTACATTGTCGCGCTTGCCTATCCTGACAACATCGCCGGACATTAGGTCGGCATACAAGGAACACGCATGAGGCATTGGAAATCGGCCGCGGCACTGCTCGCGGCCCTGACCCTGGGAGTGACGGCGAGCGGCTGCGCCTCGTCCGGCGCAGTGGAGGAACAGGCCCGTCGCGTGGACGACGCCGCGATCACCAGCGGCGTGAAGGCGGCGATCGGCCAGGCCCCCGAGCTGCGGGCGGCGGAGATCGAGGTCGCGACCAGGGAAGGCATCGTCCAGCTGAGCGGCTTCGTCAGCTCGGCGGACAACGTGGCAACCGCAGCGTCGGTTGCGCGCACCGTGAAGGGCGTCAAGTCGGTACGCAACGACCTGCGCTTAAAGTAAGGCTGTACAACGTAAGGCTGTAAAACCACCATAGGAGATTATCATGAAAAACATCAAACAACTGGCAGTGAGCGCAACCATCGCAACCCTGGCCCTGGGCCTGACCGCTTGCTCCGGCATGTCGCAGCAGGACAAGAACACCGCCATCGGCGCCGGCGCCGGCGCGGTGGTTGGCGGCGTCCTGACCGGCGGCAGCGCGGTCGGCACGGTCGGCGGCGCGGCCGTCGGCGGCGTGATCGGCAACCAGACCGGCAAGACGAACTAAGTTCTCTATACCGGACGAGAGAACGCCCCGCTTGCGGGGCGTTTTTCATTGGTGCCGCACAATGATCGCGTAAAACATTCGCATGGCGTTGGCGCATCACGGCGGCCAACAATGCTCATCGTTTACGCGTGGGCACGGGGTGCCCACCCTACGCCTGCATGAAGCACCACGAATAGCGGCCGCCGCGGTCACACGAAGGCGCTCGACAAGGCGCCCACGGAGGCATCCTTGACGATCTCGTAGCAGGTGCAGGCCGCCGCCGCCAGCCCGACGGCGTCGAGGATCTCGATGTTGCCGCGGCTGTAGATGATCAGGCCCTGCTGCTGCAGCGCGCTGGCCGCCTTGGTCACGCCGACCCGGCGCACGCCCAGCGCGTGCGCCAGGAATTCGTGGGTCAGGTGGAATTTGTCGGATTGCAGGCGGTCGCGCGTGATCAGGAGCGAGCGCGCCAGGCGCGCCTCGAGCACGTGGAAGCGGCTGCAGACGGCGATCTGGATCGCCTGCGCCAGCAGGGTGTCGGTGTAGCGGTACAACACCCGCTGCAGCGCCGGGTTGCGCGCGAACTCGGCGCGGAAGTCGCTGCTCGTCATGCGGCTGGCGCTGCCGGGACGCTGCACCACGGCGCGCACCTGGGCGCTCTGGTGGCCCAGCGCCACGGTAGCGCCGAGCATGCCCTCGCGCCCGACCAGGCCGACCTCGAGCGTCATGCGGCCGCCGGCGACGCCGAGCAGGGAAATCAGGCAATCGTGCGGAAAATAGATGTAGTGGAAGGACTCGCCTGCCTCGGACAGCACCTCACCGGCCTCGACCTTCACCTGGTCGAGCATCGGCAATACCTGGGCCAGCTCCTGCGGCGGGAGCGCGGCCAGCAACAGGTTGGCGTTGTGCTCGGCGACGTCGGGGGAAGCGGCGTAATTCATCGGACCCTCGCAGTGAGCCGCGCGGCGCCCGGAAAAAGGGCTGCACGAGCGGCGGATACATTTGCAAACAATTTCGATCAGGGTAAAGCGTTCGATAGGGGGAAGTATGTTCGGTGACGCACGGAATACCTTGTTGTTCCTAGGGACAATTCTGGCGTCGGCCGGGCGAGCCCGCCTGGCCGGCGCGGGCCGCGCGTGCGTGCCTGCAACCCGCCAAGGACAAGCCATGAACAATATTCCGACTCCACCGGCGCGTGCCCAGCACCACCCCCTGCTGCTGATCGCGGCCCTCGCCGTCGTGCTGTTCTGCCTGGTCGGTACCGCAGCCATCATGGGCTGGATTCCGTCTTCGATCGGCGGCAACGCGAGCCGCCAGCTCAACGAGGCCGACCGCGCGGCGCTCGCCGCCAGCCTGCCGCCGCCGCAAACCGCACCTGCGGCGCCGCTGGCCGGCGCCGACCCGCTCGCCCAGCAGGGCGCCGCCGGCCTCGCACCGGGCGCCCCCGCCTATCCTGTGCAGCAGACGGCCCAGGGCTATGCACCCGCTCCCGTCGCCGCACCCGCCCCGGAACCGGTGCGCAGCGCGGCCAAGCCGAAACCGGTGCAGGTGGCCGCCGCCGACACGCCGAAGTGGTGTTCGAACTGCGGCAATATCGAATCGGTGCGCGCGATCAAGCAGCGCGCCCAGGGTAGCGGCCTGGGCGCGGCCGGGGGCGCCGTGGTCGGCGGCCTGCTCGGCAACCAGGTCGGCGGCGGCAGCGGCCGCCAGCTGGCCACCGTCGCCGGCGCCATCGGCGGCGCCGTGGTCGGCAACCAGGTCGAAGGCAACATGAAGGCGACCACCAGCTACGAGATCCGGGTGCGCCTGGACGACGGCACCCTGCGCACCTTCCACCAGAACAGCGAACCGCAATGGCGCAGCGGCGACCGCGTCCGCATCGTCAAGGGCCGCCTGCGCGCCGCCTGAGTCTGCGCTTTCCTCTCCGCAGGCCGGCTGTCCGATGGACGCCGGCCTTTTATTTTCTTTAGTGCATATTTTCTCCAGCGCAATGTGCGCCAACGCACGGAAATACTGCTGAGCTCGCCCGAGAATGTTTGTGCGCCCTCAAGAGCGCGTGGACACTAAAACCAACGGTAAAGGGGATCACCATGAACAGCCTTGCGTGGATCGGCATCATCGTTTGGGGATTGGTTGTGACGGCCTTCGGCCTGGTCTCGGCGGGGCCGCCGGCCGAACTGGGGCAGGAACTGGCGCCGCACGACGTGATGTTCCTGGTCGTTGGCGGGCTGCTGACCTGCCTGATCGGCATTGTCGGCCTGCTCGGCTTCATAGGCTGGATCCCGGGATTGCGTTCCGAACAAAACTCTCGCGCATAATGTACGCCATCGAACGGTGATGCAGAGCAGACGGCGGCATACTGACTCTACCGCGCTACTCCAGGCGCTTTGAATGAGGAGACACATCATGCTCTATACCATTGCCATCGTTTTGATCGTCCTGTGGCTGCTTGGCCTGGTCACCTCCTACACGATCGGCGGCTTCATCCACATCCTGCTGGTGGTTGCCGTGATCATGATCCTGGTGCGCCTGATCAGCGGACGAGGCATATAGCCGAGTCCGTTATAATGACGCAGTGATGCGCCATCTTGAGACGCCAAAAGAAATTGTTCCATCATTTGAAGTTGTTTGACCAATCCGTTTCGCGGACGCGCCCGCAGGGTGCGCCCACGAAACGGATTTTTTCTAGGAGAGCGTAAATGCATACCAACCTGACCAAATCCGCGATCGCAGCAACCATTCTCGCCCTCGGCGTCAGCGGCTGCGCCGACATGAATGCCACCCAGCGTGGCACCGCCACCGGCGCCGGCGCCGGCGCCGCACTCGGCGCCCTGATCGGCGGCACCACCGGTGGCGGCGGCGGCAGCCGCGCCGCCAAGGGCGCCGTGATCGGCGGCGCCGCCGGCGCCATCGTCGGCAACATCTGGTCCAAGCGCATGGAACAGCAGAAGCAGGCCATGGAACAGGCGACCCAGGGCACCGGCGTCCAGGTCTCGCAGACCTCGGACAACCGCCTGAAGCTGGAAATCCCGAGCGATATCTCGTTCGACACCGGCCGTTCGGACATCAAATCGAACTTCCAGCCGATCCTGCAGCGCTTCGCCGCCACCCTGAACGAGAACCCGGCGACGAACGTCGTGATCATCGGCCATACCGACAACACCGGCAGCGCCGCGATCAACCAGCCGCTGTCGGTCGACCGCGCCGCCCGCACCCGCGACTACCTGGCCGGCCGTGGCGTGAACCCGAACCGCATCACGATCGAAGGCCGCGCCGACCGCGAGCCGATCGCCTCGAACACCGATCCGGCCGGCCGCGCACGCAACCGCCGTGTCGAGATCTACGTGGCCGAGCCTGCGCGCGGCTAAGCACTTCCCTACCGTCCAGGGCCGGCTGCACAACGCACCGGCCGCTGCTTACGCCTGACGACAGGCTGCAACCGCCCGGCTTCACCGCCGGGCGGTTTTTTTTGGCGCTGTCACCGTTACCTGTTGAACATGCCCAGCGCCGCTCGCAGGAAGCGCTCAGGCGAATCGATGCGGCGGCCATCGAGCGCCCAGCGCCAGCCGAGGTAGTGCGGCAGGTAGCGCGAGGCGACGCCGTGAAAGCGCGCCAGCCATTGCCGAAAACGCCGGTGGTAGCCGTTCACGTTCTGCACGTGCACCGCACCGCGTACCCGTTCGCCGGCGCGCAGGTTGACGAAGGCGTGCGACAGCCCGGCGTCGCGCGCGAAGGCGCGGTAGGCAGGATGACCATCGCTGACCAGCAGCACGTCGCGTTCGAGCACCGGCAGCAGGTGGCGGCGCAACTGGGCGGCGGTGACGGCGCCGCGTCCGGTGACGACGTCGACGGTGGCGCCGGAGCGGTCGCGCGCCACCAGGATGCAGTCGTGTTCGTGGCTGATGCCCCGCTTGCGCGCCACGCCACCGCGCTTTCGGGCCGGCCGATCCAGCGTGCGCGACCCTTTCTGCGATTCGAGCAGGAACATCTCGTCGGCTTCGGCGATGCCCGACAGCAGCGCCGGGCGGTCGTGCCGGGCCCAGGTGAGGAAGCGGTGGCGCCAGCGGAAACTGGTGTTGCGGTGCACGCCGAGCGTCGCGGCACAGACGCGTACCGATTGCGCCTCGAGCATGCCCTCAAGGTAATCGAGCCAGAGACCGCGATGGCGCAGGCGTGCCAGTGGCGTGCCCGTGAGGGCACTGAAGGTCTTGCCGCAGGCGCGGCAGCGATAGCGCTGCAGGCCGCGGTCGCGGCCATGCCTGTGGTGCCGCGCGCCCCCGCAGCCGGGGCAGACGAGGCGGGACGGCGCCGCCGCCTCGATCGCGGCGCGCAGGCGGTCGAGACCGAGCGCGGGACGCAGGCTCTCCAGCAATTGCCGCCGCTGGCCCTCGCTCAGCAGGCGCACGCCGTCGATCCACCGCTTGAACTTTATCGCCTGCATCGTCGCCCTCGTCGCTGGTCTGGATACATACTCAGACCACGCCGTAGCTCGGCAGTTCAATTAAACCAACAGGTAACGGTGACAGCGCCCTTTTTTTTCGCGCGGCGTCGTCCGCGGCATGCGCGCCACGCCCCGGGCGCGGCCGTGATAGCATCCGTCCCATCCGTATTCAGCAAGAACCAGTCATGAGTTTCGTATTTCGCCTCGTGCGCGAAGAGGGTGGTCCCGCGCCCGTCGTCGTGTTCGAGGATTCGACCAGCCCGGGTTACGTGCCGCTGTGGGAAGAAGTCGGCGTCTACGACGCGCTCTACAACAGCGACGGCAAGCCGGCGCGCGACGTTTCGCGCAGCATCGCCTATGGCCTCGACCGCGTCGGCGAAGAGGCGGCGCTCGGCCGCCTGCTGCCGCCCAGCCTGTCGATGGGGGAGGCGATCCGCTTCCTCGAGGACGTGAACCGCGCCTGCGTCATCCACGGCAGCGCGCGGATCGAGACGCGCTGACTGTAGAGCACCGCTTCAAGCGCCGTATCGCCGGCGCTCGCCGGCGTGTATGCTGTGGGCCGATTCCATTTCGACCATGCCCATGACGCGCTCGACCATCACCCTTACCGGCGAAACGCTGACCCGCGACCGCCTCGAACAACTCCTGTTGGAAGACGCCAGCCTCGTCTTCGACGACTGCGATTTTTCCGGCGCCGACCTGTCGCGCCTGAACCTGCAGGAAGCGCAGTTTCGCCACTGCGTGCTGGCCGATACCTCGTTCTACGCCGCCAACCTGGCGCGCACCCGCTGGCAGCGCTGCCGCGCCGGCCACGCCGATTTCGAATCGAGCGACCTGGTCGATGCGCGCTTCGCCTCCTCGGACCTGAACAATACTTCCTGGCGCCGCGCCAAGCTGGCCTCGTGCGCCTATCAGGGCTGCAAGCTGACCGGCGCCAACTTCGAAGAGGTGAGCTACCTCGGCCTGTCCTTCGAGGACAGCCTGCTGGTCGGCGCCGACCTGCGCCGCATGTCCTTCCGCAAGATGACGCTGGTCGGGCTCGACTTCGCCGACGCCGACCTGTCCGGCTGCGACTTCCGCGACGCCGTGTTCGTGGGCGGCAGCCTGCGCGACGCCCACATCAAGGACACCCGTTTCGACGGCGCCGACCTGCGCGAGGCCGACCTGGGCGGCCTGAAGCTGGTCAACGCGAAATTGTTTGCCGGCGCGACCATCTCGCCGCGCCAGGCGGCCGAGCTGGTACGGGCGATGGGCCTGAACGTCGGTTGAGAGCGCCTGAAAAAACCTCCATGGCTGCGTTGCATCGTCTCGCCGTACAGCCGTACTGTCTTCGACGATGCGCCTTGCCCTGAAGGTTTTGTCAGGCGCTCTAAACAGTAATGCAAACCGTGCGGCAAGATTCGTTGCCATGTCTGTAAGCAAATGCCAAGCTTGTAAGCGAATGTTAAATCGGTCAACAGACTGGAGCGTTGCCCCGTTGTGGGTGGAGTGCATCGTAATTGTGCTGACATGACAACCACATAGGAGCCGCATTATGAAGAAGACTATCGCTACCCTGATCGCCGGCCTGTTCGCCAGCGCCGCCTTCGCACAATCCCCGGCAATGCCTGTCGCCAAGGCCAACACCGAAAAGATGGATGCGAAGACCGCCGTGCTGGTGGACAACAAGGACGTCAATGCGACCGTGAAGGCGGGCGCCCAGGACGGCCAGGCCGCCGTCAAGGCGGACACCCACTCCGATAGCAAGAAGACTGCGAAGACCGAGAAGGCCACCAAGTCCAAGCACAAGGAAACGAAGACGGCCGCGAAGAGCGGTACCCACGCCGCCGGCACGCATGGCGGCACCCAGGCCGGCACCAGCTCGTCGGCGGACACCGCCTCGGGCTCGAGCGCGATGTCGACCACTGCGCAGGGCGACGGCGCTGTGCCGGCTACCCCGGCCACTCCGGCAACCCCGGCAACCGGCATGACGCCGGCCACCCCGGCGACCCCGGCCACGCCGGCGTCCCCGACCACGATGCAGTCCGACGTCGGCATCACCCCGGCTCCGGCCTCGAATCCGGCGCCGACCCCGACGCCGATCGACACCCAGGCCGCGCCGACCCCGGCCACGGGCGACATCAAGTAAGCCCAGGCTTGCCGCAGACCGAAGCCCGCGTTCGCGCGGGCTTTTTTGCGTCCTTCATCAAAGAGTGTGGCGGCGGTGAGTTTTGGAGAGGCTTGCGCTGCTCATTGCATGGCACTATCGGTCATTTCGCTCAACGGTAAAACCGCCATGTCCCGTTTCACGCGCCACACTTCGCTCACCTTCAGCGCCGGCCTCCTGCTGGCAGCCGGCCTCGCCTGCGGGACCGCTTCCGCGGCGCCTGCTGCGCAGGAAGAAACCGTCCGCATCGATACCTTCACGATGTCGCGCCTGACCCTGCAGGGCGGCGGAGGACCGCCGGTACGCTACTACCTGTCGAAGCCGGCGCGCAAGGCGCCGCTCGTGTTGTATATCCAGGGATCGGGATGCGTGCCCAACTTCGTCGGGTTGGGTACGGCAAATCCGTATTCGACCCTGTATTCCTGGCTGCCGCTGGCGCAGCAGGGACGCTACGCCGTGATGGCGGTCGACAAACCATACCAGCAGGATGCGCTGCAGAAAGGGCCGTACGGCTCGGCCATCGGCTGCGGCGATGCCTTCAACGACCACTTCTCGTACGAGACCTGGCTTGCGACGCTGACCCAGGCGGTGCGGCACGCCCTGCAACGGCCCGAAGTGGATGCGCGCCGCGTGCTGGTGATCGGCCAATCCGAAGGCGGGCCGATGGCGGCAGGCCTGGCGCGTGCGCTGCCCGAGGTAACCGACGTCGTCCTGCTGGGCGCGAACGGCCCGACGCAGTTGTTCGACTTCGCCGCCAGCATCTACCGTTCGCAGGACAGCGACGACATCAAGCTGCTGCGCCTCCGGGAGCTCGACGCGACCTTCGACGCCATCCGCGCCGATCCGAAGAGCACGCGCAAACTCGCCTGGGGTCATCCCTACCTGCGCTGGAGCAGCTTCTTCGCACAATCCACGCTCGAGAACCTGACGCATTCGAAGGCGCGGGTCTATCTCGCAAGCGGCATGCAGGACAACAGCGTACCGATCGTCTCGACCGAGGTGCTGTACGCCCAGCTGCGTGCCCAGGGCAGGGACGTGAGTTTCAGCCGCGTGCCGATGGCAGGCCACAGCCTGGTCCCGGAGGGCAGGCCGATGTCGGAAGGGCAGAAGGAATACGACGCCTTCATGGCGTGGTTTGAGCGGCCGTAAGGCCCAGCGCTGCTTACGTGTCCAGCAGCGCTTCGATGTCCTTGGCGATATCCTCGGGCTTGGTCGTCGGCGCGTAGCGCTTGAGCACGCGGCCGTCGCGGCCGACCAGGAACTTGGTGAAGTTCCACTTGACCGACTGCGTGCCGAGCACGCCCGGCGCTTCGCGCTTCAGGTGGCGGAACAGGGGATGGGCGTGATCGCCGTTGACGTCGATCTTGGCGAACAGCGGGAAGCTGACGCCGAAGTTCTTCTCGCAGAAGGCGCCGATCTCGGCCTCGTTGCCCGGTTCCTGCTGGCGGAACTGGTTGCAGGGAAAGCCCAGCACTTCCAGGCCGCGTTCGTGGTAATCGCGGTAGAGCTGCTCCAGTCCCTTGTATTGCGGCGTGAAGCCGCACTGGCTCGCCGTGTTGACGATGAGGAGCACCTTGCCGCGGTAGCGCGACAGGTCGACGGGCGAGCCGTCGAGGGAAGCGGCGGTGAAGTCGAAGGTGTTCATGACGGGATGATACCAACACTGCACGCACTACGCTGGGATTGTCGGAAGGACGTAGGGTGGACGGCTACACCTGGATAGAGGAGCGCACGCGGCAGGTGCGCCGCCCACGCGTTCAAGCGGCAGCGGAACAGTCGCGGCGGCTCGTGCATGTGTTGAACGCGTGGGCGGCGCATCCGATACGTATTTTTCGGCCGTTCAGGTATAGCCGCCCACCCTACGTCAAACCAGCCCGAGATGCTCGGTCCCGCTCGAGAAATCGCGGTTCTTCGCGTGCTTGCTGTTGAGCTTGATGGTCAGGCGCAGGTCGTTCACCGAGTCGGCGTTGCGCAGCGCGTCCTCGTACGAAATCTTGTCCGCCTCGTAGAGGTCGAACAGCGCCTGGTCGAAGGTCTGCATGCCCAGCTCGCGCGACTTCTTCATGATCTCCTTGATCTCGTGGACTTCGCCCTTGAAGATCAGGTCCGAGATCAACGGCGAGTTCAGCATGATCTCCATCGCCACCACGCGGCCCTTGTCTTCCTTCTTCGGGATCAGGCGCTGCGAGATCAGGCCGCGCAGGTTCAGCGACAAATCCATCAGCAGTTGCTGGCGCCGCTCTTCCGGGAAGAAGTTGATGATGCGGTCCAGCGCCTGGTTGGCGCTGTTCGCGTGCAGCGTGGCCAGGCACAGGTGGCCGGTTTCGGCAAAGGCGATCGCGTGTTCCATCGTTTCGCGGTCGCGGATCTCGCCGATCTGGATCACGTCCGGCGCCTGGCGCAGGGAGTTCTTCAGCGCCGCCTCGAAGCTGTCGGTGTCCACGCCCACTTCGCGCTGGGTGATCACGCAGTTCCTGTGCGGGTGGACGAATTCGACCGGGTCCTCGATGGTGATGATGTGGCCGTAGCTGTTCTCGTTGCGGTAGCCGACCATCGCCGCCAGCGTCGTCGATTTACCCGAGCCGGTGGCGCCGACCATGATCACCAGGCCGCGCTTGGACATGATCACGTCCTTCAGCACTTCCGGCAGGGCCAGGTCCTCGAACTTCGGGATCTGGGTCGTGATGGTACGCAGCACCATGCCGACGCTGCTCATTTGCACGAAGGCGGAGACGCGGAAGCGTCCCAGGTCGCCGGGGCTGATCGCGAAGTTCGCCTCCTTGGTGAGCTCGAAGCCGGCGGTCTGCTTGTCGTTCATGATGGCCCGCGCCAGGTCCGCCGTGTGCGCGGCCGTCAAGGGCTGGCTCGAGACCGGCGTCATCCTGCCGTCGATCTTGATCGCCGGCGGGAAGCCGGCGGTGATGAAGAGGTCCGAGCCGCCCTTGCTGACCATCAGGCGCAGCAGGTCGAACATGAACTTGGATGCCTGGTCGCGTTCCATTTTTAGCCCGGGAAGTTTTCAGGAATTTTGGCGGCGGCGCGGGCGGCGGCACTGGAAATCACGTTGCGGCGCACCAGGTCCGTCAGGTTCTGGTCCAGGGTCTGCATGCCGACGTTGCTGCCGGTCTGGATCGCCGAATACATCTGCGCGATCTTCGCTTCGCGGATCAGGTTGCGGATTGCCGGCGTGCCGAGCATGATCTCGTGCGCCGCCACGCGGCCCGAGCCGTCCTTGGTCTTCAGCAGGGTTTGCGAAATCACGGCCTGCAGCGACTCCGACAGCATCGCGCGCACCATTTCCTTTTCTTCGGCCGGGAAGACGTCGACGATACGGTCGATGGTCTTCGCCGCCGACGAGGTGTGCAGGGTGCCGAACACCAGGTGGCCGGTCTCGGCGGCCGACAGCGCCAAGCGGATGGTCTCCAGGTCGCGCAGTTCGCCGACCAGGATCGCGTCCGGGTCTTCGCGCAGGGCCGAGCGCAGCGCGTTATTGAACGACAGGGTGTGCGGGCCGACTTCGCGCTGGTTGATCAGGCACTTTTTTGAATCGTGCACGAATTCGATCGGGTCCTCGATGGTGAGGATGTGGCCGTACTCGTTCTCGTTCAGGTGGTTGACCATCGCCGCCAGGGTGGTCGACTTGCCCGAACCGGTCGGGCCGGTGACCAGCACCAGGCCGCGCGGCTTCAAGGCCAGCTCGCCGAAGATGCGCGGGGCGTTCAACTCTTCCAGGGTCAGGATCTTCGAGGGAATCGTGCGCAGCACGGCCGATGCGCCGCGCTCCTGGTTGAAGGCGTTGACGCGGAAACGCGCCAGGCCGGGAATCGCGAACGAGAAGTCGCACTCGAGCACCTCTTCGTACTGCTTGCGCTGGCCGTCGTTCATGATGTCATAGATCATGGCGTGCACGTCCTTGTGCTCGAGCGGCGGCAGGTTGATGCGGCGCACGTCGCCATGGACGCGGATCATCGGCGGCAGGCCGGCCGAGAGGTGGAGGTCGGAGGCCTTGTTCTTGACCGAGAAGGCGAGTAATTCGGAGATGTCCATTTATAATCCCTGTGCCGTGAAGGGCGCGGCTTCGGCCAGCGCTCTCGCATCGACTCGAATATTGCCCATAGAAAATAATTATGTCCACAATCGCCGACAACTTGCAAGCTGTTGAAGCGACAATCGACGCCGCCGTCCAGCAGGCCGGCAGGGCGCGTTCGATGGTCCGGTTGCTGGCCGTGTCCAAGACCTTCCCTGCGGAGGCGGTGCTGGAAGCGATGGCCGCCGGCCAGCGCGCCTTCGGCGAAAACTACCTGCAGGAAGGCGTCGAAAAAATCGCGGCCGTGGCGCGCGCGCAACCTGATGCCGCCGTCGAATGGCATTTCATCGGTCCGATCCAGAGCAACAAGACGCGCCCGATCGCGAGTCGCTTCGACTGGGCGCACACGGTGGAGCGCCTGAAGATCGCGCAGCGCCTGTCGGAGCAGCGTCCGCCCGAGCTGGGCCCGCTGAACATCTGCCTGCAGGTGAACATCAGCGGCGAGGCGACCAAGAGCGGCGCGACGCCGAATGAACTGCCCGAGCTGGCGCGCGCGGTGGCGCAGCTGCCGAACCTGCGCCTGCGCGGCCTGATGGCGATCCCCGAGCCGCAGGCCGACCCGGCGCTGCAGCGCGCGGCCTTTGCGCAGCTGCGCAAGCTCGGCGAAGCCCTGCGCGCGGACGGCCTGCCGGTCGACACCCTGTCGATGGGCATGTCGGGCGACATGACGGCGGCGATCCTCGAAGGCGCGACCATTGTGCGCGTCGGCAGCGCCATCTTCGGCACACGCAACTATCACAAGGAATCGGAATGAAGATCGCTTTCATCGGCGGCGGGAACATGGCCACGGCGCTGATCGCCGGGCTGGCGAAGGAACTGGGCGCGGGCGCGCAGGTGCACGTGGTCGACCCGAATCCCGAGGCGCTGGACAAGATGGCCTCGCAGTTCGGCGCAAGCACGGCGACCGCCATCGACGCGGCCGTCGCAAGCTGCGAGGTGGTGGTGCTGGCGGTAAAGCCGCAGCAGATGCGCGAAGTCGCGGCCGCGCTGGCGCCGCACCTGTGCGCCGGCCCGCTGGTGCTGTCGATCGCGGCCGGCATCTGCAGCGCCGACCTGGCGCGCTGGCTGGGCGGCTATGGCGCCATCGTACGCACGATGCCGAACACGCCGGCCCTGATCGGCATGGGCATCACCGGCATGGTGGCGACAAACGGCGTGAGCGCGGCCCAGCGCGCGGCGGCCGACAGCGTGATGCGCGCCGTCGGCAAGACGGTGTGGCTCGACAGCGAGGAGCTGATCGATCCGGTGACGGCGGTGTCCGGCAGTGGACCGGCCTACGTGTTCTACTTCCTGGAAGCGATGCAGGCGGCGGCGGTGGAGATGGGCCTCAGTGCGGAGCAGGGCAAGGAACTCGCGCTGGCCACCTTCGCCGGCGCGGCGGAACTGGCGGCGCAGTCGCCCGAGTCGCTCGAGGTGCTGCGCCAGCGCGTGACCTCGAAGGGCGGCACGACCTACGCGGCGATCACCAGCATGGAAGCGAGCGGGGTGAAGCCGGCGATCATCGAAGCGATGAAGGCGGCGGCGGCGCGTGGACGCGCGCTGGGGGAAGAGTTGGGGAAGGATTGATCCGCCCCGGGGTTTAAAACGGTGGGTTCGAGAACCCACCCTACGAACCGCGGCCGTTCACCGTAGGGTGGGTTCTCGAACCCACCGGTACGACCACGAAGCCCGGTCCGCAAACGCGCGCCGAGAGGGCTTACTGGAACCGCCCGCCAATGCGCTCGCGCAGGATCGGCAACACCCGCTGCACCACCGGCATCACGCTCGGCAACACAGTCGGCAACACGTTCCGCGCGATCTTCCACACCGAAACCCCGCCAGCGGCCAGGGCCAGCGTGCGCTTCGGCCGCGCGATCAGCAAGCCCAGCGCGAGGCCGGCGCCGGCCAGGAAGGTCTTGCGGTGCTCCAGCAGGAAGGACCCGACGCCGCCGATGTTCTCGACCGGCGCTTTCAGCAGGTTGAGCTGGTCCGCCATGTCCCCGCGCTCCCGGGCGCACTGCGCAACGAGGTGCTCGCGGCGTACCGCCAGCGGTGTTTTTTCACTGTTCATGCGGCGCTCCCTTGATGAAGGCGAGGTCCTTGTCCAGCTCCGCCAGGGTCGCCGCCATCATGCGCGGCTGCGCGGCAAGGTGCGCGCGCACCCGCAGCAGGATCGCGGCGGCGGCCAGCGCGAACACGCCGGCCATCGCGCCGATCGCCAGCAGGCGGTGCGTGTCCCAGAACAGGACGATGACGAACAGCGCCACCAGCATCAGCGCGCCGGCGCCGAGGAAGGCCGCGAGCAGGGTCCAGGCCGCATAGCCCAGCACCCGCTGCGTTTCTTCCTGCGCCTCGACGGCCGCCAGCGCCAGGCGCGTGCGCGCCATGGCGACCAGCGTCGTCGCTATCCGTCCAGCCGTCTCGGCGAGGGCCATTATTTACGGGCGATCAGCATGCCGATCACGACGCCGACGGCGGCGCCCAGGCCGACGGCCTTCCATGGGTTTTCCTTGACGTATTCGTCGGTGGCGCGGGCGGCAACCTTGGTCTTCTCGACCACTTCCAGGTTCACCAGGCCTTCCTTGGCCGCGCCCAGGGTGCGCTCGAACTTCTCCTTGGCCGCCTTCAGCTCGTCGCCGGTCAGCTGGCTGCCGTGGCGCAGCCAGGCTTCCGCGTCATGGATCACGGTCTTCAGGTCTGCCATCAGCTGGTCGCGGGCGCCGGTCTGGGTCGGGATTTTTTCCATCATAGTCATACCTCGTTGTGTGGAGTGGTTGGCCGCTGCCTTGCGAGCGGAAATCGTTGGTGTATTTCGGACAATATTATCCTAATGCATAGTCTAACGCGACACCGGCAAAGATGGCCGCACCCAACCAATTGTTATGGCGGAAGGCGGCGAAGCAGCGCATGCGGTCGCGGTCGCGGATCAGGGTGTAGTGATACAGCGCCATGCCGGCCGCCACGATCACGCCGCCGACGAACCACCAGCGCAGGCCGAGCAGCCAGCCGCAGACCAGGTCGATCGCCAGCGCCACGCCGTAGCACAGCATGACGGCGGCGACGTCGTAGCGGCCGAAGGTGATCGCCGAGGTGCGCATGCCGATCTTCAGGTCGTCGTCGCGGTCGACCATCGCGTATTCGGTGTCGTAGGCCACGGCCCAGAAGACGTTCGCCACCAGCAGCCACCAGGCCACCGCCGGCACTTGCCCCTGGATCGCGGCGAAGGCCATCGGGATGCCAAAGCCGAAGGCGATGCCGAGATAGGCCTGGGGGATCGCGAAGAAGCGCTTGAAATAGGGATAGGTGCCGGCCACGACCAGGGCCACCACCGACAGCTGCTTGGTGAGCGTGTTGAGCGGCAGGATCAGGAGAAAGGAGATCAGGGCCAGCGCGGCGGCGACCATCACCGCTTCCCAGGCCTTGATGCGGCCGCTGGTCACCGGACGGTCGACGGTGCGCTTGACGTGGCGGTCGAAGTCGCGGTCGGCATAGTCGTTGATGGCGCAGCCGGCCGAGCGCATCAATGCGGTGCCGAGGACGAAGATCAGGACCACGTGCCAGTCGGGCGTGCCCCCGGCCGCCATCCACAGGGCCCACAGCGTGGGCCAGAGCAGGAGAAGAATGCCGATCGGCTTGTCAGCGCGGACCAGCCGGAAGTAGAGCGCCAGCTTGTTCATGAAATCGCGGTCTTGTCTTGCAAGAATATTGTGTACAAGACAGCGATTTTACTTGGTTTGGTTCGGAGTCGCGGTGCTGGCGGTCAGCGTACGCGTGCCGGAGGGAGTAGGGTGGGCACTTGTGCCCACGCGGTGCAAGGCTTGCATGTCGCGCCCGCAGATATGAATGCGCAGCCTGCAAGTCGGTATTTGCGAAGCATGCCTCATTGTTGTTGAAGTCGCGTATGTTCCAGGGGTGAGACCGCGTGGGCACAAGTGCCCACCCTACGCCCTTCGATTGCGTTGCGATATGCGTTACGCCGCCGCTTCGAGCGCCATCCGCTCCACGCCCGGCAGGTCGCACTCGGCCACGGCATTGACGATCGCATCGATCGCCGCTTTGCGCGTAAAGCTCTTGCGCCAGACGATGACCACGCGGCGCGAGGGCGTGGGGTGCGAGAAGGGCACGAAGGTGAGCAGGCCGTTCGGGTCTTGCATATCGCGCACCGAGGCCCGCGGCAGCACGGTGAGACCAATGCCGCTGGCCACCATGTGGCGGATCGTTTCCAGCGAGGAGCCTTCGAAGGTGCGCTGCATGCCGTTGCCCGGCGACGAGAAGCGCGCCATTTCCGGGCACACTTCCAGCACCTGGTCGCGGAAGCAGTGGCCGCTGCCCAGCAGCAGCATGGTCTCGGCCTTCAGGTCGTCGGCGGCGATTTCCTTGCGCTTGGCCCAGGGGTGGGTCTTCGGCATGGCCACCACGAAAGGCTCGTCGTACAGGGTCTGCATCAGCATGCCGTGGTCGGGCAGGGGCAGGGCCATGATGGCGGCGTCGAGCTCGCCCTGGCGCAGCAGCTCCAGCAGCTTGACCGTGAAGTTCTCCTGCAGCACCAGCGGCATCTGCGGCACGTTGTCGATCAGGTTCTTCACCAGCGGCGGCAGCAGGTAGGGGCCGATGGTGTAGATCACGCCCAGGCGCAGCGGGCCGGCCAGCGGGTCCTTGTTCTGCTTGGCCAGCTCCTTGATCGCCGCGGTCTGCTCGAGCACGCGCTCGGCCTGGGCCACGATCTGGGCGCCGACCGGCGTGACCGAGACTTCCGAGCCGCCGCGCTCGAACAGCGTCACGCCCAGCTCGTCCTCGAGTTTCTTGATGGCGACGGACAGCGTCGGCTGCGCAACGAAGCAGGACTCGGCGGCATGGCCGAAATGTTTGGCGCGCGCGACGGCGACGATGTATTTGAGCTCGGTGAGTGTCATGGGCGTAAGGTCGTCGAATTGCAGGTGTGCAATGATTATCCTGCCGTAGCTGGGCCTGGTTGGCCGAAGAAATAGTATTTTACAGTTAATCTTAGTCGATATAATTGCCCCGCGGGCGGATATCGCCTGCGGCGTACTTATGCGACGTAAATACGCGACGATCAGAAAGGCAAGCATGTCCACTCCCTTCGGCCCCGCCGATGCCCAGGCCTACATCCACAAGCTGCTCACGGTAATGCACCAGCAGGGTGGTTCCGACCTCTTCATTTCCGCCGACTTCCCGCCCAGCATGAAGCACCAGGGCGCGATGAAGCCGATGAGCCAGCAGCGCCTGAGCGGCGAAGTCACGCGGGCCCTGGCCCTGTCGCTGATGAACGAGCGCCAGCGTCTGGAATTCGAGACCGAGATGGAGTGCAACTTCGCGATCTCGCTGCCGAACGTCTGCCGCTTCCGCGTCAACGTCTTCGTGCAGCAGCAGAGCGTCGGCATGGTCGTGCGCACCATCGCCTCGGAGATCCCGACGTTCGAGAAGCTCGACCTGCCCGAGGTGCTGAAGGAGGTCGTGATGACCAAGCGCGGCCTGGTGCTGGTCGTCGGCGGCACGGGGTCGGGCAAGTCGACCACCCTCGCCGCGATGATCGACTACCGCAACAGCCATTCGGCCGGCCACATCATCACGGTCGAGGACCCGGTCGAGTACGTCCACAAGAACAAGAACTGCCTGGTCACGCACCGCGAAGTGGGCGTCGACACCCTGTCCTGGCACAACGCGCTGAAGAACACGCTGCGCCAGGCGCCGGACGTGATCCTGATCGGCGAGATCCGCGACACCGAGACCATGGAACACGCGATCGCATTTGCCGAGACCGGCCACCTCTGCCTCGGCACGCTGCACGCGAACAATGCCAACCAGACCATGGACCGGATCATCAATTTCTTCCCGGAAGAGCGCCGGCCGCAACTGCTGATGGACCTGTCGGCCAACCTGCGCGCGATCGTTTCGCAGCGCCTGGTGCGTACGGAAGACGGGAAAGGCCGCAAGGCCGCCATCGAGATCCTGCTGAACACCCCGACCATCAGCGAGATGATCCTGAAGGGGAACTTCCACAGCATCAAGGAGATCATGCAGAAGTCGCGCGAGCTCGGCATGTGCACCTTCGACCAGGCGCTGTACGAACTGTATAACAAGGGCTACATCGGCTACGACGAAGCGATCCGCAACGCCGATTCCGCCAACGGCCTGCGCCTGCAGATCAAGCTCTCGGGCGACCGCCGCGAGCCCGCCGAGGGCGGCGCCGCCAAGCCGCCGAGCCTGTCGATGGCGCTGGAAGAAGACGAACCGCAAGACCCCGCAACACCTCACTGATTCACTATGCCGAATTTCGAAACCAAGATCTGCTCGCGCGCCGAGCTCCAGGCGCGCGTGGCCGCGCTGCCGAAACCCGTCGTCCTCACCAACGGCGTCTTCGACATCCTGCACCGCGGGCACGTCACCTATCTCGCGCAGGCGCGCGCACTGGGCGCCTCGCTGGTGGTGGCCGCGAACACCGATGCTTCCGTGAAACGCCTGGGCAAGGGCGACGACCGCCCGCTGAACAGCCTGGCCGACCGCATGGCGGTGCTGGCGGCGCTGGAGTCGGTCAGCCTGGTGGTGGAATTCGACGAGGACACGGCGCTTGAAGTCGTGCTCGAAGCGCGGCCCGACATCTACGTCAAGGGCGGCGACTACGACATGGCGGCGATTCCCGAAGGGCAGGCGGTGCTGGCCTATGGCGGCCAGGTGGCGGCGATCGACTTCGCGCATGACCGTTCGACGACCAAGCTGCTCAAGAAGGTCCGCGCCGGCTAGAGCGCCTAACAAAACCTCCATGGCTGCGTTGCAGCGTCTCGCCGTACTAAGTACTTACCCATAAATAAATGTGTTTTTGGCTGCCATAACCGGCGCGCTGCCG
>NZ_DAMCPG010000014.1:0-103077 GCF_032106685.1 Massilia sp.
CGGGCGACAAGCGGAAGGACCACGAGTTCTAAGCGACCGTCCTGACGTTAATGGCCCCCAGTGCCGCCGCATTACCAGGCCGTGCGGCGGCAATGAGGGACGGGCGAAAAAGATTGACCGTCACCGCTCATGGCGCTTGACCTTCCGATGATGGGAAGGTTTACAGTGCTTACAGACCGTTCAAACAGGAGGTACGCTATGCATACGTTCAAGGTAGAAAAGATGTCGTGCGGTGGATGCGCCGCCCGGGTTACCCGTGCCGTGCAGTCGATGGACCCCGAGGCAAAAGTCGAGGTATTGCTGAACGACGGCCTCGTCCAGGTGGATAGTGCGGAGACGGCGGATGCAATCGCAGAAGCCGTAACCGCTGCCGGATATCCGGCGAGCCAAGCCGCGCGGACTTGAGCAAGAATGTGTGCCGGAGTAGTTCCGGCACACATCGACTACACGTATGAAGCGAGTTCGATGTACGAGACCAGGAAAGATTCCAATATGAACGACCTGTCGCAGCATGATCACGAGGGACCCAAACATCATCCCGGCCATGGCTCAGGGCACGGCGCCGACCATGGGAACGGGGGCGGCGAGAAGCCGTTCACCGACCCGGTCTGCGGCATGAAAGTCGGAGCCGATCCAGCCAAAGAGATCCAGTACGAAGAGGCGACCTATCACTTCTGCAGCACGAAATGCATGGACAAGTTCCGCGCGGCGCCCCGGCAGTACGTCGGTGGCGCAAAGCCCGCGCCGGCGGCGGCCGCACCGGAAGGAACGATCTACACCTGCCCGATGCACCCCGAAGTCCAGCAGTCGCAGCCCGGCAACTGTCCGATCTGCGGCATGGCGCTCGAGCCCATGCTGCCGTCGCTGGAAGAAGAAGAAAATCCGGAGCTGGTGGATTTCAGGCGCCGCTTCTGGTGGACCCTGCCGCTGACCGTCATTGTGACCGTGCTTGCGATGGCCGGACACCGGCTCTTCCCGGCTGGCCTGGCGGGACAGAGCTGGATCGAGCTCGTACTGAGTACGCCCGTCGTGCTGTGGGCCGGGTGGCCGTTCTTCGCGCGTGGTGTGCAGTCGCTCCGCAATCGCAGCCCCAACATGTGGACGCTGATCGGACTCGGCGTTGCAGCCGCCTACGGCTACAGCGTGGTCGCGACCGTCGCGCCTGGGCTCTTTCCGCGGACTTTTCTGATGCACGGGCGTATCGGGGTCTACTACGAGGCGGCCGCGGTCATCATTTCACTGACCCTGCTGGGTCAGATTCTGGAGCTGCGTGCGCGCTCCCAGACATCCGCTGCGATCAAATCGCTGCTTGGCCTGGCGCCGAAGACGGCGCGCCGCATTAATGCCGACGGCAGCGAAGAAGACATTCCACTGACCCATGTCCACGTCGGGGACGCGCTGCGCGTGCGTCCCGGGGAAAAGGTCCCTGTCGACGGCGTCGTCCTTGAAGGCGAAAGCGCAGTCGATGAATCCATGCTGACCGGCGAGCCGCTGCCCGTTACCAAGCGACCAGGCGACAAGGCGATCGGCGCCACCATCAATACCAGCGGCAGCCTGGTCATCCGCTCGGAAAAGGTGGGGGCGCAGACGATGCTGTCGCAAATCGTCCAGATGGTGGCGCAGGCACAGCGCTCACGTGCACCAATGCAGCGCCTGGCGGACGTGGTTGCCGGCTACTTCGTGACGATCGTGGTGGCCATCGCCGTGCTGACGCTGCTTGGCTGGGGTTTTTTCGGGCCGGAACCGAGCTGGGTATACGGCTTCGTCAACGCGGTCTCCGTGCTGATCATCGCCTGTCCATGCGCACTCGGGTTGGCGACGCCAATGTCGATCATGGCAGCGACTGGCCGTGGGGCCACGCAGGGCATCCTGTTCCGTGATGCGGCCGCCATCGAGGGCCTGCGCAAGGTCGATACCCTGATCGTCGACAAGACCGGCACGCTCACCGAAGGCAAGCCCGCGTTCCACTCCGCTGCCGCAACCCCGGGCGTGAACGAGCAGGAAGTTCTGCGGATTGCCGCCAGCATCGACCAGGGCAGCGAACACCCGCTGGCCCACGCGATCGTCACCGAGGCGCGCACCCGCGGACTGGCTCTGGCAAAGCCGGAGACCTTCGAGTCCTCCAGCGGCATCGGCGTGCGCGGAGTGGTCGAAGGTAAGCATATCGCCCTGGGCAACACCGCGCTCATGGATATCGAAAAGGTCGCATGGCAACCGCTCGCAGACCAGGCGGAAAGCTTGCGTCTCGAAGGCGCAAGCGTCATGTACTTGGCGGCGGACCGCCAGCTCCTTGGACTTGTCGCCGTATCCGATCCGATCAAGCAGACTACCCCGGAAGCGCTGGCTACATTGAAGGAGGCCGGGATCACGGTCGTGATGGCGACCGGCGACGGCCTTACTACCGCGAAATCGGTGGGCACAATGCTCGGCATCGCGGAAGTCTATGGCGAGGTTAAGCCGCAGGACAAGCTGGCATTGGTGGAACGCCTGCAGGGGCAGGGCAAGACGGTCGCGATGGCCGGCGACGGCATCAACGACGCCCCGGCGCTGGCCAAGGCCAATGTCGGCATCGCGATGGGGACGGGCACCGACGTCGCCATCAACTCCGCGCACGTCACACTGGTGAAGGGCGACCTCCGCGGCATCGCGCGGGCGCGTCTGCTGTCGCTGCAGACGGTACGCAACATGCGGCAGAACCTGGCCTTCGCGTTTGTCTATAACGCGCTCGGGATTCCTCTCGCCGCAGGACTGCTTTACCCATTCACCGGCCGCCTGCTGTCGCCGATGATTGCGGCGCTGGCGATGAGCCTGAGCTCCGTGTCCGTAATCACCAACGCGCTTCGGCTGCGCGGAACAGCAAAGTAACAGGAGCCGCTTGTAAGTAGAAGGAAACGTAGGCGTTTGGTGCCGCGATACAAGAACATGCATCCGGGCATCGCGTTTTTGGCGGCTTGGCTCGGCCAACGGCCTGCAGCTTGGGACTCCTCAGAATATCAACATCGGTTGGGTTATATCGTCACTCCGAACTTGTTCACTAAGGAGCGGCGGTCATGCCGAAAATCACGATACTGAAGAAAACAAATCTGCAGGAAGACAGCTGGCATTCGATGTTGATCTCGCTGTTCAGGGGATGGGCGGCGTTGGAGGTGGCCGCGGCGCATCTGCGTGCCATGACCTATCCCGGCTTCGGTGAGGTAGCGAATCCGCCCGTGCTGTTCGTGGGGCTGGCTTTCAGCACGGGCTTCGCTTACCTGGCCGTGATGGTTTTCTTCGTGCTCAGTGGCTGGCTGGTCGGCGGAAGTTTCCTCAACAAGATGGACTCGGAGCGTGCGCTCCAGCATTACGCGGTCGATCGGGTTTCGCGCCTGTGGGTCGTGCTGGTGCCGACCTTCGTGGTCGCGCTGCTCGCGGGCGTCGCCGTCGGCGTGGTCGATCCGGCCCGGGTTTCGTTTTCGGCAGACAACCCGTATTCGGTCAGCGCCTTCATCGGCAACATGTTTGGCCTGCAGACGATCCTCGTGCCTTCGTTCGGCGAGAACTTCCCGCTGTGGAGCCTGGCCAACGAGACCTGGTATTACGTGCTATTCCCGCTGCTGGTACTGGTGTTTCGAGGCAGATCGATCGCGTGGCGGGCTTCAGCGCTGCTGGCGATCGGCGCCATCGTCCAACTGGTCACGCCCGAGATCATCCTGTACTTCTCGATCTGGCTGCTCGGCGTCGCCTTCTCGCGGGTGAAGATCGAGGCGGGACTTCTCCTGCGGTGGGTACTGCTGATCCTGGCCGCCGGCAGCGCCGTCCTCATCCGCCTGAAGGGCACAAACGAATTTAATCTGGAAAGCTATCCGCAATTCCTGATGTTTAGCTTACTCTTCGGACTGTTCCTGTGCAGCATGCAGTTCAAACGCCAGCCGTCTCCCAAGCTGGACCGGCTGGACCGCACCGGGAAATTCTTCGCCGATTTCTCCTTTACCCTGTATGTGCTGCACGTGCCGCTGATTCTCGTGATGGTGTATCTGATGCCGTCGCTGCTCGGAACCAGCAAGCTCTCGCCCCACATCCTGTCCCATTACCTCGTCTACGTGGCGATGTTCCTGGTCCTCGTGGTTGGCAGTTACCTGTTCCATCTGCCGTTTGAGGCGAATACGGGTCGCGTGCGCCGATGGGTGAAGGGGCAGCTGTTTACGCGTGTCGGTACGGTTCGGACTTGATGGTAGGGCGGCCGGGGGAGGGATTGGGGCGCTCGCATCGATGCGCCTACTTGGATTTAACCAGTGGGGTGTTGCGAAGATTGCTGGAGCTTAGCTCGGTGGCGCGTTGTCGTAGCAGTCACGCACGTTGTACCATTCTTGAGGAATGCCGGAGAAGGTAACGGTCATCGCAGCTAGTTCTTCTGCTGAGACGGTCCTCGGTGTTTGCTTTAGAGGGGAGCTGAATTCGGCGGCAAACCATGCCAGGGACTGGAACTCGAGCGCAATGCGACCGAACAGGCTTTCGGAAATCCGAAACACTCCTTTCATGAGGTCAGCTGGGTCGTGGCAGATCTGGATCGCGGACATCCCGTCAAGCAGCATGGTTGCGTGAATGCCTTGTTGTGCGAAGAGAACCTTGAGCTGAGCGAGATCGATCAGGACCAGAATAAAAATCTCCTTCCGCAAAAAGCGAAGTAAATGCAGAGAAGTCAGCGAAAGCGTGAAGGGATAGTAATGCAGCCAGGTTGCGTCGGGTACGAGCTGCACGGCCAGCGTTGATGGGGTGAACACGAGCGACAGTTCGGCGAATCGCTCCGGCTGTCGGCTTGCGATGTAGTGGAGGCCGGGTTCAGGAGAGACAATGGCAAGCCCGGTTTGTAAAGCCTCGGCAATGCAGGCATTGGCCGCCTCCTGGAAGCTGACTTCAGAGTTCAGCAGCGAAACGCGCTCGACGCTTGGTATCCCCCTGAATACTGCCGCGCCGTCGTTGGCGTAGAAGTCGGTGATCGCGCGAAGGTTCTCGGCCTGCCTAATGGTACGGGCATTCTGGTTGCTCGAAGACTTGATTTCGAGGGGTAGGGGATCTGGGCCGGCGAGTGCGCATAGGTCGCCGTGACGCACGACGTTCGTCAAGTCAGCCATCACAACCGGGACGTCCATGCGGATCCCCATTTTCAGATACTTGTACTCCTGCCGAAAGCCCGGCTTCAGGCGGCCATTTACGGTGAGGAAGCCGGCATCTTCCTTAACCTGATATTGCGCGTCGTAGTACAGGTGCTTCAGGCTGTATTTGTCTTGGTACGTGAACGCGATGCCATCGCCGAAGCAACGCCAGAGGAACATCAAGTGACGCTGCTCGGCGACGGCCCGCTCGCCCCGCGCGATATCGTCCTTGATCGACTTCGCCTGGTCTCTCGTCGGGCGTGGAACTGCAGACAGCCGCTTCTTTCGAGCGGCACCCAGTGCCTTCAGCCGCCGTACCCTGCCTTCCGCCGCAGTAATGCGGCGGATCAGGAACCGCTGCAGCTCGAGGACCAAGTCGAGGCGCTCCTTGTCCTCGTAAATCGTGTGCAGCAAGAGTGTCGCCTGCGCGAGCCTCCAGGTGTAACTTTCCAACATCTTTAGAAATCCTTCTATTGCACGGCGACGAACGGCGGCTTGGCGAGCGAGTCCTTTGACTGCACGAGGACTAGGCAGCGCGACTTTGCGCGGGTCGTCGCGTTGTAGAGGAGCCGTCGTTTGTGTTCCGCATCCCCCTTGACTGCGGCGGGCCACAGTACAATGACATTGTCGAACTCCCTGTTTTTCGCGCCGTGAACAGTCATTGCCCGAAAGCCCCGTGCGTTGTCAAAGGCGAACCGGCGCCGGTTGGCGAACGACTGGCGGATCACGAATTCCAGTTCCTGCGCCGTGAACAGGTGGCGTCCCTTTGCGCGGCGCTGCCGGTCCAGGTAGTCGGCCACGTCGCTGAGGATGCGGCCGTCGCCGGCATTGCCGATCATGGCCTTCGCCTCGATCGCCGACAGGTCCCGGTCGAGCTTAAGCTGCTCCAGGTACTCGGTCTGCATTTTGTCTTCCGAACGTTCCCAGGGAATCGTATAGGGGCCATTGTTCTGCTTCGTAGTGCGTTCGGCGACCCAATCGACGACCGCGGTAGCGAACTGCCCGCCCGAAGGCGTGATCACAGCGACGCTCTTGTGGCGTGCATACCAGCCGAGCTCGTTGGCGAGAAAGGTCCCGGCCAGCGCCGTATTGAATGCGGATTTGATCGCAAACACGCCTGCCGAGAGCGGAGCCGCTCCCGCGCGCAGCGCCGCCGCTGCTGCAAGCAGGGACGGAACGGTCGTGCGTCGAGGCAGCTTAAGCTCGATTTTCTGGTCTGCCTGCGCAAGCCAGGCAGCGGCGGGGCTCGGTCGCAAAGCCTCGTCGAGGCACTGGAACTCGTCGGCGGCGACGAACATGCAGACGTGGGGAGCGAGTGCGCCCAGGATAGCGAGCCGATCCTGGTTCAGGTCCTGGGCCTCGTCGAGAAGAATGACCGGAAAGGACCTGGCGACCCAGCCGGCAACGCCGTCTTGCCCCAACAGGACTGCTGCAGCGGCGCAGATGCCGGCGTAGTCGCCGACGGCGGGAGCGCGGATGCCGAGTGCGCCCAGCAGTGACTGCCAACGGTGCGCGATACGCCAGGCGAAGCTGTCGATCGTCGCGGATTCGTATGCGCGACCCGGTATCGCAGCGGACGCCAGCCGCTCGTCAAGGCGGCGCCGCGATCCGTGCATGAAGGTCAGGGCCAGAACCTTCTGCCCATCGCTTAGCGGGTGCTCGTGAAGGTGCTCCTTCAACCGGGCCATCAGCTGATGGGTTTTCCCGCAGCCAGCAGCGCCGGTAAAAGCGTGAATGCTCATGGCCGGAACACCCAGGTGCCGCCGGCGTCGCGTACGAAGCGGCCTGTCTCGATATCGGCGCAAGCGCAGGCTATAGCGTTGAACAATTCGACCGCGCGGTTCCGGCAGGCCGGAATATTAACGATGGCGTCAGCGACCATCTCATAAGCGACGATATCCATCTTGCGCACCTTGAGCCGCGCCACGACATCGGCTACGCTGGCCGGCACGTTTCCGCCGATGTCGGCCAGCAGCGGAACACATCCCGCCTCGTCGGCAGAAAGAATCCATCCGACTGCGTCTTCGACCATTGCGCCGTCGTTCCAACGAATGACCGACGGCGGAGGCGAGGGTAGCGCCTGCAGCCCGGCAATATAACGCAATCCGTCCTGGTCACCGTCGACCAGGCAACATGCGCGCGGATGCACCGGGTACAGGATCTGATAGGTTTCCACCACCTTTGCATCCTCGGTTGGCAAGATACCGACCTCAAGGCCGAACGGTCGGTCCATGTCCGCAACCCATCCCTCTGTGAGCAGAAGCGGGCGCAGGATCGTACGCAATAGGTGGTAGTCTGCTTTCCCCTCCGGAATCAGGAGGGGGGCTGCCAGGAATGGGCTGACGCTCAAGAGGCCGTCCTGATTCTGCAGCACCAGCACCTCGGTCGGATCGGCCAACGCGGCGACCGTAGGCGAATGGGTAGTGATGAACGTCTGCGTGGAGAGTCCCTGTATTCGGTGCACCAGCTGCAGTTGGGTTGCCGGTGACAAGTGCAGTTCAGGATGCTCGAGCGCCATGGCGAATCCTTCGCCCTGTTCGGCTCGAGTCCGTCCAAGCTCAAGCAACAGAAGAACACCCTGCAGTGACACAAGCCCCGCGCCATGGCGGCCTGCTGGTATCGCAACGCCTCGTGTGGTGAAATGCGCGGAAACGGCATCGAGTACGGAACGGCTGTCGGTGCCGGTAATGCGCAACTGAACCTCTGGCGCACCTGGAATGCAACGTGCGAGCTCGGCATTGACGCGCTGGAGCAGGGGAGCGATACGCGCATCGGATTCGATCGGGTTGCCAGGTACGCGCAGCCGGTCGCGCTCGGCCAGGATCGCATCCGCAGGCTGGGCGGCGGCGACATCGACCGCGCGCCTGAACAGCTCGCTGCCCCAAGACAAGGTCTTGTCCCATGCTCGGTTCGACCGCACCACGAACAGTCCCAGCTGCTGAATAAGCCTGTTGGGCACGGTGACAGGCGCATCCTCGGCGAATGGATCGATTTGCTGATCGTGATCGTGGAAATATCGAGCGATGTCAACCGAAAGCGTATCGCGGTCGAAATATGCCTGGCACCCAATTTGGCAGCACAGGCGCCACGCGGCATCGGTTCGTACCGGGTGTACGAGCCCGGTGGTTTCGTCGAACCACTTCGGTATCGCGCGGCCATCCCTGAACCAATCGATATTCTGCTCGGGATCGTCGCCAGGATATCCCGTGATAGTCGCGACGAGCTCGATGCGGTCTTGTGGCTGAGGGTCCGACCCGTAGAAGTCATGTTCGGTCAGCTCGCGCACTAGCCGGTCCCGTCCGAACAGCAAGGTCAAGGCCTCGATAATCGTGCTCTTGCCGAAGTTGCTTCCACCGACGAGCATCGAGTGCTTGCGGAAAAAGATGAAGCCCTCGCGAATCCCGCGGAAATTCTTGATCTTGAGGGTGGCGATATGCATGGCGACGTCGGTTGACAAGAAGCAATCACTTTACTCCATCCAAAGACGAAGTGAAAGATATGGCAACACGACGCTATTTGACATTATAAGAATAATGTCATATTTTCAAAGCAGGGCGTCTGAGTTCGTACATATTACGTAGTAATATTCATTACGAGAGAGGCTCCCATGCTTGAGCACAATGATCTGGATGCTGCATTACAAGTAGATGTGGAAAAGCTGCGGGGAGAATATCCCCGGACACTCGACCTCTATAAAGAGGTGTGCGTCGTCATGTTTTTCCGGTATGGCATGACGCCAACCGCGAATAAGCTGTATCAGCTAGTCCGCAAGGGAAGCATGTCGGCCCCGACCGAGGCGTTGCGCGCTTTCTGGGCCGGCCTACGGCGGTCGGGCAAGGTGGAGCTCGGCCAAGCGGATCTACCAGAAGACCTGGCGCATGCCGCCGGCGACCTGGTGTCAAAGCTCTGGAGCTCGGCCCAGGCCGCCGCGAGCGAGTCCCTTGAAGAGCTACGGAAGGCTGCGGGGCAAGAACGCGATTCGGCACTCCGCGACAAGCAGTCCATCCAAGGTCAACTCGACGCCGTGAAACGAGAACTGCAGGAATTAGCAGCGAAGTTGGAGCTTGCATCCCGAGAGAACGCGACCTTGCGTGAAGAAGCAGCTGTGAGTGCGGCAGCGGCTGTGGAGATGAGTAGCAAGCTTTCCGATGCGCGCCAGGCTGCCTCAGAAGCGGCCGCCCGGCTGGAGGGGATCCGTACCGAGCACGCGGCTGAGATCGAGAAGATCACGGCAAGGATTACCCAAGCCGAAGAGCGCTATGCCGCATCGGAACATCGCGCCCTGCTCGAAATTGATCGTGAACGTACTGCCGCGACCAGATTGGAGAAAGCGCTCGAGTCAGAGCGGTCTTCGTCTGCGGCATCGTTGCAACGACTTCAGTCCGAGCTAACGCATGCTCAGATCGACGCCGCGAAGCAGGCAAGGGACTTCGCCGCGCTTGAAGAAAACCTCCGGAGCGCAATCGAAGAGCGAAACAATGCGCGGGATTTGGCTCCCCAGTTACGAGCTACCATCTCGGACTTAACGGTTCAGGTCGCAGCAGAGCGCGCCCGCGCGGAGGTGCTCGACGAGCAACTCAACCGTCTCTCGTCGAAGCGGACGCGCACAGTCAAACCAGGTCAGCAGCGGCGAAAGCGCGCGGCGCAGCGATCTAAAGCCAAGCCCTCCGCATGACGGCGGCGGATGCCCAGCAAACGACAAGGACCTGCCAGCACCTTCTCCGCGCCTCATCAGGGGAGGGCTAAGGCCGCCGTCCCGCTTTCATTCAAAAACAGCTGAACTAATGGCGGGTTGCAGTTATCATAAGATGAACTCCTGCAGCACAGGTATTTCCTAAACTTGGCGAAAGGGAAGGCCCATGACGATCTCGAAGGACAGCAACCGCCGTGCCGATCAGCAGCTGGACTCTTCGGAGTCTGGGCGACATCCGACAACTCACCCAGTGAGTCTGGAAAGCCATCCCGTCTGTCGCCGCGAGTATATTTTCCCGACAATGCAATTGGAAGAATTAGCGGCTCGGGTCGACGAGTGGATTAAAGCTGGGGTGCAAGACGCAGTTATATTCGCACGACCAGGGATGGGTAAATCGTTAGGCATACGATATGTTAGTCAACATCTATCCCAGCAATTTCCCGATATCGGCTGCGTGACAATACACGCCGGGTCTTTCCCGCGGAGCGCGCGTGGAACAAACCGGTCGTTCCTTGAAAAACATATTTTGGAGCCCATCGAGCGCGCAGGTCAGCGCTTTGCGGTGCTCTGGGTTGATGACTCAGAACGCCTGGACCCAGCGACAGTCGACATTTTGCGCCGGGTACAAGAGGAAACCAAGGCGAGGAAAATCCAATTACTTACGCTATATGTTGGTCACCAGAGATTACGGGTTCTAAAGCAAACACGGGTGTCCTTTGCATCCGACTTGCCCACGATCGTCCCAGCCGTACAGGCCGAAGAATTTGAGCTCCGGGGCTTGCGATCCCCAACGGAAATCGAGCGCTGCCTCGAGACTTATGATAATGCTTGGTTCCCTATCGGTAGCGACTGGTGTTACACCCGTTTCTTTCTACCCCAGGCATATCTGAACGGGTTTCGGCTGGCGACGCACGCACGCGATCTATGGCAGGCATTTGTCGAGGAAGGTCGGGAAAGTTTTCCGGACACGTTGACAGAGGTGCCGATGTTATATTTCGCCAGAACCGTCGAACAAGCCCTGATCGACGGCGCCAATCGCGATCACGTAAACTTCACTATCGATCGCGAACTTTGGAAAAGCGCTGTGCAGCAATCTGGTTGGAGGGAAGAGCAACTGTTCCAGCTCGCGACCCGCGAAATGTATGGAGCAGATGCCCTCTGCTAAAAGGGAAGTAATTACTCGATCTACATCGAATTGCGTCGTAATGCGAACTCGACATTAGGTTTTATATTGTCGAGTTGGGCATTTTCCAAATTTTATTCGGAACCGGAGCAGTGATCCCTGCTGAGTAATGATATTTTGGCCGCTTGACTGCTTTTGGATTTACTCGTTCACCGGCCAGGCGATCAGAATCACTTGCAAAACATTGCGCATTGCGTATAGCACTCGACCTGGCCGCAACCGATAGCGTCGCATCGAACCAGACCGCAATCCTTTCGTCCGGAGGAAATCATGCTAGAGAGACCGTTAGGTGTGCCCGCTGAGTCAAATTCGGGGCTTGAAGTCGTTGTCGAGCAAAAGATAGTTCGAGGCGACGCTGCGAAAGGCACGCGACCTTACGTATGCATCGATCAGGTTAAATATACTAATGAGTCGCTCGCGAGCATGCCGGAAGCGATCGGTCATAAACTGATTGTCCAGTTCGACGCGCGTGACATGCGAACCGTGCGCGGACACCTCGAATCTGGCGAAGATGTTGGGATCCTTACAGCGAGCAAGACGTGGTCGGGGCAACGCCTCTCGCGGGCCACTCGAAAGGCAATCATTTCCCTCTCTGCCAAACGGCGAACGCAAACAACAATGGCGGATTATCCGCTCGATGCCTTCGTGCGAAGCAAACTCGAGCAACCATCCGGCAGCGCACGGTAATCTACGCTGCACGTCAGCCCCGCGTTGTTCCGCGGCGACTTCTTTACGTCCACTGGCACGACGGAGGATGCTGACTTTCAATTCCCGAGCTGTGCCACTGATTGCCGCCTGGGCGGCGCAACCAGTGGCCCCTGTAGGCTCGGACACCTCACTTCAGCCAATCGCGGCCGCCGAATGCGTTCGTGATTATTCTGCCGAGGCGTCATGCCGCGTATCCGCGCTTCGCCGGCGTCCACTCGAAGTAAGTAAAGGCTGCTGGATTTGCCCAGAGTTTGACAGCATGGGACTCGATCACAACGCACGGAGGGACGAGTCCTAGGGGCAGGCTTCCGCAAGCGTCTCCAAGCGCTTATAGAGAGCGGCAGACGCAGGGCTACAGGCCACGCACAGAAACGTCCAAAGTTCTTATGGAGCCGAGGAGGCAACTGAACCCTATGGATGTCTCAAAATTAGTTCGCAACTTCCGGCGAGTCTCAAATTTAGTTCGTCTAAGTGTACACTTTTAGTTCGCCGGAAGGCGACAGGGGACGCGGGAACCGCTGAGTCCATACTGGATTTAACATAATATAGATTATGCGGCCTTTGGTGTTCATGGACGTCGCACCCGGCGAACCCTGCGTTTGCCGCACAGCGAAGCCCCATCCGACCGGATGTCGATGCCTCGCCCCTTACTGATCCAGTCCGGACGTTTGCCTGCTTCAGCCGCGCGCCCGGCGCCGCTCGCGGCGGTGAAGCGCGCTCATTTCGCGCGCCGCTTCACGGCATATCCGTAGTGAACCGGCCAATCCGGCTCCTCTTCGAGCGCATGCTGCGCTTCCAAGCCCAATACGGTTCGCGCAACGGTTCGCGCCTGGGCAGCACCAGGTCTCCGTCGCCTCCGGTAATGATGATCCGGTTCTCCAGGCTGCCGCCGTCCTGGTCGTCCCGCTGGTTACCATAGGGCGACAGGAACTGGTGCAGCAGGTATCCGTGCGCCGTGTGGATTTCCAGCGCCCTTAACCCGGCTGCAAACACGCGCCGTGCGCCCGTCTCGAAGGCGTCGCCGATGGCGTCGATGCCGGTTTCGCCGAGGGCGACGGGTGCCGGATCGTCCGGGTGGAACAGCGTCGGACCGGGGGCCATCACGGGCCAACCGCCCTCCTCGGGCCGTTTTCAAGTTCGCGCCAAGGCAGTCCATCATCGCGCGCGAGGCGCGGCTGCCGCGCTCGAAGGGGCGAAAGCGCGAGGCAGGCTTGAGCCAGATCAAGGCCGCGTCACCTTCACCCGCGCGCGGTGCACTCGCTCCCCTGGTGAACGGTCCTATGGTGAACGGGACCGGATCGCCGTAAAGGAGACATCATGAAACGTATCGCCGCACTCTTGACGATGTCGCTTGCTCCGCTCTGGGCTGGCGTCGCATCGGCACAGGCGCCCGCGCAGTCGACCACGCAGTCGACCGCGCAAGCGCCAGCCGCCCCGGTTGCCGGCCGGGCGCTGCTGGGGGTCACCGTGATCCAGATGGAAGAAGTCGTCGTCGGATGGAGCACCAAGCGTGACCTGCTCGGCAAGACGGTGGTCAACGACAAGAACGACAAGATCGGCACGATCGACGACCTGATCATTTCTCCAGGCAAGGCTGGCACCACGCCTGCCGCCTCGTATGCGATTATCGGCGTTGGCGGGTTCCTGGGCCTCGGCAAACGCGACGTTGCCATCCCGGCCGAGCAGTTGAAGCTCCAGAATAAACAGCTGACCTTGCCTGGTGCGACGAAGGAAGCGCTGAAGGCCATGCCGCCGTTCGTGTACCAGAAGAAGTAAGATTGGCCTGCGGATACCGTTGACGACTCCGTGGGGGTTTTCGCCAGTTCGAGGCGTGCGCCCCCTTCATGGTGAGCCCGTGCCAGAATGGCGCTTTCTATCGTGCGGGTTGTTGTTTTCACAAAAGGAGAGTCATGCGCTACACCGAACTTCCCTCCGGAGAGCACGTGCCGGTGCTCGGCCTGGGCACCTGGCACATGGGCGAACGTCCCGAGAAGCGGCAGGACGAACGCGATGCGCTACTGTCCGCCGTCGACAACGGCATGACACTCATCGACACCGCGGAAATGTACGGCGACGGCGCCGCCGAGGAGCTGATCGGCCAGGCGCTGGGCGGGCGCCGGACCGATGCCTTCATCGTCAGCAAGGTCCTTCCCCACCATGCGACGCGGCGCGGGACGGTCGCCGCCTGCGAGAACAGCTTGCGCCGGCTCGCCACCGATTACATCGACATGTACCTGCTGCACTGGCCTGGCGCGGTGCCGCTCGAAGAGACGCTGGAGGCTTTCGATGCGCTGCTGCGCGCGGGGAAAATCCGTTACTGGGGCGTCAGCAATTTCGACACGGCGGACATGGAGGAACTGCTCGCCCTGCGTGGCGGGACTGCCGTGGCGGCGAACCAGGTGCTGTACAACCTGGCGCGGCGCGGCATCGAGTTCGACCTGCTGCCCTGGTGTCGGCGGCGCACGCTGCCGGTCATGGCGTACTCCCCGCTCGAGCAGGGGCGCTTGCTGGGCGATCCCGAGCTGTTGCGCCTTGCCGCGGAATATGCCGCGACGCCAGCCCAGATCGCCTTGCGCTGGGTGCTGCGCGACGATGCGACGATCGCCCTGCCGAAGGCCGGCACGCCTGGCCACGTCAGGGAGCTTCAGAGCGCGCTCGACCTGCCGTTGTCGCCGCGGGACCTGGCGGCGCTGGATCGGGTCTTCCCGCCGCCCGAACGCAAGGTGCCGCTGGAAATGATCTGAGGCATCGAGGCGCCATCGCCGGCTACCTCCCACGAGGCTGCGCGCGGCCGCCGGGCATGCCGGCCACCAGCGCCTGCATGGCGCGCAAGCGCTTCTCGTCGAGCAGGAACGCGTTCGAGGCCGCCGCTCGCGCCACCAGTTTGCGGTGCAGGCTGAGCCCCGCAGCGGGATTCATGCCCAGCCTGCGCATGTTCTCGAACGCCCATTTGTCGGCGCGGTCGAACACGCCCGCCGCCACATGGCTGACGCCGGTCAGCGAGGCCCGGTTTGCCGCCGACTGTGCCATCAGCGAGGCCGCCTGCCCCGCAAGCTCGGCGGCCGCGATCTGGCCGGTGGCCGAGGTTCCGGCGGCTGCGGCGCCTGCCCGCGCCGTTGCGACCGCGCTGCTGGTGGCAAATCCCAGCCCCAGCACGGAAAGCCATTTGAAAGAGCCAACCATGAAGGCGTAGCTTTTCATGCGCGCGCCGCCCTCCTCGGACAGTCCCTGCGTCCACAGGACGATCCATTCCGCTTCATCCGCGCTCAAAGGCTGATGAAAGACCTCGAGCGGATGCACGGACTCGCTCCAGTGATAGCGCTGCAGCGCCGGATCGAGCGGCGGTGCGACCAGCACCCGGCCGCGGCACAGCCTGAACGGCGACACTGTGACCTCCTCGCCGGAGCCGAGCTTCAGGCTGAAAGGCTCGCCCCGGTCGCGCGCTTCCACCAGCCTGTCCGCCATCCGCAGCTTGTTGCCGCTCTTGTAGCCGTCGACTTTAGCGAGCACGTCCCCGGCGCGCAGGCCGGACGACGGGTCGGCGGCGATCACCGTTAGGTTTTCGTCCAGGCCCAATGCGCGCACCCAGGCGACGCGGCTGTCGTCGTCGAGGCCATAGGTGGACATCGCATCAAACGGCAACTCATACTCGCTGGCGCAACCGCTGCCGGCGGCCGCGGCCGACCGGACGATGGCCGGGCGGAACGAGATGGCCGCCTCGCTGAAGTCCCGCATGTTCGCGATGAGCCGGCTGTCCAGCGGACGGCCGTCGTCGACCGTCAGGGGCGCCGTCCCGCAGCCTGCCAGTCCGGCGAGGAGAAATGCAACGGTGAAAGCTGACGTGAAGGCCGCGGTAGAAGCCGGGTTCGTTCTCTTGAACACCGCTTTTTCCTCCCTCCCCCGCAAATTATGCAAACCGCCGTTCGCTAGCAATGGGACAAAGGGCGCATTGCCAGCGATGGGGCCGGGAATCGGACCAAGGACCCATTGCGCGCACGGCGTTCCGGGCCGACCATATCGGTGAGAATCCGCGGAGGTGCATGATGAAACATCTGATGTCGGGGCTGGCGCCGCTGGTGTTCGCCGCAACGCTCCTGCCGTCCAGTGCGGATGCCCAGGTCGAAGGCCTGTTAAACAAGGGCGGCCACGGCACCGGCCTGAAGGGACTGGCCGGCATGGCGAGCGGACCCATGACGTCCGGCAGCATGGGGAATGTCGCCGGCCTGCTGCAGTACTGCATCGGTAATCATTACCTGAGCGGCGAAGGCGCGTCCTCGGTCAAGGACCAGCTGATGGGCAAGCTCCCCGGCGGCAGCGAGACCAAGGACCCGGGCTACAGCGATGGCCGGAAGGGCCTGCTGCACGGCAGCAACGGCAACCTGCTGGACCTGAGCGGCGGCGGCCTGACGGCCGAGGTCACCCGGAAAGCCTGCGATACGGTGCTGGCCCAGGCCAGGTCTTTCCTGTGAACCCGGTGCGCGGGCCGGGGCGTCCGGGCCCGCTCTGTCGTTCGTGTTCGCCGACGAAAGTGTGGAGTTTGCCGGCGGTTGCGAGGCATGCGCCGGCTAGAACACGCACGCCGGTCCGGCCGGCGTGCGTGTTTCGGTCAGCGCACCCCGGCCACGGCCAGCGCCGTCATGTTGACGATGCGGCGCACGGTCGCGCTCGGGCTGAGGATGTGCACCGGCTTGGCCGCGCCCAGCAGGATCGGGCCGACAGTCACGCCCTTGCCCGCCGCGACCTTCAGCACGTTGAACAGGATGTTCGCGGCGTCCAGCGACGGCATGACCAGCAGGTTGGCGCTGCCGGCAAAGCCGCCCGCTTCCTCGCCTGCCGGCTGGTACAGCCGGCGGATCTCCTCGGACAGCGCGGCGTCGCCATGCACTTCACCGATCAGGGCCAGTTCCGGTGCGCTTTGCGCCAGGATCTCGCGCGCTTCGCGCATCTTGCGCGCCGACGGACGCTCCGACGAGCCGAAGATCGAATGCGACAGCAGCGCGGCCTTCGGCTCCAGGCCGAAGTGGCGCAGTTCGGTCGCGGCCAGGCGCGTGATGTCGGCCAGCTCCTGGGCCGACGGCGCGTCGTTGACGTAGGTGTCGGTAATGAACAGGGTCAGCTTGTCGAGCACCAGGGCGTTCATCGCCGCCAGCGCGCCGGCGTCCGGCGCGGTGCCGATCACGTCGCGCACGTGGGCCAGGTGGCTGTCGTAGCTGCCCTGCATGCCGCAGATCAGCGCATCGACTTCGCCGGACTGCAGCAGGCGCGTGCCCTGCAGGGTGGCGTCGGCGCTGCCGTCCGGCTCGGCCAGCACGTAGTCGACGTCGCGTTTCAGGCGCAGGCCGGACTGCTTGACGGCCTGCTCCACCGCTGCCGCCGTGCCGATCAGGACCGGCTTGGCCAGGCCTTCGTCGACCACGGTCTGCACCGCACGCAGCACGCGCCCGTCGGTGCCTTCGGCGTAGGCGACACGGCGCAGCTTGGCCTTGGCCTTGGCGAACACCGGCTTCATGAAGAAGCCGGTATGGTAGATCATCTCGCCCAGGCGCGCGCGGTAGGCGTCCATGTCGGCGATCGGGCGCGCGGCGACGCCCGAGCTTGCTGCGGCTTCGGCGACGGCCGGCGCGATCGCCGCCATCAGGCGCGGATCAAAGGGTTTCGGGATGATGTACTCGGGGCCGAACGTCAGGTCCTGGCCGGCATAGGCCTCGGCCACGGTGTCGTTGGCTTCGGCCTCGGCCAGGCGCGCGATCGCGCCGACGCAGGCCAGCTTCATCTCGTCGGTGATGCGGGTCGCGCCGCAGTCCAGGGCGCCGCGGAAGATGTAGGGGAAGCACAGCACGTTGTTGACCTGGTTCGGGTAGTCCGAACGGCCGGTGGCGACGATGCAGTCCGGACGCGCGGCCTTGGCCACTTCCGGACGGATCTCCGGTTCCGGGTTGGCCAGGGCCAGGATCACGGGCCGCTCGGCCATGGTCTTGACCATCTCGGCGCTCAGCACGCCGGCGGTCGAGCAGCCGAGGAAGACGTCGGCGCCGTTCACGATGTCGGCCAGCGTGCGGGCCGCGGTATCCTGGGCATAACGGGCCTTGTTGGCTTCCATGTTGGCTTCGCGGCCCTGCCAGATCACGCCCTTCGAGTCGGCGACGAAGATGTTTTCCCGCTTCACGCCCAGGCTCACCATCATGTCGAGGCAGGCGATGGCGGCGGCGCCGGCGCCGGAGGCGGCCAGCTTGATTGCACCGATATCCTTGCCGACGACCTTCAAGGCATTGATCAGCGCCGCGCTGGAGATGATCGCGGTGCCGTGCTGGTCGTCGTGGAAGACCGGGATGTTCATGCGCTCGCGCAGCTTCTTCTCGATGTAGAAGCACTCGGGCGCCTTGATGTCCTCGAGGTTGATGCCGCCGACGGTCGGCTCGAGCATGGCGATGGCGTCGACCAGCTTGTCCGGGTCGTTCTCGGCCAGTTCCAGGTCGAACACGTCGACGCCGGCGAATTTCTTGAACAGGCAGCCTTTGCCTTCCATCACCGGCTTCGAGGCCAGCGGGCCGATATTGCCCAGGCCGAGCACGGCGGTGCCGTTGCTGATCACGGCGACCAGGTTGGCGCGCGAGGTGTACTCGGCTGCAAGGGCCGGGTCGGCCGCGATTTCCTCGCAGGCGTAGGCCACGCCCGGCGAGTAGGCCAGCGACAGGTCGCGCTGGTTCGACAGGGGTTTGGTGGCGACCACTTCGATCTTGCCGCGCACCGGGCTGCGGTGGTATTCGAGCGCGTCAGCGCGCAGTTGGGTATCGTCGTTGTCGTCGCGCTTGGTGTTACTGCTCATGTTGCTTCCTTAAATGATATGGCTATCCAGAAGTACCTCGGGCTGGCGGGCCAGGCCATGTTATCGCAAGACCCGGGACGCGGCCCGTCCAAAGTACTATCGGGTCTGCTAGTTTAACCGAACGGCAAGCTTTGCTCCCGCAACGCGCCCGGCGGCCGGCGCGGGTGGCGAAAGAAACGGCGGCAGAAGCGGCCAAAGAAGCGGGCGAAGATGCGGACGAAGATGCGGACGAAGATGCGGCCGCCAGGCCGGATGGCGAGTATCCGGGCCTGGCCCCGGTGGTGGCTTGACGTTGGTCAAATACAAACTTGTTACTACGCGAAAACTGCCGTGCTATACTGGTTCGACCTATGAACCGTCTGCTCACGACATTGCTGATCTGGCTCCTGATGGCCGCACTGCCGCTGCACGCGGCGGCTGCCTCCATCAACATGTCCTGCGCGCCGGTTCCACAGCACGTTGCCGCCCAGCCTGGCGGGCACGAAGCGCATGGCTTGCACGCGGCGCCAGCCGATGCCCATGCCCACCACGGCGCCCCGGTCGCCCATGCCGCCCATCACGACAGCGCGGCCGATTCCGGTCACCAGTCTGGCCACCATTCCAGCGCCGATTCCGGCGCCGATCAGGACACCTCCCAATCCAAGGCCGGCAAGCTGTCGCATTCGTCGTGCAGCGCCTGCTCGGCATTCTGTGCCGGCGCGGTGGCGCCGCCCTCCATTTCTCTCTTCCTGCCTTTCCTCGACGGTTCCGAGGCGGTGCGCGTGCCGCCCGCGGACCTGCTCGCGGGCTTCATCCCCGACGGTCTCCAGCGTCCTCCCCGGCAATAAATCCGCCTGATCGATAGGGACGGATCACCGCGGCCAGCTGCCGCCGGCGCTCCATCCCTGGCTTCGGTGCGCGCACGCGCACCCCTGTTACCGATTTCGAGGATAGACCATGACATCCAAGCTTTGGGTTGCGCTTGCCGCCCTGCTCGCTGCCGGGGCTGGCGCACAGGCCCAGCAGGGCGGCCGTACGCCCGCCTCCGCCAACCCCGACAACCCCGCCGATCCCGCCGCCGCGGTACCCGCGGCCGGTTATGCGTCCGCGCTGGCGGATTATGCGCCGGCCGCGCAGGCCGTCGCCCCGTCCCCCGACCGCGCCTGGCGCGCGGCCAACGCGGCCGTCGGCGGCGCCTCCGGCCACGACGCCCACGCCGGCCATACCGGAAACCATGCGCCCGCACCGGCAACCGCCCCCGCGCCTGCCCGGCCGGCGCCGCAACGCGCCGCGCCCGCCTCCGCGAACCAGCACCAGCACCAGCACCAGCATCACTGAGCGAGGCCGGACAATGACAACAACAATCCTCCTGCCGGCACTGCGCCGGACCGCGATTGGCATCGCCGCCCTCGCCCTGGCCGGCTGCGCCGGCTTTTCCGGGGACGGCGGCCTGGACGCCGTCTCCACCCTGACCAGCGAGCGCATCGGCCAGGATATCCGCCTGCAGCGTGCCGCAAGCCAGGCGCCGGCCGCCCAGGCCGAACTGGCGCAACTGCTGAAGCAGCCGCTGTCGGCCGACAGCGCGGTGCGCGTGGCCCTGCTCAACAACCGCGGGCTGCATGCCTCGCTCCTGACGCTGGGCGTCGCCGAAGCCGATCTGGTGCAGGCGGGGCGCATGGCCAACCCGTCGATCGGGTTCAGCCGCATGTCCGGCGGCGGCGAGACCGAGATCGAGCGCAGCATCATGTTCGACCTCGTCGGCCTGCTGACCATGCCCCTGCGCCGCGACATCGAAGCGCGCCGCTTCGAGGGCGCCAAGCTGGTCGCCGCGACCGAGGCCGTGCGCCTTGCCGCCGACACGCGCAAGGCATATTTCAATGCCGTGGCCGCCGTGCAGTCCGCGCGCTATGCGGAGCAGGTGCGCGAGGCGGCCCAGGCCGGCGCCGAGCTGGCCGCGCGCATGGCCAGGGTCGGCAACCTGAGCGCGCTCGACCAGGCGCGCGAGCAGGCCTTCTCGGCGGAAGCGACCGCCCAGCTGGCGCGGGCCCGCCACAACGCTACGGCGGCGCGCGAACGGCTGGTCCGCCTGCTGGGCCTGTGGGGCGCCGATACCGACATCGCGCTGCCCGAACGCCTGCCGGATCTGCCGGCCGCGCCGCGCGAAGCCGCCGACATCGAGTCGCTGGCGATGCGCCAACGCCTGGACGTGCAGCTGGCCAGGCTGAATGCCCAGGCGACGGCGCGCGCGCTCGGCCTGTCGAAAGCGACCGGCTTCGTCAACGTGCTCAACGCCGGCTACGTCAACTCGAGCAAGACCGGGGCGCCGCGCGAGAACGGGTACGAGATCGAGCTGGCGCTGCCGCTGTTCGACTGGGGCGGAGCCCGCATCGCGAAGGCCGAGGCGCTCTACATGCAGTCCGTGCACCGCACCGCCGACACCGCCATCGTCGCCCGTTCCCAGGTGCGCGAAGCGTATTCCGCCTACCGCACCAGCCACGACCTGGCCCGGCACTATCGGGACGAGATCGTCCCCCTGCGCAAGAAAATCTCGGAAGAGACCCTGCTGCGCTACAACGGCATGCTGATGAGCGTCTTCGAGCTGCTGGCCGACGCGCGGGCGCAGATCGGCGGCGTGAACGCCGCCATCGAGGCGCAGCGCGACTACTGGATTGCCGACACCGAGCTGCAGGCCGCCATCACCGGCGCCGGCGGCGCCACGTCCGGCCTTGCCGCGGCCACTCCCGGCGAAGCCGCCGCCGAACATTGAATATGGATGAATGAGATGAGTTCCCGTCGAGATTTCTTTACCGGCGCCGCCGCCCTCGTCGGCGCCGGGCTGGTGAGCCGCGCCGGCGCGGCCACGCTGCCCGAAGCGCCCGTCATGCAGAACGCGGCCACCCAGCCGCCGCCACCGCCGCCGAATGGCCGCCCCTACCATCCTGTCGTCACCCTGAACGGCTGGTCGCTGCCCTGGCGCATGAAGGATGGGGTCAAGGAGTTCCACCTGGTCGCCGAACCGGTGGTGCGCGAGATTGCCCCCGGCATGAAGGCGAACCTCTGGGGCTACAACGGCCAGAGCCCGGGGCCGACGATCGAGGTGGTCGAGGGCGACCGCGTGCGCATCTTCGTCACCAACCGGCTGCCCGAACACACCAGCATCCACTGGCATGGCCAGCGCCTGCCGAACGGCATGGACGGCGTCACCGGCCTGACCCAGCCGGGCATCGCGCCGGGCAAGACCTTCGTCTACGAGTTCGTCGCGCGCCGTCCGGGCACCTTCATGTACCACCCGCATGCCGACGAAATGGTGCAGATGGCGATGGGGATGATGGGCTTCTGGGTCACCCACCCGAAGAATCCGGCCCAGCACGCGGTCGACCGCGATTTCGTGTTCCTGCTGAACGCCTACGACATCGAGCCGGGCAGCTATACGCCGCGCGTCAACGAGATGCTCGACTTTAACCTCTGGACCTTCAACAGCCGCGCCTTCCCCGGCATCGACTCGATGAACGTGCGCCAGGGCGACCGCGTGCGCATCCGCGCCGGCAACCTGACGATGACCAACCACCCGATCCACCTGCACGGCCACGAGTTCGAGGTGACCGGCACCGACGGCGGCTGGACGCGGCCCGAATCGCGCTGGCCCGAAGTGACCACCGACATCGCGGTGGGCCAGATGCGCGCCATCGAATTCGTCGCCGACGAACCGGGCGACTGGGCCTTCCACTGCCACAAGTCGCACCACACGATGAACGCGATGGGGCACGACGTGCCGACCCTGATCGGCGTCGACCACCGCGGCGTGGCCGAGAAGATCGCGAAACTGGTCCCGGACTACATGGTGATGGGCGAGAAAGGCGGCTCGATGGGCGACATGGAGATGCCGCTCCCGGACAACACGCTGCCGATGATGACTGGCCAGGGGCCCTTCGGCGGCATCGAGATGGGCGGCATGTTCACCGTCGTGAAAGTGCGCAAGGACCAGAAGCGGGGCGACTACGGCGATCCGGGCTGGTACCGGCACCCGGCCGGGACCGTGGCCTACGAATGGCAGGGCGCGGCACCGGCCGCCGTGCGCAGCCGGGACGCGGGCGGCCAGGCCATGCCCGCGGCGAAAGCGCCGGAAGTCGAACTCACCGTCCGCAAACCCCAGGGCCACCAGGGCCACCACTGACACCGGAAAAGGAGAACCACGCATGATCAAGCGACTCGTCGCACGTTCGGCCCTCGCGGCCGCCCTGTCCATCCCCCTGCTCGCCGTCGCCGCGGCGCCGGTGATCGCGGTCTTCAAGAGCGAATACTGCGGTTGCTGCGCGGCCTGGGTCGGGCACTTGAAGGCCAACGGCTTCGCGCCCCGGGTGGCGAACGTTCCGAATCCCTCGGACTACCGCGCACGCGGCGGCATCCCCGACAAGCTCGGCTCCTGCCACACCGCGACGATCGGCGGCTACACCATCGAAGGCCACGTGCCGGCGGCCGAGATCAAGCGCCTGCTGGCGGAAAAGCCCAAGGCCAGAGGATTGGCCGTGCCGGCCATGCCGCTCGGCTCGCCCGGGATGGAAGGCCCGCGCCAGGATCCCTACGACGTGCTGCTGGTGCACGCCGACGGCAAGACCACCGTGTTCAAGCACTACAACTGAAGCGACCAACCCAAAGAGAGGAATAATAATGAAGACACTGTCGACGCTGACCCTGGCCATCGCGATGGCCGCCGCCACCCCGTTCGCCCCGGCCCAGGAAGGCGGACATGCCGGCCACGGCGCACACGACGCCCATGCCGCCCATGCGTCCCAGGCCGCACCGGCCCTGACGGATGGCGAAGTGAAAAAGATCGACAAGGAGACCGGCAAGATCACCTTGCGTCACGGCGAGATCAGGAACCTGAACATGGCCGCCATGACCATGGTGTTTCGCGTCAAGGACGCGGCCATGCTGGAGCAGGTGAACGTGGGCGACAAGATCAGGTTCGCGGCCGACCGCGACAACGGCGCCGTGGCCATCGTGCAGCTGGAAAAAGCGCAGTAACAGGCGCACAAGCAGGCGCGGGAGTGGGCGCAATCGGCCATCCCGGCGCCATCGACCATTTCCCTGCCGCGCCTTCCCTGCTAAGCTCGGTGTTGCATCCAGGACAGCAGGCGCGCGCCGGGAGCGGTCCGCCTTGCGCGCGGCCGGCCCGTCCTCGCCGGGTCCCGGCCGTGGCGATCGTCGCGGGGCCTTGCCGCCCTGCCACCGATGGCTTCCTCGACAAGAAAGACACAAAGGAGACACCATGTTCAAAAACGCAGTGGCGGCATGCCTGCTCGGCGGCGCCATGTTCGGCCTGCACGCAAGCACCCTGGCCGCCTCGCCGAAAGAAACCGTCGCGGCCTTTCACGCGGCGCTCGCCAGCGGCGACCGCGACAAGGCGCTCGCCTTCCTGGCGCCGGAGATCGCTATCTACGAAGCCGGCAACGTCGAGCGCTCGCGCGACGAGTATGCGGCTTCCCACCTGGGCGCCGACATGGAGTTCGTCAAGGAGGCCAAGCGCACGGTGCTGAAGCAGTCCGAACGGATCGACGGCAACACCGCCGTGGTCTGGGAAGAGACCGAGACCAGCGGCACCTGGCGCGGCAGGACCGTCCACACCCTGGGTACCGAGACCGCCGTTCTCGAAAAAAAGGGCGACCACTGGAGCATCGTGCACGTGCACTGGTCGTCGCGCCGGGCGAAGTAAGCCGTTCGCGCGGGCGGGCACTCCCGCGCAGCGGACGGTGGCGCGGGACGGCGCCACGCCTGCGCCGCTTGGCGGCATGCCACCAAGCGGCGTCCATCGCCAACATTAGCGCCTGCATTGCAGGCAAAAGCGTCCGACCCACACCACATCCTTGCCATTTTGTTGTTGAACGACCGCCTCGATCAATACCCCTCCCGCTGTGAGCGAACCATGCCATGCCTCGCTAATCAAACCAGCGTTCGCAGCAAGCGGTGCCGATACCGCGAACGGGTGTCACATCCTTCAATGTTCTTCGATACGGGGTAAATCATGAGGAAACTTACATTGTGTGGTCGAGGCCTTGCAGCAGCCGCCCTACTGGCATCGTCCTGTGCCGGGGCCCAGGACATGGTGCCGATCCAGCTGCCGCAGGAAGCGGATCTGGCCGGGCCTTTCAGGCGGCGCCGTCCGGCCTGGGCATTGGCGAGGATCGCGGCCAGGGGCAGGTTCAGTTCGTGCACCAGTGCGGCGCTCAGTTCGCCGAGCAGGCCGACGCGCGTCAGGTGGATCAATTGATCGCGCCGCACACGCAGTTCGCGTCCGCGGCGCCGTTCGACGCCGGCATCCTGGACGATGGCGTGGCGGCCAGGATTGCGGCCGGCCGGCCGGCCGTCGGGCTTGCAGCGCACGCGGCCCCGCGCCGCCATCGGCCCGCGACGGCGCGGCAGCGGATGCGACATGCGCAGGCTCACCCAACGCAGCCGCGCCCTAGCCGGAATCGAACCGAGGGCCATGTTTTCCTCCCCTGCGTCTACTGCGCAAGCCTGGGCGGTCGCCGCCGCCTTGCCGCGATCCTGGGCGATGCGCGCCATGCCAGGCCCGCCCATGTGGCCGGCACCCAACCGCCATCGCCATCGACGTATTCTAGGACGCCCTTGCGCGAGGCTAGCCGGGGAATCGGTGCGGCTTGAGGCTCCACAAAGACTTTGCAGATCGTCCGCACTACCTGGACGCCACATGGTGCCCCAAAGGCCAATGGGGAGAGCCGTTCAACTTCCATAAACTGAACACCTTGGCCGGGGATGCACACCGCCTCCGGCGTCGATCAATTTCCTGGTTCGGAGGTGATCATGTTGGAAATAAAGCCCGTCCAGGCCGGCCGTTTCGCTATCTGCCTGGCCTTCCTGCTCGGCGGCTGCGCATCCACCGGCACGCTCGACGATAGCCGCGCCACCGCCGACAACGCGCAGGCCACGTTGAAGCGTTTTGCCCAGGATCCGGACATGACCTGGCTGCACGACAACCTGCCGCGCGCCAAGGCTGTCCTGGTCAGTCCGCAAATACTGCAAGCCGGCTTCATCGTCGGCGGCTCCGGCGGCAAGGCGGTCCTCCACGCCCGCACTGCGGGCAGTCCCGGCTGGACCGGACCCGCCTTCTACAAGCTCGGCACCGGCAGCATCGGCCTGCAAGCCGGCGCCGAGTCGGCGGAGATGGTCGCGCTGGTGATGACCGAGAAGGCCCTGAACTCCTTCCTGTCCACCGATTTCAAGCTGGGCGGCGAAGTCAGCGTCGCCGCCGGTCCGGTGGGCGCCGGCACAGGCGCCCCGGTCACCGCCGACATGGTGGTCTACGTCCGCACCAAGGGCTTGTACGGCGGCCTGAACCTGAGCGGCAGCGTGGTCTCGGTCGACGACAAGGCCAACCGGGGCTTCTATGGGCGCGAGGTGACGCCGGTCGACATCCTGGTCCGGCACAGCGCCACCAGCGCGATCGGCAATACGCTGGCGCAGGGCGTGGCGCGCGCGACCACGTCGGCTGGGCACTAGGACGGGAGCGCGGCCGCGGACCCAGGCGCGGCAAGGCGCGCCAGCCTTACGGCAACCCCAGGAACAGGTAGAAGCTGTTACGCCCACCCTTGGCGTAGCCGTAACCGAGATACAGCGGCCCGAAGGGCGTTTCGCCGCCCAGGTAGAGTGCCGCCGCCTGTTGCCAGCCTTCCAGGCGGGTCTCGGTCAGGCGGTCGCGCGCCCTGCCCGCTTCGAGCGAGACGCCGATCCGCAGGTCGCCGCTCAGCCCAAGCGGCATGCGCCCGATGACCCGTTCGCCGCGGATGCTGGCAAAGCGGATGTCGCCGGCCAGGATCTGGTCGCGCTCGTAGCCGGACAGCGACAGGAACCCGCCCAGCCCGCCCACGTCGGCCAGCGGCAGCCGGCCGCTGGGTGAGCCGAGGTAGCCGACGCGCGCGTTCACGACGTAGGGGTCCCAGGACCGCACGAACCGCAGGTCGGCGCTGAGCCGGCTGTAATCCTCGTCCTGCGCATCGTAGTAGGCCAGCCGGGCGTACCAGCCGGCGGTCGGGAAGAAAGCCCGGTTGAACTGGTCGAACTCGAGGATGGCCTGCCAGCCCTTGCGCGTCGTCTCGCCAGTCGGCAGCCGGGGCGCGCCGGTCTCGACCGACACGTCGAGCTTGCGGTAGAGATAGCCCACGCGCAGGGCGCCGAGCACGCCGATGTTGGCGCCGACGTTGAAAAAGGCGCGTTGCTGGCGGATCAGGTATTCCGCGATCCGTTCGTCGTCCTCGTAGACGTTCAGGCGGTCACGGCGGATGCCGACCGCCGGCTCGACGAACCAGCGTCGCCGCGCGTCCAGCGGTTGGTAGAACTCCGTATACAGGCTCGACCGCTCGCCGAGCTGGAAGCCCGTCAGCCACTCGGCGCCGAGCGAATTGAGCCACTTCCGGTGGTAGGCGGCGCGCAGGGCGAACTCGGTTTCCTTGTCGGTGGCCTCGACGAAGACACCCGAGCGCAGGTAATCCGGCCCCCAGGTCTTTTCGGTGACGGCGATGCGCAGGATGGTGCGGCCCTTGTCGACGACGAGCTTGTAGTCGACGTTCTCGACATCGCCGTCGCCGTAGACCCGCGCCAGGTCGCGCTCGAGCCGGACCGGGTCGAACGCGTCGCCGGGCCGCACCCGGATGTGGCGCAGCACGAATTGCCGGTTGACCCGCTTCAGGCCGGTGACCTGCACCTCGTCCACCCGCGGCAGCGCTGCAGGCGGCGTCCTGAACCGGTTGGCCCAGGCGTCGTACTGCGCCTGCGGCAGGGAAAGGCGGGACAGCGCCGCCGCCTGGGCCTCGGCGGCTTGGCGGCCGCTTTCGGCGCCCGCGCGGAACTTGTTGAAATCGGCCGCCGTGATGTCCGGCAGGGCCGCCCGGATATAGACGTCGCCGGGCTTGAGCATCGCGCGCGACCTTTCGGCGTTCTGCTCGGTCAAGACGCCGATGGTCTGGCCGGTGATCGCCCCCACGGTGGTCACGTCTTCCGGTTTGGCGAGCGGGGACCCGACGTCGACCGCGATCACGACCTGGGGCTGGCAGATCGCCATGACCTCGTCGATCGGCAGGTTGTCGACCAGGCCGCCGTCGACCAGGCTGCGGCCCTGATACGGCACCGGCGACAGCAAGGCCGGTACCGACATGCTGGCGCGCATTGCGGTGGATAGTTCGCCGCTGCGGAACACGAGCTTGTCGCCGGTGCCGATGTCGGTGGCGACGATGGCGACCGGCAAGGCGAGGTTTTCGATCCGGCGCTCGCCACGGTCGGCGCCGACCAGGGTATTGAAGAACAGCTTGATCTTCTGTCCGCCGACGACGCCGTGCGCCGCGCGTATCCCGTCGTTGGTGACGCCCAGCTCCAGGCCGGGGTAGTAGGTTTGGGCCAGGCGGCGCTCGCGGTAATTCGTCTCTGCGTGCGAGGGATTGTCCTCGAACAGGTCGCGCCAGTCGACAGCCGCGAGCCGCGTGCGCATCTGCCCCGGGCTGACGCCGCTGGCCGAGGCTCCGGCGACCAGGGCGCCCATGCTGGTGCCGGCCACGCAATCGACGGGAACGCGCAGGCGCTCGAGCACCTCGAGCACGCCGATGTGGGCGGTACCGCGCGCGCCGCCGCCGCCCAGCACGAGGCCGATGCGCGGCCGTTTGGGCAGGGAGGCGGCGCCGGGCCGGGCCGCGGGTGTGGCGTGGTCCGCCTGCGCCGGCGCCGCCCCGCCGGACGCGGCGGTCACGGTGAGGGCAAGCAAAAGCGCGAACAGGCGTCGAAGTGGCGGCATCGGTAGCGTCGGGTCGGTTCCGGGAGTGGACAGCGCTACTGTACTGGCCGCCCGGGCCGCGCACGATTCGGCTTCCAGTGCGGCTGAGCCATATCAAACCCGCCCGCTCCGCTGGCCTGTGGGACCAAAGAACAATGGCAGGCAAGCACGTGCCGCGCCGCGCGCAACGGGTCCGCCCAGCAGGCACGGTCGCAGCAGCTGGACGGTTATTACCGCGCCTGATTGTTGCCGCGACGAGTAGGGTGGGCGCCCCGTGCCCACGCGTGAACGGAAAGTCATGTTCGCGTATCAGCGCGTGGCGACGCAGATGATTCTGCGATGTTAGCGTGCAAGGCAGGCTGCTATGTGCACGCTCCACACGTGGGCACTTCGTTAGCTAGCTGAACACCCGAACCGTCCCCGTCCACCCTGCTGGCAGGGCCAAAACAGCTCGAATTCAGTCAGATAGGCCCTAGCGCCCCCGTCCACCGCGGAAACCGCCGCCGCGAAAACCTGCACTGCCGCGGCTGCTGACGCCGCTGCTGCGGAAGTTCGAATAGCGCTGGGCCTGGGCCGCCCCGCGCTCCCTGCCCTGCCACTCCCGGTTCAGGTTCTGCTGCAGCGATGCGCCCTGGCTCCCGGACCGTTCGAACGAGCGCGATTGCGCCGCCCCGCGGTCGCCGAAGGATTCGCGCCCCGCCGAACTGCTACCCACCGAACCGCGTGCACTCGAATCGCGCGCCGCCGAATCGCGTTGCAGCGGCTCGCGTCCGGCCGCCTCGCGCGCCTGGGCCCGCGGCTGGGCCGCGGTATTGCTCCAGCTGCCGTTCTCGTACCGTTGCCAGCTGCCTTCGCTGCGGCGGTAGACGTTGCCGTCGCGGCCGGCGTACAGGTCGCCGCTCGCGGTGCGCGCCACGCCGCCGCTGCCGCGCGCGCCCTGGCCGGCCACGGCCGCCGCGCCGCTCGAGGAACGGGCGGCGCCGACCCGGCCGCTCGCCGTAGTGGCGTGACGCGTCGCCGTCGTGGTCCCGCCGCGCTGCACCACCGAGCTGCCCCAGGACGCGTAGACGCCGCCGGCCTGGCGGGTCGCGGCGGCCGCGCCGGTGGCCGGGTTGCGGCCTCCGGCCCAGGCGGCGCTGCCGCCGGGTCCGGTCACCGCGCCGGCGCGCGCCGATGCCCCGGTATAGGAATTGTAGGCGGCGGCCGAGGCCCGGCTGCCATAGGGGCCGTAGGCCGAGCCGGCGCGGGCATAGGTGCCGGTATAGGGGTTGTAGCTGGCGCTGCCGGTCGCACCGCGATACGGGCCATACACGCCGCGCGAGGCGCCGTAGGCCCCGGTGTAGGGATTGTAGAACGATCCCACGCCATAGGTGGCGGCGTAGGGCCGGTAGACCGGGTAGCCGTAGGCCGGGTAATGGTAGTACGGCGGATACCAGTAGCCGGAGCCGTCGGCGATGATGGCCCCGGCCGCCAGGCCCAGGACGAAGGTGCCGAAGTAGCCGGCCGTATAGCTGGCGTCGACGTAGCCGCTGGGAGAGGTGGTCTGGGTCACGTAGGTGACGTTGTACACCGGCGAGCTGGGCGGTATGGAATAGATCTCGCTCGGCACCGAGGGCGCCGTGGTCCACGGCCCGGTCGGCGCGCTCGCGTAGAACCAGGCGCCGTTCTCGCACAGGTAGTACTGGTTGTTCACCTTGATCACGCGGTCCGGCGAGTTCGCCGCGTACGAGAGCGAAGTGCCCTCGATCGGCTTGAACTCGGGCGGGCCGTCGTAGCTCACGTCGACCAGCGCGGCGGCCTGCTTCGGATCGAGGGTGACGCGGGTCGGCACCTGGGCCAGCAGCACCGCGTCCTTGGCCGCTTCGCTGCCGGGCACCGACGCCAGCACGCGCGAGGCCGGGCTGTCGAGCGGGATGCGGGCGAAGTCCGGCGGCAGGTCGGCCGAGGCGAAGCGCCACGGCCCCTCCAGGCTGGCGGCGCGGAACCAGCGTCCGGCCGCCAGGAAGTAATAGTTGTTGGTGCGGGTGTGGACGAACAGGTCGGCCTCGGTGTTCTTCGCGTAGACCAGTTCGGTGCCGGGAATCGGCGCATAGGTCGGCTTGCCGTCGAAGACGATGACCTCGGCCGGCACGCTGCTGAAGAACACGGCCGGCACCGCCTTCGGCTTGGCGGGCGCCTTGTTCGAGGCCTTCTTCAGGTCGGCCCACTGCGGGTCGTCCAGGGCCTGGACCAGCGCCCCCGGCAGCCGGCCGGCCGGTTCCCACGGTCCCTCCAGCCGCGCGGCGCTCAGCCAGGATACGTCGTCGAACAGGTAATACCTGCCGTCGCCGGGCGGGCGCAGTACCGGCCAGTTGGCGTTCACGATGAATTCGGCGCCGCCCTTCGCGGTGCGCGCGGTGACCGGCTTGCCGTCGGTCTGCAGCAGCACCGCCGGCTGGTAGGCCACGAAGATCGCGGGCGGGTCGTTGCGCACCGCCACCCCCTTCGGCGCCGCCCGCGGCTTGTCGGCGAGCGCCACCAGCCGGTCGAGCGCGATCGGGATGTCGCCGCGGCTGGCCACGAAGCGCCGGAACAGCGCGTCGAGCCGTTTCTGCTGCTCCGGCTCGGCGGCGGGAAAGCGCGTCTCGACCACCTCCAGGTTGCGGATAACCGCGTTGCGCGCATCGACGTCGACGTCGGTGCGGGCGTGGATCCTGGCGATGCCGACCGCCGGCTTGCCGTCCGCCGGCGTCAGCTCGAAGGCGAGCCGGAAATCGAGCTCGCGGAAGTCCTTCCAGGCGTCGACCTGGGGCTCGTAGTACACCAGCCGGGCGCGCTCCACCGTCAGTTCGCGCGGCCATCCCGGATCCGGGCCTGCGCCTGGGCCTGCGCCGGCAGGCAGGCCAGCGCGGACAGCTGCGCGGCCATCACGCACGCCAACAATCGCGTCGTTTTCATCTGCTTCTCCTCCGCGGCGCCGCGCCGGTGCCTCCCTGCGGCTGTCGACGCCCGGCGCTAGCGCGCCGCCATCGGCGCCGCCATGCGTTCGGCCTCGAGGACCCAGCCGCCGCCCATCGCCTTGTACAGGTTCACCAACGATACGTACACCTGCGACTGGGTCTGGGCATACGCCACCTCGGCCTCGAACAGGTTGCGCTCGGCGTCGAGCACCTCGATGTAGCTGGTATAGCCCTCGTCGTAGCGCAGCCGCGCCAGCTCCAGGTAGTTGCGCAGCGTGCCGACCTGGCGTTCCTGGAAGCCGAGCTGTTCGCGCGACTTGGCGTGCGAGATCAGGGCGTCCGACACTTCCTGGAACGCCACCTGGATCGCCTTCCGGTAGCGCGCCAGCGCCTCCTGCTGCTGGGCCTCGGCCTGCTGGACCTGGCCGGCGATGCCGCCGCCGGTGAAGATCGGCGCCGACGCCGCCAGCCCGTAGGACCAGACCTTGCTCGGCCCCGAGAACAGGTTGGAGAAATCCTTGCTGATGTAGCCGAACAGTCCGGTCAGCGAAATGGTCGGGAAATACAGGGCGCGCGCCGCGCCGATCAGGGCGTTGGCGGCGATCAGGTCCTGCTCGGCCTGGCGCAGGTCGGGCCGGCGCTCGAGCAGTTCCGAGGGCAGCCCGGACGGCACGGCCGGCAGCGCCAGGGCCTGCAGCGGCTGGCCGGCGCGGATCGGGCCCGGATTGCGCCCCAACAGCACCGACAGCGCGTTTTCCTGCTGGCCGATCAGCGCCTCCAGGCGCGGGATCTCGACCAGCGAGGCTTCATACAGGGACTGGGTCTGGGCCAGTTCCAGTTCCGACACCGTGCCGCCCTCGAACCTGTCCTTGAACAGCAGGAAGGAACGTTCCCGGCTGCCGGCCGTGTCGCGCGCGATCTGCAGCTGGCGCTCCAGTTCGCGCAGGTTGATATAGGTCTGCGCCACCGACGACACCAGGGTCAGCACGGTAGCGCGCCGCCCTTCCTCGCTGGACAGCACCTGGGCGCGCGCGGCCTCGGTCTCGCGCCGGCGCCTGCCGAACAGGTCCAGCTCCCAGCTCATCGACAGCGTGCCCTCGTACTGTTCGAGGATCGGCTCGACCGCCTGGCCGAGCTCGCCTTCGGGCTGGCGCTGGCGGCGCCCGCCGAGGTTCGCCCCCACCTGGGGCAAGGCCAGCGAGCGCGTGCTCGCGTACTGCCCGAGGAAGAGCTCGATACGGCTGGCGGCGATCTTCACGTCCTGGTTCTCGCGCAGGGCGACGGCGATCAGTTCGTTCAGGGTGGGGTCGTGGAACTGCTCCCACCAGGGGCTGTTCGCCAGCGCGGGCGCCTCGTTGCCCTGGAAGCGGAACGACTGCGGCGTCTAGACTGGGGGACGGCGGTAGTCGGGACCGACCGTACAGCCGGCCAGCAGGCCGGCGCCCAGCAGCAGGCTGTGGAGCCGTTTCATCTTGCGCATCATGTCACTCCCCCGGTGGCCGCGAGCGTGGCACGTGGCCGGCGCTGGCCCCGCTGGCCGGCAATTGCGGTCCGACCTCGGGTGTCGGCTGCCCTTTCGCCTTGCGGCGCTTGAGGCGCTCGGCCATCGTCTCGATCACGTAATAGAACATCGGAATCCAGAACACGGCGATGACGGTGGCGGCGAGCATGCCGCCGATCACGCCGGTGCCGATCGAGATCCGGCTGTTGGCCGAGGCGCCGGTCGCGATCGCCAGCGGCACGCAGCCGAGGATGAAGGCGACCGAGGTCATGACGATCGGGCGCAGGCGCTCGCGGGCGGCGGTGATGGCCGCATCGTAGTACGAGGCCCCGTTCTCGCGGTTGAGCACGGCAAACTCGAAGATCAGGATCGCGTTCTTGGCCGCCAGCGCGACCAGCATGGTCAGGCCGATCTGGAAGTAGATGTCGTTCGACAGGCCGCGCAGCATCACCGCCAGCACCGCGCCGAACAGGGCGAACGGCACGGCCAGCAGCACGCCGAAGGGCAGCGACCATTTTTCGTATTGCGCGGCCAGGATCAGGAACACCATCACCAGGCCGAAGGCGAACACCGAGGCCGAGGCGCTGCCGGCCTTTTTCTCCTCGAAGGCTTCGCCGCTCCAGGCCAGGCCCATGTCCGACGGCAGCACCTGGGCGCCGACCCGTTCGAGCGCGGCGATGGTCTGGCCCGAGCTGAAGCCGGGCGCCGCGGTCGCGGTCACCTTCACCGCCGGGAAGTTGTTAAAACGCGTCATCAGGTCGGGCCCGGTGACGTAGCGGTTGGTGACCACCGCCGACAGCGGCACCATGGCGTTGTCGCGGCTGCGCACGTACAGGCGCGCCAGGTCTTCCGGCCTCAGGCGGTAGCCCGGCTCGGCCTGCAGGATCACCTGCCACAGCCGGCTCGACTTGATGAACTGCGACACGTAGAGCGAGCCGAACATGGTCTGCAGGGTGCCGTAGACTTCCTCCACCGGCACCCCGAGGGTCTCGGCCTTGTCGCGGTCGACGTCGACCAGCAGCTGCTGCGAACTGGCGTTGAAGGTGGCCGTGGCGCGCCCGATCTCGGGCGCCTTCTTCAGTTGCGCCAGATAGTCGGCGACCGCCGCGCCCAGTTGCTGGGTGTTCTTGTCCCCCTTGCTCTGGATCCAGACCTCGAGGCCGCCGGTGGTGCCCAGGCCCGGGATCGAGGGCGGATTGACCGGCAACACCAGCGCGCGCGTGTCGCCGCCCAGTTTGGCGGCGGCGTCCTGCAGCAACGCGCGCGCATTCTGGGTGCGGATGTTGGCCGAGGTATAGCGTTCGTCGAAATCCTTGAAGCCCACGAAGAAGGTGGCTGCGTTGTTCTTGATCTGGTTGTCGAGCAGGCTGTAGCCGTCGATCACGGCCACCCCTTCGACCGCCGGGTTCTTCACGAAATGCTCGGTCACGCGCTTGCCGACCTCGCCGGTGCGGTCCAGGCTGGCCGAATCGGGCATGATCACGGCGCCCAGCAGGTAGCCCTGGTCCTCGGGCGGCAGGAAGGCGCCCGGCACCCGGCTCAGCATGCCGACCGACAGCGCGATCATGCCGGCGAACAGCAGCAGCGCGACGCCGGCGCGCTTGATCGCCAGGGCCACGCCGCGCGTGTAGCCGGCCGTCATGCGCTCGAAGCCGCGCTCGAACCAGCGGAAGAAGCGGTTCTTCTTGCCATGGGCGGGCTTGAGCAGCAGCGCCGCCAGCGCCGGCGACAGCGTCAGCGCGACGATCCCAGAGATCACCACCGAGATCGCGATGGTGATCGCGAACTGCTTGTACAGCTGGCCGGTGATCCCACCGAGGAAGGCCACCGGCACGAACACCGCGCACAGCACCAGCACGATCGCGATGACCGGGCCCGACACCTCGTCGATGGCGCGCTTCGCCGCCTCCTTGGGCGGCAGGTGGTGCACCGTCATGTTGCGCTCGACGTTCTCGATGACCACGATGGCGTCGTCGACCACGATGCCGATCGCCAGCACCATGCCGAACAGGGTCAGCATGTTGATCGAGAAGCCGAGCGCCTGCATGCCGATGAAGGTGCCGACGATCGACACCGGCACCGCCAGCACCGGGATCAGGGTGGCGCGCAGGCTCTGCAGGAAGAAGTAGACCACCAGCACCACCAGGAACACCGCCTCGAAGAAGGTCTTCACCACGTCGGCGATCGAGGCGCGCGTAAAATTGGTGGTGTCCATCACGATCTTGTATTCCAGGCCCTCCGGGAATCCCTTCTGCATCGACGCCAGCGTCGCCTTCACCTGCCTGGCGACGTCGAGCGCGTTCGCCCCCGGCTGCTGGTACACCGCCAGCATGGTCGCCGGCCGGCCCTGGTAGGTGCCGCGGATCGAGTAATCCTTCTGCCCCAGCTCGGCGTGGCCGATGTCCTTCAAGCGCACGATGGCGGCGCCGCCGCTGGCCGCGCGGATGATGATGTTATCGAATGCGGAAGGTTCGGTCATGCGGCCCGAGGTGGTGACCGGGAACGATTGCTCGACCGGTTTCCCGGTCGGCGACTGCCCGAGGCGGCCCACCGCGTACTGCTGGTTCTGGGCCGCCACCGCCTGCTGGACCTCGTTCGCGGTCACGCCCAGCTGCGCCATGCGGTCGGGTTTCAGCCAGATCCGCATCGCGTAGTCGGGCGTGCCGAAGATGCTGGTCTGGTTGGCCCCGGGGATGCGCTTGAGCGCGTCCAGGATGTAGATGTTAGTGTAGTTCGCCACGTACACCGGGTCATAGCGCTCGCCCGGCGAGTACACCGCGATCACCATCATGAAGGCCGAGGACTTCTTCTGCACCTGCACGCCTTGCGCGGAGACCGCCGACGGCAGTTGCGGCAGCGCCAGGTTGACGCGGTTCTGGACGTCCACCTGGGCCAGGTTGGGGTCGGTGCCGATCTCGAAGAACACGTTCAGGGTCAGGTTGCCGGTCGACGAGCTCGACGAGTTCATGTAGATCATGTTGTCGGCGCCGTTGACCTGCTGCTCGATCGGCGCGGCCACGTTGTTGGCCACCACGTTGGCGTCGGCGCCGGGATAGGTGGCGCTGACCGTGATCTGCGGCGGCGTGATGTCGGGATACTGCGCCACCGGCGACTTGAACATCGCCACCGCGCCGGCGAGCGTGATCACGATCGAAATCACCGACGCGAAGATCGGATGGTCGATGCAGAAACGCGAGACGTTCATGGCCGAGCCTCCTGGCGCCCCGCGGCGCCGGGAGGCTGCACGGTCGCTGGCGCGGCCTGGGCCAGTTTCGGCTGCGGGGCGAGCCGGGCCACCCGCAACGGCGCGGTGGGCGTCACCCGCCCGGCGCCGTCGACCACCACCTGTTCGCCCGCCTTCAGGCCGTCGCTGATGAACCAGTCGTCGCCGACCCAGTCGCCCACCTCCACGACCCGCTGCCTGGCCTTGCCGTCATTCCCGATCACCCACACGTAGTGCCCTTTCGCGCCCTGCTGCACCGCGCGCTGCGGCAGCTCGATCGCGCCCGGCCGGCTCGCCCCGAAAACCCGCGCGCGAACGAACTGCCCGGGCCGCAGCTGCCCTTGCGGATTGGCCAGCTCGGTGCGCACCAGGAAGGTGCCGGTATCGGAATTGAAGGAAGGCTCGGCGAAGTTGATCCGGCCGCGCTTGGGAAACACCGAGCCGTCGGCCAGGATCACCTCGACCTCGAAGTCCATACCCTGCGGGAATTTCAGGCGCCCCTTGGCGATCTGGTCGCGGTAGCTGAGCAGCTCGTTTTCGGAAACGCTGAAGTTGACCCAGATCGGGTCGACCTGGGACACGGTGGTCAGCATGCCCTGGTCGCCGGACGTGAGGTAGCTGCCCTCCTGCTTCTTGGCGAAGCTCGACAGGCCCTTGAGCGGCGAGGCGATGGTCGTGTAGCCCAGGTTCAGGCGCGCCGTGCGCACTTCCCCTTCCGCCGCCAGCACCGCCGCCCGCGACGAGCGTTCGAAGCCGATCGCGTCGTCCAGTTCCTTCTTGCTGACCGCATTGCGCGCCGCCAGCGGCCGCACCCGGCGCAGGTTCGCCTCCGCCACCGCCAGCTTGGCGCGCTGCTGCTCGAGCTGTCCCTCGGCCGACTGCAAGGTGGCCTCGAAGGGCTTGCGGTCCATCTGGAACAAGGGCTGTCCGGCCCGCACCATGTCGCCTTCGGTGTAGAGCCGCTTGTCGAGGAAGCCGTCGACCCGGGCCCGGATCTCCACCTCGCGCGAACTCTGGGTCTGGGCCACGAACTCGAACTGGACCGGGGTGTCGCGCGGCGTCACGCTGACCGCGGTCACCTCCAGCGGCGGCGTGGGCGGCGCCTGCTGCTCCCGCGAGCAGCCGGCCAGCGCGACGCAGATGGCCAGGGCGGCCGGCGGCGGGAACGGACGACGTTTCATGGATGACTCCTTCACGCATCGTTTCGGGCCACCGGGGCGCCCCGCGCGGCTGCGGCGAGCGCGGGTGCGGGGACCGCGCCGGTGCGGCCAAGGTTGGCACCAAGTTAATCCCAACGGGACCGTGCAGGAATTGGACCTTGGTCGTACCGTGGCGGCACCGCTCAGGTTTCGCGCCGGGCCAGGTCGACCGGCTGGTAGCGGCGCATGATGTCCTCGGCGTGGGCGCGCTCCTCCTCGGTGTCGGTATCGGCAATCAGCACGTAGTCGCCGTGCCGCACCGACGCGCCGTACAGGTCGCTGTGCGCGCCGCGGTCGTTGACCCCGAACAGGCCGCGCAACAGGTTGCCCATGGTGGCGCTCATCGACTGGTCGTCGGCCTGGCGGTTGTCGGTGCGCTGCCTGGCCTGGACCTCGTGGTCGGGCGTGAGCTGCACCTGCCGCCATGTGAACCCGGCCACCAGCAATTCGTTCTTCGCGCTCTGGGCGGGCGCGAACTTGTCGTAGACCCCGACGATACTGATCATGGTCGTTCTCCTAACGCCGTTCGCGCAGGCGGGCCAGGGCCTGCAGTTGGGCGATCGCGATCGCCAGTTCGGACTGGGCCTTGGCATAGTCGAACTGGGCGGTGCTGTTGTTCAGCATTTCCTCGGCCCGCTTCCTGGCCTCGTTGGCGCGCGCCTCGTCGAGGTCGCGCCCGCGGATCGCGGTGTCGGCCAGCACGGTCACCCCATCCGGATGGACGTCGACGATGCCGCCGGCGACGAACACCAGCTCCTCGTCGTCGCGCCCGGCCAGCTTGATGCGCACCGCGCCGGGACGGATCCGGGTCAGCAGCGGGGTATGCAGGGGGAATATCCCGAGCTCGCCGACCTCGCCCGGCAGGGCCACGAACTCGGCCACGCCGGAAAAGATCTCCTCCTCGGGGGAGACGACGTCCACCTTCAGGGTCTTCGGATCTGCCATGGCGTTCTCCCGGGCTTGTCGGTACGGATACGGATCAGCGCAGCTGGTCCGCAAGCCGGACCACCTGTGCGCTTAGACAGCGGCCGCGCCCGAAACGATCTCGGTAATCTCCTGCGTGATCGAGGCCTGGCGCGACTTGTTGTACAGCAGGGTCAGCTCGCCGATCACGTTGCCGGCGTTGTCGGTGGCGGCCTTCATCGCCATCCGCCGCGCCGACTGTTCGGAGGCCATGTTCTCGGCCACCGCGCGGTAGATCAGCGCCTCCACGTAGTTCGCGACCAGCTCGTCGATCACGGTCTGGGCATCCGGCTCGCAGAGGTAATCCAGCAACAGCGCGCTGCGGTCGGCGCGCAGGGTCTCGCTGCCCATCGGGATCAGGAGCTCCTCGACCGGCTCCTGGGCCATGGTGTTGAGGAAGCGCGTGTAGCAGATGCGGATCTCGTCCAGCTCGTCCGCCAGGTAGGCGTCGGTCAGCACCTTGACCGGGCCGATCAGCGACTCCAGGTGCGGCGTGTCGCCCAGCGCGACCACCTGGGAGACGACGTGGGCGCCGAAGCGGTTCAGGAAGCCGGCGCCCTTGCCGCCGACCGCGACCACGTCGACCGTGACGCCGGCGGCCGCGTAATCGCGCATCCGGTTGGTCACCAGGCGCAGCACGTTGGTGTTCATGCCGCCGCACAGGCCCTTGTCGGTGGAGATCACGATCAGCCCGGCGCGGCGCAGGCGCTCGTGCCGCACCATGAACGGATGGACATAGTCGGGATTGGCCTCGGCCAGGTGGCCGGCGATGTTGCGCACGCGTTCGGCATAGGGACGCGAGGCGCGCATCCGCTCCTGCGCCTTGCGCATCTTCGACACCGCCACCATTTCCATCGCCTTGGTGATCTTGCGGGTGTTCTCGACGCTCTTGATCTTGGTGCGAATTTCCTTAAATCCGGGCATGATGTCCTCCTGCTTCCCCTGGTCCGGCCGCTCCCTTCAGCCCAGCATGCGCGCCGCCTCGTCCAGCAGGCCCTGCGGCGAGGCCAGGTCGCCGCGCGCGAAGCGCACCAGCGTGAAGGCGCGCGCCCGGGGCGGCACGGTCGGCACCTGGGCCACCTCGAACACCACCTCGTCGCCGGCCTCGGCGCTGCCCGGCTCCAGCACCACGTTCATCTTGTTCAACACGCAGCGGCGCGTGTTCACGTACAGGTGGGCGGCCGGGTCGGCCAGCACCGCGCACACTTCGGACAGTTCGCGGTCCAGCGCTTCCGAGCGCAGCCCCAGCTGTCCGAGCGACTCCTCGTTTTCCGCGATCGACTGCTGCAGGCGCGCCAGTTCGTCGCTCCCGGTTTCGCCCTCGGCACCGAGCATCGCGTGCATGCCGACGCCCTTGCGCTCGAGTAGCTGCAGGCGGGTCCGGAGCAAGGCCCGTTCGCGCTCGAGCAGGCCGCGCCGGTTCTGCTCGGCCGCGTAGCGCGCCATGCCCTGCAGGCCCAGCTGCATGACCAGGCGGCGCACGACCTCCTCGCGCAGCTCGGGCTCGCTGCGGCCGCAGATGCGCACCTGGTGGTCGCTGAAGCTGATCGTTTCCTTGACCACGTCGCGGCGCATGGTCTCGCCCTCCAGCACCGCGCCGAGGACGCGCTTTTCCTGCATCGCCATCCCGAGCACGGCCCACGCTTCCTGCAGGCCGGGGTTCTGCTCGAAGAAGGCGCGCAGGTCGCGCGAGCGCGACAGCGTCGGCGCGACTGCATCCGGTCCGGTGAAGAAGGCGTGGATGTAGGGATCGACCGACCAGGCGGCGGCGCTCGCTTCGCGCGCGGGCGGAATCGCGGCGACGACGCCGCCCATGTAGCGCAGCGCGGCCGCCACCGCCGGTTCGAGCCGCGCCTCGTAGCGGCGCGCCATGCGCAGGTGCGGGCTGAGCGCCACGATGCCGTCGACCATGCGGGCGACGCGCGCCGGGTCCGGCTCGCCGTTCCCGCCCTTGGGGGCGCCGGACGGGCGCCACCAGGCCCGCAGCCGCTCCAGCATCATCGCCCCTCCACGCCGGGATCGTGGCGCTGGTCGATCACCGACACCTGGATCTTGCGGTTCTTCCAGAACAGGTCCTGCACGCGCGGTTGCAGGCTGCGCAACGCCGCGGCCGGGGCATCGGCATAGCGCAACAGCACCGACGGCCGGCTGCCGTCGCCGGGCATGTGAACGATCGAGTCGAAAGGCGGGAAACCGTAGCGCGCCAGCAGCTCGCGGATGTCCTCGTCCGAGGCGCTGCTGTCGATGTTCCCGATCAAAAGGCTGGCCATATTCATCTCCTTGGAGCCTTGGAAAACCGTAGCGAGCGGCGGCAGTTCCGTCCGAGAAGCGCAGCTGTACGAGATGTACAGCGAGCATCGCAGGACGGAAATGCAACGCGCAGTAGGTTTTTCAAGGCTCCCCTATGCCATGATGTTGACGCCGCCGTCGACGTAGAGGGTCTCGCCCGACATCCGGCGCGCCAGCGGCGTGGCCAGGAAGGCGCAGGTGTAGCCGACGTCCATGATGTCCACCAGCTCCCCGAGCGGGGCGCGCTGGGCGGCTTCGGCCAGCATGCGGTCGAAGTCCTTCAGGCCGGAACCGGCCCGGGTCAGCAGCGGCCCCGGCGAAATCGCATGGACGCGGATGTGGCGCGGGCCGAGCTCGAACGCGAGGTAGCGGGCACAGGCTTCCAGCGCCGCCTTCACCGGTCCCATCACGTTGTAGTTCGGGACCACCTTGTTGGCGCCGTAGTAGGACATGGTGAACATGGTGCCGCCGTTCTTCATCAGGGGCGCGCTGGCGCGCGCCAGGCGGATGAAGGAGTGGCAGGAGATGTCCATCGCCTGGCCGAAGCCGGCGGCCGAGCAGTACAGCAGCCCGCCCTGCAGGTCGTCCTTGGGCGCGAAGGCCATCGAATGGACCATGATGTCGAGCCCGCCCCACTCCTGCCCGATGCGGGCGAAGACGGCGTCGGCCTGCTCCTGCCTGGCCACGTCCAGCTGCATGAAGATCGGCGCCTCGAGCGCGGCGGCGAGCGGCTCGACGTAGCCGCGCGTCTTCTCGTTGGCGTAGGTGATGGCGAGGTCGGCGCCCATTTCGCGGAACGCCTTGGCGCAGCCGTAGGCGATCGAATGCTCGTTGGCGATGCCGGTCACCAGCGCCTTGGCGCCCTTCAGGATCGGGCGCGGAATCTCGATTGTCATGATGTCGCTCCTTCAGGGTATGGGTCGGGGTCTCGGGTCAGGGATTGGACACGACCGGCATCTGCGGCACCTCGCCGGGGACGGCCAGCAGGGCGCCGGTGGCGTCCAGCACCTGCTGCACCGATACCCCGGGCGCGGTCTCGCGCAGGGTCGCCACGCCGTCCTCGAAGGCGATCACGGCCAGTTCGGTGACCACCAGGTCGACCGGCCTGCTCGAGGTCCGCGGCAGGGTGCACTCCCTGACGATCTTCGGCGCGCCCTTGGCGGAGTGCTGCATCGCCACGATCACGCGTTTGGCGCCGGTCACCAGGTCCATCGCGCCGCCCATGCCGGGCACCATCTTGCCCGGAATCGTCCAGTTCGCGAGCCGTCCATGCTCGTCCACCTGCAGGCCGCCGAGCACGGTGACGTCGAGGTGGCCGCCGCGGATCAGGCCGAAGGAAACCGCGCTGTCGAAGGTGCAGGCGCCGGGCAGCGCGCTCACCGGCTGGCCGGCGGCGTCGGTCAGGAAGGCTTCGGTCATGCCTTCCTCCGGCAGCGGTCCGGTGCCGATCAATCCGTTCTCGGACTGGAAATAGATGCGCATGCCGGCCGGGACGTAGTTGGCGACCAGGGTCGGGATGCCGACGCCGAGGTTCACCAGCATGCCCGGCTTGAGTTCCTGGGCGATGCGTTTGGCGATCAGGGTTTGCGGGTCCATGATGATTGCGTCGTATTCAGTGGGCGACCAGGTAATCGACCAGCACCGCGGGCGTCACCACGTGGTCGGGCGAAATCATCCCGACCGGCACGATATGGGCGGCGTCGACGATGACGGTGCGCGCCGCCATGGCGATCACCGGGTTGAAGTTGCGGGCGGTCAGCGCATAGGTCAGGTTGCCGTAGTAATCGGCCAGGAAGGCTTCGACCAGGGCGAAATCCGCCTTCAGTGGCGCTTCGAGCAGGAACTGTACGCCGTCGACCTCGATCTTGCGCTTGCCCTCCTCGGCCAGGGTGCCGACCCCGGTCGGGGTCAGGAAACCGGCCAGGCCGAAGCCGCCGGCGCGGATGCGCTCGATCAGCGTCCCCTGCGGCACCAGCTCGACCTCGAGCTCGCCGGCAATCATCTTCTGCTGGGTCTGCGGGTTCAACCCGATGTGGCTGACGATTGCCTTGCTCGCCACGCCGTTCGTCACCAGCTTGCCGATGCCGCGCCCCGGGCGCGCCGTGTCGTTCCCGATCACGGTCAGGCCGCGCCGGCCCTGGCGCACCAGCTCGTCCATCACGCGCTCGGGCGTGCCGACGCCCATGAAACCGCCGACCATGACGCTGGCGCCGTCCGGAATCAGCTCGACCGCCTGTTCCAGGGCCACGGTCTTCATGATCGCCCTCCCGCCAGCAGCTCGAAGGTATGGCGCGCGATCATCAACTCCTCGTCGGTCGGGATCACCCAGGCGGCGGTGCGGCTTGACTTCTTGCTGATGCGCGGGCCGCCGGCCTCGTTCGCGGCGGGATCGAGCTCGATGCCGAGCCAGGCGGCATGGCGGCAGACCCGGTCGCGGACCAGCGCGGCATGCTCGCCGATGCCGCCAGTGAACACCAGCGCGTCCAGTCCTTCGAGCGCCCCCGCCATCGAACCGAGCTCGCGCCCGATGCGGTAGATGAACAGGTCGACCGCGAAACGCGCGCGTGGATCGTCGCTGGCCAGCAAGGTGCGCATGTCGCTCGAGATGCCCGAGACGCCGAGCAGGCCGGAGCGCTTGTAGAGCAGGTCCTCGATCGCCCGCGTGTCCATCTTCAGCTCGTCGATCAGGTACAGGACCACGCCGGCGTCGAGGCTGCCGCAACGGCTGCCCATCATCAGGCCGTCGACGGCGGTGAAGCCCATCGTGCTGGCGACGCTGCGCCCTGCCTTCAACGCGCACAGGCTGGCGCCGTTGCCGAGGTGGGCGCAAACGGTGCGCCCCTGCGCCGCAGCCGGGGCCGCATCGGGAGCCGGCTCGCGATGTATTCGTAGGACAGGCCGTGGAAACCATAGCGGCGCACGCCGCGCGCGGTGATCTCGGGCGGCAGCGCAAAGGCCTGCGCCTCTTCCGGCTGGGTGCGGTGGAAGGCGGTGTCGAAGCAGGCGACCTGCGGCAGGTCCGGGCGCAAGGCCGCCAGGGCGCGGATCGGGGCCAGGTTGTGCGGCTGGTGCAACGGGGCCAGCGGCACCAGGGTCGCCAGCTCCTCGACCACCGCCGGCGCGACCAGGGTCGGACCGGTGAAACGCAGCCCGCCGTGCACGACGCGGTGCCCGGTCGCGACCAGCCGGTGGCCGACGCTGTGGCTGCGCAGGAAGTCGCCGATCCAGGCGACGGCGCCGTCGTGGCCAAGCTGGGTGCCGGACGGCCAGCGGTGTTCGTCGTGGCGGTCACCGGCCGCGTTGGAGACGGTAAAGTGGGGCTCGGTGTACAGCCCCTCGACCTGGCCGCGCAGGACCAGCTGCGGCGCGCTGCCTTCGGCGTTGTAGCCCCGGAACTTCAGGCTCGAGGAGCCGGCGTTGAGGACCAGGATCAGGTCGGCCATGGCATCACCCGATCGGCTGCTGTTCGCGCCGGGCCTTGGCCACCAGCACCGCCACCGCGCAGGAAGCGCGCCGGGTCATGACCGAATCGGCGCGGCTGGTCAGGATGATCGGCACGCGCGCGCCGAGCACGATGCCGGCGGCATCGGCCGAGGCCAGGAAGGACAGGCTCTTGGCCAGCATGTTGCCCGCCTCCAGGTCCGGCACCAGCAGCACGTTGGCGCGCCCGGCCACCGGCGAGGCGATGCCCTTGATCCGGGCCGCCTCCGGGTCGATCGCGTTGTCCAGCGCTAGCGGGCCGTCCACCAGGGCGCCGGTCACCTGCTTGCGGTCGACCATCTTGCACAGGGCGGCCGCCTCGATCGTCGAGGGCACCTTGGGATTGATGGTCTCCATCGCCGACAGCACCGCCACCCGCACTTCCTTGAACTGCATGGCATGGGCAAGGTCGATCGCGTTCTGCAGGATGTCGCGCTTTTCCTCGAGGGTGGGCGCGATGTTGACGGCGGCATCCGTGATGATCAGCGGATCCTCGTGGCCCGGCACCGACATTACGAAGCAGTGGCTGACGCGGCGCCCGGTGCGCAGGCCGGATTCCTTGCGCACCACCGCGCCCATCAGTTCGTCGGTATGCAGGCTGCCTTTCATCAGCGCCTCGGCCTTGACTTCGCGCACCAGGGCGACGGCCGCCTCGGCGGCCGCCTGGCTGTAGGGCGCGTCGACGATCGGGTAGTCCCCGATCGGGATCCCGTGCTGCTGCGCCACCGCGGCGATGCGCGCGGCCGGGCCGCACAGGATCGGCGCGATCAGGCCCATCCGGGCCGCCTCGATCGCGCCGCCCAGCGAACTTTCGTCGCAGGGATGGACGACCGCGGTCGGCAGCGGCGGCAGGGTCTTGCAGAAGTCGATCAGGCGCTGGTACTTCTCGTGCTTGTTGTCCATGATGCCTCCCCGGTGCGTGCTATTTGGCCCCGGCCGCTTCGCGCCGCCGTCCGCCCGACTCGCGTGGGCCGAGCACCTCGCGGATGCGATCGAGCATGTCGAGCTGCTGCTCGGTCGGCTGCACCGCCTGCACCCGCTCGTCCGCCATCAGCTTGTCGAGCAGGGTCAGCAGGCGGGTACGGTCGGCCGGATCGGACAAGAGCTGCGCCAGCGAGACGATCGCCTGCTCCGGCTCGTAGCGCGCGATGATCTCCTGCTCGCCGCGGATGCGGCGGAACTGGTCCGGCGCGACCTGCGGCAGGTAGGGCGCGTAGTCGCGCGCCAGCTCGTCCTTGGTCTGGAGCCGGGCCAGCGGCAGTGGCTCGTCCTTGCGCATCAACAGGTAGCCGATGCGCGCCACCGCCTCCGGATAGCCGCCTTCGGACACCGAGGCCAGCGCCTCCTTCACGAAGGGCAGCTCGCGCGGCTCGGCCGGCGCCGGCAGTGCCGCGCGCTGCCGCCCCGCCAGGTAGGTGAGGTAGGCGTTGGCGTAGACGCCGAAGAAGGCGGCCTCGGTGGCCGCGTCGCGCATCCCGCGGTAGAGGTCGAGCGACGCGCTGAGGATCTCGGAGCCGGTGCGTTCGAGCTGGCGCAGCGGATGGTCGTCCTCGACCGCATGGCGTTGCCGGCGCACCGCATCGGCCACCGGGCCGAGCCAGGCCAGCCAGGGATTCAGGTCCGACAAGGCCCAATGCTGCACCCGCAGCGGATGGAAGCGGCGCATCAGGTCGGCCGTGAATTCATTCGACATCGCCTGCACCACCGGCTGGGCGAACAGCTCGTAGGCGCGCTGGTTGAACTCCGAAATCGCCTCGACCGCCTCGAAGGGCTTTTCGTCGCTGCGCTGGAAACGGTTCAGGCGCTCGGCGACTTCCTCGAGCTGGCGCTCGCGGAACTCGACCTCGTATTCCAGCTTGCCGTCGGGGCCGGGACGCTGGCCGATCTCCATCGCGTACAGGCCCGGCGGCAGGTGCTCGATGGTCTGCAGCACCGACACGATCTGCGAATGCTCCTTCTTCGCCACCTTGCCCGAGACGAAGATGCCGAGGTGGCCGATGTCATGGTGCACCAGGCCGACGATCACCTGGCCGCGCGCCTTGATCTCCTCGGTGCTGCCATAGAGGTCGGCGACCCAGTTGAAAGCCTGCTGCGGCGGGGTGATGTTGTCGCCCATAGAGGCGAACAGGACGATCGGCGAACGGATCGCGCGCAAGTCGAAGGCGGTGCCGGAGGCCGACTTGACGTCGCCGGTCCAGAGCTTGTTGCCCACAAAAAGATTCTGCGTGATCCACTCGATCTCTTCGCGGTTCATCAGGTAGTAGCCGCCCCACCAGCGCTCGAACTCGAGGAAGCGCGGCGGCTCGGTGTCGATGTTGGCGTACAGGTTGTAGTACTTGTCCCAGAGCGAATTGGCCGGGTTCAGGTTTTCGAAGTTCGAGACCAGCCAGGCGCCGTCGAACTTGCCGTTGCCGAGGTCCGCCATGAAGGAGGACAGCCAGGTGCCGCCCAGCATGCCGCCGCTGTAGCGCATCGGATTGTCGCCCTCGCCTTCGCTCCAGGCCCCGCCCCAGTAGGACATCGGGGCGCCGTTGATCACGACCGGACCGGTGTCCTCTGGCGTGGACGAACTGAGCATCATCGCCGCCCAGCCGCCCTGGCAGTTGCCGATGATGGCGGGCTTGGGGCTGTCCGGATGCAGCTCGCGCACCTTGCGCACGAAACGCTGCTCGGCCGCGCAGACGTCGAGCATGGTCTGGCCGGGTTCCGGGTCGCGGAAGAAGACCACGAAGTACACCGGATGGCCGGCGCGCAGCGCGACGCCGACCTGGGAATCGTCCTTGAAGCCGCCGATGCCCGGCCCGTGGCCCGCGCGCGGGTCGATGATCAGGTAGGGCCGCCGTTTCGGGTCGACCGTCACGCCTTCGGGCGGCTTGATCCTCAGCAGCGCGTAGTTGACCGGGCGCTCGAATCCGCGCCCGTCGAGCACCGTCTCGCTCTCGAAGTGCAGCACCGGCTCCAGGTCGTGCACCGCGCTGGCGACGAAATCGTTGCCGCGCTGGCGCAGGGTGTCCCAGAACAGCACCGAGCGCTGCGCCGCGTCGACGGCGTAGCTCATCACGTTCCAGGGGGTCGGCAGGGCCGCCAGCTTGCCGGGCACGACGGCCATGTGCGCGCCGTCGCCGCCGTCCAGCGCACCGCGCACCTTCTCGGTGAATTGTTTGACCGCAGTTTCGCTCCGTCTACGGAGCAACAGGCCGACTTTCGCGCCGATGTCCGCGCTGCGCGCGATCCGGGTTCCGGCATCCATGGATGACCTCGCTATCGGGTGACGTTGGTCGCATGTTCCCAAGCTTTGTGCGCTTGCACAATGCGACCAAAGTCCTACCCGGAGCGCGGTGCCGGACGGCCGCGCTCCCGCCGAAGTCCCCGATGAGACTTGCGCTCAATCGTTCAGCACGATCGCTCCCTCCGCCACCGGGACCTGGCCTGCCGCCGCGGTCGCCGCCGCCGCGCCCTCAGCGGCTGGCGCGCTGTCGTAGTCGACGACTTCCTTGCCAGCCGCGCCAGTGTGGACGATACGCACGCGCAGGCGGTCGCCGCTGCCTGCGCTACCCACAGTCCGCGCGTCGCCGTCGACGGCTTCGACCAGGAAGCGGTGGCCCGCCCGGCCGTTGAACTGGCCGGTTCCTTCTAGCCGCACCTGCCGGCCTTCGCGCACCACGCTGCTGAGCTTCTGGCCGTCGAACGTGAACGGCCCCTGGAATGCCACGGTGGCGCGGTCGGCTCCGGTTGCGGCCTGTCTGCCGATCGGCGCCCAGAACGAGAACCGCAGCGCCTGGCCGCCCGCGCCGGCTGGGCGCGCCAGCGCGCCATGGCCGCTCACAGCGGCCACCGCCGGGTCGCTCACGAACACGCGCCTGCTGGTCCGGGTGCTGCGCCCGGCGGAATCGGTGACACGCAGCGTCAGGCTGACAGGACCGGAAACGCAGAAACGGTGCTGCAGGCGAACCTCACCCACGCCGTTCGCACTGCGTACCAACGGATGCGGCGACACGCAGCCGTCGCTCCACTCGGCCACCGCGCCATAGCCATCGTTGCGGGGCGTGCCGATGAAGCCGAGGGTGGGCCGCACCTCCTGGCCGACCGTGACGATATCGGGCAAGCCGTTCACCGGGCCGAGCACGGGGGCGTCGCTTCCCGTTCTGCCCGGACGCAGCAGGACCAGCCCCGCGTTCGACGCGGCCACGATGGTGCCGGCATCGTTGATCGCCAAGCCCTCGGTCAATACCAGCCCGGGCGGGCGCCGGTAAACGAGTTCGTTCAGGTCGATCGGCTTGCTCGCCCCCCGCCACAGCGCGGCGCGCTCACCAAGCGCGTCGAGCGCGATCCGTCCCACCATCTGCGTATGGTTGTTCACGTCGGCGACACCGGTCGCGACTGCCGGACCGCGCGGCAGCAGGACCAGCCCCCGCGCGCGCGACCACAGGTAAGCGGCCGTGCCGCCCGGCCTGCTGGTGTTGCCGACGACCTCGCCGCGATCGTTCAGGTCGGTGACAAGCTCGAAAACGCTCTCGATGCCGGCCTGGGCGCCGGTCCATACCAGCCGGCTGCCGGCGCCGCGGAAAAAGCCGCGATAGCGCACGTCCGGGCTGCCCTCCGGGCTGGTGAGACGATAGCCGGCGGCATCGCCTCTTTCATTGACGTGCTCGACCTGGCCAGGACCCAGGCTCAGGGCGCGGCCGTCGCGGCCCCACAAGGTCGCCAGGACATCCTCTTCGATGGCATAGCCTCCGGCCAGCGCGGCGTTGTTGATATCGTTGGGCCAGGAGCTCAAGGCCGGGACCGGCCCGAGCGGAACGATCGTCCCGTCGGGTTCCCAGCGCACTGCGCGATAGGGAATGCCAGGGTACGGCGCGTCGGGGATGGGCAGGGTCCCGGCCACCTGGTTGCGGTCGTTGATCGCCTGCGCGGTGCCGTCGCGCGGGCCCGGCAACACGCGGTAGCCGCCGGCGACGGTCCAGGTGAAGGGAATCTGTATGGCGAACGGATCCGTGGCGAAGGCCGAGGTGCCCGCGACCACGCCGCGGTTGTTCAGGTCGGCGACGCGCACGATGCCGCCCGCGAGCGAGCCCATGTCGTGGACGCGCACGCCGTCATAGAAACCCGCGCCGACGTAGCTCGGGCCGCTGAAGGCCACCTGTCCCTTCTCGTTCAGACGCGCGTTGGTGCCGGGAGGCGCGAGATTGATCACGCTGTACACCGGCGGCGTGCCGCCGGCATGGGCCGCCTCGACGGTTTCCGCTTGCGCGGCGCTTGCGCCGGCCGGCGACGCAAGGACATTCGGACCGGCGCCGCCCCCCTTGGCGGCGCCGCCCGCCGCGACGAGGAGCGGCAGCAGGATACCGGCCAGGGCTTTTCTGCGGAAGGCGGGGGTGCTGAGCGAATGCTGGTTCATGACGGATTCCCTTCCCGTGAAGTAGGTGCAAGGTTTGCCGGTGCGGGCGCCGGGACGGCATCGTCGTCCGGCGGCGGCCTCTCCCCGGTTCGTACCTACTCTAGAGGCCGTGGCCCGGCCGTGAGCTGATCAGGCACAAGCCTCCGCGCAAAGCCCGTCCCGGACACGAAGCTTTCCTGTGGCAACGGATTGCACAGTGAAATAAAACCGTGTAGCAACTTGACGCCGCGAACCAACTGGACAGCAAAGAGTGATTTCCAGAATGCGCGTGCTGCAGCACCGGAAAAACCGGCCCGACAATCCGGCCCGTCCTGCGCGCTCGCAAGCCCGACCCGCCGCCAAGGCCCTAGGATTTGAGGCGACCAGACCCGGACGGAGGAAGCATGAATCCCGCAAGCGCGCCGCGCGTAAGCCTGCTCGGCAAGACCAACCTTGACGAATCCTGCCAGCACTCGATCCTCATCTCGGCCCTGCGCACCTGCGCGGCGCTGCAGGTGCTGGCCACCCATCTGCGCGGCGAGTTCTATCCTAGCCTGCGGACGGTGTCCGCGCCGGCGCTCTGGTACCAGGCCCTGGCCTTCGTGACCGGGTTCGGGCACCTGTCCGTCGTCATCTTCTTCCTGCTCAGCGGCTGGCTGGTGGGCGGCAGCGTGCTCAACAAACTGGGACAGCCACGGCTCCTGGCCTCGTATGCGATCGACCGCGTCACCCGCCTGTGGATCGTGTTGATTCCGGGCTTCGTCCTGACCCTGGTGCTGGGCACCGTGACGGGCAGCGTCGATCCGACCCGGGTCAGCTATGCGCCGGACGACGCGTATTCGCTGACCACCTTCCTCGGCAACTTGTTCGGCCTGCAAGGCATGGCCGTGCCCCGTTTCGGCGGCAACTACGCGCTCTGGAGCCTGGCGAACGAGATCTGGTACTACGCCCTGTTCCCCCTGCTTCTGCTGCCCGTCATCGGCAAGTCCCGTTTCGCGAAGGCGGCGGGCCCGCTCCTCGCCATCTTCATCGCTTCGCAATTGCTGGCCGACATCAGCCTCTACTTCCTGATCTGGCTGCTCGGCGTGGGGTTTTCGCGCGTGCGCATCGTGCTGTCGCGCCCGATGCGCCTGGCACTGGTGGCGGTGCTGCTCGCGCTGGCGGCGTACCTGCGGCTGAGCGGCAGCATCGGCACCCTGATCGTGGCGACCTTTCCCGAGGACTTGCTGTTCAGCCTGCTCTTTCTCTGCCTGCTGTCGAGCCTGCAGTTTCCGGCCGAGCGCAGGCGTCCGGGCAACCGCATCGCGATCGCGCTGGGCGTCCTGGCGCCGTTCTCCTTCACCCTGTACGTCATCCACTACCCCTTGCTGTACCTGATCAAGCACCTCGGCCAGCCGTATGGCATCAGCCACCTGTCGCCGACCGATCCCGCTTCGGTGCTCGTGTACGGCGCGCTGTTCGCCGCGATCGTCGCCTTTGCCTGGCTGTTCCACCTGCCTTTCGAGGCTCAGACCAACCGGCTGCGCCGCTTCATGAAGCGGATCCTGCTCGAACCGCGCGACGCGTCCTATTCCGGTGCGCCGATGCGCGACTCCTGAGCGGGCGCCCGCGCCGGGCCGTCGCGGCCTGAACCCGACAAGGTGCGGCACTTGCGATTTGACCTGGATCAAATACAGAAGCAGCCCCGAGGGTCAGACTTATGCCGGCTGCACGCGATCGACCACGCGCGGTGCGGGGTCGCGCGGCCGCATCGAGGAGCCACCATGTTCAAGCACATTCTGATTCCCACCGACGGGTCGGTGCTGTCGGAACGCGCCGTGCTCGCGGGCGTCAGCTTTGCCAAGGAAGTCGGCGCCCAGGTAACCGGCGTTACCGCCCTGCCCGAGTTCCGCACCTTTACCCTTGATTCCGACATGATCGAAACCACCGAGGACGAGTACCTGGCCGCCAGCGAGCGGCGCGGCGACAAGTTCCTGGCGACGATCGTCGACGCGGCGCGGGCCGCCGGCGTCACCTGCAATACGGTACTGGTGCGTTCGGACCGGCCCGCCGAGGCGATCCTGCACACGGCGCGCGAGCGCGGCTGCGACCTGATCATCATGGCCTCGCACGGCCGGCACGGGATCGGCAGCGTCTTGCTGGGCAGCGAAACCCAGAAGGTCCTGGTGCAGAGCGCCATTCCGGTGCTGGTGTACCGCTGACGGCGGCGGCATGCGCGCAGCGGCCACGGTTGCGGCTGCGCAGGCGGAGCGACGTCGAAAAATGCCTGGCCGGCCGGGCCTCTTTCCTGGCGGCCTTGTTGCGTTTCCGGGCTACTTTCCGTAGTCCGTGCCGTTTGATTGGTCGGTTTTCGTGAAATCAACCGTTGGTTAGTTACGTTTTATGGTAAGGTAAGCGATCTCCATTTGGGCTCGTTCGCCATGCATTATCCGACATCGTGGGATGCCGATCCCGTCCGCGCATTCAAGGACTTCGTGACCACCACGGCCTTTGCCGAAACCGGCCGGCGCCCCCGCGCCGACGGCACGCTCCGGGGGCTGTCGGCGGACTCGGCGAAGATCTACATCTTCATGTTCAACAACGTGAGCAGCTGGTTCATGGAGCAAGGTCTCGCCTTCTCCAGCGTCACCCACGCGGACCTGTTGCGCTTCATCGGCCGCACGGTCAAGGGCAAGCGCGTCCTGAACAGCAAGATCGCCTACCGCTACCTGCGCTTGCTGGAACGCTGCTACGAACACCTCGAGGTAGTGCCGAATCCGGCGCAGCAGGCCATCCTCGGCATCGACCGTGCCCACATCGCAAAAGACGAGGCCGGACGCAGCCTGTCGGAGGACCAGCTGGAGCGCTTCTTCGCCGCCCTCCCCGCGCCGGCGCCGCGACGCCGGCGCAGCACGCCTTTCGACGGCTGGAAGCGCCGGCGCGACCGCGCGATGCAGGTCGTCATGGCGCTGGCCGGCCTGCGGGTGTCCGAAGCGATCGGCCTGCTCATTCCGGAAGTCGGACGCCAGCCCGCACTCGACGGATCGATCGTGCTGACCATCACCCCCGAGGCCAAGCACGACACCAGCCACGAGCACGAGGTCGCCCTCCCCCGCGACGGCGCCGACGAGCTGCGCGCCTGGCTGCAGGAGCGCGAAGCGATGGCGATTCCGGGCGAGCTGGTCTTCCCCGCCAACCTGACCGGCGCCCGGATGACCAGGAAAACCGTCTACGTGCAGATGCGGGCGACTTTCGAGCGCGCCGGCATGGACCCGTGGCATTCCGGCGGACGCACCTTGCGCAATACCTTTGCGAAGCGCCGCCTCGAGAGTGGCGCGAAAGCCGCCGAGCTCAAGGACGAACTGGGCCTGGCGCTCGAACGTTCCGCCGCCGACTACAAGCTCACCCGCGTGACGCCGGATCCAACGGACTGACGGGCTGGCACGAACGGGCTTGCGGTGTATGGGCCTGGCGGCGATCGGTGCTGGCGGCTAATGGTCCTGGCAACTAATGGTGCTGGCGCTCGACCCTGTCGGTTAGTTACAAAATATGCCGGTGGGCCGAAAAAAAGCGCCGCTTTTCAGCGGCGCTTCATCATGGCGTCAGAGGGGATCGGACAGCGCCAGGGGACATCGGACCGAATCCCGGCGAATCGGGACGAACCCGGCCGCGTCCTTCCGCCCCGGGCGCAGCGATACCCCGAAGCGAGCGGATCAGAGCCAGTAGATCAGCGCGGCCACGCCGACGATCAGGGCCACCTTGGTGACCTTGTACGCGGTCTTGTTCCAGGCCTTGTAGCGGCGGCGGTACTGGCCCATCACGTGCGACACGCGGAACGCCTTGCTGACGAAGCCGGTCTGGTCGCCGGTTTCGTTGGGCGAGCTGGCGGCGGTCATCATGGTGCGGCCCAGCCAGCGGTTGATCGCCTGCATCCAGCGGTAGCGCATCGGGCGCTCGACGTCGCAGAACAGGATCACGCGGTCGCTGTCGCTGCCGTTGATCGCCCAGTGGATGTAGGTTTCGTCGAAGATGACGCCTTCGCCGTCGCGCCAGCTGTGGCGCTGGCCGTCGACGTCGATAAAGCAGCGATCGTCGTTCGGCGTGGCCAGGCCCAGGTGGTAGCGCATCGAGCCGGCGAAAGGATCGCGGTGCGGATTGAGCTTGGCGCCCGGCGGCAGTTCGGCGAACATCGCCGCCTTCACCGACGGGATGGCCTGCAGCAGCGCATAGGTCTGGGGGCAGAGACGCTGGGCCGACGGGTGGCTGGCGTCATACCATTTCAGGTAGAAGCGCTTCCAGCCGGTCTTGAAGAAGGAGTTGAAGCCGGCGTCGTCATTCTGCTCGGCCGCCTTGATCTTCTTCAGCGCGAGCATGTTCTCGGCCTCGGCGCGGATCACCTGCCAGTTCTGCTGCAGCGGCGCCAACTCGGGGAACTGGCTCACCGGGATGTAGGGCGTGCTCGGCACCTTCGAGAAGTAATGCATGAAGATGTTGATCGGCGCCATGAACGACGAATGGTCGAACAGCTGGCGTCCGAACGGCAGGCGGACCTTGCCGCGGAAGTGAATGTGCAGGATCGAGAGAAAATAAAAACCGATTACCGCCCACTTCATCACGCACCCCCAGGAACTGACCACTCGGTCAACATCATTGTAAACAGGGCGCAAGAATAGCATATCCGCCAGGGGCTCGTCCGGCCCCCGGCGAATTCGACAGGAGATTGTCGCGTCCATGCCGAAGCTCCCAGGCTGCGGCACGACGATCAGCCGAACGTCCCGCGGGCGGGCGCCGGCCGTGGACTGCGCTTTTTAGTGGAGCGCGGTCATCGCATAGCCTTTTTCGTCCAGCTGGCGGCTGAGGTTGTCGATGTCATAGTCGGGCAATTGCTCGGCGTTGTCGTCGACTTCGAAGGCGCGGGCCTCCACTTCCCAGTCGGTGTTGGTGGCTTCTTCGGGAATGTTGCGGGTCTCCGGGACGGCCAGGTAGGAGAACTTGCCGTCGCTTTCGGCTCTGCGGTAAATGTCCAGGCGCATAATCTTTTCCTTACAGTCAAAAGTTCGCTTCCGGGTGAAAGCGGACGACTCCACAGTAGGCGATCGTGCTGCGCGCGTCTGTTAATTGCCCCACACTCTGCCGGGAGCCCGTCCGGCAAGGCGCTCAGCGCCCCGAGGACAGGCCGAGCACGCGCGCGGGCAGCATCACCACGGCGCGCAACAGTTCGAACACGGCCTCGACGCCGATGCCCAGCAGGCGAAACGGGAGCAGGAGCAGCCAGACCAGCGGATAGACCACCAGGGCCAGCAAGGCCAGCGGCCAGCACACGAACAGCAATAGCAGCCACAACAGGAAGCCCAACATCGCATACTCCTTCAGCTTATCGATGTCCGCAGTCTAGGCAGGCCGCCGGCCGCGCGCAATGCGGCTGCGACGAACGGCGGCGTGGCCGGGCCAGGCTGCCGATTGCGGCGACGGACGGCGCGGGCAGGCGGCGCAACGCGGGCCTCCCTGCCCCGGCCGCGGCGAACCCGAGGACCGGCGCCGGATCAGCGCGCGGCCTGGCGGATCGCCTGCGCCACGCGCGTCTTGCCGGCGCGCTCGGCCAGCTGCTCGGCGGTCAAGCCCTCGCTGTTCTTCAGCGCGGCGTTCGCGCCCTGCCCGATCAGCAGCAGCGCGGTGCCGTCCTTGCCTTCGCGCGCCGCCATCATCAGCGGCGTGTAGGCGCCGCTGCGCAGCGGCGAGACGGCGTCGATCTTCGCGCCGCGCGCGAGCAGGATACGCACGATCTCGTCGTCCCCGCTGGCGGCCGCGTAGTGCAAGGCGGTCCAGCCGGGCTGATCGATGCAGGCGCCCTTGGCCAGCAGCTGCTCGACGGCCGCGCGGTTGCGCTTGAAGGCGGCCATCATCAGCGCGGTGTTGCCGTTGACCGCCCTGGTTTCGAGGTTCGTGCCCGGATGGTCGAGGAACACCTGGACCACGCGCATGGCGTCCTCGCGCAGCGCCAGCACCAGGCCCGGCTCGCCGCCGATCGGATTGAGCTGGTTGGCGTTGACCGTGGCGCCGATCATGCCCTGCACGGTCTTGGCGTCGTCGAGCTGGACGGCGCGGAAGAACCGGGCCAGCGCGGCGCCGTCAGGCGGCGTCGGGGCCGCATGGGCCAGGCCGGCGCAAGCGCAGGCTGACGCCACCGTCGCGCCGAGGATGCTGCGCAGGACAACGCGGCGCGCAAGGGTCATGTCAGGCCTTTCTGGCGTGCTGGAACAGGTTGAAGAAATTCTCGCTGGTGCGGTCCGCCACTTCGCGCAGCGGCAGGCCCTTCAGATTGGCGATGAACTCGGCAACGTGCGGCACATAGCCCGGCTCGTTCATCTTGCCGCGGTAAGGCACCGGCGCCAGGTAGGGCGAATCGGTCTCGATCAACATGCGCTCCATCGGCACCGCGCGCGCCACTTCCTGCAGCTCCTTCGCGCTCTTGAAGGTGACGATGCCGGAGAACGAGATGTAGAAGCCCATCTCGATCGCGGCCTCGGCCACCGCGAGCGACTCGGTGAAGCAGTGCATGACGCCGGCCACGCCGCCCGCCGTGACGCCCGCGCCCTCTTCGCGCAGGATGCGGATGGTGTCCTCGCTGGCCGAGCGGGTGTGGATGATCAGCGGCTTGCGCGTCTCGCGCGAGGCGCGGATGTGGGTGCGGAAGCGCTCGCGCTGCCATTCGAGGTCGCCCTCGAGGCGGTAGTAGTCGAGGCCGGTCTCGCCGATGGCGACGATCTTCGGATGGTCGGCCAGCTCGACCAGTTGCTGGACGGTCGGTTCGGGCGTGTCCTCGTAGTCGGGATGCACGCCGACCGAGGCGTAAATATGCGGATACTGCTCGGCCAGCGCGAGCACGCCCGGGAAATCGGGCAGGTCGACCGAGACGCACAGCGCATGCGTGACCTGGTTCTCGGCCATCTTGGCCAGGACCTCGGGCATGCGCGCGGCGAGTTCGGGGAAATTGATGTGGCAGTGGGAATCGATGTACATGCCGACATTGTAAGGGCAGGCGGCCTGTGTTGCCACGCGCGGGTGGGTTCAGGCTTCTCGTGGGGTGGGTACTCGTACCCACCCGTTCGTCCCGCTGCGCGTCCGCGCATGCTCTCCTGCCACCGTCAGACAACGGCCCCCGGTTTTCGGGTGTCAAACTGTGCAGCGACGCCAGGTCCGCACAAGGTGGGTACGAGTACCCACCCTACGAAAACCGGCATCAACGAGTGCCCATCCACAAACAAAAAGAGCGGCCGTAGCCGCTCTTTCCTCACGCCGGCAAGATTACGCCGCGTTCTTGCGACGGCGCACCACCGCGCCGGCGCCCAGCAGGGCGATGCCGAACAGGGCCAGCGAGCCCGGCTCCGGCACTTCCGCGCCCTCGGCCAGCTTGAACTGGCCGTTGGTGCCGAGGAAGAAGTACTGGCCCGGCGCGTTGGCGTAGCTGCCGCCCGAGCAGCCCGGACCCTGGAAGCCGCCGAACTGGCAAGCCACTTCGTCCACCAGGCGGTCGGTCGGACGGCCCAGGGTGTTGGCGTTGGTGAAGGCGAAGGACAGCACCGACGAGCCCGACAGGTCCTTGCCCTCGCCGGTGAAGAAGTAACCGGCGTCGAGCATGCCCGGGGCAGCCGAAGCCAGCACCGTCACCTGGCCGTTGTTGGTCGGGCTGCCGCTGGCATCGACCAGGCCGCCGCCGCCGGCCAGCACGTTGAACTCGGCGATCAGGTTGCCCAGGTTGGCGCCGAAGTAGCCCTCGGTGCCGCCGTACTGGCCATTGGTCGGGTTCTGGTACATCTTGATGGTGCCGCCGGTGAAGCTGAAGGCGCCGTTGAAGGTGCCGCTACCCATGGCTTCGAAGGTAGCCGTGATGTTGCCGCCTGCATAGTTAAGCGGGAACAGCTGACCGTTGCTGTCGGCCTGCTGGATGTTGAAGACTGCGGTTTCCTTGAAGTTGAAGGAGTTGGCGCCAGTCGAGGTCAGCTCGATGAACGCGTTACCGTTGACGTCAAGATATTCGTTGATGACCTGGCCGTTGTCGAAACCGCCGCCGGTCGGATTGAAGACCCAGTCGTTCAGGACCGGTGCTGCGGAAGCGGTACCCATGGTGCAAGCTGCGACGGCTGCTGCGCACATCATTTTTTTAACAAATTTCATAATTCCTCTTAACCAAGTGGTCTTTGTAAGTGGGACCCCAGGTGTATGCAATACTCATGCCAGAAGAATTAATGCTTGTTAATCAATGACTTATATTATTACCGTAATGTGGAAAGGCGATCTGTAAAGAATCTCGACATGTTGCTGTGTCCGCCAGGAATTAACAATGTGTGCCGTGAATTGTTAAATGGCGCACATAGCGCCGCTTTATTCGACGACCCGCTTGCCCAGGATGACGAGGTCGCGCTCGACGCCGTCGAGGTTCGCAACGCGCGGGAAATGGGCCCAGGTATCGAAACCGAAGCTGCGGAACAGCGCCAGGCTGGGCGCGTTGTGACCGAAGATAAAACCGAGCAAGGTATGCACCTCGATCTCGGGCGCGAACGCGATCGCCTGCTCCAGGCAATAGCGGCCGATGCCCTTGCCGCGCCAGCTTTCCGCAATATAGATCGACAGCTCGGCCGTTCCCGCATAGGCCGGGCGGCCGTAGAAATTCGAATACGACATCCAGCCGATGACTTCCTGGTTGTCGGACTGGTCGCCGGCGGCATGGATCACCCACAGCGGACGGCGCTCGGGCGTGTGCTCGGCGAACCAGCCCTCGCGCGAAGCGACGCTGACCGGTTCGGTGTCGGCGGTGACGTCGCGCGAGGCGATAGTGGAGTTATAGATGTCGACGATGGTCGGCAGGTCGTCGCGGCGGGCGAGGCGGTGGATATAGGACGGCATGAACAGGGCGGGACAGGACGGGAAATTACAGGGTATGGGTGGCGCGCGAGGAGCGCAGCGCGGCGCCGAGGATTTCTTCGATGCGGGCCTTGGCGCGCTGGCCGGTCTCGTCAGCCGGGAAATGCACGCCGACGCCTTGCGCCTTGCTGTTGTTGGCGCCGCTTGGTGTGATCCAGGCCACCTTGCCGGCGATCGGGTACTTGTTCGCGTCGTCCATCAAGGACAGGATCAGGTAGATCTCGTCGCCGATCCTGTAGGGCTTGTTGGTCGGCACGAACATGCCGCCATTCTTCAGGAAAGGCATGTAGGCGGCGTACAGCGCCGCCTTTTCCTTGATGGCAAGAGACAGCACCGCCGGCCGCGGCAGGACGGAGGCGTTCGGGTCGGTTGTGTTGCCGGACATCGGATTCCTTTCAGGCGGAGCTGCAGCAGCGCGTGTAATCGAGCAGCATGTCTTCGACAAACAGTTTAGCCGACAAGGGGTGGTCCGCCACCGCGCGCCGCTCGTTCGTCGACTTTACTGCACGCAACAGATTCGCAGTGTGCACGCTCGCGGCCAGGGCCGCAAGTTCCTTCTGGTAGCGCGGATAATAGCGCACCACGCCGGACAACTTCACCGAGAGCAGGTCGTACAGCCAGCGCTGCTGCCATGCCACCAGGGCGGCCAGCGGCGTCTTGCTGAGCTTTTCGGCATTGCGCAGGGCGGCGTCGCTGCTCGGGCGCGCCAGGAAATGCAGCAGGGCGTCGAGTTCTTCCCGGCTGCCGGTCTCGGCCTGGGCGCGCGCCGCCAGCGGCGCCCCGCCCTCCTCGCGCAGCCAGCTGTCGGCGTCCGGCACGCCCTGCTCCCTGAGCCAGGCCAGCGCCTCCGCATGGCCGGGCATCGGCAGGGCGAACTTGCGGCAGCGCGACAGGATGGTCGGCAGCAGGCGGTCCAGCCCGTTCGAGGCGAGCAGGAACACGGTGCCGGGCGGCGGTTCTTCCAGGGTCTTCAGCAGGGCGTTCGAGGCCGGCATGTTAAGCGCCTCGGCCGGATACAGCACCACCACGCGCAGACCCTGGCGATGGGTCGAGATGTTCATGAAGTCGGCCAGCGAGCGGATCTGCTCGATCTTGATCTCTTTCGAGGGCGCCTTGGTGGACTTCGACTTCTTGTCGCCGTCGCCGCCCTCCTCGCCGTCGCCGGCCGGCTCGTCCTCCAGCGCTTCCGGGCGCACGCGGCGGTAGTCCGGATGGTTGTGCTGGACGAACCAGCCGCAGGACGCGCAGGCGCCGCAGGCCTGGCCGTCGGGCTGGACGTTCTCGCACAGCAGGGCCTGGGCAAAGTGTTCGATGAAGTCGGCCTTGCCGATGCCGGCCGGGCCGTGGAACAGGATCGCGTGGGGCAGCTTGCCGCGCATCTGCTGCAGCTGCTCCCAGGCTTGGTGCTGCCAGGGATAAATCACAACAATGTCTCCAGCGCCTCGCCGATGGTCTGGCGCGTTGCCTCGATGCTGCGGGTCGAATCGACGACCACGAAGCGCCCGGGGAACTGCGCGGCGCGGCGCAGATACTCGTTACGGCAGCGGGCGAAGAATTCGCCCTGCTCGCGCTCGAACTTGTCGAGCGTGCGGGTGGCGTCGAGGCGCTCGCGCGCCACTTCCAGGGGTACGTCGAACAGCAGGGTCAGGTCCGGCTGCAGGTGCGGATGGACCCAGGCCTCGAGCGCCTCCAGCCTCGTGCGGTCCAGGCCGCGCCCGCCGCTCTGGTAGGCGAAGCTGGCGTCGGTGAAACGGTCGGACAGGACCCAGGCCCCGGCCGCCAGGTTCGGTTCGATCACCTGGGCCATGTGCTCGCGGCGGCTGGCGAACATCAGCAGCGCCTCGGTTTCCAGGTGCATCTTTTCGTGCAGAAGCAGTGCGCGCAGCTTTTCGCCCAGCGGCGTGCCGCCCGGTTCGCGCGTGGCGACCACCTGCCTGCCGCGCGCGGCCAGGAAGTCGGCGATGAAGCCGATATGGGTCGACTTGCCGGCGCCGTCGATGCCTTCGACGGTAAGGAACTTGCCGCGGGCCGTCATGGTCGTGCGATCCCGCGCTGGTACTGGTTGACCGCGCGATTGTGGTCGTTCAGGTTGTCCGAAAACTGGCTGGTGCCGTCGTTGCGCGATACGAAGTACAGGGCGTCGGTCTTGGCCGGCGCCATGGCGGCGGCGATCGACTGCACGCCCGGCAGCGAGATCGGGGTCGGCGGCAGGCCGTAGCGGGTGTAGGTGTTGTACGGGGTGTCGGTCTGCAAGTCCTTCTTCGCGATCTTGCCCTCGTAGCGCAGGCCCATGCCGTAGATCACGCTGGGGTCGGTCTGCAGCATCATGCCGACCCGCAGGCGGTTCACGAAGACGCCCGCGATCATCGCGCGCTCGCTCTTCTGGCCGGTTTCCTTCTCGACGATCGAGGCCATGATCAGGGCCTCGTAGGGATTCTTGTAGGGCAGGTTCGGGTCGCGCGTCTCCCAGGCCGCGTTCAGGCGGTTCAGCATCATCTGGTGCGCCTGGCGGTAGATCTGCATGTCGCTCGACCCCTTCGCGAACAGGTAGGTGTCCGGGAAGAACAGGCCCTCGGGCTGCTTGAACTCGGGCGAGATCTTCGCCATCAGTTCGGCGTCGGACAGCTTCGTCGTCTCGTGGCGCAGGGTCCTGGTGGCGGCAATCGCCTCGCGCATCTGGCGGAAGGTCCAGCCCTCGATGATGGTGACGGCTTCTTGGGCGAATTCGCCGCGCACCAGTTGCGTGAGCAGGCGCCGCGGCGAGGTGTTCGGTTTCAGCTCGTAGCTGCCGGCCTTGATGCGCCCGGCGTCGCCGGTCACGCGCGCCAGCACCTGGAACAGGAAGGGGTCGATGGGCACGCCGGCCCGGGCCATCTGCTGGGCGGCCGCGTTCACGCCGCTGCCGGGCGTGATGGTGAATTCGATCGGCGGCTCCGCCGTGGTCAAGGGACGCTTGGACCACCAGGCGAAACCGCCGGCCGCCGCGACTGACACGATCGCGCCGGTAATCATGATTTTTTTTATCAGTGCCATTCTTGCTTTAAGTGTTTTTGGCCGTCTCCGGCGCGAAATGCTCGACAACTCTATAATGAGGCCGTAATGATAAAGCCTAATTGCGAAGAATATTGGATTTATGAGCAACTGGACAGACTATCTGGCGTCGCACGGCGCCCGCTTCCACATTGACGAAGCCACCCAGGTCGAGGATTTCGGCCGCACGCTGGGCGTCGACGAGCTGGCCGCCGGCTTCCTCGCCCCCGTGACCGACCTCGGCCTGATCGCGGTCGCCGGCGACGATGCCGCCGGCTTCCTGCACAACCAGCTGACCAACGACGTCGAGCACCTCGGCACCGCCGAAGCCCGGCTGGCCGGCTACTGCACCCCGAAGGGCCGCCTGCAGGCGACCTTCCTGATGTGGCGGGACGCAGAAGCCATCTACCTGCAATTGCCGCGCGCGATACAGCCGCCGCTGCAGAAGCGCCTCACCATGTTCGTGCTGCGCGCCAAGGCCAAGCTGCGCGACGCCACCGAGGAGGAGGCCTTCGCGGCCGTGCTCGGCCTGGGCGGCGCGAAAGCCGAAGCGGCGCTGCGCGCCCAGGTCGGCGAACTGCCCGCCGCGCCGTATGGCAAGGTGTCGAGCGACAAGGGAACCGTGATCCGCCTGGCCGACGCCTTCGCGGCGCCGCGCTGGCTCTGGATCACCTCGCCCGCCCATGCCGAGGCCGCATTCGGGCCCCTGCGCGATGCACTCGCGCTCGGCGGCAACCAGGCTTGGCAACTGGCCGCGATCCATGCCGGCGTGCCCCAGGTGACGCAACCGACCCAGGAGCAGTTCGTGCCGCAGATGGTCAACCTCGAGCTGCTCGGCGGCGTGAACTTCAAGAAGGGCTGCTATCCGGGCCAGGAGATCGTCGCGCGCAGCCAGTACCTCGGCAAGCTCAAACGCCGTACGACGCTGGCCACGGTCGAGAACGCGGCGGCGCGCGCCGGCGACGAACTGTATTCCGCCGCCGACCCCGAGCAGCCCTGCGGCATGGTGGTCAACGCCGCCCCGAACGGCGCCGGCGGCGCCGACATGCTGGTCGAGATGAAGCTGGCCGCCCTGGAAGAAGACGTGCGCCTCGGCGCGGCCACCGGCCCGGCGCTGCGCTTCGCGTCCCTGCCCTATCCGCTCGACGCGCTCGACCTCTAGATGATCGACCTGTACGTGTATTACAAGGTGCGCGACGAGCATGCCGCCCACCTGGAGCCGCTGGTGCGCGCCACGCAGGCGCACCTGGCGCGGGAAGCGGGTGTGGCGGTCCAGCTCAAGCGCCGCCCCGAAGGCCGCGACGGCCTGCAGACCTGGATGGAAGTCTATCCCTGCGTCGCCGACACTTTCCCTGCCCTGCTCGAGACGGCCGCAGTCGATGCCGGCCTGGCGCCGCTGACCGAAGGGCCGCGCCGTACCGAAGTTTTCGTGGAGTTCACCGCATGTGCCTGATCGTCTTCGCCTGGCGCGTCATCCCCGGCGTGCCCGTCATCGCCGCCGCCAACCGCGACGAGTTCTACGACCGTCCGACGGCCCCCGCCGCGCCCTGGCCCGAGAACCCGAACGTGATCGCGGGCCGCGACCTGGAACACGGCGGCAGCTGGATGGGCGTGACGCGCGAGGGCCCGCACGGCCCGAAGTTCGCCGCCCTGACGAATATCCGCGCTCCCAGCGAGGTGCGGCCCGACGCGCCGTCGCGCGGGGCGCTGGTGGCCGACTTCCTGCAGGGTTCGCTGTCGGCCGCCGAGTACCTGGAGGTGGTCGCGGCACGCGGCGACGTCTACAACGGCTACAACCTGGTGCTGGGGGACGCGAGCGCCCTGTACTGGTACTCGAACCGCGCCGGCGGCGACGCGCGCAACGGCCAGCCGCTGGAGCCCGGCCGCATCTACGGCATCTCGAACGGCCTGCTCGACGCGCCCTGGCCGAAAGTCACCCGCACCAAGGCCCAGTTCGCGAGCCTGCTGTGCCAGGGCGCGCCGGAAGACGCCTACTTCGAGATGCTGGCCGACACCACGCGCGCGCCCGACATGCGCCTGCCCGAGACCGGCGTGCCGATCGACCTGGAGCGCGTGCTGTCGGCGGTGTGCATCGAGACGCCGGGCTACGGCACCCGGACCTCGACCGTGGTCAAGCTGTACGAGAACGCGCCGCCCGAGCTGCACGAGCGCATCCTGCAGCCGTAGGGTGGACGGCTCCACCTTACGGCGGGCGACAACGCGTCTCTTGCGCCGTCCACGCGTTCAACCCAAGGCCGATCCGCCGCACCGCTTGCCGACGCCGGGATCGGCCCCGTAACGTATCCCCGCGTATCCCCGCGTGGGCTCGGGAGCCCACCCTACGGCGGCCTTACAGCTTGGCCTTGAGGATCGCGCGGATGTGCGGCGTGGCCGCGTAGGGATCCGGCGGATTGCGCCCTTCGAGGAGCGCCTTCATGCCTTCCTCGACGCCGCCCAGCGCCTGCGGGTGCGAGAAGATCCAGAAGCGCTTCTCGCGGATTGCCTCGAAGGTCATGCGCGACACGTCGGCCGCCGACACCTTGCCCGATTCCACCGCCTTGACCGTCAGCGCCTGCGCCGCGACCTGGCTGTTGGTCGGCCCGCCTTCCGCGCGCAGGTCTTCCGGCCGGTTGCGGTGCGAGTGGCTGATCCCGGTCGGCACGAAATACGGGCACAGCACCGAGGTGCCGATCGGCGCCCCGACCAGTTCCAGGTCGTGGTACAGCGTCTCCGTCAGCGAGACCACGGCGTGCTTGGAAACGTTATACACGCCCATCGCCGGCGCGTTCAGGAGGCCCGCCATCGAGGCCGTGTTCACGATGTGCCCCTCGAAGGACGGATCCTTCTTCGCGCACTCGAGCATGGTGCGGGTGAAGATGCGCACGCCGTGGATCACGCCCCACAGGTTGACGCCCAGCACCCATTCCCAATCCTGCTCGCTGTTCTCCCAGACCAGGCCGCCCGAGCCGACGCCGGCGTTGTTGAACACCAGGTGGATGCCGTGGAAGCGCGCCACCGCCGCGTCCGCCAATTCCTGCACGTGGGCGGCCTTGCTGACGTCGCAGACCATGGCCAGCACCTCGGCGCCGCGCGCCAGCAGGTCGTCGGTGACCTTCTCGAGCGCGTCGGCCTGGACGTCGGCCAGCACCAGCTTCATGCCGATGCCTGCCGCCGTCTCGGCGAATTCGCGTCCCAGGCCGCTGCCGGCCCCGGTGATGACGGCCACCTTGCCGTTGAAATCTTGCATGGAACTCTCCCTCAGACAGCGGACACGCCGCCGTCGACGGCCAGGATCTGGCCGGTGATGTGCTTGCCGGCGTCGGAGGCGAACAGCACCACCGCGCCCTTCAAGTCCTCGTCGTCGCCCAGGCGGCCCAGCGGCGCATCCTTGGCCAGCACGTCGGCGCCGATGGTCGACAACACGCCCTTGGTCATTTTAGACGGGAAGAAGCCCGGCGCGATCGAGTTGACGGTGATGCCGTGGCGGCCCCATTCGCCGGCCAGGGCGCGCGTGAAATTCACGATCGCGCCCTTCGAGGTGTTGTAGGCGATGGTGCTCATGGTGCCCGGGGGGTTGCCGGCCAGGCCGGCGATCGAGGAGATGTTGACGATGCGCCCGTAGCGGCGCGGGATCATCGACAGCTTGCCGACCGCCTGCGACACCAGGAAGATGCTGCGCACGTTCAGGTTCATCACCTTATCCCAGGCTTCGAGCGGATGCTCCTCGGCCGGGGCGCCCCAGCTGGCGCCGGCGTTGTTGATCAGGATGTCGATCTGGCCGAGGCGGCGCAGCGCTTCCTCGACGAAAGGCTGGACGTTCGCCTCGTTCGACAGGTCGCAGGCGATGGCCGAGGCCTCGATGCCCCTGGCCGCCAGGTGGGCCACGGCCGCGTCGAGCTCGTCCTGCTTGCGCGAGGAAAGCACCAGCCGCGCGCCCTGCTCGCCGAGCGCCTCGGCCATTTGCAGGCCGAGGCCGCGCGAGCCGCCGGTCACCAGTGCGGTCTTGCCTTGAAGTGAAAATAATTCCTGGGTAGTGCGCATGCTGTCTCCGTTGTTGTTGCTATTGTGAGTAATGGCTTAGATTTCGTAATCCATGCACTGGCGCTCGTCGCGCACGGCCTTGAAGAAGGGCATCAGGGCCTGGTGGGTCGGGTGCTGCGCGTAGGCCTCCAGCGCCTCCTTGTTCTCGAACACCGAGTACAGGACCACGTCGTAGGTCGCCTCCAGGCCCGGCTGGGCCAGCGCGACCTCGAAGGCGTGGATGCCGGGCACGATGTTGGCGCATTCGTCCAGGCGCCGCTTCATCTCGCGCGCATTCGCTGCGCGGTCGGCGCCTTCGGCATGCTCTTTCAGCTTCCACATCACGATGTGCTTGATCATATCTTTCTCGAATCTTTCTTACCGTTTCAAAAGTTCTTGCATATCAAGGTTTTGTATAGCAAGCGGGCACGGTCAGAGGACCTCGAACAGCCCCGCCGCGCCCTGGCCGCCGCCGATGCACATCGTCACCACGACGTACTTCACGCCGCGGCGCTTGCCCTCGATCAGCGCATGGCCGACCAGGCGCGCCCCCGAGACGCCATAGGGGTGGCCGACCGCGATCGCGCCGCCGTTCACGTTCAGGCGCTTCATCGGGATGCCGAGCTTGTCGGCGCAATACAGCACCTGTACGGCGAAGGCCTCGTTCAGCTCCCACAGGCCGATGTCGTCGACCGTGAGGCCCGCTTTCTGCAGCAGCTTCGGCACCGCGAACACAGGGCCGATGCCCATCTCGTCGGGCTCGCAGCCGGCCACCGCGAAGCCGCGGAACACGCCCAGCGGCGCCAGGCCCTTCGCTTCGGCCATGCGCCGGCTCATCACGATCGAGACCGAGGCGCCGTCCGAGAACTGGCTGGCATTGCCGGCGGTGATCACGCCGCCCGGCAGCGCGCTGCGGATCTTGCTCACGCCTTCGATGGTGGTGTCAAGCCGGATGCCCTCGTCGGCGGCGATCGTCACCTCGCGCGTCAGCAGTCGCCCCGATGCCTTGTCGGCCACGCCCATCACGGTCGTCATCGGCACGATCTCGGCGTCGAAACGGCCGGCGGCCTGGGCGGCGGCTGCGCGCTGCTGGCTCTGCACGCCGTAGGCGTCCTGGCGCTCCTTGGCGACTCCATAGCGCTTCGCGACCATCTCGGCCGTCTGCAGCATCGACCAGTAGATTTCCGGTTTCTGGGCGCGCAGCGCCGGGTCGCGCAGCATGTGGGTATTCATTTCCTGCTGCACGCAGGAGATTGACTCGACGCCGCCGGCGGCAAAGATTTCGCCTTCGCCGGCCAGCACGCGCTGGGCGGCCAGGGCGATGGTCTGCAGGCCGGAAGAACAGAAGCGGTTGACGGTCATGCCCGGCACCGTGACCGGGCAGCCGGCGCGCAGCGCGATCTGGCGCGCGATGTTGCCGCCGGTGGCGCCTTCCGGATTGGCGCAACCCATGATCACGTCCTCGACCTCGCCGGCCGCGATGCCGGCGCGCTCGATGGCGGCGGCGAGCACGTGGCCGCCGAGGGTCGCGCCATGGGTCATGTTGAAGGCTCCCTTCCACGACTTGGCCAAGCCGGTGCGGGCGGTCGATACGATGACGGCGTCTTGCATTCTGGTCTCCCTGGTGTTGGTGTATGTGGTGTTCGATGCGATGTCCGACCGGATGAGAATAGCACAAGATTAGTACGGTCGTTCGCAAATCTTGACGCTTGCGCCTCATCATATGCAACCGGGATTTTCCGGCACGCGGGAGCGGTCGAATGTTCGGTAAACGCAGGGACGGTGCCGCCCTGTCGCCGTCTTCGCAGGTCGGCGAACGCGTATTGCCACCGCTACGCAAGCAGCCTCGTCAACCATCAGTAAGTTTGCAGTAAGTTTGCAGTAAGTTTGGAGCAAGCATGACGTAAGTTTAACGGTCCACACTCCGTTCCAGGCTGACCAGAATCCTGCACAGACAGGTTCCACGTCCGGCTATCCGAGACCTACATGACTATACGGAGACACACAAAATGGCTATCACACCCGGCATGACCGCGGGCGGGAAGGCAGTACCTTCCTCCCAGGGGATGACCAAGGAAGAACGCAAGGTGATCTTTGCGTCCTCGCTTGGCACCGTGTTCGAATGGTACGACTTCTACCTCTACGGTTCGCTCGCCGCCATCATCGGCAAACAGTTCTTCCTGGGCGACCCGACCACCTCCTTCATCTTCGCCCTGCTCACCTTCGCCGCCGGCTTCATCGTGCGTCCATTCGGCGCGCTCGTGTTCGGCCGCCTCGGCGACATGATCGGCCGCAAATACACCTTCCTGGTCACCATCCTCATCATGGGCGGCTCGACCTTCCTCGTCGGCCTGCTGCCGGGCCACGCCTCAATCGGCATCGCGGCGCCGATCATCCTGGTCACCCTGCGCATCCTGCAAGGCCTGGCGCTGGGCGGCGAATACGGCGGCGCGGCGACCTACGTCGCCGAGCACGCGCCTGAGGGCAAGCGCGGCTACTTCACCGCCTTCATCCAGACCACCGCGACCATGGGCCTGTTCCTGTCGCTGCTGGTCATCCTGGGCACCCGCACCGCCGTCGGCGAAGAGGAATTCGCGGCCTGGGGCTGGCGCATCCCCTTCCTGGTCTCCGTCCTGCTGCTGGGCGTCTCGGTGTGGATCCGGATGTCGATGAACGAGTCTCCGGCCTTCGCCAAGATGAAAGCCGAAGGCAAGACCTCGAAGGCGCCGCTGTCGGAAGCCTTCCTGAACTGGAAGAACGGCAAGATCGTCCTGCTGGCCCTGGTCGGCCTGACGATGGGCCAGGCCGTGGTGTGGTACACCGGCCAGTTCTACGCCCTGTTCTTCCTGACCCAGACCCTGAAGATCGACGGCCCGACCGCGAACATCCTGATCGCCATCGCCCTGCTGCTGGCCACCCCGTTCTTCCTGTTCTTCGGCTGGCTGTCCGACAAGATCGGCCGCAAGTGGATCATCCTGGGCGGCTGCGTCATCGCCGCGGCCACCTACTTCCCGATCTTCAAGGCCATCACCCACTACGGCAACCCGGCCCTGGAGCAGGCAATCAACAGCTCGCCGGTCGTGGTCGTCGCCGACCCGGCATCGTGCAACTTCCAGGTCGACCCGAGCGGCACCCGCAAATTCCCGGCTTCCTGCGACATCGCCAGCCGCATGCTGACCAACGCCTCGGTGAACTACACCACCGTCGAGGCGCCGGCCGGCACCGTGGCCAGCGTCAAGGTCGGCGACCAGGTCTTCCAGGGCTTCAACGCCACCATGACGCCTGACGGCCTGGACTTCGACAAGGACAGCAAGGCCAAGGAAGCCGCCCTCAAGAAGGACGTGACCGCCGCCCTGAAAGCCGCCGGCTATCCGGAAAAGGCCGACCCGGCCCAGATCAACAAGCCGATGCTGGTCCTGCTGCTGTTCATCCTGGTCATCTACGTGACCATGGTCTACGGCCCGATCGCCGCCATGCTGGTCGAGATGTTCCCGACCCGTATCCGCTACAGCTCGATGTCCCTGCCCTACCACATCGGTAACGGCTGGTTCGGCGGCCTGCTGCCGACCATCTCGTTTGCCCTGGTGGCGGCCAACGGCAACATCTACTACGGCCTCTGGTATCCGATCATCATCGCCCTGATCACCGTCGTGATCGGCGCCCTGTTCGTTCGCGAAACCAAGGACAACAACATCTACGCCACCGACTGACGCGGGAGCGACTGTCGGAAATGAAAATGCCGCTGGAGACAGCGGCATTTTTTATGGATGCATAGCTCTTCACCTGTTCCTAAAAACCGATTTGGGAGCGATCGCGAGGATGACCAAGGTCTACTATGCACTCTCGAGAAAACAAGATAAGCTAGATTCCATTATTCGCTGTCGATCATGGCATTCATTCCACGTCCGTTCGAACATGAATCGAAACAATCGTATTAGGCCTTTTCCGTTCGCGAGCAAATCATTCTCTTCCGATGAGAATCCTTGGAGCACCCTAAAAGATGCAAGCGGCACCACACCAACAGAAAACCAGCTATTACACCTTGCACGCACCACATTCCTTTCTCTCTGGAGTTTCCCAAACGTCTACACCGACGAAGGGAGGCGTAGCGCGAGCAGTGACGGGAAGGAACTTTGCGATTTAATGGTCGTCTTCGGAGACGATGTCCTGTTGTTCTCGGATAAAAACTGCGCGTTTCCATCCATAAGCGACTTGAATCTTGCTTGGAGCCGATGGTATCGGCGGGCCGTCGAAAAGTCAGCGAAGCAGCTTGCGGGAGCAGAAAGCTGGATACGGCGCTTCCCCAACAGGATATTCCTTGACGCGAAATGCGGCAAGACGCTTCCTGTAGAGCTTCCACCATTAGAACGACGGCGAGTTCATTTGATAGCAGTTGCACATGGCGCAAGCGACGCTGCGATCAAATATTGGGAGTCATTCGCTCCCGGCAGCAATGGGACACCAATCATCGACACCCATTTAGTTGGGCGACAACATGAAGCTAAGCCGTTTACAGTCGGTTGGCCGTTGGTGAACAAGCGGTTTGTGCACGTTTTCGACGATCATACCATTTCGCTTGTGCTCGGTGAACTAGACACGTTGAGTGACTTCGTCAATTACCTGACCAAAAAACAGGAGCTTTTCGAAAAGAGCAGCTGTGAATTCTTAATCACGGGTGAGGAGGAACTTTTAGCCACCTATTTATCCAGCACTGATCCAAAAACAAAAGAACACCGGTTTCCGACTTTCCCAGAAAATCATCTCGTGTTCCTGGATGAGGGAAACTGGAGCAAACTGAAGTCCAGCGTCGAATATCGTGCGCGAGCCGCAGCCAACGAACTCAGTTACTTGTGGGACGACCTGATCGAATATCAGGCTTCACACATGATGTGTGGGAGCTCGGATTTCCTTGCAGTAGCCGCATCAAAAGGGTCTGAAGAGATAGTGCTTCGCGTGATGGCGAGTGAGAAGCGCATGAAGAGAAGAATCCTGGGCGAGTCGATTCATTACCTTCGTCGCAAGTCTAATGATTTACTTAGATCCACGCGCAGCATCACGGACAGGCATAGGCGCCGCGTGTATGCAATGCTGGCTTTACCATATTTTCCTGAACAACCCCACGACGCATACCGGAATTATCGCCAGCATCTACTTTACGTCTACTGTGAAGGCGCACTGCTGCAGTTCCCCGAAGCCGAGGAAATAGTAGGTATTGCGTTCGAGAATTACGATAGCGATATCTTCTCGGCAGATTTCCTCTATATACGTACCAACGGCGTGCAACTCGAGCGAGCTGATCAGGCAGAGATTAGAACAAGACTGCGTGAACACGAAATTTGGAACCCTTCGGTTATCTCCAGCGAAATACGTAACGATTCAGAATTTCCTTTTACACCGTAAATATCATCGTCTACTGGCTGCTATACGCCTTTAGATTGTCGAGCGCATTTGTGCAGAATGTCGAAGCAGAAATCGAACAAAAGCTTAGCGTAGAGCGAAGGCTTTCCTATTCGCAATTATAAGAATCCGCGAATCTTGCTGCCTTCCATCACGGTACGCGCTGAGCTCGATACCCATGTGCAACCAGTGCGCGCACTAGAGCTGGTCTAATGCAGAATAGAAAAATACGACATAAGCTGGGTGAATTCCTCCCCAACGCCTCTGCCGCATGCACGCCATACCTTAGGCCTGGCTCACCAGATAAGCACAGCGCCGCGCCCCCGCCAGCTGGTGCTCGATCCTCACCACATTCACCTCCGGCCCCAGCACGCGCCGGAACACGTCCAGCTCGGAGCGGCAGAACTGCTGGCAGGACTGGGCCGCCGCGCAGATCGGGCAATGGTTTTCGAGCAGGAGCATGCTGCCGTCCACGCGCGGCTCGACCTCGGCCATGTAGCCTTCCAGCGAACGCGCCTCGGCCAGCGCCGCCACCTGCTCGTCCAGCGTCGTCGTGGGATCGACACGGCTGCGATAGGCACGCTCGCTGCCCTCCTCGCGCGCCACGATCAGTTTTTCCAGCCCGGCTTCGCCGAACAGCGCACGCACCCCTTCGATCAGGTCGAGCGTCAACTCCGCATGCCGGTCCGGAAAGCGCGCATGACCGGCCTCGGTCAGCTGCCAGCGCCGCACCGGCCGCCCGACCTTGCCCGGCGTGTCGAGAAAGCTCACCAGCCCCTTTTCAACACCGAGTTCGAGCTGGCGCCGTACGCCCATCCCCGTCATGCCGAGCAGGCCGGCCAGCGTTTGCGCGGTCTGTGCGCCGCGCGTCTTCAGCATCATCAGTACCTGGTCAAAAGTATTCATTTGGCCTCCACTTCCAGCGCCGCCGCGCCCTCGACGGCGCGTCCACTCCAGTTGCGCATGGCCAGCGCCGCCCAGGCGGCCAGCAGGCCGCCGACGATCAGCACCAGCCGCGTATCGAGCAGGGTCAGCACGCCGCCCGCCAACGCCATCACGATGTTCGCCAGGCAGAAGGTGGTCGAGAGCAGGCCCATGACCGCGCCCTGGCCGTGCGCCGCGAACCGGTCGGCCGCCCAGCCCTGCATCGTGGCATTGTAGTAAGCGTGCGGCAGGCCGAACAGGACGATCGCCGCCAGGCCGATCCACAAATTACCGAGGCCCACCGCCAGGATCGCCGCCGCGACCAGCCCCGCGTGGCCGCTGGCCCGGCGCCGCGGCTCAAGCGTGCTGGCGCGGCCGGCGAACAGGGCGGCGAACGTCATCAGGGCGCACATGCCCATGTTCACCAGGGCGATCCGGCGCGTGTCGTAGTTGCCGATGTCGACCAGCCAGAGCGGGAAGAATTCGTAGAAGGAGGCGACGCCGCAGGCGTAGGCGAAGTAGACCACGAACAGGGTGTGCAGCGGCGTATGGCGCAGGAGCGTGAGCGCATGGCGTTCGCGCGCGACTGCCCACCAGCTGCCCGCTTGCGGCGCCACCGTTTCGCGGTCCAGCGCCAGCGCCGCCAGGCCGGCGCCGACCAGCAGCGCACCGGCGGCGATGGCGAACGGCAGCGTGATCCCGGCGTCCACCGTGAAGCCGGCCAGCAGCGGCCCCACCAGCCAGCCCAGGTGGAAGGCGCCGTTCAGCCAGGACAGCGCATGGTTGCGCAGGCCGCCCGTCAGCCGCTCGGCCAGCATGGCGCGCATGATGGAGCCATTTCCCTCCAGCAGGCCGGTGACGAAACGCGCCAGCAGGAACAGCGGATACGATTGCGCCACCAGGGCGGCCGCCGTCAGCGCATGCCCGACGGCGGCGCCGATGGCGGTCATCAGCAGCACGCGGCGGCGCCCGAAGCGGTCCGACACCGGGCCCAGCATCGCGCTGCCGAGCAGCAGGCCGACCGGGTTGATCATCAGGGCGATGCCGAACAGGAGCTTGGGCGGCAGGCCGAGGAAGCCGGTCAGCTCATTGACGGCGCCAGCGGCGAACAGCGGCGGCAGGATCGGGTAAGGCAGCGAGGCGCCGGTGGTGGACAACAGTCCGAGCAGGCAGGCGCTGGCGATCAGGAGGACGGTCTTCATGGCCGCTTGAATGAATGGCAATGTCGATATCGTATGCCTGAGTGCGCGATAAGTAAACGGATTTGTTTATTTATTGGTTGGTGGGTCATTTCGCCATTCGATTCGCATGTTCCCGGCCTATCCAGACGCCACGCGTACGGCCACGGATGCGCAGCGGCGCCCGATATCGGCGGACGCGAGAACGGAGCGCGGCGCGTCAATGCACATGGGAGTTGAACGCGTGGGCGGCGCACCAGCCGCGGGCGAGCATGGCGCCGGGTGTAGCCGTCCACCCTACGCGGCATGATCGGACAGCGACGGCAAAAAAAAACGGCGGGCACGCAGGCCCGCCATTTTTTATCGATGCGTAAGAATGCCTCAGCCGTTGAAACCCTTGCCCTCGGCGGCCAGGCGTTCCAGCAGCGGCGCCGGGGTCCAGGCTTCGCCGTGGCGGCCGCGCGCGAACTGCTGGATCCTGGCGAGCACGTTGGCCAGGCCCACCGTGTCCGCGTACAGCATCGGGCCGCCGCGGTGCAGCGGGAAGCCGTAGCCGGTCAGGTAGACCATGTCGATGTCGGAGGCGCGCAGGGCGATGCCCTCTTCCAGGATGCGCGCGCCCTCGTTCGCCAGCGCGAACACCAGGCGCTGCACGATCTCCTCGTCCGAAATCGTGCGGCGCTCGACGCCGATCTCCTTCGAATAGCCGGCGATCATCTCGTTCACCGCGGCCGAGGCGTGCGGCTTGCGGTCGCCCGCCTGGTAGTCGTACCAGCCGGCGCCGGTCTTCTGGCCGAAGCGGCCCTGTTCGCACAGGCGGTCCGGGATCGGCGAGTACACCAGTTCCGGCGACTCGGCATAGCGGCGCTTGCGGATATACCAGCCGATGTCGTTGCCGGCCAGGTCGCTCATGCGGAACGGGCCCATGGCGAAGCCGAACTTCTCGATCGCCCGGTCCACCTGCTCCGGCAGCGCGCCCTCTTCCAGCAGGAAGAAAGCCTGGCGCAGGTATTGTTCGACCATGCGGTTGCCGATGAAGCCGTCGCACACGCCCGAGACCACGCCGGTCTTGCGGATCTTTTTCGACAGCGCCAGCGCCGTCGCCAGCACATCCTTGCCGGTCTTCGCGCCGCGCACGATCTCCAGCAGCTTCATCACGTTGGCCGGGCTGAAGAAGTGCAGGCCGATCACGTCCTGCGGGCGCGAGGTGACGTCCGCGATCCGGTTCAGGTCCAGGGTCGAGGTGTTGGAGGCCAGGATCGCGCCCGGCTTCATCACCTCGTCCAGCTTGCGGAACACCTGGGCCTTCACCTCCATGTCCTCGAACACGGCTTCGACCACGATGTCGGCCCCGGCGATGTCGTCGAAGGCCATCGTACCGGTGATCAGGGCGATCCGTTGTTCGGCCTTGTCCTGGGCCAGCTTGCCCTTCTTGACCGTATTCTCGTAGTTCTTGCGGATGGTCGCCAGGCCCTTGTCCAGCGCTTCCTGCTTCATTTCCAGGATCGTGACCGGAATGCCGGCGTTCGCGAAGTTCATCGCGATGCCGCCGCCCATGGTGCCGGCGCCGATCACGGCGGCGCGTTCGATCGTGCGGGTCGGGGTGTCGGCCGGGACGTCCGGCACCTTGCTGGCGGCGCGCTCGGCGAAGAAGGCGTGGCGCAGCGCCTTCGATTCGTTGGTCTGGGCCAGCGCCAGGAAGCGCTCGCGCTCGAAGGCCAGGCCGTCCTCGATTTTTTTCGTGACGCTGGCCGCCACGCACTCGACGCATTCGAGCGGCGCCGGGAACGGGCCGGCCATGGCCTTCACGGTATTGCGCGAGAATTGCAGGAAGGCTTCGTGGTTCGGGTAGTCGATCTTCAGGTCGCGCACCTTCGGCAGCGGACGGGCGTCGGCGATGCCGTTCGCGAACTCGACCGCGGCGGCCACCAGGTCGGCGCCTGCATCGAACACGCGGTCGAAGAGTTTCGTCTCGGCCAGCTTTTCCGACATGACCGGATTGCCCGAGACGATCATGTTCAGGCCCTGCTCCAGGCCGACCACGCGCGGCAGGCGCTGGGTGCCGCCGGCGCCCGGCACCAGGCCGATCTTCACTTCCGGCAGGCCGATCTGGGCGCCAGGCAGCGCCACGCGGTAGTGGCAGCCGAGCGAAAGCTCGAGGCCGCCGCCCATGCAGACGCCATGGATCGCCGCCACGACCGGCTTGCCCAGGTTCTCGGCGGTGGCGATCAGGGTGTGCAGCGTCGGTTCGGTCAGGGCCTTGGGCGAATTGAATTCGCGGATGTCGGCGCCGCCCGAGAACACCTTGCCGGCGCCGGTGATGACAACCGCCCGCACGGCATCGTCGCTTTCCGCGCGGCGCAGCGCCGCCACGGCCGCCGTGCGGGTTTCCAGGCCGAGGCCGTTGACCGGCGGATTGTTCAGGGTGATGACGGCAACGCTGCCGTGAACGACGTAGTCTGCACTCATGTCTCTTCCTTGTTTGTAGTTGAACCGCTGTGAGCTGCGCTTTGTGTATCGTACTTCTGAACTATAACGCAAAAAAGTACGATCGTCTTATTTCTTCGTCATGCCGGCCAGTGCTACCCGCCCGGGGTGGGCGCAAGGGTTTTCCGGTTATCATTTGGCCATGCAAGCCAAGAAAGCGGCCCAGGCCTCCCCCACCGATCCATGAAGATAATGCTTGACCCGGCCGAAGTCGAGTTCAGCGCGATCCGCGCCCAGGGTCCCGGCGGCCAGAACGTCAACAAGGTCTCGTGCGCGGTGCATGCGCGCTTCGACGCCCACGCTTCCTCCCTGCCCGAGGCTGTCAAGGAACGCCTGCTGGCGGCGCGCGACAGCCGCATCACCCAGGACGGCGTGGTCGTGCTGAAGGCCCAGGCCGCGCGCAGCCTGGAGCAGAACAAGGAAGACGCCCTGCGCCGCCTGCAGGACATCATCGACGCCGCGGCCGTCGCGCCAATCGTGCGCCGTCCGACCAGACCCACGCGCGGCTCGCAGCGGCGCCGCCTCGACGCCAAGACGAAGAGCGGCGCGGTCAAGCTGCTGCGCCGCAAAGTCATCGAATGAACCAGGTGGCGCGCTGGCGCGTGCCCCGCCTCCAGAGGAAAACCATGCTGAAACTGATCCAGGAACTGATGCGGCTCTACCTGCCGGAAGGAACGGTCACCGAGGAGGCGCTGCAGGCGCACATCCTCGGCCAGCAGACCCTGCCGGTGGACGTCACCACGTCCGGCGGCCTGACGCGCGCCATCGCCATCCCCTTCCACCGCATCCCGAAACTCGAGGAAGGCCGCCACTGGACCCTGCTGTGCGAGGTCGCCCATGCCCTGCAAAGCGAGCTGGACTTGCCGGCGCCGGCGGTCAGCATCGCCAGCGTCGACGGCTTCTGCCTCTGGCTGTCGCTGGCCGTGCCCCTGCCTTCGCTGCAGGCCGGCCAGTTCGTCGAGCTGCTGCGCCAGGCTTATTTTGCCGAGATGGAACCGGTGATCGGCACGCCCGCCGAGCTGCCGCCCTGCCTGAACCGCGAAACCGGGCGCTGGTCGGCCTTCATCAATCCGGGCATGGGCGCTTCCTTCATCGGCGAGCCCGGGCTCGAGATCGCGCCGCCCCAGGCGGCCCAGGCCGGCTTCCTTGAAGGGCTGGAAAGCATCACCCCTGTCCAGTTCGACCGCGCCCTGGCCCGCCTGCTGGCGCGCGATGCGGCGCCCGCCGCCGATGCCGCCGCGGCCGCGCCTGCCGAAACGGCGGCGACCTGCGCCACTCCGGCCCCGACCGCGGTCCGTAGCGCGGCAACGCCCGACGGCCTGCTGCTGAAGGACGCCACCCTGGAGGACATCGTGCGCCACCTGCACGCGTTGAACATCGAGCCCACCTTCCGCCACCTGCTCCCGCCCCCGGGCACGGCCTGAGCCGGCGCGCCGGGCGCACGGCCCCGTGCGGCGCGCGCCTGGCCGCGGCGTGCGTCGCCGGTCCGCCTGCCGGTGTATCCTGAACACATCGCGCCCATTCATGGGCTCGCCACCACAAGGAGCGCCGCATGACGGACCCATGCCGCCACATCTGCCTCGGCTTCACCGAGGAACGATATCCTGAAGGCATACACATCTGTTATCTGTACAACAGCGACGAGGAGCGCAAGCGCATCCTGCCGCTGTTCGCGCGCCAGGCCCTGCGCGAGAACGAGGCCTTCGGCTACATGGCCGACGTGCCCGCGCGCGCCGACCTGCCCGGCGCCATCGAGCAACTCGACCTGGGCGCCCTCCTCAAGGGAGCGCCCGGGCAGGTCCACCTGTCGACCGCGATGGAGGGCTATTACCCGAACGGCGGCTTCGATCCCGACACCCTGCTGGCCGGCCTGCGCGCCAGGTATGCCCAGGCGCGCGCCGCCGGCCTGGACGGCGTCCGGGTGGCCGGCGAGATGGACTGGGCGCTGCGCGGCGTGCCGGGAACCGAGCGCATCATCGAATGCGAGTCGCGCCTGAATCGATTGGTCGAAGAAACCCCAATCACCGTGATGTGCCAGTACGACCTGCGCAAGTTCGACGGCGCCATGATGTTCGACGTGATGAACGTGCATCCGGTGATGATCGTCGGCGGCCACATCCTGCGCAATCCGTTTTACCAGCGCAGCTAGATGGATGCCCAGGCCAGCGCCCACGAGAAAGAACCGAGCGCCGCGGTGCTCGGGCGGCTGCTGGTCATCCAGCAGGCGATCGACGCCATTCCCGACGAGATCCGCATGGCCGACTTCGTGCGCCGCGCGCTGGCCGGCGTGCCCGGCATCGCCGATGTTTTCCTGCACCTCGAAGGCGTGAACCAGCCCGATCCGCAGCTAGCCGTCCTGCTGGCGCGCTGCGCGACCGGCATTCCCGAGCAGCCCACCCACAACCTCCAGCGCGAGCTGGAGCCCGGCATCCAGTGCTTCCCGATGGACGCGCCGGGGCAGCACCTGGGCTGCCTGGTCATCCACATCGCCGACCAGGCAGCCCTGCGGCCCTACCTGCCGTTCCTGAGCAATATTTCGAGCGCCATCAACCGCGTCGTCGTCTCGCGCCGCTACCAGGCGCGGCTGGCCCAGCTCAACGAGGAGCTGCGCGAGGCGCGCGACACCCTGGAAATGCGCGTGGCCGAGCGTACCCGGGAACTGGAATACCGGGCGACCCACGACCCGGTCACGGGCCTCGCGAACCGGGCGCTCCTGATCGACCGCCTGCAGCACGCCATCCTCAACGCCCAGCGCGACGGCAACATGGTGGCGATCGTCTACCTCGACCTGGACAGTTTTTCCTTCATGAATACCGGCCTCGGCAATGCCTGCGGCGACAGCTTCCTGGTCGAGACGGCGCGCCGCCTGTCGCGCCTGCTGCGCGAGAGCGACACCGTGGCGCGCATCGGTTCCGACGAATTCGTGATCCTGCTCGCCGGCCTCGACAACATCGAACGCAGCAGCGTGCGCCTGTCGGCGATGCTGGCGGCGGTGCGCGAACCGGTGCCGCTGGCCGGCAAGGACGTGGTGGTCACCGCCAGCATCGGCGCCTGCGTCTACCCGCTCGACGGCGGCGAGGCCGAGCTCCTGCTGCGGCGCGCCAACACGGCGATGCACCGGGCCAAGGCCTCGGGCAAGGACAACGTCCAGTTCTACGCCAGCACCCGTGACGCCCCGGTGGCCGAGCGCATGGAGCTGGAAAGCGAACTGCGCCAGGCGATTCCCGCCGGCGAACTGATGCTCCACTACCAGCCGAAGCTCGACGTCGCCACCAACCGCTACGTCGGCGCCGAGGCGCTGGTGCGGTGGCAGCACCCGAGGCGCGGCCTGCTGCCGCCCGGCCGCTTCATTCCGATCGCCGAGGATTCGGCGCTGATCGTCGCCCTCGGCGAACATGTGCTGCGCCGCGCCTGCCTGCAGGCGCGCCTGTGGCAGGAAGCGGGATACGCGGGGATGACGGTGGCGGTGAACGTGGCGGCGCGCCAGCTGCGCGACGAGCGGATCGTCGACACCGTGGCGCAGGTGCTGCGCGATACCGGCCTGGCGCCGGCCTCGCTCGAACTGGAGATCACGGAAAGCTCGATCATGCACGACCTCGCCCATGCCAGCGCCCTGCTGCACGAGCTCAAGCGCCTGGGGGTGACGATCTCGATCGACGACTTCGGCACCGGCTACTCCAGCCTCAGCGCCCTGCGCAACTTCCCTGCGGATAAACTGAAGATCGACCGCTCCTTCGTGCACGAGATCGAGACCGTGCCGAGCGCGGCCGCGGTGGCGCTGGCCGTGATCTCGTTCGCCCGCACGCTCGGCATGCGGGTAAACGCCGAGGGCGTGGAAACCCTCGGCCAGGCGAGCTGCCTCAGGAAGCACGGCTGCGACGAACTCCAGGGCTACCTGCTGGCGCGGCCGATGCCGCCCGACGCGCTGCTGCCGCTGTTCGGGCAGCCGGGCCTGCCGGCCTGGGACGTGCCCGCCGGCTGACCCGCGCGCCGCCTGGATCGGGCGTCAAGCGCTCGGCAGCTGGTGCTCGCGGTACTGGTCGCGCAGGCGGTTCTTCTGGATCTTGCCGGTCGCGCCCATCGGCAGCGCCTCGGTGAAGACCACGTCGTCCGGCAGCCACCACTTCGCGACCTTGCCCTCGAAGAAGCCCAGCAATTCCTCGCGCGAGACTTCCTGTCCCGGACGCTTGACCACCACCAGCAGCGGCCGCTCGTCCCATTTCGGGTGGGTCACGCCGATGCAGGCCGCCTGCAGCACGGCCGGGTGGGCCATCGCGATGTTCTCCAGGTCGATGCTTCCGATCCATTCGCCGCCCGACTTGATCACGTCCTTGCTGCGGTCGGTGATCTGCATGTAGCCGTCGGCGTCGATGGTGGCGACGTCGCCGGTCGGGAACCAGCCGTCCTTGAGCACGTCGCCGCCCTCGCCGCGGAAGTAGCCGGAGACGATCCACGGCCCCTTCACGTACAGGTGGCCGTAGGTCTCGCCGTCCCAAGGCAGTTCCTTGCCGTCGTCGTCGACGATCTTCATGTCGACGCCGTAGATCGCATGGCCCTGCTTCTGCAGGATCTTGCGCTGGGCTTCCTTCGGCAATTCCAGGTGCTTGGCCTGCAGGCCGCCGGTGGTGCCCAGCGGCGACATTTCGGTCATGCCCCAGCCGTGGATCACGTGCACGTCGAGCTTGTCGATCAGGGTGTCCATCATCGCCGGCGGGCAGGCCGAGCCGCCGATCACGGTGCGGCGGAAGGTCGAGAATTTGAGGTCGTTCTGCAGCGCGTAGTTGATGAGGCCCAGCCAGACCGTCGGCACGCCGGCCGAGAAGGTCACCTTCTCGGACTCGAACAGCTCGTACAGCGACTTGCCGTCCAGGGCCGCGCCCGGGAACACCATCTTCGCGCCCGACAGCGGCACCGAGTACGGCAGGCCCCAGGCGTTCACGTGGAACATCGGCACCACCGGCACGATCGTGTCCATGCTCGACACGTTCAGCGAACCCGGCATGCTCGAGGCGTAGGCGTGCAGGATCGTCGAGCGGTGCGAATATAGCGCGCCTTTCGGGTTGCCGGTCGTGCCTGAGGTGTAGCACAGCGAGGCGGCCGAATTCTCGTCGAACTGCGGCCACACGTAGTCGTCGCTGCTGGAGGCGACCAGGTCCTCGTAGCACAGCAGGCTGGCGATCTTCGTCTCCTGCGGCATGTGGGCGCGGTCGCTCATCAGCACGAAGGACTTGACGGTCTTGCAGTGCGGCGCCACCGCCTCGATCAGCGGCAGGAAAGTCAGGTCGAAGAACAGGTACTGGTCTTCGGCGTGGTTGACGATGTAGGCGATCTGCTCGGGATGCAGGCGCGGATTGATCGTGTGCAGCACCGCGCCCGAGCCGGACACCGCGTAGTACAGCTCCATGTGGCGGTAGCCGTTCCAGGCAAGGGTGGCGACGCGGTCGCCGATGCGCACGCCCAGGCCCTCGAGCGCCTTTGCCATGCGGCGCGCGCGCTGTTCGCATTCGCGGTAGGTGTAGCGGTGCAGGTCGCCTTCGACGCGGCGCGAGACGATTTCGTTGTTGCCGTAGTGGCGGGCGGCGAACTCGATGATGCTCGAAATGAGCAGGGGCTGGTCCATCATCTGGCCCATCAGGGGGCTCTTCGGGTAAGGCGTCATCGCTGTCTCCTGTGGTCGTCGCAGTAATCGTTGGCCGTGATCTATATGTCAAGCTCGAACGAGTGTGATTCGAGCTCATGCAGGCCGTCAACATGTTTCGATGCTGCGTCGCAGCAAGCACCAGGCCGGTGCATTTGCGCGTGCCGGAACGATGCGTTACCGGATGTAAGCGCGCTTGCCGATCGTGCGTGCGCGAATAGAATCGGCCCGGTACGGTAGAATCGCGGTATCGATTCGACGCTTGCCGCGACCTTTGTAGAAATCCTTTTCGGACTGGAACTGCCATTACGCCCAACGAGCTCTCCTTCGGCAACGGTTTTGCCGTATTGCCGCCCGCGTTCTACACGCGGCTGATGCCGACGCCGATGCCCGCGCCCTACTTCGTCGCGGCCAGCAGCGGCGCCGCCGCGCTGGTCGGCATCGATCCGGCATGCCTGGCGCAGGACGACTTCGTCGCGGCCTTCACCGGCAACGCGGTGCCGGATGGCGCCCAGCCGCTGGCGGCCGTGTATTCGGGCCACCAGTTCGGCGTCTGGGCCGGCCAGCTCGGCGACGGCCGCGCCATCCTGCTGGGCGACCTGCCCGGCCCCGAGGGCCGCATGGAGCTGCAGCTGAAAGGCGCCGGCAAGACACCATATTCGCGCATGGGCGACGGGCGCGCCGTGCTGCGCTCCTCGATCCGCGAATTCCTGTGCTCGGAAGCCATGGCCGCGCTCGGCATTCCGACCACCCGCGCCCTGGTCGTCACCGGCTCCCAGCAGCGCGTGATGCGCGAGTCGCTCGAGACCGCGGCCGTCGTCACCCGCATGGCGCCCACGTTTGTCCGCTTCGGTTCCTTCGAACACTGGTACTACCGCGACAAGCAGGAGGAGCTGCGCCAGCTCGCCGACTACGTGATCGACGGCTTCTATCCCGATCTGCGCGCCGCCGCGAACCCCTACAAGGAACTGCTGGCGGAAGTCACGCGCCGCACCGCGCGCATGATCGCGCATTGGCAATCGGTCGGCTTCATGCATGGCGTGATGAACACCGACAATATGTCGATCCTCGGCCTGACCCTCGACTACGGCCCCTTCGGCTTCATGGAAGCCTTCGACGTCAACCACATCTGCAACCACACGGACCAGGGCGGCCGCTATTCGTATGCGAACCAGGTCGCGATCGGCCACTGGAACTGCTACGCGCTGGGCAACGCCCTGCTGCCGCTGATCGGCGAGGTCGAGGAGGCCCAGGCGGCGCTCGACGTCTACATGCCGGCGTTCGAAGCGCAGCTCGACGCGCTGCTGCACGCCAAGCTCGGCCTGCATTCGGTGCACGAGGGCGACCGCGCCCTGTTCGACAGCCTGTTCACCATCATGCAGTCCAGCCACGTCGACTTCACCCTGCTGTTCCGGCGCCTGGCCGACCTGAAGGTCGAGCAACCCGGTTCCGAGGAAGGCGTGCGCGACCTGTTCATCGACCGCGCCGCCTTCGACGGCTGGGCCGCGCGCTACCGCGACCGCCTGCGCCTCGAAGCGAGCGACGACGCCGTCCGCCGCGCCGCCATGAACCGGGTCAACCCGAAGTACGTCTTGCGAAACTATCTGGCCCAGCAGGCCATCGAACAGGCACAGAACGGCGACTACAGCGAAGTGCACAAGCTGCTCTCCATCCTCGAGCAACCCTTCGACGAGCAGCCCGAACACGAGCGCTATGCCGCGCTGCCGCCGGACTGGGCGGCGCATCTCGAAGTGAGCTGCTCTTCCTGAATTGCGCTTCCCGACTTGCGCTTCCTGTGCCATGCTTCGCCCGTTCGTGTTTTACCAGGATTAACCAGAAGGACAACCATGACCGATAAAGTGACCAAGACCGACGACGAGTGGCGTGCCAAGCTCGACCCGATCGAGTACCAGGTGACGCGCCACGCCGCCACCGAACGCGCCTTCACCGGCAAGTACTGGGACCACCACGAGCACGGCATCTACCACTGCGTCTGCTGCGACACCCCGCTGTTCGAGTCGGACGCCAAGTTCGAGTCCGGCTGCGGCTGGCCCAGCTACTTCAAGGCGCTCGACCCCGACAACGTGATCGAGAAGGAAGACCGCACCCACGGCATGGTCCGCACCGAGATCATCTGCGCCGTCTGCGACGCCCACCTCGGCCACGTGTTCCCGGACGGCCCGCCGCCGACCGGCCTGCGCTACTGCATCAACTCGGCCGCGCTGCGTTTCGAAGCGCTGTAAGTCTTCCTGCCCATACCGGAACCCCATGAAATTCCTGTTCGACTTCTTTCCGCTGATTCTCTTCTTCGCGGTCTATAAATACGGCACCGGCAACGAGGCCGCCGCCGTCGCCCTCGCCGAAACCTGGCTCGGCGGCATGGTCTCGGGCGGCAAGATCATCGCCAGCCAGGCGCCGATCATGCTCGCCACCGTGGTCGGCATCATCGCCACCGTGCTCCAGGTCGGCTACCTGCTGGTACGCCGGCGCAAGGTCGACACCATGCTCTGGGTCTCCTTCTTCGTGATCGTCGTGTTCGGCGGCGCGACCATCTATTTCCACGACGAGACCTTCATCAAGTGGAAGCCGACCATGCTGTACTGGATCTTCGCGGCGGCCCTGTTCGTCAGCCAGGTCTTCCTCAAGAACAACCTGATGAAGAAGGTGATGCAGGAAGCCCTGCCCCTGCCCGACGAGATCTGGCCGCGCGTGGGCTTCCAGTGGATGGCCTTCCTGTTCTTCCTCGGCGCGCTGAACCTGGTCATGGCCTTCGTGGTCTTCAAGGGCAATACCGGCGCCTGGGTCAACTTCAAGGTGTTCGGCATGACCGCGATCTTCTTCCTGTTCAGCATCGGCCAGGCCATGCTGCTGGTTAAACACGTCCCGCAGGAGGAAGCATGAGCCTGGATAACCGCGTCGACACCCGCGTGGAGCGCATCGAGGCGCGCCTGACCGAAGCCCTGGCGCCGCTCGATCTGGCCGTCGGCGACGACTCGCATCTGCATGCCGGCCACGCCGGCGCCGCCTCCGGCGGAGGCCATTACAGCGTGCGCATCGTGTCCGAGCGCTTCGAGGGACAGAGACTCGTCATGCGCCATCGACTGGTGTATGATGCCGTGCACGATATGATGAAGGCCGAGATCCACGCGCTTGCGATCACGGCCCTTGCGCCGTCCGAGCTCAATGAGGAACTGGACTGAGGCCGGTTCAGGACCGCTTAAGAAATCTGTCGCAAAATTCGATTGCTCAGTAAAAGAACTAAATCAAAATTCCGTCCAAGCAACTCCCTCCCACAGGAACACCATAATGACTTTTAAGCCAGCACGCCTGCTGTTAGCCCTGATCGCCGTTATCGCAGCACCCGCATTCGCCCAGAACCTCGCCGTCGTCAACGGCAAGGCCATCCCGACCTCGCGCGTGGACGCGATCGTGAAGCAGGTGGTCGCGCAAGGCCAGGGCCAGGACTCCCCGCAACTGCGCGAGGCCATCAAGCGCGACCTGATCGCACGCGAAGTGCTGATGCAGGAAGCGATCAAGCAGGGCTACGACAAGAAGCCGGAAGTCAAGCAGGCCCTCGACAGCGCCCGCCAGGCCATCGTCGTCAGCCAACTGGCGCGCGACTACATCGCCAAGAATCCGGTGACCGACGCCGAGATCAAGGCCGAATACGACCGCTTCGCCAAGACCCAGGGCGCCGAGAAGGAATACCACGTGCGCCACATCCTGGTCGACAAGGAAGAAGACGCCAAGGCCATCATCGCCAAGCTGAAGGGCGGCGCCAAGTTCGAAGACCTGGCCAAGCAGAGCAAGGACACCGGTTCGGCCAACAACGGCGGCGACCTCGACTGGGCTCCCCCGTCGGCCTTCCCGGAAGAATTCGCAGCCGGCTTCAGCAAGCTGCAAAAAGGCGGCATCACCGAAACCCCGGTGAAGACCGGCGCCGGCTACCACGTCATCAAGGTCGACGACACCCGCGCCGTGAAGGTGCCGTCGCTGGACGAAGTCAAGTCGCAGATCTCGGAAAGCCTGACCCAGCAGAAGCTGGCGTCGTACCAAGAGGAAATGGTCAAAAAGGCAAAGGTACAGTAAGATGTTGTACCTCCGGCGCGCGCGCTGCCAGCGCCCTGCGCCGGGTTTCGTCGCCAGCGGGCGACTTATCGCGTTTATATAGGATCCGAACAATGATTTTGAAGCCCACCCGCCTGCTGATCGCCATGACCGCGATGGCCGCCGCGCCTGTCGTCTTCGCGCAGAACGTCGCGACCGTGAATGGCAAGCCTATCCCGGCGGCAAAGGTTGACCAGGTGGTCAAGCAGGTCGTCGCCCAGGGCCGCGCCACGGATTCGCCGCAGCTGCGCGAACTGATCAAGAAAGACCTGATCGGCCGCGAAGTCCTGATCCAGGAAGCCGACAAGCAAGGCGTCGGCGCCCGCCCGGACGTCAAGGCGGCGATCGACAATGCGCGCCAGAGCATCATCATCAACGCCATGCTGGCCGACTACGTCAAGAAGAACCCGGTGAAGGATGCCGAGATCAAGGCCGAGTACGACAAGGCAAAGGCCCAGGCGCCGGAGAAGGAATACCACGCCCGCCACATCCTGGTCGAAAAGGAAGACGAAGCCAAGGCGATCATCGCCAAGCTGAAAGGCGGCGCCAAGTTCGAGGAACTGGCCAAGCAGGGCAAGGACGGCACCGCCCAGAACGGCGGCGACCTGGGCTGGGCCGACCCGCGCGGCTTCGTTCCTGAGTTCTCGAAAGCCATGACCTCGCTGCAAAAAGGCGCGATCACCGACACCCCGGTGAAAACCCAGTTCGGCTACCACGTCATCAAGCTGGAAGACGTGCGTCCGGTGCAGGTCCCGCCGCTGGACCAGGTCAAGCAGCAAGTGGCCGAGTCGCTGCAGCAGAAGAAACTGGCGGAATTCCGCGAGTCGCTGATGAAGAAGGCGAAGATCCAGTAATCGTGGATCGAACGAACGAAAAGGCGCTTCCACGGAAGCGCCTTTTTGTTTTTTATGTGCCACGCACCGCAGGGGATTTCGTAGGGTGGACACCCGTGTCCACGCCGTTTCAACACCTGAAGACACGCGACCTGAAGCAAAGCGCGTAGGGTGGGGTCTCGACCCCACGCCGTATGGCCGCGAAGCAGCCGCGAAGCAACCGGCACACGCGCCACCGGCACAGCGGAGGGTCAGTTTCGTAGGGTGGATACCTGTGTCCACGCTGTCTCACCGTCATCAGCCACGCGGCCTGGAGCGAACTTCGCTGGGTCGGGTCTCGCCCCCACGCGGCAAGGCCGCGGAGCACGCGTGAAGCGTTCGGCGCACGAGGCGTCGGCAATGAAGTCCGGCAGAGTGCGCGCAAAGGCCTGGCGTCGTTTTCCAGCGCGGCAGATCGAGCGGTGAGACAGCGTGGGCTCGGGAGCCCACCCTACAGAGACCCAGGCAACGGAGTCCGTGGATCGTCGCGGCAGATCAAGCGATCAGACCGCGTGGGGTCGAGACCCCACCCTACGAAAACCAGCGGCGCGCACGGAGCGTGGACGAACCACTCGCCCTTCCCTATCCACCTTATTTGCCCTCAGCCCGCTTACTCCGCGGCTCGTTGTCCCAGCTCAGCCATCCAAGTCATTGAATTTTTAGGAAGAAACCTTGAAATAAAAAAAGCGCCCCGTCCGGGGCGCCTCTTTTGTGCTTCAGCGAAATGAACGCGGCAACTTAGTCGACCCACTTGCGCGCATTGCGGAACATGCGCATCCACGGGCTATCCTCGCCCCAGCCTTCCGGCGCCCAGGAGTGGACGACGGTGCGGAACACGCGCTCGGCGTGCGGCATCATGGCCGTGAAGCGGCCGTCCGGGGTGGTGACCGCGGTCAGGCCGCCGGGCGAACCGTTCGGGTTGAACGGATAGACCTCGGTCGCCGCGCCGCGGTTGTCGACGTAGCGCAGCGACTGCACGACTTGCGAGAGGTCGCCGGTCTGCGAGAAGTCGGCAAAGCCTTCGCCGTGGGCGATCGCCAGCGGCGCCTGGGTGCCCGCCATGCCGGCGAAGAAGATCGACGGCGAATCGAGCACCTCGACCATGCCGAAGCGGGCCTCGAACTGCTCCGACTTGTTGCGGGTGAACTTCGGCCAGGCGTGGGCGCCCGGGATGATGGGCTTCAGGTTGGCCAGCATCTGGCAGCCGTTGCACACGCCCAGGCCGAAGGTGTCCTGGCGCGCGAAGAAGCGCGCGAACTGCTCGGCCAACTGTTCGTTGAACAGGATGGTCTTGGCCCAGCCCTCGCCCGCGCCCAGCACGTCGCCGTAGGAGAAGCCGCCCACCGCGATCACGCCGTGGAAGTCGTCCAGTCTGGCGCGGCCGGCGATCAGGTCGCTCATGTGCACGTCCACCGCGTTGAAGCCGGCCTTGTGCATTGCCCAGGCGGTCTCGATATGCGAGTTGACGCCCTGCTCGCGCAGGATCGCCACGCGTGGGCGCACGCCCGTCGCGATGAAGGGCGCGGCGATGTCCTCGCTCGGGTCGAAGGTGAGCTTCGGCGACAGGCCCGGGTCCGTCTCGTCCAGCAGGCGCTCGTATTCCTGGTCGGCGCAGGCCGGGTTGTCGCGCAGGCGCGCGATGCGCCAGCTGGTCTCGCTCCACAGGCGGTGCAGGCTGCTGCGCTTTTCAATGTAGATGACCTTCGCGTCGCGCGTGAACTCGACCACGCCGCGATCGTTGACCTTGCCGATGATGTGGCTGCAGGCGCCCAGGTTCAGCTCGCGCAGCACGTTCATCACCGCGCTCTTGTCTTCCGCGCGCACCTGGACCACGGCGCCCAGCTCTTCCGAGAACAGCGCGCGCAGCGTCATCTCGTTGCGTCGCTCGCCGACCTGGCTTGCCCAGTTCTTGGCGTCGCCCCAGTCCGAGGCGTGCTCGCCTTCCATGGTCAGGATGTCGAGATTCACCGAGACGCCGGCGCGGCCGGCGAAGGCCATCTCGCACAGCGTGGCGAACAGGCCGCCGTCCGAACGGTCGTGGTAGGCCAGCAGCTTGCCTTCGGCGTTCAGGCGCTGGATGGCGGCGAAGAAGGCCTTCAGGTCGTCCGGCGAATCGACGTCGGGCACGCTGTCGCCCAACTGCTGGGTGACCTGCGCCAGGCTCGATGCGCCGAGGCGATTCTTGCCGCGGCCGAGGTCGATCAGGATCAGGGTGGTCTCGCCCAGGTCCGTGCGCAGTTGCGGCGTCAGCGAACGGCGCACGTCGGGCACCGGTGCAAAGGCGGATACAATCAGCGAGACCGGCGACAGCACTTCCTTGGCTGCGCCGTCGTCGTTCCATGTTGTGCGCATCGACAGCGAATCCTTGCCGACCGGGATGCTGATGCCCAGCGCCGGGCACAGCTCCATGCCGACCGCCTTCACGGTGTCGAACAGGGCGGCGTCCTGGCCCGGCTGGCCGCAGGCGGCCATCCAGTTGGCGGACAGCTTGATGTCTTCGATCGAGGCGATCGGCGCGGCAGCGATATTCGTGATCGCCTCGCCCACGGCCATGCGGCCCGAAGCGGCGGCGTCGATCACGGCCAGCGGCGTGCGCTCGCCCATGGACATCGCCTCGCCCTGGACACCCTCGTAGCTCATCGCGGTGACGGCGCAGTCGGCCACCGGCACCTGCCACGGGCCGACCATCTGGTCGCGCACGGTCATGCCGCCCACGCTGCGGTCGCCGATGGTGATCAGGAAGGATTTATCCGCCACGGTCGGCAGCAGCAGCACGCGGCGCGCGGCCTCGCCCAACTCGATGCCGGTCAGGTCGACCGGCGGCAGGTCGCGCCGCACGTGCTCGACGGTGCGCTGCATCTTCGGCGGCTTGCCGAGCAGGACTTCCATCGGCATGTCGACTGGGTTATTGCCCATTTCCGGATCGATCACGCGCAGCTGGCGCTCTTCGGTGGCGACGCCGACGACCGCGAACGGGCAGCGCTCGCGCTCGCACAGCGATGCGAATTTCTGCAGGTCGTCGGGCGAGATCGCCAGCACGTAGCGTTCCTGCGATTCGTTCGACCAGATCTCCTTCGGCGCCATGCCGCTCTCCTCGAGCTGGATCTTGCGCAGGTCGAAGGTCGCGCCGCGCTTGGCGTCGTTGACGATTTCCGGGAAGGCGTTCGACAGGCCGCCCGCGCCGACGTCGTGGATCGAGATGATCGGGTTGTCGCCGCCCAGCTGCCAGCAGCCGTTGATGACTTCCTGGGCGCGCCGTTCCATTTCCGGGTTGCCGCGCTGGACCGAGTCGAAATCGAGATCCGCGGTGTTCGTGCCGGTCGCCATCGAGGACGCGGCCGAGCCGCCCATGCCGATGCGCATGCCCGGGCCGCCGAGCTGGATCAGCAGGCTGCCGACCGGGATGTCGTTCTTGTGGGTGTGCTCATCCGCGATGTTGCCGATGCCGCCAGCGATCATGATCGGCTTGTGGTAGCCGTAGACGCCGCCGGCCGCCTGCGCATTCTGCTCGTAGGTACGGAAGTAGCCGCCCAGGACCGGACGGCCGAATTCGTTGCTGAAGGCGGCGCCGCCGAGCGGGCCGTCGATCATGATCTGCAGCGGCGAGGCGATGCGTTCCGGCTTGCCGTAGACCGGTGCGTCGGCTTTTTCGCCCTTGGCTGTCACGTCCGCCGCGTTTTCCCACGGACGCTGGGCGCCTGGCAGCAGCAGGTTCGAGACCGTGAAGCCGGTCAGGCCGGCCTTCGGCTTGGCGCCGCGGCCGGTCGCGCCCTCGTCGCGGATCTCGCCGCCGGCGCCGGTCGAGGCGCCCGGGAATGGCGAGATCGCGGTCGGGTGGTTGTGGGTCTCGACCTTCATCAGGGTGTGCACCAGTTCGCTCGACGGCGCGTATTCGCCGCCCGCGCGCGGGAAGAAGCGCGTCACCGTTGCGCCTTCCATGATCGACGAGTTGTCGCTGTAGGCGACGATCGTGCCTTTCGGCTGCAGCTGGTGCGTGTTCTTGATCATCTGGAACAGCGACTTGTCCTGCTTCACGCCGTCGATCACCCAGTCGGCGTTGAAGATCTTGTGGCGGCAGTGTTCCGAGTTCGCCTGGGCGAACATCATGAGCTCGACATCAGTCGGATTCCGCTCGGCCCTGGTGAAGGCGTCGAACAGGTAGTCGACCTCGTCTTCCGACATCGCCAGGCCGAGTTCCGTATTCGCGCGCACCAGGGCCTCGCGGCCCTGGCCCAGCACGTCGATCGCTTCCAGCGCCTTGCCTTCGAGCTCGTCGAACAGGCGCACGGCCTCGTCGGCGCTGCGCAGCACGGTTTCGGTCATGCGGTCGTGCAGCAGGGCTGCCACCGCCTGGACTTCCTCGTCCGACAGCTTCTTCGGGGCGCCGATGCCGGTGCCCAGGATGCCGCCCTTCAGCACGACCTTGTAGGCCACGCCGCGCTCGATGCGGTGCACGTGCTGCATGCCGCAGTTGTGCGCGATGTCGGTCGCTTTCGAGGCCCACGGCGAGATCGTGCCCAGGCGCGGGATCACGAAGAACGCTTCGGTGGCGCCCTCGTAGAGCGTCTCCGGGACCGGCTCGCCATAGGTGAGCATGGCGCTCAGGCGTTCGGTGTCCGCGGTGGACAGCGGCGCGCTGGCGTCGATGAAGTGGTAGAAGCGGGCCTGGACCGATGCAATCGCGGGAGCGACTGCTTGCAGCTGGTTCAGGAGGCGTTGGCTACGAAATACCGAAAGGGCGTTGGAACCCGGCAGAATCAACATGGCTGGAAGTCGGTTGATGCAGCGTGGCTGCGGGTGAAAGATAGCCCGCTATTATACAGGGTTGACAACACCTTCCTACCCCGGGCGGGCGCCCCCGCGCACGAAGCGCCCGGCCGGACCGCGGCGGGCGGGTGAAGGCGCCCGCGCGCGCGTGGTTTCGCACGCGCCGGGCCCGATTCGGTTGCCGCGCAGGATGCTTGCCGGTATCGTAGCGGCAGGAGACGAGAATGCTTGAGCGCAAACGAGAAACGATGCAAGAAAACAGCAGCCTGTCGGTACTGGTGATCGACCCCAATCCCGGCATGCGCGGCAGCCTGCAGACCATGCTGAACCTGGGCGGCATCAGCAAGATCGACTACGCCGTCAATTCCGGCACCGCGATCCGCCAGCTCACGCGCCGCGCCTACGACATCATCCTCTGCGAATACGATCTCGGCAACAGCAGCGCCGGCGACGGCCAGGACGGCCAGCAACTGCTGGAAGACCTGCGCCACCACCGCATCATCAGCCCGTGGGCGATCTTCATCATGCTCACCTCGGAGGCAGTCTACGGCAAGGTCGTCAGCGCGGCCGAGCTGGCGCCGACCGACTACGTCCTGAAGCCCTTCACCGCCGAGGTGCTGGGCGCGCGCATCACGCGCGCCATCGACCGGCGCGCGGTGTTCCTGCCGACCTGGCAGCTGGTAGCCAAGGGCAATGTAAGGGAGGCGATCCGTTCGGCCGCCGCCAGCGAGCTGGCCCACCCGCGCCACGCCCTCGACTTCGCGCGCCTGCGCGCCGAGCTGCACGCCCAACTGAAGGAGCACGGCGAGGCCGAGCAGATCTACCGCAAGGTGCTCGGCTACAAGCCGCTAGGCTGGGCCGGACTGGGCCTGGCGCGCGCGCTGTTCGCGCAGGGGCGCATCGACGAGGCGCGCGACACCCTGCAGATGCTGATCTCGGCCAACCCGCGCCTGATGGCGGCCTACGACCTCCTCGCCCGCTGCCACGAGGCGGCCGGCGCCCACGCCCAGGCCCAGAAGATCCTCGAGGAAGCGGTATCGATCTCGCCGCACATGGTGCGCCGCCTGCGCAAGCTGGGCGAAGTCGCACTCGAAGCGGGCGACGCCGCGGCCGCCGAGCGCTCCTTCAAGCAGGTGGTGGCCAAGGCGCGCTACTCGGAATTTCGCGACCCCGAGGACCACGTGAAATTGGCCAAGGCCCTGGTCAAGCGCGGCGACCCCGTGGCCGCGGCCGGCGTGGTGCGCGACCTCGAACGTTCGCTGCGCGCCAGTCCCGAGGTCGACGCCTGCGTGGCGATCGCCAACGCGGCCGTGCACGAAGCCGGCGGCGATCGGGCCGCAAGCGTCAGCGACCTGCACGCCGCGGTGACGGCGGTGCGCGCCAGCAGCGGCCTGTCGACGGGCCTGCGCGTCGGCCTGGTGCGTTCCTGCCTCGCCCAGCGCCTCGATGGCCAGGCCCAGGAAGTGATGATGACGGTGGTGAACGACCCCGCCAGCGGCATGCGCACCGAGGACGCGCTGCAGGTCTTCGCCGATTGCGGTCGGCGCGACCTGGCCGACGGCATGCACCAGCAGCTGGCGGCCCAGGCCCAGATCCTGCTCGGCGTGGCCGACGAGAAGCGCAACATGGGCGACGTGCGTGGGGCGGTGCAAACCCTGCTCGAGGCGCTGCACATGGTCCCGGGCAATTTGCAGGTGATGATCGCGGCGGCAGGCGGCATCCTGCGCCAGATCGCCGAGCTGGGCTGGGATCACCCGCTGGGCGAATTGTGTTTCGAGCAGCTGGAGAAGATACGGGCGGTCGATGCCCAGCATCCGCGGCTGGAGCCGCTGCTGGAGGAGTACATGGGGCTGCGCAGGAAGTACGGGATCTCGACCTGACCATACGGGCGGCTTCCGATATGGCCGCCCTCGCTCATATCGCTCACGTCAGATCAGGGGCGTAGGGTGGACGGGTTTCCCGTCCACGCGTTCAAGGTCGAACCGATCCGTCGCGAAGGGAGCACCTGCCCTACCGTCGATACCAGATCCTTCGCGACGATTCCGGCACCGGCTATCGACGCGTGGGCGGCGAATCCGTCCACCCCACGTCCCTCCGTTACGGTTTGCCGTAGCCTCCGCCGCCCGGGGTCTCGATGACGAACATGTCCCCGGCTTCCATCTCGACCTTGCCGATGTGGCCGACCTGCTCCACACTGCCGTCGGCGCGCAGCACCGTGTTGGCGCCGCGCGCGCCCTCCTCCCCGCCGGCCATGCCGAACGGTGCGTAAATCCGGTTGTTCGACAGGATCGCCGCCGTCATCGGCTCGAGGAAGCGCACCTGGCGCACGCCGCCATTCCCGCCGTGCCAGCGCCCCGCCCCGCCGGAACCGGCGCGGATCGCATAGCTCTCCAGCCGCACCGGGAAGCGGAACTCGAGGATCTCGGGATCGGTCAGCCGCGAATTGGTCATGTTGGTCTGCACCACGTCGGTGCCGTCGAATCCCGCGCCGGCGCCGCTGCCGCCGGAGATGGTCTCGTAGTACTGGTATTTCGCATTCCCGAAGGTGAAGTTGTTCATCGTGCCCTGCGAGGCCGCCATTACGCCCAGCGCGCCGTAGAGCGCATTGGTGATGCAGGTCGAGGTCTCGACGTTGCCCGACACCACCGAGGCCGGATAATGCGGGTTGAGCATCGAGCCCGGCGGGATGATCACCTTCAACGGTTTCAGGCAGCCGCCGTTCAGCGGGATCTCGTCCTCGACCAAGGTGCGGAACACGTACAGCACCGCCGCCATGCACACGCTCGACGGGGCGTTGAAATTGTTCGGCAGTTGACCGGAGGTGCCGGTGAAATCGATCTCGGCGCTGCGGCTGTCGCGGTCGACGCGGATCGCGACCTGGATGCGCGCGCCGTTGTCCAGGTCCACCGTGAAGGCGCCGTCCTTCAGGGCGCCGATCACGCGCCGCACCGCCTCCTCGGCGTTGTCCTGCACGTGGCCCATGTAGGCGCGCACCACGTCGAGCCCGAAATGGGCCACCATCCGGTGCAGTTCCTCGACGCCCTTCCGGTTCGCCGCCACCTGGGCGCGCAGGTCGGCCATGTTCTGGTCCGGATTGCGCGCCGGATAGCGCGCGCCGCCGAGCAAGGCCCTTGCCTCGGCCTCGCGCAGCACGCCATCAAGCCCGTCGACCAGCTTGAAGTTATCGATCAGGACGCCCTCCTCGTCGATGTGGCTGGAGTCCGGCGGCATCGAGCCCGGCGTGGTGCCGCCGATGTCGGCGTGGTGGCCGCGCGAGCCGACGTAGAAAAGAATCTCCTGCCCCGACTCGTCGAACACCGGCGAGATCACCGTCACGTCCGGCAAGTGCGTGCCGCCGTTGTAGGGGTCGTTCAGCACGTAGACGTCGCCGGCGCGCATCCGACCGGCGTTCTCGCGCATCACGGTCTTGATGCTCTCGCCCATCGAGCCCAGGTGCACCGGCATGTGCGGCGCGTTCGCCACCAGGTTGCCCTCGGCGTCGAAGATGGCGCAGCTGAAGTCGAGGCGCTCCTTGATGTTTACCGAATACGCCGTGTTCTGCAGGCGCAGGCCCATCTGCTCGGCGATCGACATGAACAGGTTGTTGAAGATCTCGAGCATGACCGGGTCTGCCGTGGTGCCGATCGCGCGCCGCTCCGGCAGCGCCTCCACGCGCGTCAGCACCAGGTGGTTGTAGGGCGTCACCTCGGCCTGCCAGCCGGCTTCGACCACGGTGGTGGCGTTGTCCTCGGCGACGATGGCCGGGCCGCGGATGACGTCGCCCGGATGGATGCCGGCGCGGCGGTAGATGCCGGTGTCGCGCCATTCGCCGTTGCCGAACATGCGCACCCGCTCGGAGGGCGCCGGCTCCCCGCGGCCCGCCGTGCCGTCGACGGCGCCGTCGACCATGACCTCCGGCGGCGCTTCGGAGCGGCCCAGGGCCTCGACCGAGATCGCCTCGATGACCAGGGCGCGCGACGGCATCAGGAAGGAGAAGCGGCGCTTGTAGGCGGCTTCGAACTGGGCCTGCATCGCCTCGGCGCTCCCGTGCTCGACCACCAGGGCCGAGTCGGTGCCTTCGTAGCGCAGGTGCACGCGGCGGATGACGTCGATGCGCTGCGCGCCCACGCCCTGGGCCAGCAGTTCGCCGCGGGCGGCCTCGGCCAGCGCATCGAGACGCGCCGCCAGCGCCGCGACGCTTGCCGCGCCCAGCTTTTCCTCGACCGCCTGCTCGCGCATCGCGCTCTGGTCCGCCAGGCCCATGCCGTAGGCCGACAGCACGCCGGCCAGGCTGTGGATGAAGACGGTCTTCATGCCGAGCGCGTCGGCCACCAGGCAGGCGTGCTGGCCGCCGGCGCCGCCGAAACTGGTCAGCGCGTACTCGGTGACGTCGTGCCCGCGCTGCACCGATATCTGCTTGATGGCATTGGCCATGTTCCCGACCGCGATCTGGATGAAGCCCTCGGCCACCTGCTCGGGCGTGCGCACGTCGCCGGTGGCCAGCGCGATCTCGCGCGCCAGGTCGGCGAAGCGTGCGCGCACCGTCTCGACGTCGAGCGCCTCGTTCGCATTCGGGCCGAACAATTTGGGGAAGTGCGCCGGCTGGATCTTCCCGAGCATGACGTTGCAATCGGTGACCGCCAGCGGCCCGCCGCGCCGGTAGCTGGCCGGGCCCGGGTTGGCGCCGGCGCTGTCGGGGCCGACGCGGTAGCGGCTGCCGTCGAAGTGCAGGACCGAGCCGCCGCCGGCCGCCACCGTGTGGATGCTCATCATCGGCGCGCGCATGCGCACGCCCGCGACCTGGGTCTCGAACACGCGCTCGAACTCGCCCGCGTAGTGCGAGACGTCGGTCGAGGTGCCGCCCATGTCGAAGCCGATGATCTTGTCGAAGCCGGCTAGCACGCTGGCGCGCACCATGCCGACGATGCCGCCGGCGGGGCCGGACAGGATGCTGTCCTTGCCCTGGAAGGCGCGCGCATCGGTCATGCCGCCGCTGGACTGCATGAACTGCAGGTTCACGCCGGGCAACTCAAGGGCGACCTGGTCGACGTAGCGGCGCAGGATCGGCGACAGGTAGGCGTCGACCACGGTGGTGTCGCCGCGCGCGACCAGCTTCATCATCGGGCTGGTCTGGTGCGACGTCGAGACCTGGGTGTAGCCGATCTCGCGCGCGATGCGCGCCACCGCCGCCTCGTGCGCCGTGTAGCGGTAGCCGTGCATGAAGACGATCGCGAGCGCGCGCAGGCCGCGGTCGTAGGCTTCCTGCAGCGCGGCGCGCGTGGCCGCCTCGTCGAGCGCCTGCACCACCTCGCCGTGGGCGCCGACGCGCTCGGCGACCTCGATCACCTCGGCGTACAGCAGCTCGGGCAGCACGATGTGGCGGTCGAACAGGCGCGGCCGGTTCTGGTAGGCGATGCGCAGCGCGTCCCGAAAGCCCCGGGTGATGGCCAGCACGGTCGGCTCGCCCTTGCGCTCGAGCAGGGCGTTGGTCGCGACCGTGGTGCCCATCTTGACCGCCTCGACCGCGGCGGCCGGCAAGCTTGCGCCTGGTTCGACGCCGAGCAGGTGGCGGATCCCGGCCACGGCGGCGTCGCGGTACTGTTCCGGATTCTCGGACAGCAGTTTGTGCGTCACCAGCCGCCCATCCGGGCGGCGCGCCACGATGTCGGTGAAGGTGCCGCCGCGGTCGATCCAGAACTGCCAATCCATGTCGTGTCCTCTTGCAGGTTGTGGTTTTGGCATATTGTAGACGCCTCCCGCGCCGGATCGGGCACAATGCAGGCATTCGATATCAATGTGCAGAAGGCGAGGAAGCAGTATGAACAGCAAGCTTTACAGTGTGGCCCAGATCCGGGCGGTCGAGGAGGCCGCGATGCGGGAACTGGAAACGGGCACCCTGATGCGCCGCGCCGGCCGCGCCGCCGCCGACCTCGCCCTAAGCCTGGTCGGCGAGGCGCGCGCCCAGCCGGTGCTGGTGCTGGCCGGCCCCGGCAACAACGGCGGCGACGCCCTCGAGGTCGCCGCCAACCTCGGCGAGGCCGGCCTCGACGTCGTGGTGCTCTACTTCGCCCCGACGGGCGGCCAGCCCTCGCCGGAAACCGCCCAGGCCCTGGCCCGGGCGCGCGCCAGCGGCGCCAATTTCGCCGACGTCGCGCCGAACACGCGCGACTGGTCGCTGGTGGTCGACGGCCTGTTCGGCATCGGCCTGGCGCGCAACCTGGTCGGCCGCTACCTGGAACTGGTGACGGCGCTGGACGCCATGCGCTGCCCGGTGCTGGCGCTGGACGTGCCGAGCGGGCTCGACGCCGACACCGGCATGCCCGTGGGCGAAGGCAGCGTCGCCGTGCGCGCCACCCACACCATCACCTTCATCGGCGACAAGCCTGGCCTGCACACCGCGCACGGACGCGACCACGCGGGCGTCGTCCACGTCGACGATCTCGGCATCGAGGCCAAGCTGTTCCCGCCGGCGCTGGCCCAGCTGGCGGCGCCGGCGCTGTTCGCGGCCTCGCTGGCGCCGCGCCGCCAGGGCTCGCACAAGGGCATGTTCGGCGACGTCGCCATCGTCGGCGGCGCGCGCGGGATGCAGGGCGCCGCGGTGCTCGCCGGCCGCGGCGCGCTGTACGCGGGCGCCGGCCGGGTGTTCGTCGTGACGGTCGACCCGGGCCCGGGCTTCGACCAGCTGCAGCCCGAGCTGATGTTCCGCGCCTCGAACGCCTTCAAGTTCGAATCGCAAACGCTGGTGCTCGGTCCGGGCATGGGCGATTCGGTCGAGTCGATGCGGGCGCTCGGCCACGGCATCGACGGCACGGCCCCGCTCGTGATCGACGCCGACGGCCTGAACCTGCTGGCCGCCAGCACCGACCTGCAGGCGCGCCTGGCGCGGCGCCAGGGCGAGACGATCGTCACGCCGCATCCGCTGGAGGCGGCGCGCCTGCTCGGGATCGGCGCCGCCGAGGTCCAGGCCGACCGCATGAAGGCGGCGCGCGACCTGGCGCGCCGCTTCAATGCGGTCGCCGTGCTCAAGGGCTCGGGCACCGTCATCGCGGCCCAGGAAGGCTGCATGGCGCTCAACCCGACCGGCAACCCGGGCCTGGCCACGGGCGGCACCGGCGACGTGCTGGCGGGCGTCTGCGGCGCCCTGCTGGCCCAGGGCTGGCCGGCCTGGGAAGCGGCCGTCGGCGCGGTGTGGCTGCATGGCGCGGCGGCGGACCGGCTGGTCGAGGAAGGCGTCGGCCCGATCGGGATGACGGCCGGGGAATTGCCGGCGGCGATACGCAAGGTGCTGAACGGACTCGTGTCCGCGCGCTGAGCGTTCGTAGGGTGGGCACTCGTGCCCACGCGCTCTCGCCAGGTGCGCGCCGGTACGACCGCGTGGGCTCAAGAGCCCACCCTACGAAAAGCGACGGCACGACCGGATTTTGTAGGGTGGGCACCTGTGCCCACGCGGACTCGCCACGGGCGTGCCTGCGCCTTTGGCTTGATCGCCAACGGTCGTGTACAGCGGCGAATTGGCGTACCGGTGACGTTGCGGCACGCCACCGTACGACCGCGTGGACACAGGTGCCTTTCGTGGCCCGGTCCACCCTACGAAAAGCGTCAGGCCAGGCGGCCTGCCGCAATCGTCAGCGTCCGCCCGCAGCGCGCCGCCATCGCCGGGTCGTGGGTTACCAGCACGAGCGTCGAGCCGCGTTCGCGGTTCAGTTCGAACATCAGCCCGATCACGGCCTCGCCGGTGGCGGCGTCCAGGCTGCCGGTCGGCTCGTCGGCGAACAGCAGCGGCGGCTCGGTCACGAAGGCGCGCGCCAGGGCGACGCGCTGCTGCTCGCCGCCCGACAGGTACTTCGGATAGTGCTTCAGCCGGCTCGACAGGCCGACGCGCCCGAGCATGGCCTCGGCCCTGGCGCGCGCATCGGCGTCGCCGCGCAGCTCGAGCGGCAGCATCACGTTCTCGAGCGCATTCAGGTGGGCCAGCAGCTGGAAGGACTGGAACACGAAGCCGAGCTTGGCCTTGCGGAACGCGGCACGGCCGTCCTCGTCGAGCGCGAAGATGTCGGTGCCGTCGAGCAGGACCTTGCCGCTGCTCGGGGTATCGAGCCCGGCCAGCAGGCCGAGCAGCGTGGACTTGCCGGAGCCCGAGGCGCCGACGAGCGCGAGCGTCTCGGCCGGTTGCACGGTAAAATCGATGTTGTGCAGGATGGTGAGTTCGCCGCTGGCGTCCGCCACCCGCTTCGACAGGCCGCTGACTTCGATCGCGGCCGGCCGTCCCTTTGCAGTGGCAGGGTCATTTTTGAAAGCCTCGGGATTATCACGCATGCTTGCTATTCTCAAGAAATTGTCTGTCGGTGCGCTCATGCTGGCCGCGTCGGCGAGCGCCTATTCTGCACCAAAAACCGTCCTCGTGCTGGGTGACAGCCTGTCCGCCGAGTATGGCCTGGCGCGTGGCGCCGGCTGGGTCGCCCTGCTCGAACGAAAGCTGAAAGCCGAGAAGATCGACGCCCGCATCGTCAACGCCAGCATCAGCGGCGAGACCACCAGCGGCGGGCGCGCGCGCCTGCCGGCCCTGCTGGACCAGCACAAGCCGCAGGTCGTCGTCATCGAACTGGGCGCCAACGATGGCCTGCGCGGCCTGCCGGTGGCCGCCGCCGAGGCCAACCTGCGCCAGATGGCGACCATGTCGCAGAAGCAGGATGCGAAGGTCATGTTGATCGGCATGCGCATGCCGCCGAACTATGGCCGTGCGTACACGGAACGCTTCTTCAGCATGTACGAGAACCTGGCGAAGGAAGTGAAGGCGCCGCTGGTGCCCTTCATGCTGGAAGGCGTGGCCGACAAGCCCGCGCTGTTCCAGGCCGACCGCCTGCATCCGAACGCCCAGGCCCATCCGATTATCCTCAATAACATCTGGCCCACCTTCAAGGCCCTGATCCAATCACGATGAAATACCCCGCCGTACTGAGCTTCGCCGACATCTACCCCGAGCTGGACAGCTTCGACACCATCATCGACGCGCGCAGCGAGGGCGAGTTCGCGCTCGACCACATTCCCGGGGCGATCAACTGCCCGGTGCTGAACGACGAGGAGCGCATCCGCGTCGGCACCCTGTACAAGCAGGTCGGCGCCTTCGAGGCGAAGAAGCTCGGCGCGCCGCTGGTCGCGCACAACATCGCGCGCCACATCGATACGCTGTTCGCCGACAAGCCGCGCGACTGGAAACCCCTGGTCTATTGCTGGCGCGGCGGCAACCGCAGCGGCGCGATGGCCCACATCCTGGCCCGGATCGGCTGGCCGGTGGTGCAGCTCGACGGCGGTTATAAAGCCTACCGCGCCTACGTCAGCGCGGCGCTGGAACAACCGCCGGCGGTCGACTTCCGCGTGATCTGCGGCACCACCGGCAGCGGCAAGAGCCGCCTGCTCGAGACCCTGGACGCGGCCGGCGCCCAGGTGCTCGACCTGGAGCGCCTGGCGGCCCACCGCGGCTCGGTGCTGGGCCACCTGCCCGACGAGCCGCAGCCCTCGCAGAAGATGTTCGAGAGCCGGATCTGGAACAAGCTGCGCCACTTCGATCCGGCCAGGCCGGTGTTCGTCGAGTCGGAAAGCAAGAAGGTCGGCAACCTGCGCGTGCCGGACGCCGTGATGGAGCGCATGCGCGCCTCGCCCTGCATCGCCCTCACCCTGTCGCGCCCGAACCGGGTTCGCCTGCTGATGGAGGACTACCAGCACTTCGCGCGCAACGCCGAGGCCCTGAACGGCCAGCTCGAGCACCTGGTACAGCTGCACGGCCGCGTGAAGATCGACGCCTGGCACGCGATGGCCAGGGCCGGCGACATGCCGGCCCTGGTCGACCAGCTGCTGGTCGAACACTACGACCCGGCCTACCTGCGCTCGATCGACCGCAATTTCGTCCAGTACGACAAAGCCCGCGTGCTGGAACTGGCCGACATCGCGCCCGAGGATTTCGCGAACGCGGCGCAGGCGCTGATGGCGGCCTAACAACCGCCATGCCGCCCGGACGTAGGGTGGGCACCCGTGCCCACGCGTTACGTGCCTATCCGCAGTCCTTATCGGGAACGCCTCGCTCCGCGGCGCTCGCCATGGACATAGCGCTAACGGACCGCTTCTCGAACGCCGCCGATACGCGGCCGCCGCCTCAATATCCTGCGACAACACTGATCATGCTTTCGCGTGGGCACGGGGCGCCCACCCTACGATCGGCGCAGCCGACTCCGGTACAAACCACGACAACGCCAGACGTAAAAAAACCCGGCTGCTCGCGCACCCGGGTTCTTTCTCGATCCGACAACAGGCTTACTCGGCCTGCGCTGCCTTCGCGGCCGCCGCATGGATCTTCGCCTTGGCCTTGACCTTCACCGCCTCGACGAAGTTGTACAGCTCGGCCTGGCCCACCAGGCCGTTGATCTGCTGCGCTTCCTGCGCGCGGCGCGCCTGGTCGACCTGGGCCGGCTGCGACACCTTGCCGATGCGGTAGACGCCATAGCCGACGTTCGGGACTTCCACCCCGACATAGGCCGGCAGCTTGGTCACGTCGGCCTTGAACACGGCCAGGGCGGCGGCGGTGTTGATGACCGGCTCCTTGGTGCGCGACAGGACCTTGACCTCGCCGAAACCGGCGGCGTCGCCCGATGCCTTGGCGGCCTTCAGCTTGGCTTCGCCGGCTTCGCGCGCCAGGCGCAGCGCTTCTTCCTGGGTCACGCGCTGGCGGATCGCCGCTTCGACCTCGGCCAGCGGACGCTTGGTGGCCGGCTTGAATTCGACGACGCGGCCGGCGATCAGGACGGCCGGCGCGACTTCGACGGCTTCGGTGTTGCGCTTGTTCTTCAGCGCGTCGGTCGAGTACAGCGCGGCCAGGAACTTCTCGTTGTTGTACGGCTCGGCGCCCAGGGCAGGATTCGGCTTGCGGCCCAAGCCGTCGACGGTGTGGATCTGCAGGCCCAGCTTGTCGGCGGCCGGCTTCAGGCTGTCCGACTGTTCGTAGACGATGTCGTTGAAGCTCTCGGCCAATTCCGAGTACTTCTTCGACAGCTTGGATTTCTTCAGCTCGTCGGCGATCTCGGCCTTCGCTGCCTCCAGCGGCTTTTGCTGCGACGGCTTGATGGCGGTGACCTTGATGATGTGGAAGCCGAACTCCGACGGCACGATGCCGCTGACTTCACCTTCCTTGAGCGAATAGATCGCTTCCTCGACCGGCTTGGCGAACAGCCCCTTCTCGACCACGCCCAGGTCGCCGCCCTGGCCCGCCGAGCCCGGATCCTGCGACTGCGCCTTGGCGATCGCCGCGAAGTCGGCCGGGTTCTTGCGTACCTCGGCCAGCACCGCTTCGGCCTTGGCCTTGGCGGCGGCTTCCTCGGCCGGCTTGGCGCCTGGCGCCTTGGTGATCAGGATGTGGCTGGCGGTGCGCTGCTCGGGCGTGACGAAGCGCTTCTCGTTGGCCTTGTAGAACTGCTCCACTTCGGCGTCGCTGACCGACACCTGGCTCTCGACCGCGGCCTGGTCCAGCACGACGTACTCGGCCTTTACCTGCTCGGGGATCTGGAACAGCTGGGCGTTCTTGTCGTAATAGGCTTTCACCATCTCGTCGGTGACCTTGACCTGCGGCAGGTAGGCCGCGATCGGGAACAGCAGTTCCTGGACTTCGCGTTCCTGGTCGTTGATGTCCGAGATGCGGCTGGCGACCGAGCGCGGCGCAAAGGCGGTCGCCTGGACCGAACCGGCCAGCTGCTGGATCGCCATGTCGCGGCGCATGCGCGCGTCGAACATTTCCGGGGTCATGCCCTGGGCGGCCAGCGCGGCCTTGTACTGGTCCATGTCGAAGCTGCCGTCGGGCTTGCGGAAGCCCTGGATCTCGTTGATGGCCTTGAAGATGGCCTGGTCGCTCACGGTCAGGTGATTGCGTGCGATGGCGGCATTCACGGCACGCTCGGCGACCAGGTTTTCCAGCACTTCACGCTTGGCTTCCGGGGTGTCGAACATCTTCTGGTCGAACTGCGGGCCGAGCTGCTGGCGGGCCTGGTCGATCTGGCGGCGCTGGGCATCGTCCCATTCCTGCTGGGTGATGCTGCGACCATCGACTTCGGCCACGCCGGCGGCGCTGTCGCCACGGTTCTGGTAGCTGTCGACACCGACGAAAATGAACGAAGGCACGATCAGCAGTGCCAACACACCGTACATCACGCGCTTGTTGTTACGTACAAAATCAAACATGGTCACCAATCACTTTGGAAATGGCTTCAAAGCACAAGTTAAAAAAAAAGGCGAACTCGCGTTCGCCTCTTCTCTGTCGAAGCGCCGTCGTGGCGCTCCGGTAATGCTGAATCTGGCGGAGCGGACGGGGCTCGAACCCGCGACCCCCGGCGTGACAGGCCGGTATTCTAACCAACTGAACTACCGCTCCAAATTCGGAGTATTTTGAGTGGCGGAGCGGACGGGGCTCGAACCCGCGACCCCCGGCGTGACAGGCCGGTATTC